>NZ_LDPE01000001.1:743432-1486865 GCF_001447995.1 Maribacter dokdonensis DSW-8 | reverse complement strand
TGTTTTCTTTGTACTGTGAAGCTACATTGATGGTAAACTTGCTATTGTACCCGGTTGTTCTTCTTATGAAATCTTGCTCCACAAAATCATAAAGCGTGTTGCTTACATAATTAGTATTTGCGTCATCTTCAGTTTCTGGGTCAAGAATACCGCCATAATATCCTAAAAATGCTTGTTGATCCCTAAAGCCTTGTGCTGAACCAATGTCTAAATAAGCTTCCTCTAAAAATTCACCATCTTGTACAAGAATGGAGCCAAAAGGTGTGCCTTGGGCATATTCGGAGAAATACGTGTCTATACCTTGTGTGCTACTTCCTGAAACATAGTATTCATTATCAAAATTGTTCACCAAATCATAATTGAAAGCCAAGGTAAATTTCTGCCAATCGGAATTGGAGTCGGTATTCCTGAAAACAAAGGCGCCACCAATTTGATTTAATTCAATAGTATTGTCTTTTGTTATGTTGGTGTCACCAAAATACCGTGCTTCATTATTGGTATTGTAATTGGACCCCGAGATGGTGAAAAGGCTATTGTTGAATACCGCTGAACCGGCAGGGTTTATGTTTAAGGAGGATAGGTCGCCACCTAAAGCCCCAAATGCACCGCCCATAGCTTGAAAGCGAGCGGTACCTTGTAGGTTTTCTGTACCGTAACGTAAGGCTTCGTTTATATTTTGAGCGCTACCAATGGCACATGCCATTAGTATTACGAAAGTCAAATATCTTTTCATAGCAATATTTAAGTGTTGATAAATGTTAGATTTTAGTTTCTTCTACTGCTGCTGCTTCTTGAAGAACCAGATGATCTAGAAGAGGATCCACTGCTTGAACTCCTAGAGCTGCTTCCAGAGCTTCTGTAAGAGCTGCCACTAGTACTGCTTCTTCCAGAACTGTAACTACTGCTTCTAGAACTGCTGCCGGAACTACGATAAGATCTGCTAGAACTTCCTGAGCTTCTGCCCGAAGAATAACTTCTTGAACTACTACCGGAGTTTCTATAGGTAGACGTTCTGGGAACGCTAACCCTACTGCTTGATCTAGATGAGCTAGAACTGTATGTTCTTGGGCTGCTACTGTATCTGCTGCTGTAGTTTCTAGAGGAACTGCTATATCTTGGTGTTGCTCTAGTGCTTCTGCTTGTTCTGTATGCTCTGTTTTGGTCCACACCAACAGTTCTTCTTGTAGAAGAGTTGCCAGAATACGTTCTTGAACTACGAGTGTTTGCAGAGCTTCTAGAAGTTGTCGCTCTGGAAGTGGTGCTTCTATACCTAGGTGAGTTACCTCTGGTGTTTACATTAGAACGACCTCTAGCCGCTGTAGAAGATAATCCGCTATTATTTGTTGTGTTTCTATTGTAATTGCCTCTTCTTGAGTTGTTAACTGCATAGCTTCTATTGGAAAATCCACGATTTCGATTGTAATACCCGTTGCCATAACCATAACCGTATCCATAACCGTAGAAAGGACGGTTCCAGCCGAAACCAATACCTGCGTAGCCAAATCCGAATCCGCCATAACCCCAATTGTTCCATCTATTCCATCCCCATGGTCTATTCCATCCATAACCGTAGTAACCTCCATAGCCCCAATTGTTCCAACCCCAGTTGTTCCAGCCCCAATATGGGTCGTTCCATCCGTAGAATCCTCCGTAGCCCCAATTGTTCCATCCATTATTGTGAATATAGATGCTTACATCGGAATTGTTGCTGCCCCAGCTACCATAACCTTCATAGTCGTTAGAATTGGCATAATAATCAATCAGTTGACCTTCAGTAATTTCTTCGTCTAAATTATTACTTGAATAAGAATCGACATCGGTAAAGATCTCGCTATCCAAAATTTGATCATATTGATCCGCCTTTTCACCAAAATAAGATGAATAGGTATCGTTTTCTGAAGTATTTTGATTGTAGTTTCTTTGTTCAGGTCTTCTTTCTACCGTTCTTACAACGTCGTCTGAATAAATGCCGTCATTGTCATAATATGAAGATTGTTGGTAGGTACCGCAAGAAGCAGCAAAAACTGCCAGGGTTACCAACATTGTAATGTTGCGAAGTTTGTTGTGGGGTAAGGAATATATCATCGGATCAAAATTATATTGTTGAACATATTAAAAATAACTAGTTTTACCCAATTATTACATACAAAGAATCACAAAATTTGTGCCAAAGTCTAGATAATGAGTAAAAATTTGACAAAGAGAAGCGAGGATTATTCCAAGTGGTATAATGAATTGGTAGTTAAGGCCGATCTAGCCGAAAACTCCGGTGTTAGAGGTTGTATGGTCATAAAACCATATGGTTTTGGTATTTGGGAGAAGATGCAAGCTGGTTTGGATAAAATGTTCAAGGAGACCGGACATGAGAACGCCTATTTTCCATTGTTTATTCCAAAATCATATTTAAGTAAAGAAGCAAGTCACGTAGAAGGTTTTGCAAAAGAATGTGCAGTTGTAACACATTATAGGTTAAAGAATGCCGAAGACGGAAGCGGTATAATCGTAGATCCAGAAGCTAAACTAGAGGAGGAGCTTATTGTTAGACCTACTTCTGAAACTATTATATGGGATACTTATAGAAAATGGATACAGTCCTACAGAGATTTACCATTATTAATTAACCAATGGGCAAATGTGGTTCGTTGGGAGATGCGTACAAGATTGTTCTTGAGAACGGCAGAATTTTTATGGCAAGAAGGTCATACGGCCCATGCTACGGAAAAAGAAGCCATAGAAGAGGCAGAGCAAATGATGAACGTGTATGCTGATTTTGTTGAAAATCATATGGCGGTGCCTGTAATTAAAGGAACTAAGACCGAAAGTGAAAGATTTGCAGGGGCAATTGAGACATATTGTATAGAGGCTTTAATGCAAGATGGTAAAGCCTTACAGGCAGGTACATCTCACTTTTTGGGCCAGAATTTCGCTAAGGCTTTTGATGTTAAATTTGCGACCAAGGAAGGCGGTAAAGAGCATGTATGGGCTACTTCATGGGGGGTATCTACAAGGTTAATGGGTGCTTTGGTAATGACTCATAGTGATGATAATGGTTTAGTTATTCCTCCAAAATTAGCACCTATACAAGTTGTTATTGTACCTATTTATAAAGGAATTGATCAATTGGACCAAATTTCGGAAACTGTTAATCCGTTAGTGAAAGAACTAAGGAGTAAAGGTATTTCAGTGAAATTTGATAATAGAGATACGCACAAACCAGGGTTTAAGTTCAATGAATATGAATTAAGGGGGGTGCCTGTACGTTTGGCTATTGGACCAAGAGATATGGAAAATGGTACTTATGAAGTGGCAAGAAGAGATACCTTGGAAAAAGAAACGGTAAATGCTGCAGATGTAGTTGAAAAAATCGAGTTCTTAATGGACGATATTCAAAAGAATATGTACCAGAAAGCACTTGATTACAGAAATAATCATATAACCGAAGTGAATTCTTATGATGAATTCAAAAAAGTTTTAGAAGAAAAAGGAGGATTTATTTCTGCTCATTGGGATGGAAGTAAAGAAACGGAAGAACTAGTGAAGGAGGAGACAAAAGCCACTATACGTTGCATTCCTATTGATGCAAAGAGTGAAGAAGGTGTGTGTATGGTTAGTGGTAAACCGTCTCAAAAAAGGGTGTTATTTGCAAAAGCATATTAATTTTTTTAAAAAATTATATTCAGGTGTTGCGATAGTGAAAAATATTTGTATTTTTGCATCCGCAATTGCGCAAAGTATGGTCCGTTCGTCTAGGGGTTAGGACGCCAGGTTTTCATCCTGGTAACAGGGGTTCGATTCCCCTACGGACTACAAAATTAAATTTTTGGATAATTTTCCAAAGCAGTGACATAATGGTCCGTTCGTCTAGGGGTTAGGACGCCAGGTTTTCATCCTGGTAACAGGGGTTCGATTCCCCTACGGACTACAAAATTAAATGGATGAAAATCCGAAGAAATTATAACAGAGAATAAAATGGCAAATCACAAGTCGGCATTAAAGAGAATTAGAAGAAACGAAGCAGTTCGTTTACGTAACAGATATCAGCATAAAACTACACGTAATGCTATAAAGAGATTGCGTGCAGAAGAATCTAAGAAAGATGCAGAGGCTCTTTTTCCAAGTGTTGTTAGTATGATCGATCGTTTAGCTAAGCGTAACATTATTCATGATAACAAAGCTGCTAACTTAAAAAGTAAGTTGGCAAAGCACGTTGCCGCTTTGTAAGATATTGCCTTAAGAAATTAAAAAGCCTTCCAAAACTGGGAGGCTTTTTTTATGGGCTAAATTTTAGTTTGTCTGCCTCATTGGTAACCTTAGTCTTCTCATTGATAGAAAACCTATGATGAAGCAGAGGTACATTGTCGCTATTGATATATAATGATACTTAGAGAGATTGTATGTAGTGTACAGTTGATAATCAAAAGACAATATATACATGGAAATAGGGTAACAGATGTAAAACATAAGTAATCCTAAACTGATCCAAAATAGCAAGTTTTTTCTAGGTATAAATTTCTGTTCTTCTGTAAATATCTTGTATAGATAAGTTAGGCACGCAAATATTAATACTATTGCACCCGCAATAATTGCATAGTTCTGAGGTTCGGTGTAAAAGTCTTGTAAAAACAAATTGACTATGCAGGTCAATAAAAATAATACACCACCATATTTAATGAGAATTCTACTTCTTTTGTTTTCAATTAATTGATAGAAAATATAAAAGAAATATAGATAGAATACAATGTCGAATATATTGAAAATTATAGTGTTGTAATTATAATATTCAGGTATATAAACTAATTGTATATCATCTACATCCCTAACGATAGCACCTAGTATTTCTGATAATAAAACGTAGCTTAATATTATGGGTAAATATTTTAAGATGGTATCGTAGTATAGCCTATACTTGGTAATGGATAAAACCAGTGCTATGAAATAGAAACAGATGTAGTAATTATTTAAAATATACTCCAACATGGTTTAACGGGCTATTTGACTGTGAAATGTTTATTGGTTTTTTGGCGGCGGTACACCTGTGCCTCTATTCAAAGTTAGACTTTCTTGACCTTGTAATATTGCCGGTACAGCTTTTGGTGTACTTGTTTTTGGTGCAAATGAAGCATATGCTTTTGTATTGGGGTCATTATTATTGCCATAACCTTCATTTATTGGTTCAAAGCTATTGTTCATAGGTACGGCTTGTTTGCCCTTTGCTCCTTGAGCTATATAAAAAAGATAATCACGCTTACCGTCATTATAAGTAGGGGAGAGCATAATGCTGTTCTGTCTTGGGTGTTTGATCGGTTCTTTGCTTTGAGGGAAATATTCCTCATTTGGGTAGTTGGAGTAGTAAAGTCTTAATGTGGAAATTTCAACTCCGGCATCGGCAGCTTCTTGTTCAATATATTCTAAATATTGCTTGATGGTTTTATAATCGTAGTAAACAAATCTGCCAACATGAAACTCTTCATCTCTTTTAGTTATTTTATTTATGGAGTCTTCATAACGTTGTATTAATGGTACCCGCCTTTTTTCATATGAGTCATACATATTTTTTGCCTGTGAAATAGGTACTATTTCTTGAGGAGCTAATACCACTGGTTTTTCCGGTTTCTTTGGGTCTTGCTCTTTGGGTTGATCATTACAGCTCATAAAAGCAGAGATGATAATGGTGCATAAGATTTTACTGATTAGGATAGATGGTCTTTTCATTTTCTGAGATTTTAAGTGTTTACTAAAGAAAAATGCTAAAAGACTGGGGGATAGTTCTTTCTGATTTTATAAAGATATCAAAAAAATAGCAGCTTTAATTTTTGATGTTATTATTAGGGTAGTTTATTATAGTGGGTATGCTACAAAATAAAAAATCCCGATTTCTTAATGAAATCGGGATTTAAAATTATAATTAAAAAGAATTACTGATTCATTGTCATCAAGAACTCTTCATTGTTTTTGGTTTGTTTAAAACGTTGCTCAATAAACTCCATGGCTTCTACAGGATTCATATCTGCAAGGTACTTACGCATTATCCACATACGTTGTAGGGTGTTTTCATCAAGTAGCATGTCATCTCTACGTGTGCTTGAAGAAGTAAGGTCAATAGCAGGGAAAATTCTTCTATTTGCAATCTTACGATCTAATTGAAGTTCCATGTTACCGGTTCCTTTAAATTCCTCAAAAATAACCTCGTCCATTTTAGACCCAGTTTCAGTTAAGGCTGTTGCAATGATAGACAGTGAACCACCACCTTCAATATTACGTGCAGCACCAAAGAATCTTTTTGGCTTATGTAATGCGTTAGCATCAACACCACCACTTAATACCTTACCAGAAGCTGGTTGAACAGTATTGTAGGCTCTTGCCAAACGTGTGATGGAATCTAAAAGGATTACTACGTCATGACCACATTCTACTAATCTCTTTGCTTTTTCCAAAACAATATTAGCAACTCTTACGTGCTCAGTCGGTTCTTTGTCAAAAGTAGATGCTACAACTTCACCACGTACATTACGTTGCATATCCGTAACCTCTTCCGGTCTTTCGTCGATAAGCAAAATAATTTGGTAAACTTCAGGATGGTTTGCAGCAATACCGTTCGCAATATCTTTAAGTAACATGGTTTTACCAGACTTAGGTTGCGATACGATCATACCCCTTTGCCCTTTACCAATAGGTGAGAACAAATCAATAATACGGGTAGATATTGTACTTTGGCGTTCTGCCAAATTGAATTTTTCTTGTGGGAATAACGGAGTTAAATGCTCAAATGATACACGATCGCGTACGATCTGAGGGTCTATGCCGTTAATTTTATTTACCTTAATAAGAGGGAAATACTTTTCACCTTCTTTTGGTGGTCTTACGTTACCTAAAACGGTATCACCTGTTTTAAGGCCAAAAAGACGAATTTGCGACTGAGAAACATAGATGTCATCAGGAGATGATAGGTAGTTATAATCGGAAGAACGTAAAAAACCGTATCCATCTTGCATGATATCCAACACACCTTCACTGGCTATTATGGAATCAAACTCATATTCCGGCTCCTTGTACCTGTTTTTAAGGTCTTTGTCAAAATTACTTTTGTCATGAGGAGTCCTTGGGTTAGGTTTCTTCTTATGATTATTATTCTGTTGCGAATTCTTATTATTGTTATTGTTTGACTGATTTGAAGACTTAGGTCTTGGTCTAGGTCTTTTTTGTTCAGTAACTTCTTTAACCTCATTTTCTTGCGGAGCTTCCTTTTTTACGGGAGTCTCTTTTGCCGTAGCCGGTTTAGCGTCTGTACTAGCATCCTTTTTGGTGTTTTGTGCAACACGTGCTCTAGGTCTAGGTTTAGGCTTCGGTTTTTCTTCTGTAGGCTTAGGTGCCTCTTCAGTGGTTGTGGGGGCAATAGCTGCGGCAACTTTTGGGTTGGCGGCTTGTAGGTCCAAAATTTGATAAACTAAATCTAGTTTTTTCAAGGTTTTGAATTTAGGAACCTTAAGTCCTTTAGCAATTTCCTGAAGCTCAGGTAGCTTTTTCGATTTTAAATCTGAAATCTCAAACATTAAGTAATAGAATAAATTATATAAGTAGTTTGTATTGTAAGAAGTAAATAATTTTATTTGGATAATCTATAAGGAAAGTTATTCCTTAACTGGTAGGTGTTATGACGTGATAACGTAGCAATATTACAAATTATTTTGAATAAAATGGTTATATTTTTTGAAAAGACCTGTATTTTTGCAATTAGAAAGCGATATTAGATTTATGATTCAAAGAATTCAGAGCCTTTTTTTAGTAATTGTTGCAATACTTACGGGTATACTTCCGTTCTTCTTTAATCTGTGGATTAATGTAGATGGTACAGAAGTTTTTGCAAACAATGAATTGCTCATTTCTATCGCATTTTACGCAAGTGCCGTTTTGGCTATTTGGTCTATGGTACAATTTAAAAATAGAAAATCTCAGTTTGTAATAAACAGGCTGAACATGATATTGAACGTTTTTTTATTAGGATTTTTCGTTTACCGATCACTAAACTTATCCGGAGAAACTTCGGTTTCTGAGAAGGGTATTGGGATGCTGATTCCAGTATTTTCTATCATTTTTTTGGTCCTTGCAAATAGGGCAATAAAAAAGGATGAAGATCTTGTAAAATCTGTTGATCGCTTACGTTAAGCCTGTAATCTTAGTAGTATTAGTGCGTTAAAACCCGGGGTAGTTACCGGGTTTTTTTATGTCTCCACTTTCTTAAATATCACAGAAATATTGCAGTATTTCAACCATATGTGATAAACTGTTTACTTTTTCTTGAATTCTTCGTGATATCGTGGTTTTATGTTTGTCCTCAAGAAACAGCAAGGTTAGCGATAGTCGTTAATATCCTGTTTTAAACTAAAACAATTTTAAAAATTTACGATTATGAAAAACAGAAAATTTACACTTGTATTATTACTTAGTGCCGTAACAACATTCTTTGTTAGCTGCTCAGATGATGATGTAGAAACAGTAACCGTTACGGAAACTGTGGTTGAAACAGAAACGGTTGAAGTAGATTCTTCAATGCCAGTTGGTGACCTAACCGTTTCATTAAGCGGTAATTTGGTAGCAGAAAGTGGCACGCCTACCCAAGGTTTGGTTGAATTGGGTGTAGATACCGAAAGTTCTTATTTTGTGCATTTTGGAGATGATTTTACAACTGAATTAGGTACTGGTACCGTAGGTATTTTCTTTTCTACCTCAGACACTTTCACTGCCGATCCAGCTAATGGTAACCCAGATCTAATGCTTATTGGTAACGTTGCCGGTAATGGTGAAATGTTCATAAAGTTAGATGCAATGCCTGATGCTAAATACACACACATTATTCTTTGGTGTGCTACGGCTAATATTCCTTTTGGAAATGTAGCATTAAACTAAAAAATAGAATATTGATTGCCTTTGGGAATAGAGACACCTGATTCTGTTTTTCTATGTCTCCCAAAGGCTTTTTTTATAGGTTTTCAATGTTGTGGCCTATAATTTGAAAAAACAGAATTATGGAAAAAATAAAAATCTTCTTAGGTATTTGCTTTTGCTTGCTTACTGTTGGTCTGCAGGCGCAAAGCGGATGGACAAGGGGGGCAAAGGGATTCTATCTTCAAGCTTCGGCATCATATTTCTCTTCTAATAATTATTATACAACAGAGGGTAGATTGGCTGATCAAGGAAGCGATTTTAGAACCAGCGGACTCTTGCTTTACGGTGAATACGGTATCTCCGATAGGTTTACGGCAATAGTAGATTTGCCAATTGTTCGTTTAAATAGTTTTAGCACTACAGAAACTGTTGCTGGTGTAGGTAATATACAATTGGGAGTTAAGTATAAGCTACTTAAAAGCTTTCCTTTGTCTTTACAGGTTGCTTTGGATATACCTACTAATGATGGTACTAACTTTGCAAGATCTAACGAGCCAAATGCCTTTGGTCAATTTGATGAAATAAATTTACCTGTTTCTGATGGTGAATTTAATATATGGACAACCTTGGCCGCATCCCATGGTTTTAAAAACGGTAAAACATATGCATCGGCATTTTCAAGTGTAAATTTTAGAACTGAAGGATTCAGTAACCAATTTCAAGCCGGGGTTGAGTTAGGACATTTGTTCTTTAATAAGCTATATCTTATTGGAAAATTGAAAATTCAAGAAAGATTATCTTCTGAGAATAATGTGCAAAGTGGATCTTTCTTATTTGGTGAGGGTACCACATTTACAAATTACGGAATTACGTCAATGTATAAGATTACAGACCATTTTAATTTGGTTGCGCAATATTCTGATTATGCCGGTTTTCTGGTAGATAGAAAAAATGTCTACGATGGTGGTACCATTTCTTTGGGCGTATCATTTGAATATTAATTAGCTAAATACAGGGTGTAAGTGTTAAGAGACGCCCTGTTTTTACCTTTTTCCAAGCTCTATTACTTCAAGATCTTTAATATTGTCTCCATCGATAACAAAACGTAACATGGTGCGTACTTGATGAAACCCATGTTTTCCACAGGCCCCAGGGTTCATATGTAGTACCCCTAACTTTTTGTCCATCATTACTTTTAATATGTGAGAGTGACCACAAATGAAAAGTTTAGGCGGATTTTCTTTAATAATATCGCGTGTTCTAATATTGTATTTAGGTGGATACCCTCCAATGTGGGTAATAAGAACATCAACTCCCTCACAGAAAAATCTATTGTTTTCAGGAAATTCTTTTTGAATTATATGATCGTCAATATTGCCATGTACACCTCTTAGTGGTTTAAGTTTTGCAAGTGCATCGGTTACTTTTAAGTTCCCAATATCCCCTGCATGCCATACTTCGTCTGCCCATCTTGCATGTTTTAATATGGCGTCGTCCATATAAGAATGTGTATCGGAAAGAAGAAGAATTTTGGTCATTATTATTGCTCAATTTTATATTTATTGACTTTCCATGAAAAATGAAAATAACCAACGTTTAAGTTTTCCTATTTACTGTGGGTACCAAGAATGTTAAAACGTATGGTTTTTAATACCTTTGTCAAATACAAAACTAGTATATCCTTTTGAGATTCTTCATTCAATTTTCATACTTCGGTAAAGCGTATCACGGTTGGCAAAATCAGCCAAATGCCATTACAGTGCAAGAAGTGCTGGAAAAAGCGATGTCCAAACTTTTAAACAGTCCGGTTGCATTAATGGGTGCAGGACGTACAGATACTGGTGTTCATGCCAAAATGATGTATGCCCATTTTGATGTTGATAGCTTGGGTGATATTCCTGAATATGTGTTCAGACTTAATTCTTATTTGCCAAATGACATTGCGGTAGACCGTATTTTTGAAGTAGAAGAAGATGCACATGCACGTTTTCATGCTACTTCCAGAACATATGAGTATCATATTACAAAAAGCAAGGATCCTTTTTCTACGGACCTTGCATATTTCGTAAAAAAAGATCTTGATATTCAACTAATGAACGATGCAGCTGAACTATTATTGGGCAAAAAAGATTTTGAATGTTTTTCTAAATCCAATACAGATGTCTTTACCAATATCTGTGACCTAAGAGAAGCACAATGGAAGCTAGAAAATAATACGCTTGTATTTACCATTACGGCAGATCGGTTTTTAAGAAATATGGTTAGGGCTATCGTTGGTACGCTAATTAATGTAGGATTGGAGAAATATTCACCTGACTATGTTAATACCATATTAAAAAGCAAGGATAGGACAATGGCAGGCGTTTCTGTTCCTGCAAAAGGACTATATTTGACCTCTATTGTTTACCCCAATACTATTTTAAAGAATGGATAAGGATTCTGGCAAAGCATTTGACACTCGTCTTTTTAAACGCTTACTGGCCTATACAAAACCGTACAAAATTACATTTTATGGCGTTGCATTGTCTGCCATATTATTGTCTGGTTTTGCTATTCTTACCCCTTTGATCGTAAAAAAAATTATTGATGAGGCCATTAAGGGCAGCAATAAAGAAATGCTATTGTATTTAACGGTTGCTATGTTGGTGGTTTTGCTTGGTCAGGTAATTTTTCAACTGGCGTTCAATTATTACGCTAACTGGTTAGGAGAATCTGTGATCAAAGATGTAAGGATAAGTCTTTTCAAGAAAATGCTTTCTTTTAAAATGACCTATTTTGATAATTCCTCATTGGGTGTTTTGGTAACTAGGGCTGTTGCAGACATGCAACGAATTGGAGAGATTTTTAGTCAAGGTTTTTTTGTCATTGTGGCCGATTTATTGAAAATGGTCGTTGCGGCAATGGTCATGTTGTTTATTAATTGGAAGTTATCATTAATCGTATTTGCATTATTGCCAATTATAGTATATGCTACTAGATGGTTTCAAAAAGCGATGAAAGTAGCGTTTACCGAGGTAAGGGCAGAGGTTTCAAATTTAAATTCCTTTGTGCAGGAGCGAATTACAGGAATGAAAATCGTTCAACTTTTTACCAGAGAGAAAATTGAAAGCGCCAAGTTTAGGGAAATAAACGAAAAGCATAAAAAAGCTTGGTTGAAAACGGTATGGTATAATTCTATCTTTTTCCCTATTGCTGAAATTGTTTCTTCTTTAACGGTAGGGTTAATTGTTTGGTACGGTGGCTTACAGAATGTAGCGAATATTTCAACTGATATTGCAGGTACGTTATTTGCTTTTATTATGTTGATAGATTTGTTGTTTAGACCATTGCGCCAAATTGCGGACAAGTTCAACACCTTGCAAATGGGTATGGTTGCGGCTAATAGGGTTTTTAAAATTTTGGATACCGATAGTCACATACAAAATGTAGGTTCTTATGAGAAAGAAGTGGTAAGTGGTGATATTTCTTTTGAAAACGTTCATTTTGGATATTTGGAAGATGAAGAGGTGTTACATGGTATTTCCTTTGATGTTAAAGCAGGAGAAACAGTAGCTATTGTTGGTGCTACAGGAGCCGGAAAAAGTACGATAATTAATTTATTGAACAGATTTTACGAAATTAATTCAGGTTCAATTAAGGTTGATGGTGTTGACATTCAAGACTATAAATTATCTTCATTAAGATCTCATATTGCCGTAGTATTACAAGATGTGTTTCTTTTTGCCGATACCATTGCAAATAACATTTCTTTAAAAGATGAAAGTATATCTGTTGATGATATAGAAAAAGCGGCCAAGGCTATTGGGGTAGATGAATTTATTTCCAGCCTACCAGGTGGCTATCACTATAATGTAAAAGAACGAGGTACCATGCTTTCTAGTGGTCAACGCCAGCTAATTGCTTTTTTACGTGCATATGTAAGTAATCCTAGTATCTTAATATTGGATGAAGCTACATCGTCCGTAGATACGTATTCTGAACAATTGATACAATTGGCTACGGATAAGATTACCCAAGGGAGAACTTCTATCGTAATTGCTCACAGATTAGCTACCATTAAAAAAGCGGATAAAATTATTGTAATGGATGCCGGTAACATCGTTGAGACAGGCACACATAAAGAACTTCTTAAAAAAGGTGGTTATTATAGTAATCTGTATGAGGCTCAGTTCTTAGCTGAGGAGGTTGCTTGATCAAGGAGTCATTTGCTGAAATGTGTCCGTGAAAAGGGCTATATACTATTGCAATTAACATTAGTATAAAACAAATCGTAGCGAATAAAACAAGAAAGAATAAAAGTTTCAATAAGGTCTGCTTTATGGTCAAATTAAAGAGTTTGTAAAATACCCAAGTAAAGAACCCAATTTGAAATACCAAATTGACCATGGAAATGTAAAAAAGTAGTTTGGAGTTCCATAAAACCAACATGTAAACGGTATTGACAATTATGGAAATATGTGAATATGCGTAGATGTTTATTACAAAATGCTCACTAAGGTTAAATTGTTTTTTATTGATAAAAACTACTCTTGACATTAAAGCAAGAAAAGGTAGCATAGCTATATAGAAGAGACTTTGATATTTAAACAAGTAAGTATTCCATTGCTTTTGAAAATCTTGTGCCATTTTATCGGCATCAGTTAAAGATGAAGAATTTTCATATTTAAAATCAAAATCTAAAGCATTAGGGTAAAACTCGGTACAGACATAAACAAAAAGACCGCCAAAAGTAATTGCTATGGTGAGGTAGCTAATAGGGTTTAAGTACTTCTTTCTAACACCGCTAATGTATCCTCCAATAACTTCATCAGGTTTAGTAAAAAGGTGTTTAAATGTTATAAGAAAGGTATTGTCAATGTTGAAAAATCGCTCGGTAGCATCATACCATAAATTCTTTACTGAAAGTCTGTTTCTAATTACCTTAGCGCCACAATGGGGACAATAACTATAATCCGTTCTTAAGTTGTTTTGGCAGTTCTTACAATTCATTGCACCAAATCTTGTTTCAACATATTAGTTAATTGGGTGATAGAATCATACAAAACAAATTCCCCGTTTTTAATATAGGAGATTAGTCCTGTTTCTTCACTGACCACTATACTTAGGGCGTCGGTTTTTTCACTAATACCGACTGCAGCTCTGTGTCGTAATCCAAAACGAAGGGGGATGTTTCGCTCGTTTGACACTGGTAAAATTACTCTTGTTGCAACAATATAATTACCAACAATGACTGCGGCACCATCATGCAATGTGCTGTTTTTATAGAAGATACTTTCTAGAATGGGTTGGTTGATTTCAATATTCATACGATCTCCAGAACTTTTAATGAAATCTAAAGAGTTGCTACGTTCTATTACTAAAATGGCCCCGGTTTTGGTACTGGCCATTTTTTCACAAGCTTTAATTATAGCGTCTACATCGGTTTCTGTAGAAATCCCTTCTTGCTTTAAAAATTTAAAGTGTTTTACAAAGTTTCTTTTGTTGGCAAAATTGGTTGACCCGATCATTAGCAAGAACTTTCTGATCTCTTGTTGAAAAACAATGATCAAAGCAATAAGTCCAACTTGCATAAATGCACCTACCATGCTACTGATCATTTGCATGTCCAACAACTCGGTCAATTTCCAAAATGCCCAAACAATGACAATTCCGATGAAAATATTAATGGCAACAGAGCCTCTTACCAGCTTATAAATGTAGTATAGGAGCACGGCAACAAAGATGATGTCTAAAACATCGGTAATCTTAAAATCAATAAAATTTAAAAAATCCAATCAGGTCCGTTTTAGTAAAATTAAGAAATCAGTATAAACTTAGGCATTTAATTGTTCATATAGTTTTGTGCACTCTACAGCTTCTTTAACATCATGCACCCTTAGAATTTTCGCTCCCTTTTGTAAGCAGGCCATGTGCAATGCTGTGGTGCCGTTTAAAGCTTGGTCCGCAGTTACGTCTAATGTCTTGTAAATCATTGATTTTCTGCTAATACCTGCTAGTAAAGGGTGTTCAATAATACTCATTACTTCCATTTGTTTTAAAAGCTCAAAATTTTGTTCCAGGTTTTTTGCAAAACCAAATCCTGGATCAATAATAATATCTTTAACACCTAATGCTTTTGCGGCAGCAAGTCTTTCTGAAAAATAAAAAAGTACTTCCTTTAAAATATCCTTATAATCTGTTTGTTGCTGCATGTTTTTGGGTGTACCGCGCATGTGCATCATAATGTATGGTACATTTAGTTTGGCTACAGTGCTCAACATATTATTATCATGTAATCCTGCGGAAATGTCATTTACTATAGCGGCACCATTTTCAATGCATGCTTTAGCGACATTACTTCTAAAAGTGTCTATTGAAAGAATAACATCTGGAAATTTATTGATTATTAAACTTACAATTGGTGTAATTCGTTTTAATTCTGTGTCCTCATCAACCTCTTTGGCACCTGGTCTGCTACTATAAGCTCCTACATCTATAAATGTTGCGCCTTCATTTAGCATTTTATCAACTTGGTTCAGTACACTTGCTTCATCCTTATATTTACCGCCATCAAAAAAAGAATCTGGGGTAACATTTAAAATGCCCATTATTTTGGGTCGTTCAAGAGAAATAAGATTGCCGTTACAGTTTATGGTCATTATCAATAATTAAAAGGAATTTGTGGCATTTTCCAAGTTTAAACCATCTATCTTGATGGTTACAATTTTTTAAGCGAAATTTACACAAATTAGATAGAATTACATGCTAGATACGGCAAAGGAATACGATGAGGTAATTGAGATTTGTATAAATCTATACCAGAAAAAAATGTCAGATTACGGCAGCGCTTGGAGAATTTTAAGATTGCCTTCGCTTACGGATCAAATTTTTATAAAAGCACAACGTATACGTAGTCTTCAAGAAAATGAAGTTCGTAAGGTTGATGAAGGTGAACGCTCAGAATTCATAGGTATCATTAATTACTCGGTAATGGCACTAATTCAGCTAGAATTAGGTGTAGCTGATCAGCCTGATCTTTCTACTGAAGAGGCTGTGGAGTTATATGCCAAGCATATTAAAATTACGAAAGAACTTATGTTGAACAAGAACCATGATTATGGAGAAGCTTGGAGAGATATGAGGGTAAGTTCACTTACAGATCTTATTTTACAGAAATTACTTCGCGTAAAACAAATAGAGGATAATAAGGGTAAAACATTGGTTAGTGAGGGTATAGATGCCAATTATCAAGATATGATCAATTATGCGGTCTTTGCATTAATACATTTAGGTTCAGAATCAGAAAAATAAAATTAAGAATGAAGTATTTAGTAGGTGTCGTTAGAATTTTTGTTGGAATACTTTTTATCATTAGCGGATTTATAAAACTGAACGATCCCGTTGGTTTTTCATTTAAACTAGAAGAGTATTTCAGCCAAGGTGTATTGGACCTTCCTTTTTTAACTCCGTTCGCATTGGCCATTTCTATACTTGTGGTAATCGTAGAGGTAATGGTTGGGGTAATGCTAATTCTGGGCTATAAACGTAAACTTACTGTGTGGACCTTATTGGCAATGATAATTTTCTTCACGTTCCTTACATTTTATTCTGCATATTTTAATAAAGTAACTGATTGCGGTTGCTTTGGCGACGCAATTAAATTGACTCCGTGGGAATCGTTTACGAAAGATGTGGTACTGTTGGTGTTGATTTTAATTATATATGTTGGTAGAAAATATATAACTCCTTTAGTGAATTCTAAGACCTTGATGTCTGTACTATATGTTTCTTTTATTGCTTGTGTAGGGTATGTGTATTATGTATTGAACCATTTACCGGTTATTGATTTTAGACCTTATGAAATTGGCAAGAATATAGAGGAAGGTATGAACACTCCTGCAGATGCTCCAAAAGCGGTGTTTGAATATAAATGGAAGTTTAATGTCAACGGCAATGAGGAAATTTATATCACCAACGGAGATTACCCAACGGTAGACGGGGAATTTATAGATGTGGAAACTAAAGAAATTCAAGCAGGGTATGAACCACCTGTTCATGATTTCACTATAGAACAAAACGGAGAAGATTTTGCAGCATCATTATTGCAAGAGCCTAAATTGGTAATGGTCATAGCATATGATTTGCGTAAGTCCAATCTTGAGGTTTTCAAAGAAATAAAAGCTGTGACGGATAAGGCGTTAAAAGCGGGTTATAAAGTTATAGGTATGTCTGCTTCCGGTCCTGATCAAACAGATGCGTTGAAAAAAGAAAACAATCTGGCGTTTGATTTTTACTTTACAGATGAAACTACACTTAAAACTATTGTTAGATCTAACCCGGGAGTTTTAGTATTGGAGAAAGGAACCATAGTGCAAAAATTACATTACAATGATTTAGAAAATTTGATTTTCGAATAAATATAAACTGAAACTGAACAACTAGAAACAAAAATATGAGAGCAAAGATAGTAGCAGGTAACTGGAAAATGAACAAAAATTTGGCGGAAACAGAAACACTTTTGGCTGAGTTATCTGCAAAATTACCAGATACGAATGCAGAAGTAATGGTAGCACCAACCTATGTGAATTTAGCAAGCGCCGTGCGTACTTTAGAAAATTCTAAGATTGAGGTTATAGCGCAGAATATGCACTTTGCTGAAAGTGGAGCTTTTACAGGTGAAATATCTGCAGATATGTTATTGAATATTGGTGTTGATACCGCCATAATTGGCCACTCGGAAAGAAGAGCCTATTTTGCAGAAAGTGATGCAATACTTTCCAAAAAGGTAATTACAGCTTTACAAAAAGGCATTCGTGTAATGTTCTGTTTTGGAGAGGAGCTAGAAGATCGTAAATCAGGCAACCATTTTAAATTGGTAGAAAGCCAATTGAAAAACGTACTTTTTAATTTAGAGCCATCTGCGTGGTCTAATATTGTTTTGGCTTATGAGCCAGTTTGGGCAATTGGTACAGGTGAAACGGCTTCTCCAGAACAAGCGCAAGAAATGCACGCATTTATTCGTAAAACTATTTCTGAGGCATTTGATGCAACCATTGCAAATAATGTTACCATTCTTTATGGTGGTAGTGTAAAACCGGGTAATGCGGAAGAAATTTTCTCTAAACCAGATGTTGATGGTGGCTTAATAGGCGGGGCATCTTTGGTAGCAGATGATTTCATAGCGATTATAAATGCCATTTAAGTTCACTAAACTATAATGAGCGATATCGTATACATTGAATACCGTTTTAAGGTACAACCAAAAGAACCGGCTTCAGACATTCTCATTGCAGAATTGGGTGAAGCCGGTTTTGAAAGTTTTGTAGAGGAAGAGGATGATGTTTTGGCATATATTCAAAAAACAGATTGGTCTTCTGATATTTTAGATGACATTTATATTCTTGGAAATTCCAATTTTGAGATAACTTACCAGTATAAAGAGATTGCGCAAGAAAACTGGAACGCTACGTGGGAGCAAAACTTTCAGCCCATTATCGTAGATGATGTGTGCATGATCAGAGCACCTTTTCATGAGAAGATTCAGGTAGATTATGATATTGTAATTGAGCCAAAAATGAGTTTTGGAACCGGGCATCATGAAACTACGCACATGATGTTACAGCATATTTTACAGTTAGATGTAGAGAATAAAACCGTTTTGGACATGGGTAGTGGTACAGGGGTTCTAGCCATTTTGGCCGGTATGCGTGGCGCTACGAATATTGATGCAATAGATATTGATAATTGGTGCTATCTAAATGCTAAAGAAAACGTGGCACGAAATAATATGGATTTTATATCGGTTTATGAAGGTGATGTTACTTTGTTAAAGGATAAAAAGTATGATTTGATCATTGCGAACATCAATAGAAACATTTTGTTGGCCGATTTACCTAGCTATGCGAAATGTTTAAATAAAGGTGGGGTTTTATTATTAAGTGGTTTTTATACCGAAGATTTAGAAATGATTTCGCAAAAATGTACCGAATTAGAGTTAAAGTTTGAAAAAAACCTTGAACGAAATAATTGGGTTGCAGCAAAATATGTAAATTAGTTAGTATTAATTGAGATTCATATGAGCACAAAAGAAGAAATTTACGAAGAACTACTCCTTGAAGAAGAGACGGTTCAGCAAAATGAAATCGTTCTTTTTAATGATGAGGTGAATACATTTGATCATGTAATAAATACATTGATTTCAGTTTGCGAACATTCTCCTGAACAGGCGGAGCAATGTTCTTTAATTGTACATTACAAAGGAAAATGCACGGTTAAAACTGGAGAATATGAAGAACTTAAACCACAATGTTCAAAATTATTACAAGCAGGACTTAGTGCAGAAATTACTTAAGTTTAGCTCGGTAAAATGAAAGTTTAAAATGAATAAACGTAAAAAGACCCCTTATTTCTATAAGGGGTCTTTTTATTGATTAATCTAAAAAATAAATAAAATATAAGTTTAGATCGAAATTATACCAATGGCACGCCATTCAATCTTTTTTCAATCTTCTTCTTTTTCTCGGTTAATCTTTTCATTACGTCCATTAAACTAGGATCCTTAGTTTCTTTATAAACTTCGTTGATGCTTAAGATAAGTGCTTTTGCCTCTCTTGATGCTTCTACTCGGTCACTAGTGGACATATTGCTCATTTTTCGACTCTCAAATTCCTGAGCTTTTTCAAGTAACTCCATGTGATGCTTTTTTTTCAAAGTTAACATAATATTCAAATTACGCAATTCTTTGTCGATTGTATATAGTTATGAGGCTATTAGATAATAGTATTTATGAACAATTTAACGAAAATGGTCAGTTTAACGTCTTTTTTTCAGGGCTGAAATGCAATTTTTATGGAAGAAGAAAAATACCAACACGTTATAATCACTTTTTAGTTGACGAAATATGAATAATTTGGGGTAATTAATTCAAAAATTAAGAATCAGTTAATAAGTTGTGCTTTAAAAAATCCTTATCTTATTTTTAAACGAAAATATTTGCTAAATCTTTAAAAAAAGATATATTTGTGTAATCGATTGCATTAAATTGAGTTGTATATAGAATTAATGCATTCCAAGAAAACATTCATTTAGAAATAGGGGATAATTAAGTGTATTTTTCAACCTCTATTTTTGAAAATGTAACCAAAAGTAAAACATATAACAGTGGTAGGTAGCAAGTCATTTATTAAGGAAGATTTTTTATTGGAAAATAAATTTTCACAAAGATTATTTCATGATTATGCTTCGCAAATGCCGATCATAGATTACCACTGTCATTTACCACCAATTGATATTGCCAATAACCGTCAATTTGAAAACTTGACCAAAATTTGGTTAGATGGGGATCATTATAAATGGCGTGCCATGCGAACTTTTGGTGTTGAAGAAAAATATATTACCGGTGATGCCTCGGCAAAGGAGAAATTTGCCCAATGGGGCAGAACGGTTCCCTACACTTTAAGAAATCCCTTGTATCATTGGACTCACCTTGAGCTGCAACGTTATTTTGATATTGACATATTATTGAGTGAGAATACAGCTAGTGAAATCTTTGATGAGGCCTCCTCAAAGCTGCAAACAACAGATTTCAGTTGTCATAATCTAATAACCAAAATGAATGTTGAGGTTATTTGTACAACAGAAGATCCAATTGATAGTTTAGATCATCATGTTAAAATTAAAAATAGCGGTTTTAATGTGAAAGTGTTCACTGCTTTTAGACCAGATAAAGCAATTGTAATATCTAATGAAAACTATCTGGAATATATTAATAAGTTATCTGAAATAAGTAATGTGTCCATTGATTCCTATAAATCTTTGTGCGATGCGCTAGGCGTGCGTTTAGATTATTTTGAAGCTAATGGGTGTACTTTATCGGATCACGGCTTAAGCTATGTGCCTTTTAGAAATTTTACCGATGCGGAAATAGAAGATATTTTTCAGAAAAAAAGGGCTAAAATACAGTTGACATTAGAAGAGTCTGAAAAATTTCAGACTTCTATATTGTTGTTTTTGTGTGAGCAATATCACTCCCGTGGATGGATTCAGCAATTTCATCTTGGAGCGTTACGGAATAATAATGCTAGAATGACTAGAATTCTTGGTCCTGACACTGGTTGGGATTCTATAGGCGACTATTCACAGGCAGAGACACTTTCAAAATTTTTAAATAGAT
The DNA here is from genome assembly GCF_001447995.1 of Maribacter dokdonensis DSW-8. Lineage (NCBI taxonomy): Bacteria > Pseudomonadati > Bacteroidota > Flavobacteriia > Flavobacteriales > Flavobacteriaceae > Maribacter > Maribacter dokdonensis. The sequence continues at coordinate 1,465,831 of NZ_LDPE01000001.1, read as the reverse complement.
TGGACTCTAAGGATAAGCTTACCAAAACCATTTTATATAACCTTAATCCAGCAGATAATGAAGTACTGGCTACCATGATCGGTAATTATAATGATGGTACCGTTAAGGGAAAAATGCAGTTGGGTTCTGGTTGGTGGTTTCTGGATCAAAAAGACGGAATGACCAAGCAGCTAAATGCCTTATCCAATATGGGGCTAATTAGTTGTTTTATTGGAATGTTGACAGATTCCCGTAGTTTTCTTTCGTATCCCAGACATGAGTATTTCAGAAGAATTGTTTGTAATCTTTTTGGTCAAGAAATGGAGAGGGGAGAACTGCCTCAAGATTTTGATTTGGTAGGTAAAATCATTCAAGATATAAGTTATTATAATGCCAAAGAGTACTTCAAATTTTAAAGATTAATATTCAGGTTCCTATAAACCGTTTAAAACCATACTATGAAAAGTATACAATTGCTATCGCTATTAAGTTTGGTCATCACCTTTTTGGGTTGTGACATCCAGAATGATGCAAAGACGTTAAGGCTGGGTCATGGTTTAGACGTTAGCCATTCGGTACATAAGGCAATGGTTAAAATGGGTGAAGATCTCTTGGAGCGTTCCGGTGGTAAACTTAAACTTGAAATATACCCTAGTCAACAATTAGGAACTGAAAGAGAGTGTTTGGAGCTTTTGCAAATAGGTAGTTTAGATATGACAAAAGTTTCTGTAGGGGTATTGGAGAATTTTGCACCGAAAATGAAGGTATTGGGTCTTCCCTTTCTCTTTAGAGATCGTCGACATTCTTTCAGTGTACTTGATGGACCTATAGGCGAGCAATTATTGAACGAAGGGGAGCAATATTGGTTAAAAGGTTTGGGTTATTATGATGCTGGCAGTCGCAGTTTCTATACCATGAACAAGCCAATAGAAAAACCAGAAGATCTGGTGGGTGAAAAAATACGGGTAATGGAAAGTGCAACGGCAGTGAACATGGTCAAGGCTCTTGGGGGATCGCCAACTCCTATTTCTTGGGGTGAACTTTATACTTCTTTACAACAAGGTGTTGTTGATGGTGCCGAGAATAATCCTCCTAGTTTTTACCTGTCAAGGCATTATGAGGTTTGTAAGTACTACTCATTAGATGAGCATACGGTGCTGCCAGATGTTCTGTTAATTGGTACTTATGTATGGAATAAATTGAATGAGCAAGAGCAAAAATGGTTGAGTGCATCGGTAAAAGAATCTGTAAAATATCAGCGTGTTTTATGGGCAGAGGCAGAAGAGGAAGCTTTACGCGAAGTTCAAAAGGCTGGTGTTGAAATTATTCGACCAGATAAATCACTTTTTGCGGAAAAGGTAAAAGATATCTATGAAGGTTATAAGGATGATCAGGATATATATCCGCTTATCAAACAAATTCAAGAAACAAAATAGTCTGCTATGCGAAATAAAATAGACGCCGTTTTAGGCAAGACCTTGGTGCTGATTATGTCGGTTATGGTAATTAACGTACTATGGCAAGTTTTTACAAGATATGTTACCGGTAACCCCAGTTCATTTACAGATGAGCTTGCTCGTTATTTAATGATATGGATCGGCGTTCTAGGTGCGGCATATGTGTCGGGTCGTAATCTTCATGTTGCCATTGATATTTTACCACTTAGGCAAAATGAGAAAACACAGAAAAAGTTAAAGATAATTGTAACCATTCTGGTAATACTATTTGTATTGTTCGCTTTTGTGATCGGAGGGTCTCGTTTGGTTTACATCTCATATGTACTGGGGCAACAATCACCTGCATTGCAAGTACCTCTGGCATTGGTTTATATCATAATTCCCATTAGCGGATTACTGATTATGTATTACAAAATTTCTGACCTTAAAAATATGAAATCATGATGGAGCATTTACCTATTTTAGTATTAGTACTGAGCTTCATATGTTTGCTATCCATTGGTACGCCGGTAGCATGGAGTATAGCTATTTCTTCATTGTTGACCATGCTGGTAAGTATACCCGCCATGCCTGCATTTACAACGGTATCTCAACGGATGGCTACGGGGCTTGATAGTTTTGCCCTCTTGGCAATTCCGTTTTTTGTGCTTTCGGGCGAACTTATGAATAAGGGTGGTATAGCCCATAGGCTTATCGCCTTTGCCAAAACTTTAGTTGGTGCCTTTCCCGGTGGTTTAGCTTTAATAAATGTCATAGCCGCAATGTTAATGGGTGCTATTGCAGGGTCTGCTATGGCTTCTGCATCAGCAATGGGTAGTATACTTGGACCTGAAATGGAAAAAGAAGGCTATTCAAAAGAATTTGGCGCAGCGGTCAATATTACATCCGCTACAACTGGTTTAATAATTCCGCCTAGTAATGTGTTGATCGTTTATTCATTGGCAAGTGGGGGAGCATCTATAGCTGCCCTGTTCTTAGCTGGATACGTTCCGGGAATTATGACCGGGCTTTTTTTAATGATCGTGGCAGCTTTTTGGGCAAAAAAGAAAAAATATAAGGTAGGTAAACGTAGTAGTTTTAAACAAGTAGGTAAAACATTCATAGATGCTTTGCCAAGTCTTTTTATGCTTGTGGTAGTAATTGGCGGTATTGTAACGGGAATTTTTACCGCTACTGAAGCCTCCGCCATAGCCGTGCTATACAGTTTAATTTTAGGTTTTATATATAAGGAAATTACCTTGCCTAAACTACCACAGATTTTACTGGATTCTTCTGCCACTACGGCAATTGTAATGTTATTGATAGGTTCATCTATGTGCATGTCATGGGCTTTGTCCTATGAAAATATTCCGCAAGATATAAGCTCTGGACTATTAAGCTTAAGTGAGAATAAAATTGTGATTCTTTTGATCATAAACTTACTATTGCTCTTTGTGGGAATTTTTATGGATATGACTCCCGCCGTTCTGATCTTTACACCGATATTTTTACCTGTGGTAACCAAGTTAGGACTTGATCCCGTTCACTTCGGTATTATTATGGTTTTGAACCTTTGTATAGGTTTATGTACACCGCCCGTAGGCTCGGTACTGTTCGTTGGAGTAGGTGTGGCTAAAACTACTATTGAAAAAGTGTTTAAACCATTATTGCCTTTGTTTATTGCAATGATCATTGCACTGTTCTTGGTCACTTATATTCCACAATTGAGCTTATGGTTACCAAGTTTATTTGATTTGTAGGATTAAAGAAGGTCTTATTGATTATGTGGGTATTGTCGAAGCTAAAAAGAATACTTCTAGAGAAATAGTCCAATAATCTTTATGTTTTGCTGGACGATTTTCTAACAATTAATTTTGCTGGCAGCACCACATTGTTCTGAACTTTTTCATTTGAATCATTTTCAATTTGTTCTAAAAAGACCTTTGCCGCCATTTTTCCCATTTCCAATGGTGATTGATCTACAGAGCTGATTGATGGTTCCATAAATTGCGTAAAGGGTTCGTTACTAAAACCTACAACGCTTAAATCTTCTGGTATTTTAATAGATTTACTTTGTAAGTATTTGACTGCACCTAACAATCCGTTGTCTGTAGATGAAAATATGGCATCTGGTGGTTCTGGTAAATTCATAAGTGTTTTTGCCGCATCTTTACCTGCCTCCATATTACTTTGCAAGGAAATTACATATTCCTTTCTAAAGGGTATGTTATGTTTTGCCAGTGCATCTTTATATCCCTTAAATCTATGTTGGTAAAGTTCAATACTTTGGTCAACGTCAAAGTGCGCAATTTTTTTACAGCCTTGTGCAATTAAATGCTCCGTTGCAACAAAACCACCTTGATAATCATCAATGGTAACAGTGCTTATTTCATTGAACCTTAAAACCCTATCAAATAGTATAAAAGGAGTACTTTTTTTAACGGTCTCCTTGAATTCATCTTTATTCTGCTCGGTAAAAGATGTAGATAATAATATACCATCTACCTGCGCATTTAACAGGTTCTGTATAATTTTCTTCTCCCGGTTTCTATCCTCATAGGTTTGCGATATAATTACATGAAAACCTTTTGGATATAGTTCATCTTCTATACCGCGAATTACAGAGGCAAAGAAATTTTTATTGATGAAAGGTACTACGACCCCAACATTTTTACTTTTACCACTTTTAAGTGCTAATGCAAGCCTATTCTGTTTGTAGTTTAATTTGGTAGCGGTAGCTAGTACAAGATTGCGTGTTTTTTCGCTTATTTTAGGATTATTGTTCAAAGCCCTTGATACCGTTGCAGCGGTAATGTTCAATTCTTTTGCAATATCGTAAATGGTAGCTTTTTTGCTCATAGAAAAATGTATGATAAATTTACGAAGATTGAATAACTTACCGTGCTCAAAAATGTCTTAAAATAGAAGGGTGTTTAAATTTTAAAACTAAAGCCTTTCTCTACTTTTTTATGATATTTATTTTGATCAAATTCAAATAGAAAAGCACCTTTTTTAGAGGAGCTCGTATCTTTCTCTTTCAATTTTGTCAATAGATCCAATGAGTTGAATTTGTTAATGAAGTTTCGCTTATCCAGTTCGGTATCCAAAATAGCTTCGTAAAGCTTTTGGAGCTGTCGCATCGTAAATTTTTCTGGTAAAAGTTCAAACCCAATAGGCTTACAACTTATTCTATTTCTTAAAAGAGTCAATGCTTCTTTAACCATAATATTATGGTCAAAAATCAATGTAGGTATATCTTTCATGTCAAACCATTTAATCGGATTTTGCCTCAGTAATTCTTTACAATGGTGTTCTATATTTATAAGGGCAAAATAGGTTACCGAAATGGTTCTTTCTTCCGGATCACGGTCTATTTTAGAATAACAATGAACCTGTTCCATATATACATTATTCAAGCCTGTTAAGTTCTTTAATACACGGGCAGCTGCTTCTTCTAGGTTTTCTTGCATTTTAAGAAAACCACCAATAAGTGACCATTCTCCTTTAGCTGGTTTAAAGTCTCGTTCAACGAGCAAAATTTTTAATTCTTCTTGATAAAATCCAAAAATTATACAATCTATAGCAAGTAGTACTTTGTCCTCTTTGCGATAATTATTCAAAACCATTATTCATTTTTTGCGAACCTAAATTAATGAGTTTCAATTGAACTGAACCACGTTTTTGGTAGAAAAGGTCTATAGTTTTTTCTATAGTTGGCTATTAATAAATGTGTTAGTTGTTTTTTAAAGGCTTTGATTTGCCTTGTAAATGGTTTTTATATCTAAATAATATTACGGGAGCAAGTGAAAAACGCAGGGAGAACTAATTTTGGAATAAACCCTGAAAATGTTAATCTGATGATTGTATTTTTTTATTTAGAATCATTTAAAATTAGTTCGATTTAAAAAAATAAAAATAAGTCTCCCTAATTATTGTAAGAAGTTCGTTTTCATTAATTTATGAATATTTGTCACATATTATTATGAAATTGATTAATATATCTAAGTATTTGGTGTTGATTATTGCTATTTTGATAATATATTTAGATTTCAACATGGAATATGTTAAGGGGATTTGGCAAAATGATAAAATTTCAATGAGGATTAAAAAAAGTAATTATGGTGTTACGGTAAATAAGGAGAAGGTAGAGTTATACAAACTGTATAATTTGGACGGAATTCAAGTAAGCATTATAACTTTTGGAGGAAGAATAACAGCTGTTGAAACTCCTGATAAAGATGGAAATATTAAGAATGTTGTTTTAGGTTTCAAAAACTTGGAACAGTACGAAAAACCTAACCCATATTTTGGAGCTCTTGTTGGAAGATATGGAAATCGTATTGCAAAAGGGAAATTCATCTTAAACAATTACGAATATCAACTAGCAAAAAATAATGGTGAAAATAGTCTACATGGTGGTGTGGTAGGTTTTGATAAAGTGGTTTGGAAAGTTGAAGATATTCAGGAAAATAAAACCTCGGCTTCTTTAAAACTTAGTTACTATAGTAAAGATATGGAAGAGGGTTTTCCCGGTAATTTAAAAACAACGGTCACCTACACACTAAATTCTGATAACAGTCTTGATGTTTTATACGAAGCAACTACAGATAAAACTACCATTGTAAACCTTACACAACATTCCTATTTTAATTTATCGGGCGATTTCTCTCAACCTATAATTGATCATGTTGTGGAGATCAATGCAGACAAATTTGTGCCAGTGAATGCTTCGCTGATTCCTACAGGTGAGTTGGCAGCTGTAGATGGTACACCGTTCGATTTTAGAATACCAAAATTGGTGAGTGAAGCTATAAACATGAACAACGATCAAATTACTTTAGGTGGTGGTTTTGATCATTGCTGGGTGTTGAACAATTCTGATAAAGGGTATAGGCGTGTAGCAAAGGCATATCACCCAGAATCGGGCAGAGGTGTTGAAGTAATTACGGATCAACCAGGTATGCAATTTTATACAGGAAATTTTTTAGCTGGTAAGCTACCAAGACCAAACGGTGGTTTTTACGCAAAAAGAAGTGGCTTTTGTTTTGAAACCCAACATTTTCCAGATGCACCAAATCAACCAAGTTTTCCTTCTGTAGTACTAACTCCGGAAGAAAAATACCTGACAAAAACCACTTTCAAATTCACAGTTAAATAAACCATACCATGCAACAATTAGACCATTTAGATTGGATCAGTATTTCACTCTATTTTTTATTACTTGTAGGTGTAGCCATATGGGTAATCAGGAAAAAAGAAGATAATACGGAAGATTACTTTTTAGCCGGCAGAAACGTTGGCTGGTTTGTAGTAGGTGCTTCAATATTCGCATCAAACATTGGCTCAGAACATGTCGTCGGTTTAGCTGGCACGGGAGCAAGTAATAAATTGCCCTTGCTTATTTATGAGATACATGCCTGGGTTGTATTAATGCTGGGTTGGGTGTTTTTACCATTTTATGCTAGGAGTGGCGTGTTTACTATGCCAGAATTTTTAGAGAAACGTTTTGATGCTAGATCTAGATGGGTGTTATCTGTTTTCTCTATTGTTGCATATGTGCTAACAAAAATATCGGTGACCATTTATGCAGGTGGTGTGGTAGTTTCTGCATTATTGGGTATAGATTTTTGGACGGGAGCCATAGCTACGGTCATATTAACAGGACTTTATACTGTTTTGGGCGGTATGCGGGCTGTGGTATATACAGAAACGCTACAGGCAATTTTATTAGTGGTTGGCGCTGCTGTATTAACGTTCATTGGGTTGGATAAAGTTGGTGGATGGGGAAGTATGGTAGATACCTTGGGACCAGAATATTTTAATATGTGGAGACCGGCGACCGATCCGGATTTTCCTTGGCCTTCATTGTTCATTACAAGTACTATAGTCGGTATATGGTATTGGTGTACAGACCAATATATTGTACAGCGCACATTAACGGCAAAGAACATAAAAGAAGGAAGGAGAGGTACCATATTCGGAGCATTGTTAAAATTATTGCCTGTTTTTTTGTTTTTAATACCAGGTGTTATTGCATTGACGTTGAAAATGAGAGGAGAATTACATTGGGAGAGTGCAGATGAAGCATTTCCGGTGTTAATGAGTAATTTGTTGCCATCAGGCCTTAGAGGTCTTGTTGCCGCAGGGTTATTGGCAGCTTTAATGAGTTCTTTGGCTTCGGTATTTAATTCATGTTCTACCTTGTTTACAGTTGATGTATATAAGAAATTACGTCCTGATACACCAGAGAAAAAACTGGTGAGAACAGGACAAATAGCTACTGTTTTTGTGGTGATTATAGGTATTATTTGGATTCCGATAATGGCAAATATATCAGGAGTGTTATATGAATACTTACAAAGTGTACAATCGTATATTGCACCACCCATTACTGCTGTATTCTTATTAGGAATTTTTTATAAGCGAATTAATGCCACGGGAGCTTTTGCAACCCTTATCATGGGAATTTTAGTAGCCTTTTTTAGAATTGCGTTAGAGTTGCTTAAAGATAATTTTGATTCCGATGGGATATTATTTTATCTGGGGGATATGAATTTCTTGACTTTTGGTGCTTGGTTCTTTTTATTTTGCTTAATCTTTATGGTAGTAGTTAGTCTATTAACGAAATCGCCTGATAAAGAGCAAATAGTCAACCTAACATTTGGTACTATAACCGAGGAAGAAAAGAATAAAAATAAGAATAGCTATAATTGGATCGATATTATCGTTTCTATTTTTATTGTATTGATCGTAATAGGTATTATGGTGTTCTTCAACGGAAAATAACAACTTGGTTTACTAGTATAGAAAGTGTCACCTATTTTAGGTGGCACTTTTTTCATTAAAATAGATGTGCATTATAAATAATTGCAATAGAGATAAAGAATTGATTTTTAGAAAATTAATTTTAAAGCACTAAAAAAAATACACATGCAAAAACCAAATAAAAGACTCGTAGGGCAAACCTGTATCATCACCGGATCTAGTGATGGTATTGGTGAAGCGGTTGCCAAAGCAATGGGAATGGAAGGAGCCAATATTGTTATTAATTATCATAGTAGTAAAGTGGAAGCTGAAGAGGTAGCACATTGGATCAGTGAAAATTCTGAATGTGGTGATGCTATTGTGGTCAAATGTGATGTTAGCAAGGAAGATGAAGTGCAGAATATGTTTAAAAAAACGATATCAAAATTTGGTACTGTTGATGTATGTGTAGCCAATGCCGGTTTACAATTAGACCACCCATTGCATGAAATGCCATTATCTGATTGGCAGCGAGTGATAGATGTAAACCTTACCGGTCAATTTCTTTGCGCAAAAGAGGCTATAATAGAATTTAAGAGAAGGGGAATGCGACCTGATATTTCCAATTCATTGGGGAAATTAATTCATATGAGTTCTGTACATGAAGTAATACCATGGGCCGGTCATGCTAATTATGCAGCAAGTAAAGGTGGCTTGGTCATGCTAATGCAAACTATTTGTCAGGAATACGGACCGTATAAGATACGTTGTAACTCCATTGCACCCGGTGCTATTAAAACAGATATCAATAAGGATGTATGGAGTACCCAAGAAGGTAGAGATGGCATGTTAAAATTAATACCTTATAAGCAAATTGGAGTGCCCGATGATATAGGAAGTGTAGCAAGCTGGTTGGCATCGGATGAATCTGAATATATAAATGGAACTACCATTTTCGTCGATGGGGGTATGACCTGTTATCCAGGTTTTACTGCTAATGGGTAATTGGAAACAAAAAAATAGCCACCGAATTGGGTGGCTATTAGTTATTTTAATGAGAACTAATTATTGCATCAAAGGAGTGTAATCAAATTTTTGACCACCTACAGATGCATCTGCCATTAAACCGGCCTTTGGTAAAGCAAAAACGGCAACACCATCTCTATACTTTGCATTTACAGCAACACCAGATTTAAGTGCAACTGCAGAAGCTTCAGCAGAAAACTCAAAATCTCCTTCTTTAAACTCGGCTAAGTCTTCAGCGGTTTCAAAAAAGATTACCTCCGTAATGGCTTGTCCGCCTGCTTGTAGACCTACACTTAATTTTTTTAGGTCGGCCATACCTACTTTTTCGCCATTTTCATATACGACACCATTACCCGATGCACCACCGATTATGAAGCCTCCTTTTCCAACGTTAGGAAAAACTACATATCCTGCTGAGTTGTTAAAGAACTGGTCTAAGCCAACATCCATTGTCATTAATTTTTCCTTTGCATTTTCGGCATCTTTAATTACTTTTTTGTCCTTACTGCTTTGTGCATTTACTCCAACGGCTACAAATAAAATAGCTGCTAATGTTATAGATTTTAAAATTTTCATCTGTTCTAGTTTTATAAATTAATTAGAATTGTTTCTATACCACAAAGTTAATTTGAAAGGTAGGTAATGTTTGTTGTTATCCACATAAATATTGATTCAAATGCATGTTAAATATTTGTGAATCAGTTAATTATAAGTTAAAAATTGAGATTTTATTTATTTTGAAGTAGCTAAATGATTTGTGCACAGCATTTTAAATGCTTTCAATATTTCTTAAATATTTGTTAATTTAAAGTTTTGGTTTTATATTCATGACATATTAAAAGGAGATAATAATGGAAAAGCAAGAATATTTTTTTGATTCTAAAATGATAGCTAACCTTTTAATAGCTCTGGCATTACTTTTATCAGCTGCTTATTACATAAGTAATGCTAAGGAAATTGAAGACGAGGTAAATACAGTAATTGTATCCTCTCTTAAGGATGTTAGCAATAGCTTGGCTGAACAAGAGACAACTAGAAAATAATTGTAATTTCTGACCATTACCAAAGCTACAGGTGAATAATCTGTACCTTTTTTTATTGCCTATTTTTTGCCAACTATGACATTTGCAACCAGCGCAGCTATGATCATAAGTATTCCTATTAGGCTCCAAATAGAATAAATATCTCCAAACCAAAATATGCCAACCATAATAGTGAAGATAACTTCAATATATTTTAATGGTGCCACTAAATTTGTTTGTGCAATTTGAAATGCTTTGGTCATGAAAACTTGTCCAAAGAATCCAAAAATCCCTAAACTTAATAATAAAAGCCAGTCTATGCCGGTTGGGGTAATCCAATTGTTTAAACTTAACAACCCGCCTATTACGGTACCTGTAAACATAAAGTAATTCACAATGACCATTGGGTGATCGTTGTTTCCAATTTTTCTAATAAGTACATAAACCAGACCACTAAATACGGACGCTGCCAAAACCAAAAGTAAGCCTGTTGAATTAATAGTGTTGTCAAAACCTTTAAGGACTAACACTCCTCCAAAAGCAAAAAGAAATAACAACCACTGAATAGGTTTTAGTTTCTCTTTAAGTAATAATACTGCAAAAATAGCGGCATAAATAGGAGCAAGATATCTTAACGATACTGCTGTGCCAACAGGTAAGTATTGCAAAGACATAAAAAACAAGCTCATAGCGGTTAATCCCGCAAGAGCTCTAAATATCATGAACCTACGGTTGTTACCCAATATTGGAATTTTCTTGATTATTATGTATGATGTTCCTAAAATTAAAGAGCCAATGGTTCTGAAGAATACAATTTCAAAGGTGGGAAAATGGCTTAGGTATTTTACGAACGAGTTCATTAAACTAAATGAAAACGTACTAATGATCATAAACAAAATGGCCTTCTTCACAGTTCAAAATTATCAGTACAAAGGTAAATGCCTGTATTTGAAATCTTCTAGTTAAACGCTGATAATTACATTTCTCATTAAAGTTTTATCACTTTGATAATATAACATACTTGAAAGAAGTTGTTCTATAGAATTAGAGTAGTTTCTTCATTAAACTAAGAATAAAACCGATCATTTCTTAGCATTTTAATGTCCTTCAAATTAATTAAGGGAAGTTTTAATTTTAAAGGTCTTGAAATTTGACAGAATTATTTTATGGTAATTGTTATAATAGCCATAATTGTAGGGGAAGTTTTTGATAATTCCCTTAACTTGGCGGTACAATGCAGATACATTGTAGCTAGTACTGATGAATAGTAAAATCTTAATTTCAATTACACAAATACAGATAAAATGAACGAATTATTATCCTTAAAAGATAAAAATTATGCACTTTCAGGTGGAACAGGAACCTTAGGTGGATCCATTGCTGAATATTTAGTTGAAAATGGTGCTAAAGTTTTATTGTTAGGAAGGTCAGAAGATAAATTAAAGGGTAAGCAGAACGAGCTGAATGCGCTTGTACCAAATAGTACATTTGTTTTTAAGGTCGATGTCATGGACGAGTCTGAACTTGTGAAGTTGAAGAATAAAATAAAAGAAGAATTTAAACACCTTGACGGACTAGTAAACCTAGCTGGCGGTAATATTCCGGGAGCAACCTTAAGGCCAGACCAAACAATTAGGGATATTTCTATGGGTGATACTAGAAAGGTTGTCGATATCAATTTATTCGGTACGGTTATACCAACTGTAATTTTAAGTGAATTAATGGTAGAGCAGGGCTATGGCTCAATTGTTAATATTTCTTCAATGGCCGCAAAACAAACTATTTCTAGAGTTCTTGGATATTCAATGGCCAAGAGTGCAGTGGATATTTTCACCAAATGGATGGCCAATGAACTGGCTTCTAAACATGGAGATAAAATTAGGGTAAATGCCGTTGCGCCCGGGTTTTTTATAGGCAATCAAAATAGACGTCTATTGACCAATGAGGACGGTTCTTTTACCGAAAGAGGTAACAGTATTATTAAAAACACTCCAATGGGTAGATTTGGCGATGCGTCTGAGTTAAATGGTATGGTTCATTACTTGCTTAGTGATGCATCTAGTTTTGTAACCGGTAGTATTTTTGATGTGGATGGTGGCTTTACTTCCTTTTCTGGAGTGTAAATGCAATTTTTAAAGTTTGGCTATTCTTGTAATCGATTACCTAATTTACCATTAATTTTCATGCGATTAATTTTTTATAGTTTACTTGTTTTCTTCTGTCTTTTAATCTCTTGTAATTCAGGTTATGATGAAACAGAAGTATCTTTAGATTCATATGTTGTAGAGGACGGATTTAACTTAAAGGTTTTGGCGGCAGAACCACTACTCAAAGCTCCTGTTGCCATAGATTTTGATGCTAAAGGTAGAATTTGGGTAGCGCAAATGCCTGGGTATATGAACGATCTTCAAGGGTCTGGTGAAGAGGAACCTTCCGGCAGTATTGTTATTCTTGAAGACTTGGATAAAGATGGTGTCGCAGATCATTCTAAAATATTTATGGATAGTTTGGTAATGCCTCGTGCCTTGGCGCACGTTTATGGTGGTTTACTGTATGCAGAACCTCCATATTTATGGTTCGTTGATATTAAAAATGATAAGCCGGTAAACAAAGTTATGGTTGATTCAATTTATGCGGTTGAAGGTAACCCGGAGCACCAGCCAAACGGATTGGAACTGAATATTGATAATTGGATATATAATGCAAAGTCTAATTTTAGATATCGAAGAATTGATGGTGTTTGGAAAAAAGAACCCACGACGTTTAGAGGCCAATGGGGCATTACCCATGATAATTTTGGCCGACTTTACTATAATGATAATTCTAGAATTTTATTGGGAGATTACGTGTTGCCAAATACGCTGATAGATAACCAATATTATACACCTAAAGCTAGCGTAGATAAACTATTGACTAATGATCAAAGGGTGTATCCTGCTTTTGCAGGGTCTGTAAATAGAGGGTATGCAAAGGGAGTTTTGAATGCAGATAGCTTACTCGTCAATGCTACGGCAGCTTGTAGTCCATTGGTTTATAGAGGAGGGAGCTTTACTCAATCTTATTCCGAGAATGTTTTCGTATGTATTCCTGAAGGAAATTTGATAAAGCGTTTGCGTTTAAACTTTATGGGAGATGCTACCAAAGCCGAACAAGTTTGGCAGAATAAGGAATTTATAACCTCTTTAGATGAAGGGTTTAGACCGGTAAGCTTAAAGAACGGCCCCGATGGTAGTATGTATGTGGTAGATATGCATAGAGGTATGATTGGGCATCATGCATATATGAGTCCGTATCTACGGGATAAAGCAAAAGCTAAAGAATTGGATACCATTGTTAACTTCGGAAGGATTTTAAAGGTATCCCATAATAATGCAACTAGTAATAATTTAACGGATTTTGATACCTTAAATGCTAGTGAATTGGTTTCATTGCTACAAAGTGATAATGGATGGATTCGTGATCGTGCCCAGCATTTTTTAATCTTTAAGGAGCTGAAAACGGTTATTGACGATGTTAAAGACCTTGCGTTGAACAACAAAAATCCTTTAGGTCAACTACATGCACTATACGTTTTAGAAGGCTGGAATGCCTTGTCCTTCGACTTTCTTGTAAGTGTTATTGAAGAAAGTAATAGTGATGTAGCTTCTCATGCTTTGGTGATTTCAAAGGACTTTATTTCAGAAAAGTCAATTGAACAGGCAAGTCATATTTTTAAGAGTGCTTTAGATAGGAATGAATTAGGTTTAGATGTATACCTAGCCAATGTTCTAGGTCACTGGGTTAAAATTGATAACCGTCGATTTCAGCCTTTATTAACCGAAATTTTGAAACGAAGGGAGATGAATACCACTGTAATGGATGCTGCAATCAGTGGTTTAGAAAAAGTAGATACCGTTTTATATAATGATTCGGTCATAAAGAACAACCTCAAAAACACCCCTTTCCTTAGTAAGCTTGAAAATGCGATAACCAATAGAAAATCTGATAAGAAGAATGCTATTTATACTCGTGAAGTAATACGTGAAGATACGCGTACTAGTGGATCTAAAATGTTTTTTCAAATTTGCGCCTCGTGTCACGGTGCAGATGGTAAAGGTATTGATGGTTTGGCACCACCACTTATGGGATCTGAGCATGTTAAGAATACAGAGCGTTTGGCATTGATTATATTACACGGGCTAGAAGGTCCTGTTCATGTAAATGGAGAACGTTATGATATAAATTTGGCAATGCCCGGACTTATTAGAAATGAATCTATAAGCGATCAAGATATTGCCAATATTATATCATATGTAACCAATGCTTTTTCTGATCGATCCAGAAGTTTAAGCAACAAGCGAATTAGTGAGTTGCGAAACGTAAAATCATATACGGGGATGGAGTTTACTGAACCGGAATTACAAGCTTTAGATAGAAAATAGAGCTATTTTAAGCTTTTTCTAATTCCCATTTCCAAACCTCTTAATTCAGCTAAACCTCTAAGTCTACCAATGCCGGAATATCCCGGATTGGTTTTCTTTCTAAGGTCGTCTAACATTTTATGGCCGTGATCGGGGCGCAAGGGCATTCTAGTGTCTTTACGACCAGCGGCCTTTCTTTTATTTTGCTCATTGATCAACGCTTTCATTACTGAGTACATATCAACATCACCTTCTAAATGATTCGCTTCATGAAAATTACCATCCGCATCGCGCTGTGTACTACGTAAATGAATAAAATGAATTCGGTCTCCTAAACGGTCTACCATGCCCGGTAAATCATTGTCCGGTCTTACACCAAAAGATCCTGTACAAAATGTTAATCCGTTATAAGGGCTATCAACGGCTTTATAAAGATCAACAATATCTTGTTCCGTACTTACCACTCGTGGTAAACCTAAGATAGGAAAAGGCGGGTCGTCTGGATGAATACACATACGAATACCCGATGCTTCGGCTACCGGAATAATTTCAGATAAAAATTCAAATAGATTTTTCTTCAATTCTTTAGGTCCTATGGCATCATAGGTTGCTAAAATTTCATTGAATTCTTCTAATGTGTACCCTTCTTCAGCGCCAGGTAAACCGGCTATTATATTACTGACAAGCTTATTTTTGTCCGCTTCTGAAAGCGTTTGGAAATAGGCTTTGGCAGCATTTTTTTGTGTCTCGGTGTAGGTGTTTTCCGCTCCGGGTCTTTTTAATAGATATAATTCAAAGGCAGCAAAGGCATTAGCTTCAAACCGAAGCGCGGTAGAGCCATCTGACACTTCGTAATCTAAATTGGTACGTGTCCAATCTAAAACGGGCATAAAATTGTAGCAAACCGTATCTATGCCACATTGTCCAAGATTGGTAATAGTTTGTTTGTAGTTGTCGTAATAGGTTTTATAATCTCCTTTTTGGGTCTTTATTTGCTCATGAATTGGAACACTTTCTACGACCGACCACGTTAAGCCGGCAGCTTCTATAGTGTTTTTTCGCTTCATTATTTCATCTACGGACCATACAACTCCGTTGGGAATATGGTGTAATGCGCTAACAATTCCTGTTGCACCTGCTTGTTTTATATCTGATAACGATACTGGATCATTTGGTCCGTACCAACGCCATGTTTGTTCCATTATTTTTTTTTAAATTTTATTAAACTCCGCTGAATGCGCTAAATCCTCCATCTATTGGTACAACAATTCCGGTAACGAATTTTGATGCTTCGGCACATAGATAGTGAATAGTACCATTTAATTCATTGGTTTCTCCAAATCTTTTCATGGGTGTGTTCTTAATAATTGTTTCTCCGCGTTCGGTAAATTTACCGGTTTCTTGATCAACTAATAAGGTTCTATTTTGGTTACCAATGAAAAAACCTGGTGCAATTGCATTTACGCGAATACCTTCTCCAAATTTTGTTGCTAGTTCTACAGAAAGCCATTTGGTGAAATTATCTATGGCTGCTTTAGAGGCGGAATACCCAACAACTCTTGTAATTGCACTTTGGGCGGTCATAGAAGAAATATTTATAATTACACCCTTATTGTTCTTAACCATTTCTTTGCCAAAAATCAATGATGGTAAAATACTGCCAAATAGGTTTAGATCAACCACTTTCTTAAAATGATCAATATTTACGTCAAATATGGTTTGGTCAACGGATATGGTGGCTCCGGGCATATTGCCGCCTGCAGCGTTGATTAAAATATCAATTTTTCCAAATTTGGCGATGATTTTATCAGAAACTTCCTTTAAGTTTTTTTCATCCAAGGCATTGCAAACAAATCCGGTAACGTTATTGTTGATCTTTTTTAACTGCTTTATGGCGCTATTGACGATATCTTCTTTGTAATCCAATATGACAATGGTAGCACCGTTGTTAAGTAGGTAGCTTGCCATTTCTCCGCCAAGTATTCCACCGCCACCGGTTATTAGAATTACTTTGTTTTCTATACTGAATAAGTTCATTTTTGTGTTGATTATTGTTTTAAGTCAATCGTATGGTTTCCACTCTTAAGGATGATAATTTGTTGTTTTGGTTTAATTTTCTTCCCGTTATGTCTGCCTTTTAAATTAATTAGAGGAACTTTAAATTCAGCGGACATGTTTTCAGGTATTTCTATGATATATTGATGTGTTTTTTTGTCTTTTTTGAAACTTGCTTTAATGACCCCGTTCATGGTGGGTACTTTAATATTGGAAAATTTCAAATTAGCTAGTTGAGGTTGTATTTCGGCTATTTTAAATCCTGCTGTTTTGGGTTTTATGCCCCACATGTAACGTGTAGTTATGTTCAAGGGTGCCGTGCCCCAAGCATGGTTCCAGTCAGCATTTGGTTTGTATTTTACATCCCAAGCCTCTAAGGTCATGGTAGCGCCAACTTCTATCATGTTCCACCATGTTCTATCGCCTTTGGTATCTGTAATGAGGTCTAAAGCATATTGTGCTTCATTGCTTAAGTATAAACCTTCCAATAAATATTGTGCGCCATATACACTGCAAGCCATGCCTCTGGTTTTTATAAATTCGGTAACCGTTTTAACATGTTCCTTTGGTACAATGCCAAATGCTAAAGGCATCATATTAGCATGTAAGGAAGAATGTGTAGATCCTTCGCCATCTGTATAATATCCTCTGTCCGAATTAAAAAACTTTGTATTCATAGTGGTTTTTACATTTTTGGCTTTCTTTTTGAAAAAAGCTGCATCCTCTTTTTTGTCAAGTACAGTTGCGATTTCTGCCATTAACTTTAGATTATAATAATAGAATGCGTTTACCACGGTGTTTACCGGTACAATTTCGTAACCATCCCTTTCGCCTTCTGGGGTAGCTAATTTCCAACCTGTATCTTTTTGAGCGGGTGGCCAATCAATAATGTCCTTTATTTTAGTATCTGCCTTTTTAAAACCTAGTTTCTGAATATATGCTGCATTCAGATTTGGGGAAGAAGAACTGATAAGGCCATCTGCACGTTCTAGTTCTATTAAGGTTTTTAATTTAAGGTTTTTATAATGTTGTTTTAAGGGTTCTATATCTCCCGTATACATATAATCAGTGTAGAACATAGGCACCGTATGTAATAACCATTCTGTAGGCCAAGTAGGATTTTCAATAAAGTAAGAATTAGTTCTCCTTGCCATGGTATAGAGGCTATCAACACTATAATGACTTAATTGATTTATATAGGCATCTGCTTCATATGGTATTCGCTCTCTATCACCATCTACATAAAAACCTGTAAAACTTGTAGCTTTTATAGTGTGTTTACAAAGCTCCCATATGGAATCTAGAATTTTGTTGGATGATGAGAAGGCACTAGCCTCATCGTTAAATTTGTGATGTAAAGCTTTTTGATGAACCTGTAGTTCGGTAATTGGAATTTTTAGGTTTTCAATTTCACAATATCGAAAAGGCATTACAACACCAATACTATCTTGCAACTGTATGGCAGCACCTGTGGTATTACGCTTATCTGCAGTTAATTTTGGAAGGATTAAGGTGTTGGCGGTCAATTGTGGTAATACAATTTTTTGATATCGTATTGTTGCTCCCGGATTTTTATCAACTCCATTTTTATCGTTTAATTTCTCACCTAAATGAATGATCAATGAATCTGTTTGAGGTTTATTGCTATATAATTGTATGGTTCCAAAAAATGCTTTACCAAAATCTATTAAATAACTATCGCCTGTTAGTTTGTCAACCTTAGCAGGTGGAATGATAGTAGTTTTTAAATCAATATTTGTATTACTATTTTGAGCTTGGGTTACTGCAATAGAAAGTAGTATAAGACATATGTGAATATGCTTTTTCATAGTATTTACGATATGTATATTTATAATATTTAGAACTAGATACTATGCCGTCAATAGCATAGTATCTAGTATAATAGTCTGGGGGTATTACCTATATGTCATTGTTTTTTAATAAGAAGGTAATTTCATATAAGTATTGCTATGATAAAATATGCTGGTTATACATCTTTTATTTCCCAACCTGGTTCGTATGTTCTAGACCATAATTTCATGGCTTCTCTATTAAAAATGCGACCTGTAGCTTCATCAACTTCAAATGAATCATCTATTCTAGAAGCTATATTTGCATAATGTGTTAGCATTTGGCTAATAGCTCCCTCATCTATAGGAGAGGTTAATTCGGCTTTTCCCCTAATGGCATCAAAGAAGTTGACAGTGTGTAGAGTTGACATATCGCCACCACCACCTAGTGCAGTACCTGCTTCTTCTCCAGAAGAAAGGTTTTCTTTAATGAAATTTCCTTTTTGGTCAAATAACTTATAACCGCCGCGATCAATATATGCAGTACCTTCTGAACCTGAAACTATGGTGCCCCTACCATATTTGTTGCCAAATTTATGATATCCGGTTCTACTATTTCCATCCCACTTAATAGTTTTGTTTCCAGCGAATTTAAAAGTTGCTTCCATTGTGTCATACATTTCCCATCCATCATCTTTATAATGATACTTGCCAGCATCTACAGATACGTGTTCGGGATAGGTAACACCCAATGCCCAACGTGCAATGTCAAGTTCATGGGTGGCATTGTTGCCCATTTCTGCGGTACCATAATCCCATCCGTACCAATGCCAATTATAATCCCAAGTGTTGTCCGTGTACGCTCTTCTTGGAGCCGGTCCTTGAAAAAGTTCCCAATCTAAACCTTCTGGCGGGTTTGCCTTGGTTTGGTGGGGTACACGACCTCTTGCACTAATATAGAATGCGGTTGCCTTGTAAACATCACCAATTACACCGTTGTGTATATCTCTTATAATTTCTTGAGATTCTAGGGCAGATCTTTGCTGGTTGCCCATTTGCACTACTTTATCAAATTTCTTTTGATAGGCAACCACCAACTCACCTTCGCGTGGGTTATGGCTACAAGGTTTTTCTAAATAAACGTGTTTGCCGGCTTGCATTGCCATACAGGCACCTGGTGCATGCCAATGATCTGGCGTGGACATAAATATGGCATCAACATTTTTATCGTCCAATATTTTTCTGATGTCGTTCTCCAATTTTGGTTTGCTGCTAATTTTAGAGGCTACTTCTGTGGCAGCTTTGTCTCGCTGACTTTTCATTACATCACATAAATAGGTAAGCTCAACATTATTTTTTTTGTGTGCTATAGCAGGTATATAGGCACCATACCTTCTACCTAAACCTTGAATAGCTACATGAATTCTATCGTTTGCACCTATTATTTTAGAATAGCTCTTTGCTGTCATCGCATTTGCGGTACCACTGGCTATCGTAGCCCCAACTGCACCCAAAGCTGTTTTCTTAATAAAATTTCTTCTGTTTGAACTCATCGTATTTATTCTTTTGTATTATTTATAGCTCGGATTTTTACATTTTTGAACGATACTAAATCTCCATGGTCCTGTAGTAGTATTTGACCCTTATCCAATTCCCCGAAATTGGGCCACTTGGCATATTTACTTTCAGAAACCAATTTTCTATATGCATCACTTTTTCTTTCATATTCAAGAACTTTGGTCCCGTTTAGCCAATGTTCTACATGGTTGTCTTTAGATATGATATAGGCTGTATTCCATTCACCTATAGGTTTAATGGGTTTGTTTACATCTGCTTGAATTAAATCGTAAAGAGAGCTAACAGTTCTGCTGCCTTCATGGTTTCCTTTTTTTGCATCGGGGTGAAGGTTGTCATCCAATATTTGATATTCCAGGCCAATAGAAGAGCCTTCACCTTTATTGATCTCAGTGTCAACATAATATTTAATGCCACTGTTGGCTCCTGGGGTTAATTTAAAATCAACTTTCAATTCAAAATCTCCATAAAGTTCTTTGGTTACAATATCACCACCTGCGGCAGACTCTTCCCCACCAGAAGAAAGTACGCTTAGAACGCCATCTTCAATTTTCCATCCTTTTTCAGGGAATTCCTCTAACTTGGCACCTCTCCAACCATCAGTGGTTTTTCCGTCCCAGAGAAGTTTCCAGCCGTCTTTCTTTTCATCTATGGTCAGTTGATTTTTGGTAATAATAGGAGTTAAAGGAGAATTTCTTGAGTATTTAGAAACACTATCGGTTATAATTCTTACATTTTTCCAAATAATATCTGTTCCTGCTTTTTGATCTCTATTAATGCTATGCACCTGTAGGCATATAAAACCTTTTGCGGTTTTATCATCTATAAGATATGCGGCAGGTACGTCATTTACCCAAGTTTTAATCGTATCACCTATAGCTTCAATTCTATAATGGTTCCAGTCGTTTTGCTTAAAAGCTTTTTGTGCAGCTGGATTATTGGTCATAGGGTTTAACCAACCACGCCTTGATTCATCATAAATACCACCGCTCCAGGCTCTTTCAGAAGGGTCTATTTCAACTTGATATCCATGTACCCTTCCATCTCTATATGTTGGTATACTATTACTTCTAATTTGAATTCCCGAATTCATGGTAGAATCTACCTTATAGTCTAATTCTAATATGAAATCGCTATACATTTCATCGGTAGTTAAAAATGTGTTAGGAGTGTTGTGGGTTGTGGTTCCTACTATGGCACCTTCTTTAACGGCATAGGTTGCATCTCCTCCTAATTTATGCCATCCTTTTAAAGTTTCTCCATCAAAAAGATCCACCCACGGGGCATTGTCTTTAGGAGTTTCGCTACAACTAATTAATAATGTAACGGTTGCCACGAGTAATAATTTACTGTTGATCAGGTAATTTTTCATTGTTGTCATTTTGGTTTTAAAAAGGCTTTACAAAGTATTGTTTTTTAGTTTTTTTATGATGGACATTTTAATACAAAGCATGGATTTTACCATCTAACGGCAAATTTCAACTTTACTTTAAATACTGAAAATATGAAATTTTGCCTCTACAGACTATGTGAATTTCGTAATTATTTGATGTGTATTTTATGAAATATATAATACGGCAAATATGGGCTTTTTTATGATTGTCCATATTTTCGATGAATTTGTCCATCTGTTAACTTGGTCTTAACAATACATTAGTAGTCAATTAACTTAACAATAACAAAAATGAAAAAACTAAAACTATTAATGGTATTCCTTTTATTGGGTATGTCATCGGTACTATTGGCGCAGAGTAGCGTAACGGGTACGGTGGCAGATACCCAAGGCATGCCAATTCCTGGAGCATCTATCGTAGTAAAAGGAACATCAAATGGAACGGTTACCGATTTTGATGGCAACTTTAGTATAGCGGTAGATGATGGAAATGTTCTAAGTGTATCTTATTTAGGTTATAAACCTGTAGAGGTGACTTATTCCGGTCAATCTAACATTCAAATTACTATGGAAGAAGATACGGCTCAGCTAGATGAGGTAGTAGTAATTGGATATGGTTCTGTGAAAAAGAGTGACTTAACGGGCGCTGTAGCTTCTGTAGACAGTGAAACGCTTACAGAGCAAAGAAAGACGGATGTAGGGCAGGCAATACAAGGGCGTATTGCCGGGGTAGATGTAAGAACCCTTAATTCAAAACCTGGAGCACCTTTATCTATAAAGATTCGAGGTAATACCGTAATTACTGCAAACCAAGGTAATGAGCGTGATGGTGTTAGTGATAATCTAGATGATGATCCTTCTAAACCTCTTTTTGTGGTCGATGGTATATTTTTCGATGATATAAGTGTTTTGAATCCTTCTGATATCGAGCAGATGGATATTTTGAAAGATGCTTCCGCAACAGCAATTTATGGTTCTAGAGGTGCTAACGGTGTGGTTATCATTACAACAAAGAGTGGTATTGAAGGTAAAACCGTTTTTACTTATGATTCTTCTTTTGGATTACGATCGGCAACTAATGTTCCAGAACTTTACTCAGGTCCTGAATATTTAGAGTTTGTGGATGATGTTCTAAGGGCTAGAGCTTGGCAAGGTACAGATAGAACGGTTGCATCTTATAATAGTATCGTAGTAGATCGCTCCACTGAAATTCAATCATCTAACGAAGAAGCATCTAATGTTGCTAATGGTAGGTATACTGATTGGATGGACCTTTTTAGAAAAACAGGTTTACAAACTAGCCATACCGTTGGTATGTCCGGTGGTAGTGATGGTTTGGTCTATAACGGTTCAATTGGTTATTTACATGATGAAGGTGTCATGGGTATAGAGGAGTTCGAAAGATATAATCTAAGTGCTTCTTTATCTAAAAAAGTATCTGACAAGGTAACGGTTGGTATTAAATCTTATTTGGCTCTTTCAGAAAGAGAAGAAGGTAGTAGAGAACTGTTTAGAAGTACGCTGCGCCTAGCACCAACGGTTAATCCTTATGACGAGAACGGAGAGCCTATTTTATTTCCAGATGATCAAGATTTGCGATTTGTAAACCCTATTTATGATGCAGAGGGTGCTTGGAGAATTAATACTAAAACCTTAGATGTTATCGCCAATGTATTTTTTAACTATAAGCCAAATGATTGGATCAATTTTAAAACACAATTTTCTCCAAATATTAGTACTCAACGTTTTGGGGAATATAGAGGCTTGTTAACGAAATCATCAAGAAATGACCCATCTAGAATTCAGTCTCATTATCAAACAGACTTTAAGACATCTTATACATGGGATAATATTCTTGATTTTAATTTTGATATAGCCGAAGGTCACAACCTTAAAACTACCTTGATCAATTCATTGTACTATTCTAACCCTGAGGGAAGTGATATACAGGTACGTGATTTTGATACTGATGCATACTTGTTCTTTAATACTGAAGGAGGTGCAGAGATACCTAGAGATTATGGTAGTTTTTATGAAAAAGAGACTTTAGCCTCGTTTGCGGGTCGTTTAAACTATAGTATTAATGATAAATACCTGTTTACTTTTACTGGTAGATATGACGGTTCTTCTAAACTGGCGGTAGGTAATAAATGGGCATTTTTTCCATCCGCAGCTTTTGCTTGGAGAGCTAGTGAAGAACCTTTTTTGCAGAATGTTGATTGGTTAAGTAATTTGAAATTACGTTTAAGTTACGGTGAATCCGGTAATGACAAAACGGTAAACCCATATAGTTCATTAGCATTTTTGGCACAGGATAGTTATTTGTTCGGTGATGATTTTAATGTTGGTAAATCTGTTGAGGGGCTGTCAAATGCAGATTTATCTTGGGAGGTTTCTAAGGAGTACAACCTCGGATTAGATCTTTCTGTTCTAAATAGTAGGGTTAATTTCGGTTTTGAATTTTACAACAAAGAAACAGAAGGTAGTATTCTTGCCCGTCAATTGTCTTTCGTAACTGGTTTTGGAGATTCTGGTACCGTAGGTAATTTTGGTTCGGTAAGAAACAGAGGTGTGGAACTTACCTTAAATACCGTAAACGTACGTACAGACAACTTTACATGGCGTACCAACATCAATTATACGAATAATGATAACGAAATACTTGAGCTTTATGATGGTATAGAACAGATCTTAGTTGGTTCGGACTCTAGACTGAATGGAGTTTTGCAAGTAGGTGCACCAATTGATGCAACATTTGATTATGAGGTAGATGGTATTTGGCAAATAGACGAGGCTGCGGAAGCGGAGTCCTTTGGACTATTACCTGGGCAGTATAAATATGTAGATCAAAATGGTGATGGAGTTATTAACCAAGAAGATAAAAGGGTTATAGGTTCTCAATCTCCAGATTGGATCGCAGGTATGACAAATACCTTTAACTATAAGAATCTTGAATTGAACGTTCAAGTCAATACAAGGCAAGGAGTATTTGGACATTCTGAGTTTCATCAAAACTTTGCTTCATTTAATGGTGATGCTGCAGTATTCAATAGTTTAAAGCAAGATTATTGGACACCTAATAATCCTGATGCTAGATATCCTTCGCCAGAATATGGAGAATCTTCTTACCCTTGGTTCTATGAAGATATGTCTTTTGTAAGAGTTGGTAATATTGGTCTTGCCTATTCATTTTCTCAAGACCTTTTAGACAAGTTGAATATGTCTACGTTACGTCTATCGCTTGATGTTCAAAATCCGTTCACTTTTACCGATTTTGCTGGTCCGGATCCAGAAACAGGTTTACAGAACTCCTATAATATGGGGTATTCTGTCAAAACAGTTTTATTCGGATTAAAATTATCGTACTAATTTTTAAACTATAAAAAGATGAAACTATTAAAATATATAAAGATTATAACTGTCTTCTTTATCATGATTTCGCTGAATTATGCCTGCGATGATTATTTAGAAGAAGAGATATACTCAGATATTACTTCTGAGAATTTTATTACACAAGATAATGCCGATCAATTGGTGGTTGGGGTGTATAGCAGTTTAAGAGATGTTTATAAAGAGTATACTTTTCAATATTTGGGCACTGATGTCTTTACAAGTAAAAGTGAAATATTCTCTTTTAGTCCAACAAACGACTATTTTAATTTAAACTCAGGTGAAGGCCTTGCGGTTTGGTCAAATAATTATAGTGTAGTTGGTAAAGCCAATATTGTAATTAACAGATATGAGAATCAAATAAACTGGAGCGATGCAAATTTAGGGGCAAGAGATTACGGTATAGCCCAGGCTAAGGCACTAAGAGGTTTGGCGTATTTTAATTTGGTACAACAATACGGAGGGGTAGTCATAGAGGTAGATGAGGTGCAGACCATTCGTACAGATTATGCCAGATCTACAGAAGCTGAAACATATGCACAGATTATTTCAGATTTAGAAGAGGCTATTCCCGTATTGTTAGATGACCCTAGTACAGGAAGAATTTCTAAACGCGCAGCACAACACCTTTTAGCTGAGGTTTATTTAACAAGGGCATACACTTCGGCCGGTACTTCGGCAGATTTTGATACAGCTGCGGCATTGGCTGAGCAGGCGATAGGTGATTATGATATTCGTAGCCAGTCTTTTGCAGAGGTTTTTGATTATGGTAATCAAGAAAATGACGAAGTATTATTTGCCATACAATATGGAAATAGTGGATTGGCAGATGATAAAAGTAATAACAAGCATTCGCTTTTTATGAATCAGGTATTCAATTATCCTGGTGTGAATAGAACTACAACACCCTATGGGGTAAGTGGTTTTGGGGCAATGCCTACACCATTCTTCTATTCTTTGTTCGCCGATAACGATACAAGGGAAGATGCTACAATTCACCGTGCGATCATAGCCGACAGTGATGAACCAGATGGTCCAGATAATATTGTTGCAGGTGATACCATAGTTTATTACCCTAAAAATGCACTAGATGCGGATGAATTAGCAGATCGCTTAAATCGTTATTGGGTATACCAACCAGATCAGTATCTATTTGGATTGCCCGATGATATACCAGGAGTTAATTATTTATATTCTTTAAATATTGAAAGAACAAATTTTCCAATATTTAAAAAGTTCGATGATCAAGACTTTAATGAAGATACCGATGGGGCTAGAGATACCTTCGTATTTAGGGTAGCCGGCACACACTTAATTGCAGCAGAAGCTTATTTGGGAGCAGGTAATACAGCATCGGCCCTTAATCATTTAAATATTGTTAGAGAGAGAGCCACTGGTGTTGCAAATGAATATACATCGATAAGCATTGATGATATTTTAAATGAAAGGGCTATAGAACTTGCAGGAGAAGAAAATAGATGGGCAGTACTAAAGCGTACCGGTAAGTTAGAAGAGCGTATTGCGCTATACAATCCACATGTTATGGATCATGGGACTTTCAATGCAGGCATTCACTTGTTAAGACCAATACCTGCCAATGAACTACAATTGTCAGATGGTTCTTTAGAACAAAATCCTGGTTATTAAAAATTATGGAATTTTAAGAGATAATAAGTAGTTAGTTTTCATTCCTTGAGTTGATATGGGCAGGTTTTGTACCTGCCTGTATTATGCTTTAGATGATATGGAAATGACTATTATGAGGGTGAGATTATCTTAACCATATAGTATACTTGTGTTAATATGATTACAGCGCTTATTTCTGAGCTTAGCTTACTTATCCCAATTCAAAATTCCTTTTTCAATTTATAGTTTCAAGATCACTTCATTTGTTCATATTAAAATGTAGTGAATTCAGATATTCAAAACTTCTATAAAATAGAAAGACGTAAACGAATGATTAAAAAAAACAGATTATTAAAGCTTTTCTTAATTCTGTCTGCTTGTTTAGCATGTTGTATAGGCTGTAACAGCAACTTTAAAAATCCGTCGGCTGTATATTTAGTTATGGCAGAACATGCTACTACTGCTGCAACTTCGACGATTCGTGATCTAAAAAACGATCTAGAAAAAGTTTTAGAGGAAGATGTATTTATAATCACGCCGAATTCTACGGTACCTGAAAATACACTTGTATTTATTTTAGGAACTTCTCAAGATACCTTTATAAATAAGTTTGTTACTAATGGCCAAGTAAAGCTTTCTAAATCAACACCAGGTTCTGGAGGCGGCATTTGGGCTATAAATACTTACCATAAGAATAAAGCTATAGTTATTGCAGGTTCAGATGAGCAAGGTTTGCAATATGCGATATATGATTTCTCAAAAGATGTTTTGGGTGTTGATCCCTTAGAGTATTGGACGGGAAAATTACCTCAGAAGAAAAAGATCAATGACCTATTGAACTTTGAACCAAAGACTATAGCCCCACCAAAGGTGCCAATGCTAACTTATTTTGAGAATGACGTAGATGAATTGGCAAACTATAGGGGCGAGTTATTAAAATACGATTGGGAGAGCTATACTGAAATGATCAACTCTTTGGTACGTCTTCGTTATAATTCTATTCAACTTTTCGACATGTTGGGTAGACCAGAGTTTTTTATTAGACCTGAGTATAAAGCCTTAAAGCCAGACTATCAAATAGATATTGACTATGTAGAGAAAATGATAGATTATGCCCATGAGAAAGGAATGAAGATAGCGGTAGATTTTGCTCTTGGGTATCAAATTCATCCAATGGATGCTGAAAAAGCAGATTGTTGGAAAACATATAAAGCAGATTGGTTACAAGCTTGGCGCTATTATTTTGAGCATACACCGTTGGCAAAAACAGACGTTTTTATATTAAGACCACGCCACCAAGTATGGGATTGGAAATATGAAAGTTCCTGTGGGGAGAGTAAAATTGAGGTATTTAACGAGGTTTATGCCGCATTTGGTGAACTGGTAGATGAGTATAAGCCAGAGTCTCAAAAGGTACTTGTTTGCTATTCTGATGGTATGGAAATGTGGAACAATGGTTTTAGACCTCCTAAAGATTGGACCGTGCTTTGGTCTGATCATGGATTTGGCGAATTTGAGCACTTACCAAGTACTACCGATGGTTATGATTTTGGAACATATATGCATGCTGGTTATTGGCTAAACCATACGGTACACAATCCATATCCAGAGAAGGTGGAGTCTGTAATGAAAGAAATGTTCCATAAATATGATGCTGATAATTATTGTTTGGTCAATGGGCAAAATTTTAGACCGTTTCTGTTAAATCTGGTTGCTTATAGCCAGGTATGTTATAGCCCAGATGACTTTCACGCGGATACTTTTTATAAAGATTGGACAGAACAATACTTTAGCCCAGAAGCAGCTGAACATGCAGTGAATTCAATGAAATATTTAAGTGAGGCACAAGAGGGCAGAAAGGGGTATGTAGAGCATTTATGGGAAATTAGGGAGGCAGTTTCTTATTTATCCAACGCCCCAATAGAAAGACCGGGTAAATCACCTGTGCCATATGATTATGATCGTGTAATTGGTGATGTAGAAAACGTTGAAAGAATCAATGTAGTTTTAAAGAAAGCAATTACTGAAGCAAAATTAGGATATGAAAAATTGGGTAACAATGATAATTTTTACCATTCCTATGTGCTTCTTCCAGCGCAGTTGTATTCAGATTTAATTGTCTTTGAAACATCATTACATAAAATGGCTCAACTCAAAAAACAATTTGAGAATACTAAAGATAAACAATATTTGAAAGAAGCTATTTCTTTACTAACAGCAGCAAAGAAACAACTAGATACAATTTTAGATCGCAGAAGTACCGGTGATATCGATGATAAATGGAAAAACTGGTATGCTATAGCTAACAGAAGACAAAATAATGGTTTTCCTTCTTATGATATGCTTAATGCTATTGAAACTAATCTTACTAAAATGACTCTTTAAATTGATAAGAATGAGATTTGGCTACAATTTTAAATATAACGTTATTTTACTGAGCATATCAATATTGATGTTAGGTGCATGTAAAGAACGGCCCGTAAAATCTAAAACCGATGGTAAACAGCATATTGATTACACGGCTAAGGTGTATCCTCTTTTAGATACGGAAAATTCAAGATGGTTCTACTTTTCATCTGCAAGCAGGCCTTTTGGTATGGTCAACCTGAGTCCAGATACCCAAATTGGGGGTGCTTGGGGAAGTGGTTATAGATATAAAACAGATACAATAAAGGGATTCAGTCACATACATGCATGGCAAATGTCTGGTATTTCGGTCATGCCCGTAACTACAAATAAGGAAAGCAAAGAGGATATTTATAAAGATTTCTATTCAAAATTCAGTCATGATCAGGAGGTGGTTATGCCTGGTTTTCATAAAGTAAATCTTGATCGTTTTAATATTTCCGCCCAATTGACCAGTACTAAAAGAGTAGGTTTTCATCAATATAGCTATCCTGATAACCAAGAAGATAAAGCTATACTTTTTAACCTTAATACATTGTTAGGCCCTAGTAGTAATACAGATGGTTTTTTAGAGCAGAATTCAGCTAATGAGCTTTCCGGTAAAGTAACGATGGAACCTACGCATAGGAGACCGAAGCCTTTAACCGTTTATTTTAAAGTAAAATTAAACGCTAAAATAGTATCCGTCAATAAAGATGACAAAACAGGTAATTATCTCATTGTTTTGGATAAGGACCAAAATAATGTATTAATGAAAGTGGGTATATCTTATACCTCTGTAGCGAATGCAGCGCTTAATATGTCCAAAGAATTACCGCACTGGCAGTTTGAGAAGGTTAAAGAGGAAGCAAAAGGAGAATGGAACGGTTTACTTGGAAGAATTAATGTTAAAGGCGGTTCTGAACAGGATCAAAGAAGGTTTTATACAGATTTGTGGCATGCATTACAGGGTAGGCGTATTATTAATGATATAAATGGTGCTTACCCTAATAATACAGGAGAAATATTTAAAGTAGGGCAACTGCCTTTAAATGCTGATGGTTCGCCAAAATTCAATCATTATAATTCAGATTCTTTTTGGGGAGCACAATGGACCTTGAATACTTTGTGGGGGTTGGTGTATCCTGAAATAATGTATGACTTTTCAAATTCCTTAATGCAGTATTATAAAGATGGCGGACTCATACCACGTGGACCATCAGGTGGTAATTACACTTACGTTATGACAGGGGCGAGTGCTACTCCTTTTCTAGTGACAGCTATTCAAAAAGGTATATTCAAGGATGAACTGGAAGACGTTTACCAAGCTTTAAAGAAAAATCATTTGGCTGGTGGAATTATGGAGAAAGCCGGCTATGAGCACACTACTAATATTGGTGGTGGCTTAAAATATTATTTAGATAAAGGTTATGTGCCTTACCCTATACCAGAAGGTAAATTTGGTAGCCATCAAGACGGTGCTAGTTTAACCATGGAATATGCGTACCAAGACTGGACGTTGGCACAATTAGCGAAAAAGATGGGTAACAAAGCAGATTATGATTATTTCCTGGCGAGATCTTCTAATTATAAAAATGTATTTGATAAGAAAATTGGATGGATGCGCCCTAAAGATGTTGAAGGAACATGGAAATCTGAATATGATCCTTACCAAGCTGAACATGGTTTTATTGAATCTAACGGAGCACAATCTACGTGGTTTGTGCCACATGATTTGGTTGGACTGGCTAATTTAATGGGAGGGAAAGATGCTGCAATTAATAAACTGAATGAACAGTTTAAAACTGCAGAAACTCTTGGTTTTACAGCTGGCACTTCACATGCTGTGGAACTTCACCCAGAGTACAGTAGAATTCCAATCAATTTTGGTAATCAGCCCTCAATACAAACAGCTTTTATTTTTAGTCAATTAAATAGATCAGATTTAACCCAATTTTGGTCGAGAAAAGTGACGAAAACTGTTTTTGGTGGTTTATCGCCTTCAACCGGGTATAACGGTGATGAGGACCAAGGATTAATGGGCAGTTTGGCGGTACTTATGAAGATCGGTCTCTTTCAAATGAACGGTGGTACAGAAGCTAATCCTGAATACCAAATAGGTAGCCCTATTTTCGATGAGGTCAATATTAAATTGAATAATAATTTTTATAGTGGCAACCTGTTTACCATAAAGGCGAACAACAATAGTAATGCTAATTTTTATGTATCAGATGCTGAGTTTAACGGAGTATCAATAAAAGCTAATAGCTTAAGACATGATGATATTGTAAAAGGGGGCGAGTTAATCTTGGAAATGACCAATACAATAAAATAAAATAAAAATATGAGATTCAAACTATCAGTTCTATTGGCACTATTTTGCTCTACAATTTATTCGCAAATAAATAATAGGGTAGATTTAGAACAAGATTTTATGGATATGGGATTTGGGATATTTGTGCATTGGAGCGTTGATTCCCAATTAGGTAGTGTAATAAGTCACTCATTGGTAGGGGCATCAGATGATTATGTTAATCAGTATTTTAATGAACTTCCTAAAACATTTTATCCAGATAAGTTTAATGCAGACGAATGGGCAAGGTTATTTAAAATAACTGGTGCTGAATACGTCGTGTTTACTACCAAACACCATAACGGATTTTGCATGTGGGATACGGAAACCACTGATTTTAACATCATGAATACTCCTTACGGTAAAGACATAACTGGTGAGCTTTTTACGGCATTACGTAAGCAAGGACTAAAAGTAGGTGTGTATTTTTCTCCTGAAGATTTTAACTTTTTAAACAAGCAAGGAGAACTCATTTCAAGAAATAGTAGAATGAGTCAGATTACAGAAAACGAAGAACTGCTGGAGTATGATAAAAAACAGGTTAAAGAGTTGGTGAGCAACTACGGACCTATTGACGTAATATTTTTCGATGCTTTTAAAACAACACCTATAGTACGGTATGTACATTCTTTAGACCCAAATATTGTAGTTACAAGAGGAGAAATGGAAACTCCAGAACAGAGTGTACCCAATACGGCAATGCCCGGACCATGGGAAACCTGTATGACCATGGGAACCCAGTGGCAGTATAAACCTACTAACGAGTCTTATAAAACTGGAACTGAATTAATTGAAAAACTGATAGAGATAAGAGCAAAAGGGGGTAATTTTTTAATGAATGTTGGTCCTAAGCCTAATGGCGAAATTCCAATTGAACAAGAAGAACGGTTAAGAGAAATTGCCCTTTGGATGTATGTAAATAGTGAAGGAATTAGAAACGTAAGACCTGTGCCAACTATTATTAAAGATGGAGATATGTGGTTTACTAAAGGTAAAGATGATAATACGGCATATGTTTTTATAACTGGTCAAAAAGATTGGTTTAAAGGTTTTAGAAGAAATTTTCTGCTTAAAAATATGAAGGCAACTAAAAACACGTCTGTTTCTGTTTTAGGGCAGAATGATTTAGTGGTTGAATATTGGCCGGAAAACACACCAACATCTCATTTTGTTCAACATAAAGATTTACTGGAAATCTCAATAAGTAGAGCACAACGGCTTTACAATGATAAGGTTTGGCCTAACCCTATTGTGGCTAAGGTGACAAATGTGGAATTTATTAAATAGTAAAGCTGTCTGAGAAGGATGATCAAAATACGATTTATGTCCATTAAGAAAATTCTACCATTATTCGTAATATTTATATTGATTCCCTTAGCTGGTTTTTCACAAAATCAATGGGAATTTCAAAATCAAGACTTACCATTAGAAACAAGAGTAGCTGATTTAATGAGTAGACTTACAATCCAAGAAAAGATTTCTATGTTGATTTCTTCTGCTGAGGCTATTCCAAGATTGGAAATAGAAAATTATTATCATGGTAATGAAGCTTTACATGGTGTGGTAAAAGGTGGTCGATTTACTGTTTTTCCGCAAGCGGTGGCATTGGCATCAACATGGAATCCAAATTTAATTCATCAAGTTTCAACCGCTATTTCAGATGAGGCTAGGGGTAAATGGAATTTCTACAATCAAGGTAAAGAGCAAAAGAATGTGTATAGTGATCTATTGACATTCTGGTCTCCTACCATTAATATGGCTAGAGACCCACGCTGGGGTAGAACTCCAGAAACCTATGGAGAAGATCCATATTTAACCAGTAGAATAGGGATGTCTTTTGTAAAAGGTTTGCAAGGCGATGATGATAAATATCTAAAGGTAGTTTCTACACCGAAGCATTTTGTAGCCAATAACCAAGAGGAAAACAGGTTTGCTTACAACGCCAATATTTCAGAAAAATCTTTACGTGAATATTATTTCCCTGCTTATAAAGTGGCTGTGCAAGAAGGAAATGCCCAAGCTATAATGAGTGCGTACAATGCTTTAAATGGGGTGCCTAGTACTGCAAATGGTTGGCTGTTAAATACTGTTTTAAGAGATGAATGGGGTTTTGAGGGTTACGTAGTAAGTGATTGTGGTGCACCCACCTATATTCAGAAATCGCACAAATATGTGAATACAAAAGAAGAGGCTGCCAAGGTAGCTTTAGAAGGTGGACTTGATTTGGAATGTGGAGATGATATTTATGCTGAACACCTGTTAAAGGCATATGAAAATGGGCTAGTGTCCCAGGTAAATATAGATAAGGCGGTAAAAAGGGTTTTAACCGCTCGTTTTAAATTAGGAATATTTGATAAGGTTGACGGCAACCCATATGCCAAAATTTCTCCAAATGTAATTGGATCTACAAAACACCAAGAACTGGCATTGGAAACATCAAGACAATCTATGGTTTTGTTGAAAAATCAAAATGATATTTTGCCTTTAAATGTAAATGATATTAAAAAAATTGCGGTTGTCGGTTTTAACGCAAATCAGGTTGTTTTTGGAGATTATAGTGGTCTTCCCGTAATTAAACCCATTTCACCTCTAGAAGGTATTAGAAATAAAGTTGGTGATAAAGCAGAGGTCACTTATGTAAAATGGAAAACAGCAGCTAGAAATTTAAATTTGATCGAATCTGAAAATTTGGTCAATGAACATACTGGTGAATTGGGCTTGTTTGGAGAATATTTTGATAACAAGTTTTTAGAGGGTACTCCGCAAACACGTGTAGACAAAGTAGTAAATTTTGATCCGGTAAATAATCCGCCGGATCCTTACACCAGTTTTCGTTATAAATCTATGCGTTGGTCTGGTTACATAACCCCAAACTTTTCCGGAATCTATAAGATTGGAGTGAATTCTGATGATGGGGTTCGTATGTGGTTGAATGGTGAATTGGTAGTGGATGAATGGCACAACCGTGGTATGACCACAGACCAGGTAGAATTAGATATGGAGGCTGGTCAAAAATACGCTATAAAGCTTGAGTATTTTGATAACGGTGGAGATGCTATTTGTCAATTGCTTTGGGAAGTACCTACAACTACAGACGATTTATATAAAGAGGATAAACAAGTAGCCAAAGAAAGCGATTATGTGATAGCTGTCATGGGTATTAATAAATCTATTGAAAAAGAAGGTCGCGATAGAACTTCGTTAGCTTTGCCTGAAGACCAGGTCAATTATTTAAAAGAAATATATGCCGAGAACAAAAATCTAATTGTTGTTTTGGTTGCCGGTAGCTCTTTGGCTATTAATTGGATGGATGAAAATGTACCTGCAATTATAGATGCATGGTATCCGGGTGAAGCCGGTGGTACTGCCATTGCAGATGTATTGTTTGGAGATTATAATCCTGCAGGTAGATTGCCAATTACCTTTTATAAGTCGGTTTCAGATTTGCCTGATATGGATGATTACGAGGTGTCTAACGGTAGAACATATATGTATTTTAAGGGAGATGTATTGTATCCTTTCGGATATGGATTAAGTTATACCCAATTTAAATATGATTCATTAAAAGTAAAGTCTGAATCTGATGCTGTTTTAATATCTGCAACAATTAAAAATACTGGGACTTTTAATGGTGATGAGGTAGTGCAGTTGTATTATACGGTTAATAATTCAGCTGTAAACAGACCTATTAAAAAGTTGATAGGGTTTGAAAGAATCAGCTTAGATATTGGAGAATCAAAAACTATTGAATTTAAAGTATCTAAAAATGACCTGCAGTATTGGGATGAAAATGCTAAGCAATGGTCATTCGAAAAAGCGGAGTATATATTCATGATAGGATCATCTTCTAAAGACATACGACTTCAAAAAACAAAAGAGATTAACTAATGAAACACTTTATTTCTTCACTGGTTTTATTAATGATTTTCGCATTTGTAAGCTGTAAAAGTAGCAATGTATCTCTTAACGATATTCAAGTAATTGGTAGTCATAACTCATATAAAATTGCGATTGAAAAACCATTGTACGATTACTTGCATACAGTTGAACCAAAGAAAATGGAAAGTTTGCAATACACCCATATTACCTTAGAAGAACAATTGAACTTAGGTTTGCGAAATTTAGAGTTAGATGTTTTTTATGATCCAGAAGGAGGTCATTTTTCTAACCCTAAAGGATTAGAGGTAGTAAAATCACTTGGTCAAGAACCTTTAGCTTTTGATGTGGAAGAAAAGTTAATACAGCCTGGACTTAAAATGTTTCATATTCAAGATATCGACTTTAGAAGCCATTATTTGTTATTTTCTGATGGATTAAAAGCCTTGAAAAAATGGTCGGATAACAACCCAAATCATACTCCTTTAATCATTCTTATCAATACCAAAGATCAAATAGTACCACAAACCAGAGAACCTTTGGCATTTGATATAAGTGCATTGAATGCGCTAGATGATGAAATAAAGAGTGTGCTACCTGCAAGTCAATTAATAACTCCAGATGCTGTTAGGGGTGATTTTGAATCTCTGGAAAAAGCTGTTTTATCAAAAGGTTGGCCTAGCATAAAAAGTTTACAGGGAAAATTCTTATTCGTATTGGATGAAAAAGAAGAGCGTATTAAGAATTATTTACAAGGTCATGAATCGCTAAGGGGTAGGGTCCTTTTTGTGAATAGCAAAGAAGGTAATCCTGAAGCTGGTTTTAGAATAGTCAATAATCCGATTAAAGAGTTAGCTTATATAAAAGAACTGGTTTCTAAAGGGTATATGGTTCGTACTAGGGCAGATGCCGGTACCAAAGAAGCGAGAACAAATAGCTATGAAAAATTTGAGAAGGCAAAGGCATCTGGAGCGCAAGTAATCTCTACTGATTATTATAAGCCTTCCACATTATTTGATTCTGATTATAAAGTGATTTTTGAAGATGGAACGTATGAGAAAATTAAGAAAAAGTAACTTAATTAAAAAGATAGTTGTAATGCTCATTTGCTTTCAAGTGGTGGTATTAGCGGCACAAGAGCAAGCTACTTCTGATTTTACACTTGTAGGGG
Organism: Maribacter dokdonensis DSW-8; assembly: GCF_001447995.1. NCBI lineage: Bacteria > Pseudomonadati > Bacteroidota > Flavobacteriia > Flavobacteriales > Flavobacteriaceae > Maribacter > Maribacter dokdonensis. The sequence goes on along the minus strand of NZ_LDPE01000001.1, from coordinate 1,429,610 downwards.
ACAATGCGATTACCTCTATTTTAATAGATAAGAAAGATGCAAAGGTTGTAACTATAGCATCAAATATATTTGCAACTGACGTTTATAACATCACAGGAAAAAAGCCTGTTGTCTCCACTAAAGATAGTAGGTCTGAAACTACAATAATTGCCGGTACCATTGGTAGCAACAAATGGATTGATAGCATGATCGCTGCTGGTGAAATTGATGTTTCTGAAATTGAAAATCAATGGGAACGGTATAGTATTCAGATTGTTGAAAACCCAACATCCACTATTAAGAAAGCTTTAGTGGTTGTAGGTAGTGATAGGAGGGGAACAGCCTATGGTATATTAGAACTCTCCAGAAAAATAGGCGTATCACCATGGGAATGGTGGGCAGATGTTACTCCGACTAAAAAAGAGTCACTTTCTCTTACTATGGAAAAAGAAGTTTCAAAATCTCCTTCTGTAAAGTACAGAGGTGTTTTTCTTAATGATGAAGATTGGGGATTACAACGATGGGCAGCTTTAAATTTTGAACCGGAAACTGGTGATATAGGTCCAAAAACTTATGCCAAAGTATTTGAATTGTTATTACGATTAAGGGCAAATACTATTTGGCCTGCCATGCATTCTAGTACTAAACCATTTTACTCGTATCCAGAGAATAAATTTGTTGCAGATGATTATGCCATTGTTATTGGTACATCGCATGCGGAACCCATGCTTAGCAATATAAATACGGAATGGAAACATGATGAAATGGGGGAGTATAGGTATGATACCAATTCAGAAACCATAAAAAGGCTATTCACCAAAAGAGTAAAAGAAACAGCCAAATTAGAAGGTATTTACACTACGGGTATGCGTGGTGAGCATGATTCGCCCATGATCGTTGGCGAAGATGATACCGATGCACAAGTACATTTGTTGGAGCGTGTAATTACCGACCAACGAGCCATTTTAGCTAAGGAGACAAAGAAAGACCCGTCAAGTATTCCACAAGCTTTTGTGCCCTATAAAGAGGTGTTGAACTATTACCAAAGCGGACTTGAATTACCTGAGGATATCACTTTGGTTTGGACAGATGATAACTACGGGTACATTCGCCAATTAAGTAATCCGCAAGAGCAAAAAAGAGCGGGTGGTGCCGGGGTATATTATCATACATCATATTGGGGTAGACCGCATGATTATTTATGGTTGAATTCTACTAATCCGGTTTTGATGTGGGAAGAAATGTCAAAAGCATTTGAGCTTAAATCTCGTGATATTTGGATTCTAAACTGCGGTGATATAAAACCACATGAGTATAGCATTGAATTGTTTTTAGATATGGCTTGGAATATGGATGACTTTAATGAAAGTTCGTCTGTAAAACAGCATACTAAGAATTGGGCTTCGCGTGAATTTGGTGAAACATCTGCAACTGAAATTACAAATGTATTATATGAAAATAACCGATTGGCGTATATAAGAAGACCGGAGTTTATGGCGTGGAGCCAGGTAGAGCCGGTTACTAAAGAAGGGGAAACAGAATTAACACAGTTTCATTATGGCGATGAGGTTACGGAGCGTATTGATCGTTATAAAAGTTTAATAAAAGCTACAGAGGAGATTTATAACAATATACCAATGTATAGAAAAGATGCTTTTTATCAATTGGTGTATTACCCGGTTATTGGTGCTTCTAAATTAAATCAGAAGTGGTTGTATAGTTTTAAGAACCAATTTACAGCTAAACAAGGTAGGCAAAGTGCGAATACTTTTAGCGTATTATCAAAAGAAGCTTATAATCGAATCATTGAAGAGACCGATTACTACAATACAGTGCTTAAAAATGGTAAATGGAACCATATTATGACGATGGCTCCTCGTTTTCTTCCGGTGTTTGCAAAACCTGCAACATTTACCGTTCTTAACAGTGAAAATGCTAGCTTAGGTTTAGCTTTAGAAGGGTATCAGATGGAGGTTAATGATAAGGTAATTAATAGCTATGCAGATGTACTTCCTGTTTTTAATAGCTATACTAAGAGTGTTTTTTATATTGATGTTTTTGCAAATGGTAAGGGTACGGTTAATTGGGAAGCAAAACCTAAATCAGATTGGATTCGCTTGTCAGAAAATAAAGGAACCTTAAATTCTGATAATTTGGAAAAACGTATTTGGGTGAGTATAGATTGGAGTAAAGTTCCCCAAGGCGAGAATAAAAAAGAAGCTCCGCTAGGACACGATTTTCAGTTGATTCCTCCGAGTTATAAGGTGAATAGTGCTATTGAATTTATATCAGAAGGTAAAACTACTACCATTGGTGTATCTGCTTACAATCCTAAATTCGAGGCATTAAAAAACTACAACGGTTTTGTTGAGGATAAGGGTTATGTATCTATACATGCCGAAAACTTTACAAGAAAGAAAGAAGGTAAAGAGGCAAATTGGAAGTTATTCGAAGGTATGGGCTATACCAATAAGGTCATAACTGCACTGCCTAGAACTTCAACGCCTTTGGTAGATTTAGAGGAAATAAAAGCGAATAGTCCGGTTTTGGAATATGATTTTTATACATTTAATTTTGGTGAGGTAGATGTGAATATACAAGCGGTACCCACCCATGCCCCATTTGCTGGAATAGGAGTTCGCTGTGCAATTGCTATTGATGATGCTACACCGGTTTTTGTGAATTTTGAAACCAAAGGTCGAAGTGAGGAATGGAAACAGAATGTACTTAGAAACGCATCAATACAAACGGTAAAACAAATTGTAAATAAGGCAGGAAAACATACATTGAAAATATGGATGGTAGATCCTGGAGTATTAATTGATCAAGTGTTGATAGATTTAGGAGGATGGAAAAAGAGCTATGCCTTTCCGAAAGAAACGGTCAAAAAATAATTCAATCTAGAATTAGCCAGCAATATAGATTTCTGTATGTTGCTTTGCTATTTTTGATGCTTTCTTGTAGTACTGGAAAGGAAGAAGAATTTGAAGAAGTGAAAATTGCATTTATTGCAGATGCACATTTTCAAGATATCTATGCGCAATTTGAAGATGTAGATTACAAAGGAATTAAAAACCCTAAAACCGATGATTTTGTAAACATTCGTACTATGAATGCACAATTACAATCTACCAGAATATTCAATGAGAATTATTTTGCCTTTATTGAAGCGCTAGATGACATTGTAAAAAGGGGAATTAAATTAGTTGCATTGCCAGGTGATTTTAGTGATGATGGCCAACCCGTACATGTTAAGGGTTTGCGTAGAATTTTACAACGCTATACCGACGAGCATGATATTTTATTTTTTGCTACAACAGGAAATCATGATCCTGTAAAACCCTTTGCGCACGATGCCGGTAAGACCGATTTTTTGGGTATTGGGGGAAAGGAACAGATAATTACCAGTTCAATTGAAAATATAAAGGATACTGTAGCTGGGCGGCTTACCCCAATTATTACCTCGGAAATTCAAAAGTGGGGATACCAAGATATTTTAAATGAAATGGCTGCTTTTGGTTTTTATCCACAAAAAGATTACGTGTATTGGGAAACTCCATTTTCAGATTACTCTTATCAAGGTTATACGTTTAACAAGGCAGAGCAAGCGTCTTCATTGGAAAATAGAACCTATGCGATCGATGCGTTTAATAAACACCCAGATGCAAGTTATCTAGTAGAGCCAATCGAAGGCCTTTGGCTATTGGCATTAGATGCCAATGTTTATGTTCCAAAAAATAAATTATCTGGCGTATCAGAAAATGTCAATGATTTTCAAAGTGCAAGTACAGGGTACAATAATGTGCTTTTACAAAAAAGACATTTAATAGATTGGGTGAAAAAAGTATCAGAAAAGGCTGAAAAAATGAACAAGGTTTTAATTGCTTTTAGTCATTATCCCATGGTTGATTTTAATGACAATGCTTCAGATGAAATGAAACATTTTTTTGGTGAATCGAAAATGCAACTACACCGAGTGCCAAAAGAGGAAGTGGCAGAGTTATTTGCAGATGCAGGTATTGAAATTCATTTTGGTGGTCATATGCATATTAATGATACTGGTGTAAGAACAAGTACAAAAGGTAACACTTTATACAATATTCAAACTCCGTCATTAGCTGCATACGCACCTGGTTATAAGATATTAACGATACATTCTAAAACCAAGTTTGAAGTGGAGACCGTTGTTATTGAAAAAGCTGAAAAATTCAATAGTCTATTTTCCTTATACGAGGAGGAATATAATTATTTACAAAATACGCAGACTACTGAAATTTGGAATAAAGACATTTTAACAGCTGAGAATTATAGAGATTTTACACAATGGCATTTAAAGGAATTGGTTAGGCTTCGTTTTTTGCCAAATGATTGGTCTCAAAAATTTGTTGAATCTTTTATACATAAAACAGGTGAAGAGCTTTTAATGGCTCAAAACGATGATCTTGATAATAGTTTTAATAGCGCCAATTTATCTAGAGGTGATTTTAAGGCCTGGACGGGTTTTGACATGATATATGATTTTTATCGCTTAAGAAGCGCAGATGAATTGGCCTTTGCCGATATTGGAAAAGCTCGTTTAAAACAGTACGAATTTTTATGTAGTCAATTAAAACAATCTGATGATAGCGCTTACAGGTTGTGGTCATATATTTTCGAGAAAAGTAGTAACGGCAAACCATCAGATCATTTTATAATAGATGTAAAAGCTGGGACTATTGAAAAGAAACGCCTTAACGGTCTAGAATAAACTGTTATTTGTAGCTTTAGTACATTTATAACTAACCAAACTCAAACATTTAAAACAAAACATGCGAAATGTTTTCAGCATATTTATCTTAATCATTTTATTAGCAACAAGCGTAACTGCTCAAGATATAAAATTTGAGCACTATAATGATGACAGTGGGTTGTCTCATAATGCTGTTAGGCATATTGTTCAAGATAAGCATGGATTTTTATGGTTGGGTACATTTGCCGGTCTAAATAGATTTGATGGTTATGAGTTTAAATCTTACCTAAGCTCTTCTAACGATGGGTCTAAACTGCACAATGATGATATAACGGCCTTATCTCTAGATGAGGACTCTAATAATTTATGGATAGGTACAAGAGTTGGACTCTCAATATACAAAACGGATACTCATAAGTTTAACACCTATTTACCTGATAGGAACGATAGTGAAAGTCTTCCTGAAGGAGAAATAAGATCGGTTTATGTTGATAAGTTTAAAAGAGTTTGGGTAGGTACAAAAAATAGTGGTCTCTATATCTTACATGTTGAGACCAATACTTTTAGAAAGGTTCAAATTGAAAATTTCAACTACATAAAAGCAATTGTTGAAGATAAAAATGGGAATATTTGGATCGGTAGCTACGAATCTGGCGGTGTAGCCAAATTAATGTTAGATTCTAAGGGTGAAATTTCCCAAAAACATATTTATACACTTACAATTCCAAATTCAACAGAGAAAAATCCATATTTAAATTTTATATATGAAGATGCAAAGTCAGATATCTTCATTGGTACTAGAGAAGGGTTGTATAAGTTGAACAAAGGGTCAAATGAATTTGTAAATCTGGAAATAGAAAATACAGAGATCAGAGATGGGTTGGGTCCATATTTTCTTTCGGTTACACAGGCAGATGATGGCAAATATTGGGTAGGTACATTAGGTGGGTTATTAGTTTGTAATCAATTGGAAGATATTGCCAAAGGTGAATATAAGTGGCATTATTCAGTATTGACAGATGATACTTCTTTGGTAGATAATTTGGTATCAGCCTTATTTTTTGATTCATCTGGAGTGTTATGGATCGGTACAGAAGATGGTTTAGATAAGTATGATCCGTTTGAAAATCAATTTAATAGCAATAAGGATATTTCACTACATATTAATAATCAAGTTCCAAGAATTAGAGGTTTTAGTAAAACTTATGATGGTAAAGTTGTAGTTGCCACAAGACATAATGGACTTTTTATCTCGAATGAAGATGCCTTTTTACCCTTGTATAACAACCAAAAAGATATAGCAAGCATTTATTCCATTGATGGGGTAACATTTTACTGTGGCCTTTGGAACGGAAAGTTATTGGTGTATGATTATAAAAAAAATAGATCAAAAGAATTCAATATCGGCTTTGAGCAATCGCCAATCTTTGCTTTTGAAACATATGCAAAAGATCAGCTGTTAGTAGGGTCTTTTGGAGAAGGGGCTCTGATATTGAATACAACAGAACTTAAAAACGGTACAGATACAGAGATATTTTTAAAGGGATACCAAATAAATGAAATTGTAAAACAGAATGATTCCAGTATTTGGTTTGCTACAGAGACAGGTGTAGTTAATTATTTAAAAGGTAAAAATAGTTTTGAATATTATACATCATCGTCAACCTCAGATGCTGGTTTACTTCATGATAATGTAAGTGATATTATGTTAGATCATGAAGGTCGCTTATGGGCGGCAACAAGAAAAGGACTTAATTTATTTGATTTCAATACCAAAGAATTTGTGCCGTTAGATGAACCTTCTGAGCTTGCCGACAAGTGGATAACAGATATGCTCACTTATACAAACGGTGATATTTGGTTCAACATGAATAGTAATAGTGTTGCCAGGTTGAAATCTAATTTAAAGAGTCATAATATTTATGATGTAAAAAGTGGTAATAGATTAGATGTTTTTAGTTCTAGTGGTTTTTACAATTTTGATGATTCAAACATATTTTTAGGTGGTAAAAACGGAATAATATATTTTTCTCCACATGCTATAAGTGAAAATAAAATAGCTAAAACCCCTATAATTACTGAGTTTAAAATACAAAATGAAGTAATAGAACCAGGTGTGGAAATCAATGGTCAAATTCCATTGCTTAAGGATGTAAACGATATTAAGAATGTAACCTTAGAGTATAAAAATAGAAATTTTTCACTTCAATTCTCTACACCTTCATACGTTAAAGAAAAACTGAACAGCTTTGAGTATATGTTAGAAGGCTTTGATGAAGACTGGATATCAACTTCTAGCAATTCACGAACAGTACAATACACCAATCTGTTTCCAGGTGAATATACTTTCAAAATAAAATCAAGCAACAGTGATGGTTATTGGAGTAACGTAAATTCATATAACATTATCATAAAGCCTCCTTTTTGGTTAACCTATCAAGCTTTGATCCTATTTCTTGCATTTTTGGTCTTGGTAATTTATTTGATAAGAAAAGAAATGAAAAATAGGCTACGCTTAAAGCAAGAATTGGTTACCGAAAAGGTAAATAGAGAGCGTGATATTAAACTGAACAATGAAAAACTTAGATTCTTCACCAATATATCTCATGAGTTAAGAACACCGTTGACATTAATCTTAGGACCAGCAAAACAATTGTTGGAAGAAAGTAATGAGAACAGTAGTGACTATCAAAAAAGTAGATTTAATTTAATTCATCAAAATGCCAGTAGACTTTTAAATTTAGTCAATCAGGTATTAGATTTTAGAAAAGCGCAAACAGGTGAACTAAAGCTTAAAGTTTCTAAAACGGACATATTATTGTTCACCACAAATACATTCGATTCTTTTAAAGAGTTCGCTTTTAACAAGCAAATAGATTTTAATATAATTAGCGAAGTAGAACATCTTTTTGGTTGGATAGACCGAGATAAATTTGATAAGATTTTATATAACTTATTGTCCAATGCCATCAAATTCACCAACAAATATGGTCATGTGGATTTGTTCGTTAAGCTTAAAGAGAACGATGAAAATACATTGGTAATTGAAGTAAGTGACGATGGTATAGGTATTCCACTAAAAAGTCAAGAAAAAATATTTACAAGATTTTATCAAGCCACAAATAGTAAAGAAAATAATACGGGTTCCGGTATTGGTCTTTCTCTTGTAAAATCTTTGGTTGAATTACATAAGGGTACCATAGTTGTTGAGAGTAAACCCAATGAGGGTAGTACATTTACAGTTGAAATTCCTATAAATAGGGAGAGTTATTCTAAAAAAGAAGTGTTCGAGTTTATTTCTAACAAAGAAATTAGTGAACCAGAAACGATTGTTCCTATTAAAAGAAAGACGACCAATACTGATATTAAAGATAAAATTTTAGTCATTGAAGATAATACCGAGCTAAGAAAATATCTTATTGATTACTTATCTACCTATTATAAGGTGTACGAGGCAGAGAATGGTGAAGAAGGCTTGCAGCTTTGTAGAAAAATAAAACCAATGTTATGTGTTGCAGATGTAATGATGCCGATAATGGACGGACTAGAGTTTTGCAATGAACTAAAGAATGATGAGTTTATTAGTCATATACCTGTAATCTTACTGACGGCATTATCTGAGAATGAAGATAAAGTCAAAGGCTATGATGTTGGTGCAGATTCATACCTGGTTAAGCCGTTTGATCCATCGCTGTTAAAATCTGTAATTGTAAATACGATTAAAACTCGTTTAGAGCTCAAAGCAAAGTTCTCTGATGAAGTAGAAAGTGAGGTCGGTTTACTTACCCATTCTCCAATTGATAGGGAACTCATGGACCAAGTAACCAATATCATTGAAGAACATATTGATGATGTTGACTTAACTACTAATGTTTTATGTCAAGAATTAGGTATGAGCTCTTCAAAACTATACCGAAAAATAAAAGAGCTTACAGATTTGGCACCTAATGAATTTATACGAACCATTAGATTAAAGAAATCTGCTAAGCTGTTAAGATCAAAGAAATACAATGTGTCTGAAGTCACCAATTTAGTAGGGTTCAATGATCCCCTTTATTTTAGTAGGTGTTTTAAGAAGCAATTTGGTTTCCCTCCTAGTAAATTGTTGAAATAGAATCTTTTATATTTTTATTGTTTGGCATGTAATCCATATTTATGGTGGTATTATCCATCTAATTATTATATTAATATGATAAATTGCATGTAGATAGTGGTACTATCATTACAACAAATCAACTTATTCAAAAACTTTAATATCGACTTTTATGAAAAAAGCGTTGAACAACAATCAAGATCATCCTATGGATAATATTGATGATTGGGAAGATAACTTATTAGAGAGATATCCTGATCCAGAAGAAACCACAAAAGAAAAAGAGGAGTTTAGAAATTATGTAGACTCAGAAAGAATAGATACGGTCAAAGAATTTTATAGGATAAATCATCAATTTCAAACCTATGATTTTGTAGTTGAAAAGGAGAAAGAATTTTTACAGTTCAATAAGAAGGAAATGTCAATTTGGGAGGCTGTTGATTTTCTAAATACATTGGTAGACGATAGTGATCCAGATATAGATTTGGACCAACTACAGCATTTATTACAGACATCTGAAGCAATAAGGGCAGATGGGCATCCAGATTGGTTTGTGCTTACCGGTTTTATTCATGATTTAGGAAAAATTCTTTGTTTGTTCGGTGAACCACAATGGGCTGTAGTAGGTGATACCTTCCCTGTTGGGTGTGCTTATTCCGATAAAATAGTATATCCAGAATTTTTTAACGCAAATCCTGATGCTACTGATAGTAAATATAATACAAAATACGGTATCTACGAGCCAAATTGTGGCTTGGACAATGTAAAGATGAGTTGGGGACATGATGAATATCTTTATCAAATAATGAAAGATTACTTGCCGGAACCTGCCCTTTATATGATCAGGTACCATTCTTTTTATTCTCAACATAGAGAAAATGATTACACGCACTTAATGACCGCAAAGGACATTGAAATGTTCGAGTGGGTCAAAAAATTTAATCCCTACGATCTATATTCAAAAGCACCTGTGCCACCCGATGCTAAAAAATTACTGCCTTATTACAAAGAGTTGGTAGCAAAGTACTTACCTGAAAAGTTGAGTTTTTAATTTCATTATTATTTGAGTTTGCCAATGCTCTAGCATTTTTTACTAGAGCATTTTTTTTGCTTTCCATTTTAATTTTAAACCTAACCAAATTCATATGTACACCGCTATTACTTTTATTGCCTTTACAGCTTTTGTAGCAATTTATTCATGGTATAAACTGAGAAAAGAAAAATTAGATTCTAAAGATGGTTATTTTCTCGGCGGAAGAAGTTTAACCGGTGTTGTTATTGCCGGATCAATGTTATTGACCAATATTTCTACCGAGCATTTAATTGGTATGAACGGATCGTCTTATAAAAATGGATTTATAATTATTGCTTGGGAGGTAACTTCGGCGTTGGCTTTAGTTGCTGCTGCCATCTATTTTGTTCCAAAGTATTTAAAAATGGGACTGACTACAATACCAGAATATCTTGAGAAGAGGTTTGATAGTACTACCAGAACTTTGGTTGCTTTATTCCTAATGATATCATTTGTGGTTACATTACTACCAATTGTTCTTTACACGGGAGCAATTAATATTGAGAGTATTTTTAATATATCTGAAGTTTTGGATGTATCAAAAGAAGAGGGGCTCTGGATAACTGTTGTGTGTATTGGTGTTTTAGGATCCATATATGCCATATTTGGAGGGTTGAAAGCGGTAGCTGTTTCAGATACAATTAATGGATATGGATTGTTAATTGGAGGTCTGGCAATACCAATTATAGCACTGGTAGGTATTGGTGATGGCAATCCGTTTTTAGGTTTGGCAAAGGTGTTTAACCATAGTCCAGAGAAATTCAATGTCATTGGAGTTAAAGATTCAGTTCTGCCGTTTGAGGTACTTTTTACAGGTTTGATCATTAATCAGTTGTACTTCTGGAGCATGAACCAAACGATAATTCAGCGTGCGTTAGGCGCCAAGAATTTGGTCGAAGCTCAAAAAGGATTACTCTATACAGGTGTTTTAAAGATTTTGGTACCTATTATCATAATTCTACCTGGAGTAATTGCCTTCTATTATTTTGGGGATTCTATGTACAATAATCAAGATATGATATATCCGGAGTTAGTAAAGAAAGTACTGCCTATTGGTTTTGTTGGTGTATTTGCTGCAATAATAATGGGTGCCGTATTAAGTACTTTCAATAGTGTGTTAAATAGTGCTGCAACCATATTCAGTATAGATGTTTTTAAAAGACATTTTGGTAAAAAAAGCAGTGATAAAAAATTGGTTAGGATAGGGAAACTGACATCGACCATTCTTGCGGTATTTGCCATCTTAGTAGCGCCAATGGTAGCAAATGCTCCAGATGGATTATACCAACTTTTACAGCAGCTTAATGGAATTTTCTTTATACCAATAGCGTCAATTATGTTGGCAGGTTTCTTTTTGAAGAAAATCTCCGCTACAGCAGCAAAAGTGGCTTTGGTCATAGGTTTGACTTTCTATATTTTAACAACCTTTATCTTAAAAGTAGATATTCATTTTGTGCATATTTGGGGAATAGAATTTGTCTTGAATATGTTGGTAATGTTCATTGTCTCCTATTTCTATCCTAATAGGCAACCATTTAAAGAAGAAGATCATGATTATGTAGAAATGAAAGAATGGCAATACACAAGACCAATGGCAATAATGTTGTGTATAATTACAGTAGTAATTTATGTGCTACTAGGTACTAATTAATATGTTGCTATAAGTAAAATATGGTGTAAAGGCTTTTGTATTTTAATTGCTTTAGCTTCGTTGTCTTGCAAAGAAATACCTCACAAAAAAGAAGGTATACTACGTATATCGGCAGATTCTCTTCTGCAAATTCGATATCAGAAATTTTTAGATTATCCTATAGATTCCATTTCCATCCCAAGAAGTTATGACCCTAAAACCAAAAAAGTTTTCAAAGTAGCTTCAAAAGACTGGACAAGTGGGTTCTACCCAGGTAATCTCTGGCAATTGTATAAATTAACCGGTAAGCCAGCCTTTAAATCCAAGGCAATGGAGACAACGGATTATATTGAACAAGAAAAATATAATGATGGCACCCATGATATGGGGTTTAAAATATATTGCAGTTTTGGAGAAGGGTATGTGGTGACCGGTAATGAAAAGTATAAAGAGGTAATTATAGAAAGTGCAACAACATTGGTGACCAGGTTTAATGTTAAAGTAGGTAGCATACGTTCTTGGGACTTTAATAAGGATATTTGGGAGTTTCCGGTAATTATCGATAATATGATGAATCTAGAATTGTTGTTTGAGGCTACTAAAATATCGGGTGATAGCACATTTCATAAAATTGCTGTGCAGCATGCCAATTCCACTTTAAAAAATCATTTTAGGGAAGATAATAGCAGTTTTCACGTTGTAGTCTATGATACCGTTACCGGTAGGGCTAAAGATAAAGTTACGCACCAAGGTTATAACGATAATTCTTCATGGTCTAGGGGACAGGCGTGGGGTATCTATGGCTTTACAATGTGCTATAGATATACTGGCAATTCGGTTTATTTAGAGCAGGCAAGGAAATCGGCGGAATTTTATTTAAAACATAATAGTTTATCGGAGGACGGAATTCCATTTTGGGATTTTAACGATCCAAGTATACCAAATACTATTAAGGATGTTTCCGCTGCAACCATTGTAGCTTCTGCATTTGTAGAACTAGCAAATTTTACTAATGAAAAGGCTTATTTGAAATAATCAAAAAAGGTGTTGAAAACTTTAAAAAGTGAAGCATATCTTTTGCCATCTGAAATAGAAGCTCCTTTTATCTTAAAACATAGTACGGGTAATTGGCCTAAAAAGGATGAGATGGATGTGTCTATCAACTACGCAGATTACTACTTTTTAGAATTGATGCTTAGGATTAAGAACAAAAAATAAAAAAAAGCTCCATGAGAATGGAGCTTTTTGTAGTGACCTCGACAGGATTCAAACCTGTAACCTTCTGAGCCGTAATCAGATGCGCTATTCAGTTGCGCCACGAGGCCGTTATTTGTTTCCCTTAACGGGGTGCAAATATATTTCTTTTTACATTTACCACAAAATTAAGAAGAGAATATTAAATGGATTTTAAAAGCTTTATAAGAGATGTACCCAATTTTCCAAAAGACGGAATCATTTTTAAGGACATAACTCCGCTGTTACAGAGCCCGGAAATGCTCAATAAAACTACAGAGGCATTGGCACAACTGGTAAACGGCCAAAAGATTGACAAAGTAGTGGGGATGGAGAGTAGAGGGTTTATTTTTGGTCCAATACTAGCAAGTAAATTAAATGCAGGATTTGTGCCAATTCGTAAACCAGGGAAATTACCTTCTACAACCTTGAGTGAAACTTATGATTTAGAATATGGTACGGATACTCTGGAAATTCATACGGATAGTATACAGAAAGGTGATATGGTATTGATTCATGATGATGTTCTTGCAACAGGTGGTACGGCAAGTGCTGCATGCAAATTGGTAGAAAAACTTGGAGGTACTATTGTACAGTGTAATTTTTTGATAGAGTTAACCTTTCTTGAAGGTATTTCTAAAATAGAGGACTATGAGGCAAAATCTTTACTTAAATATTAATCTAGTGCTTTGGTGGTAATAAAATAGCGCCAACCAATGATTGCCATCTGTAACTTACTTGCCTTAGATAAATCTAGTCGTTGTTTACTATAAGATGGAAGCAGTGCCTTATTCAATTTGGCAATAAATTTATAGAACTTATTTTTCAAGGTTTCTGTTTTATGCTAAAATACATAATTATGCTACAAGGTAGAAAACTCACTTATGCTTACATCTTAACTTACAGGTTATAAGAATACCATATTTATAATTAAGCTGAAAATAAAGATGATTATAAGTTTAATTAAGGCTATCATGATTTCGATTATTTAGTTGGTTATTGAATGTTCAACCAAGATATTATAGTCTATTTCCCTAAACAAGAAATTGGTCTTATTTTAATACAATTGACTATGTATTTATAAGTTAAATGATGGAAATTGTTTTAAATTTAAACAATATGTCTACATCTTATATTTAAATTGTTAACATATTGTGTTATTTGATTTATAATTGTAAGAAATGAAGGGGCGGTTTTAATCGAAAGATTATTTTGTAGACGAAAAAGTAGATGAAAATTCAAATTTTGAATACTTTCATTATGTGTCAAAAAAAATCCGAAGTAAATAGTTCTTCGGATTTTAGATTTTAATTAGAGACGCATTCGCAGATTTTACTTTTTCAATGTAATTTCAACAACTCCGTTTTTTCCATCTTCACCATATTTCTCTTGAGCACTTAGCCCTTTAATAACATTCATTGAAGCAATTTTATTCGGGTCTAAATTTGATACCTCTTTCGACTCCCATTTTTTTCCGTCAACAAAAAATAATGGTTCTTTGTTACCATTGCCAGATATGAACTTGAAGCCATTATCGGTTTCTTCAGTAACTTTTAAATCATATTCGCCAGATGAAGATGTGGAAATTGAAATTTGCTGATTATTATTACTGTTACTAGTTTTCTTAACTGAAGTAATATTATGGGCTACATCTACATGACTAATAAATATGCTGTTTTTATCGGTATCTATAATGATATGAATTTTATCAATAGTGTCGTTGTCAGATGCTGAATTAAATCGGCTACTGACTTCACCTTTGTTTTTGTTTCCACCATTTATCTCTATAGATATATTTTGAATCTCTGAATTTTTATTTCTTACCGTGGTATAAGAAAAATCAAAGCTTTCTTTGATCAAGTCGTTTTTGATTTTTACCAGCTGAGCATCCGTAGTATTCTTGTCTATAAGTATTTCTATAGTATTGTCAGAAATATTTTTTTCATTGGTGGTATACACCTCTTTGGTATTAAAACTGATGAGAAATAATGCAAGCATAGGTAGAATGAATAAACTTTTGGTTGCATTTACTTTTTTTGATTTTTGTTGATTGATCATGACTATTCGCTTTTTGATTAATGAATTAAAAAATGGATTTATGATTGATAAATTTTGCTGACCAACAGCCTGTTTCAACAGTATGTATTGGTAATCTTTTTTATTGAGCTTTATTTCTTTGTTGTCTGTATCAGCTAGAAATTCTAAGTTTTGTTTTATTGCAATTCTATAATACCATGCAAAAGGATTAAACCATTGCAGTGCTAAGAAAATCTCCATGAAGACTACATCATATGAATGTTTTTGTTGAGCATGGACCTCTTCATGCGAAATAATGTTTTTAAGTTCCTTTTTATCGTGCAAACTAGGATTGTAAACAATAGCTTTAAAGAAGGAAAAAGGGGTTACATTATCTGTTGTGACAATATGGCTAATGCTATCAATATGCTTCTTATTTCCGCTTTGTATTAACTTTCTAAGCTTATAAATTTGAAGTAGGAATTTCGTTAAAAATAAGCTGGCTCCTATACCATAAATTGCTAGGGCAATATTAAATGGGGAGTTGCCAATAAAATTGTTTTGTTCATTTGGCAAGATGATGTTGTTTGTGGCCTCACTTATGTGTTGTACGGGTAGGGTAATGGTATTTGTAATATAGATTAATGGAAAGAGTACAGAAGTAAACAAACCTAACAGCAGAAAAGATCTATTGAATGTATAAAAGGTTTCCCTGCTCAACAAAAATTGATAGCAAAGAAAAAAGAGACCAAGTACTAATCCGGACTTTAGCAAATAGTAACAAAAAGTTTCCATCTATTTTCCATTTTCAATAAGGTTGATAATTTCTTTTAATTCGTCTACCGATATTTTTTCTTCTTTGGCAAAGAAAGAAACAATGTTCTTGTAAGAATTGTCAAAATATTCAACCATGTCTTCATTTACATATGCTTTGTAGTAGGCTTCTTTGGTTATGATAGGATGGTATTGATGTGTTTTGCCATAGGCAGTAAATCCTACGAATTTCTTTTCTTCCAAGTTTCTTACAATAGTGGAGAGGGTATTATAATGTGGCTTATTTTCCGTTATTTCTTGCATAATTTCCTTGACAAAAGCTTTTTTTAAGCGCCAAAGAATTTTCATGATCTCTTCTTCCTTATTTGTAAGTTTTTCCATTGCTTATCTTTTGATACATCTAAATTAAACTATTTTTTTAGTTATACAACTATAAAAATAGTTATTTAACTAAATTTTTAGTTTTCAATTGATGTCAATTATCATATGTCCAAAAAAATGTTCTATCTATATTTGTTAAAATTCTTTACATGCAAGATTTCTTATTTATTGTTGCCGGACTAGTTTTGTTGATAGCTGGGGGTAATTGGTTGCTAAAGGCGGCGGTAGATCTATCGTTAAAATTAAAAATTCCGAAAATAGTAATAGGTATGACGGTTGTGTCTTTCGCAACTTCTGCACCTGAGCTAATTGTAAGTATTAACGCAGCTTTAGATGGTTTTCCTGATTTGGCCTTAGGTAATGTTGTGGGATCTAATATCGCAAATTTAGGTTTGGTACTTGCAATTACTATTTTATTAGGACCTATAGATGTTAGCAAAAGCTTTTATACTACAGATTGGCCGGTAATGATGTTGGCTTCCTTACTATTCTTTTTCTTTATCTATTTTGATGGAGTTCTTCAGCAATACGAAGGGGTGGTCATGGTAATTTTCCTATTTGTATTCTTGGTGTATTTATTACGATTTCAAAAACCTGCTGTTATCGATGGGGAAGACGAGCCAGATGTAATGTTGCCAACCTATAAGACAGCCTTGTTCTTAGGATTAGGTGGTGGGGCACTTTGGGGCGGTTCTGAGCTGCTAATCAGTGGAGCAGTAGGTATGGCTACAGCATTCGGTGTTAGTGAACGTGTAATAGCAATTACGATAGTTTCTGTAGGTACAAGTATACCTGAGTTAGCGGCATCGATCATAGCTATTATCAAAAAAGAAAAAGCAATTTCCTTAGGGAATTTAATAGGTTCTAATATTTTTAACCTCTTGGCCGTGTTAGGTATTACTTCTATAATTACGCCTATTTCCGTTATGGATCAAGGATTATTGACCAATGACATTTTTTGGTTGTTGGGTATTTCCTTTCTTGTTCTTCCTTTGGTTTTTATTCCTAAAGGATTAAGATTGGGTTGGCGAGATGGAGTGGTACTGTTAGGCGTATATCTTGCTTTTGTATATTTTACCATAGGATAGTTTCTGACTCGGAGAATGCAAAAAAAAATGCCCTGAACATGTTCAGGGCATTTTTAATATATAATCTACAATTAATTTGGTATTAAACCTTAGCTGATTTTACCGTTTTAACGATAACACCTGCAATTTTATATGGATCACCATTAGATGCTGGTCTTCTATCTTCTAACCATCCTTTCCATCCGCTTTCTACCGTTGCGATAGGAATACGTATAGAAGCTCCTCTATCAGAAATACCGAAGCTGAAATCTGTAATAGCAGCAGTTTCGTGTAAACCTGTTAAACGTTGATCGTTAAACTCACCATATACAGAGATATGTTCTTTAACTACTGGTCTAAATGCCTCACATATTTTTTCGTAAGTTGCTTGGTCTCCACAAGTTCTTAACGTAGTGTTAGAGAAGTTTGCGTGCATACCAGAACCGTTCCAATCCATATCTTTACCTAATGGTTTTGGGTGGTACTCAATATAGTATCCGTAAGACTCAGTAAGTCTGTCCAATAAGTAACGTGCTACCCATAATTCATCACCGGCTAATTTTGCACCTTTAGCGAACAATTGAAACTCCCATTGACCACAAGCAACTTCTTGATTGATACCTTCAAAGTTAAGACCAGCAGCAATACAAAGATCTGCGTGCTCCTCTACAATATGTCTACCGTGTGTATTTTTACCACCAACTGAACAGTAGTACATTCCCTGTGGAGCTGGGTAACCACCTCTTGGGAAACCTAAAGGTAATTCAGTAGCAGTATCCATGATGAAATATTCTTGCTCAAATCCGAACCAGAAATCATTATCGTCATCATCAATAGTAGCTCTACCATTAGAAACGTGAGGCGTACCATCTGCATTAAGTACTTCTGTCATTACCAAGTATCCGTCCTTTCTTGCTGGATCAGGGTAGATTGCAACTGGTTTAAGCAAACAGTCAGAAGAACCACCTTCGGCCTGGCGCGTTGAACTTCCATCAAAAGACCACATTGGGCAATCTTCTAATTTACCACCAAAGTCATTAACCACTTTGGTCTTGCTTCTCATGTTTTGGGTTGGAAAATATCCATCTAACCAGATGTATTCTAATTTTGTTTTGCTCATAATGTGCTCGTTATAATTTAAAATAAGTTACCAACAAAAATATGTTTTTTATCAATCTGTATGAATTTTTAAGGGGGTAAATCTGTAAAAATTAAATTTATTTCTATGTACCCCTAATTTTTGTCGGGTATTTTATCATATTTATATTTATAGAACGTAATTTTGTGAAATTAATAATGAATTTAGGTATGATGTCCTCAAGATTTACAGCAATAAAAGAAAGTCAAAATAGAAATGCCATCGCTATTCAGGAAAATGGAAGAAGGTCTGACTTGTTCGGTGTCAACGTGTTCAATGAAAAAAAGATGTTGCAATACCTAACCAAAGATGCTTTTGAAGGATTGAAAGGAGCTATGGATTCTGGTTCTAAGATCGACAGAAAAATTGCAGATCAAGTCGCAGAGGCCATAAAAGGTTGGGCAATTTCAATGGGAGCCACTCATTATACCCACTGGTTTCAGCCTTTAACCGGTTCAACTGCTGAGAAACATGATGCCTTCTTTGATCTTATGCCAGATGGTACGGCTTTAGAAAAGTTTGGTGGTGGTCAATTGGTGCAGCAAGAACCAGATGCATCTAGTTTTCCAAGTGGGGGCATAAGAAATACATTTGAGGCTAGGGGCTACACGGCTTGGGATCCATCTTCGCCCGCATTCATATATGGTACTACTTTATGTATACCTACAATATTTGTTTCGTATACGGGTGAAGCTTTAGATAATAAAGCTCCATTGTTAAGAGCATTGGGTGCAGTGGATGAAGCGGCAACCGCAGTAGCTAAATATTTTGATAAAACCGTTACCAAGGTCAACGCAACTTTAGGTTGGGAGCAAGAATATTTTTTGATCGATAAAGCTCTTGCACATTCTAGACCGGATATTATGATGACCGGTCGTACTTTGGTGGGCGAAACTCCTGCAAAAGGACAACAATTAGATGATCATTATTTTGGGGTTATACCTAGTCGTGTGCTGAGTTTTATGAGCGATTTAGAAAAAGA
The DNA here is from genome assembly GCF_001447995.1 of Maribacter dokdonensis DSW-8. NCBI lineage: Bacteria > Pseudomonadati > Bacteroidota > Flavobacteriia > Flavobacteriales > Flavobacteriaceae > Maribacter > Maribacter dokdonensis. The sequence continues at coordinate 1,410,516 of NZ_LDPE01000001.1, read as the reverse complement.
ATGCACAAAATTGGGTATACCTGTAAAGACCAGGCACAATGAAGTTGCCCCAAATCAGTTTGAACTGGCTCCTGTTTTTGAAGAAGCAAATTTGGCAATTGATCATAATCTTCTATTGATGGATGTGATGGATAAGATTGCGGATAAACATCATTTTAAAGTGCTGTTCCATGAAAAGCCATTTGCTGGGATCAATGGGTCGGGTAAGCATAATAACTGGTCTCTACAGACCAATACCGGGGTAAATCTTCTTAGTCCCGGTTCTACACCAATGAAGAACTTACAGTTTTTGACCTTTTTTATTAACACCATTAAAGCGGTAGATACTTATGAAGAACTTTTGCGTTCTTCAATAGCTTCGGCAAGTAATGATCATAGGCTGGGGGCAAACGAAGCTCCACCAGCAATATTTTCAATTTTTGTAGGTACTCAATTAAGTAATGTTTTAGATGAGCTTGAAGGGGTATCCAAAGGAAAATTGTCTCCAGAGGAAAAAACAGAACTTAAGCTGAACGTAGTAGGTAAAATTCCAGAAATATTGATGGATAATACCGATCGAAACAGAACTTCACCTTTTGCATTTACAGGTAATAAATTTGAAATGCGTGGCGTTGGTTCCAAGACCAATTGTGCCAAGCCAATGACCATTTTAAATACTATTGTTGCAAAGCAATTAAAAGATTTTAAGAAAGAGGTAGATGCACTAGTAGACAAGAAGAACCTTAAAAAAGACGAAGCTGTTTTTAATGTACTACGTGAATATATAAAAACATCCAAACGAATTCGTTTTGACGGTGATGGCTATAGTGTTGAATGGGAAAACGAAGCTAAACGAAGAAAATTAAGTAACAATAAAAATACTCCAGAAGCTCTAGAGGTCTTGACATCAAAAGACAGTATTGCACTTTTTGAATCTATGGATGTAATGAGTGAGGTTGAAGTGGGCGCCCGACAAGAAGTGGATCTGGAGAATTATATTATGCACCTACAGATAGAGGGTAGGGTGTATAATGAATTGGTTTACGGGTATATTTTGCCGTCAGCATTGGAATATCAAAATAAGCTGATTAAAAATGTGTCTGGACTTAAGGAAATTTATGGAGCGGCACATAAAAAATTCACTGAAGGGCAATTGACCATGATAGAAGAAATTGCAGAGCATGTAGTAAGCATTAAGAAAATGGTTGATGCCATGGCAGATGCAAGAAAGAAGGCAAATGCTCTTAAAGACACAAAAAAGAAGGCAAAGTCATATTGCTTTGATGTAAAACCATATTTTTCTGAAATTAGATCACATAGTGATAAGTTGGAAAAATTAATGGACAATACCTTATGGCCATTGACCAAGTATAGGGAATTGTTGTTCATTGAATAAGCCTAGTCTTTAATTATTAAAAAAAAATGGGGAATTATTAAGCTGAACTAAGGTTGCAGTTTTAATGATTCCCTTATTTTTGTTTCAAATTTTAGTTATGTCAACACCTAGCAATGAAAGATATCAGCAACGGGGCGTGTCAGCTTCTAAAGAAGACGTGCACAATGCTATAAAGAATATTGATAAAGGTCTTTTTCCTAAGGCTTTCTGTAAAATAGTTCCTGATTATTTGACAGGAGACAAAGAGTATTGCTTGATCATGCATGCAGATGGGGCGGGTACAAAGTCGTCGTTGGCATATATGTACTGGAAAGAAACGGGAGATATTTCCGTTTGGAAAGGTATTGCGCAAGATGCCTTGATCATGAACATAGATGATTTAATCTGTGTTGGGGCTACTGACAACATTATGCTTTCATCTACTATTGGCAGAAATAAAAATAAGATTCCGGGTGAGGTGCTTTCAGCTATAATCAATGGAACGGAAGAGTTGATAAACGACTTGGGTGAGTTTGGTATCACTATTCATTCTACCGGTGGTGAAACTGCCGATGTTGGGGATTTGGTAAGAACAATTATTGTAGATTCTACGGTTACTGCTAGATTGAAAAGAAGTGAGGTGATCGATAATGCCAATATTAAGGCCGGCGATGTTATTGTAGGTCTAGAATCTTTTGGTCAAGCAACATACGAGAAAGAGTATAATGGCGGTATGGGAAGTAACGGACTCACCTCTGCACGTCATGATGTGTTCTCCAATTATTTGGCAGAAAAATTCCCTGAGAGCTTTGACGCTGAGGTGCCAGAAGATTTGGTGTATTCAGGAAAGGTGAAATTAACGGATGATGTTGAGAATTCTCCAATTAATGCCGGTAAATTAGTGTTGTCGCCAACAAGGACATATGCACCGATCGTAAAAAAAATACTTTCTACATATAGCCCTGATCAAATTCATGGTATGATCCATTGTAGTGGAGGGGCACAGACCAAAATTCTTCATTTTGTAGATGACCTTCATATCATCAAGGATAACTTATTTGATGTGCCACCTCTTTTTCAATTAATTCAAGAACAGTCTGGTACAGATTGGAAAGAGATGTATAAGGTTTTCAATTGTGGTCATAGACTAGAGATTTATCTTCCTGAAGATATCGCAGGTGATATTATTGAAATATCTAAGAGTTTTGGCGTAAATGCTAAAATTATAGGTAAGGTAGAGGCATCGGATTCTAAAAAATTAACAATTTCCAGTAAGTACGGCACCTTTGTGTATTAAAACATACGATTAATGTAAATAAATCGTTCTTTTTGTATAAACCTATCTTGCTATGGAAAGAAAAGAATTTTTACGAACTCTGGGTGCGGGTGCTGCATTTGCAATAACGTTTCCTTGCTTGGGCAGTTGTTCCAAGGACAATGAAGTTGAAGGAGATATTGTTACGCCACCAACCAATGTAGATTTCACTATTGATCTTACTTCTTCCGAGGCTGCTAAATTGGCAAATAATGGCGGATTTATTTTAAAAAATCTTGTTGTTGTAGTTAGAAATCTTGAAGGTGAATTTGTTGCCGCTACGCAAATCTGCAGTCATGAGCAATATGATCAGGTAAGATTTGTAAATCAAGAAGGTGGTATTTTTTACTGTGATGTGCACGGATCAAAGTTTTCTCAGACCGGTACTCCTTTAAATGAAATTCCTAACAGTACTTCAAGAGCGTTAAAAATATACAATACTTCACTTGAAGGTGATATTTTACGAGTTTTTGAGTAATGATCATATTACAATTCTAAAACCAACAACACCAACCTAACTTATTATTCTTTGATGATAAAATTGACCCCCAACTAGAGAAAGTAAGTGAAGTATATCAGTGCCTTATTAATAGTTATGTTGACCTACATTTCGTATGGTCAAGATAAAAAGTACGTTACCGTAAAGAAGTCTTACGAGGTAATGGGCGGTGATTTTGACATTACGGTAGTTTCGGTAGATGAGGAGTTGGGTTACATTTATATACAGGAAGCTTTGGCCGAAGTTCAAAGAATTGAGAAGTTGATTTCTTCCTGGAATCAGGACTCTGAAACAAGTTTGATTAATAGAAATGCCGGTATTAAGCCAGTTCACGTAAGTTGGGAACTATACAAGCTCATAGAGCGTTCTATTCAAATTTCTGAAATTACCAACGGTGCATTTGATATAACATTCACTGCACTTAAAGATGTATGGAAATTAGATGGTTCAATGCAGTCTTTACCTTCTAAGGCAAACGTAGAGGCGGTGCAATCTAGAATAGGGTATAAGAATATTGTTTTGAACAATAAGGATCAAACTGTTTTTTTAAAGAAAAAAGGAATGAAAATTTCTTTTGGTGGTATTGGAAAGGGGTTTGCTGCAGACAAGGCAAAGGCGTTATTGGTGTCAAAGGATGTTAAGGCCGGTATTATAAATTTAAATGGTGATATTACCACTTGGGGTACCAAAGTTACAGGTGATAAATGGTTGATTGGGGTTATGAATCCAGATTTAAAAGGTGGTATTGCATCATGGATTCCAATTCTTGAGTCGTCTGTGGCAACAACGGCCAGTGACGGTAATTTTATCATGTCGGGCAATAAAAAATACACCCATATTTTAGATCCTAAAACAGGTTTTCCCGCTACGGGTATCAACAGTGTATCGGTATTTGCAAAAAGTGCGGAGTTATCAGATGCCTTGGCAACATCCATCTTTGTAATGGGGTTAGATGCAGGTTTGGCTCTTATAAATCAACTTGGAGATACAGAGGTTATTATTGTGGATAGCGCCAATAAAATGCACAAGAGTAATGGCATTCTGCTAAACTAAGTATTTCAAAAACCTAGGTGCTCGTTTTTTAATTATTTCTTCCCACGATAATCACTTTAAAGTGTCTGTAATTTTATTGTAAATTTGCCATACAAGTGAAGTAAGCATATGATAGAAAAATTAAACATAGTAAAACAACGTTTTGATGAGGTTTCCGACCTTATAATTCAACCGAATATTATATCTGATCAAGATAAATATGTAAAGCTTACTAAAGAATATAAAGATCTTAAAGACTTAATGGATAAGCGAGAAGAATATCTTGAGCTTACCAATAATATTGCCGAAGCTGAGGAAATCATTGCCGATGGTAGTGATGAAGAAATGCTTGAAATGGCCAAGATGCAAATGGAAGAGGCCAAAGGGGCTCTGCCAAAGCTGGAAGAGGATATTAAACTGATGTTGATACCAAAAGATCCTGAAGATGCTAAGGATGTCGTAGTAGAAATCAGAGCAGGAACTGGTGGTGATGAGGCTAGTATCTTTGCCGGTGACCTTTTTAGAATGTATACTAAATACTGTGAGGGTAGAGGTTGGAAAACAAATGTAATTGATCTTAGTGAAGGTACTAGTGGTGGTTATAAGGAAATTCAGTTTGAAGTATCTGGTACCGATGTATACGGAACTTTAAAGTTTGAAGCCGGTGTTCACCGTGTACAGAGGGTTCCACAGACAGAAACCCAGGGTAGGGTGCACACCAGTGCCGCTACGGTTATGGTTTTGCCCGAAGCTGAAGATTTTGACGTACAAATAGATCCCAAAGATGTACGTATAGATTTTTTCTGTTCGTCAGGTCCTGGTGGTCAATCTGTAAACACTACATACTCCGCGGTGCGTTTAACGCATATACCAACGGGTTTAGTGGCTCAATGTCAGGACCAAAAATCGCAGCACAAGAATAAGGACAAAGCTTTTAGGGTTTTGCGTTCTAGGTTATATGATTTAGAATTGGCAAAAAAACAAGAAGAAGATGCTGCAAAGCGAAACTCTCAAGTAAGTAGTGGTGACCGTTCTGCAAAAATTAGAACTTACAATTACCCGCAAGGTAGGGTTACCGATCATCGTATTGGTCTAACCTTGTATGATTTGTCTAATATTATAGATGGAGATATCCAAAAAATAATAGATGAATTGAGTTTTGTAGAAAATACCGAAAAATTGAGGGAAGCCTCTGAGATATTTTAAAATATGACTACCCAGGAATTGGTTGCCCAAATTCATAAAAAACAATCCTTTTTGTGTATAGGTTTAGATACCGACTTAGAGAAAATTCCACCTTTTTTGTTGGAGGAAGAAGATTCTATTTTTGAGTTTAACAAAGCAATTATTGATGCCACACATGATTTATGTGTGGCTTATAAACCTAACATAGCATTTTATGAAGCTTATGGTGTACAGGGGTGGTCTGCTTTGCGAAAAACGATAAAGTATCTAAATAAGAATTATCCTGAAATTTTCACCATTGCAGATGCTAAACGTGGTGATATAGGTAATACGTCTACAAGATATGCGAAGGCATTTTTTGAAGATTTAAATTTTGATTCCATCACAATTGCTCCTTATATGGGCAAAGATTCGGTTGAACCATTTTTGGAATTCAAGGATAAACATACCATCTTACTTGCCTTAACGTCAAATGGTGGTGCTTTTGATTTTCAAACTAAAAAGATTGGAGATAGAGAGCTATATAAAGAGGTATTATCGGTTTCTACTACCTACAAAGGGGCAGAGAATTTAATGTACGTTGTGGGTGCCACAAAGGCTGAATATCTGAAGGAAATTCGTCAAATAATACCTAATAACTTCTTATTGGTGCCTGGAGTTGGTGCCCAAGGCGGTAGTTTAGTAGATGTTTGTGAATATGGTATGACAAAAGATGTTGGACTACTTATTAATTCTTCACGCGGAATTATCTATGCATCTGACCAGGAGGATTTTACAGATGCTGCTAGAAAAAAAGCTAAAGAGTTACAAGAAGCTATGAAAATAGAGCTCCAAAGACTAAACTAGGTCTTCTAAAGTTTTTTTGATTTTCTGGGCTTTGGATTCAAAAAATTCTCCCAACTGGGTATTGGTTTGCATGTTAGAAGCTTTGTCTAAAAACATTTGATATTGATACTCCAATAAGCTTATTATGTCTGTATTAGCTTCCATTGGTGTTACTGTCCCTACCTTGCAATATTGCTTTTCCATAATCCTGGTTTTAGTTTCTTACAAATATACGTTCAGATTCAGGTTTTGGATGTGTGTATGTGTAGCTGTACATCTAATTTATAGGTAATATGTCTTTTTTTTAACAAATACACCTGTGATAATTTAAAAGATAGCGTGTTCTAAGTGATTTTTTAAAATCTTAAACAGATTGTGAAAAACTATATATACATTGTACATTACAACTTTTTTTAAATACAAACCTGTGCTTCATTATATTACGTATCATCATAAAACAGCTACTGAATGGGTGACATTTGTACATGGTGCAGGAGGTAGTTCTTCAATATGGTTCAAACAAATACGAGAATTTAAGAAACACTTTAACGTATTGCTATTAGATTTAAGAGGGCATGGGAATTCTAAGTCTAGTTTAAAAAATGTTTTTAATGAAAAGTACACCTTTGATGTTATTACTAACGATATTGTTGAGGTTATTGATCAAGAAGGTATAGAAAAGTCTCATTTTGTAGGGATATCATTAGGTACTATTTTAATACGGAATTTAGCGGAGAACCATCCTGATCGGGTTGAAAGTATGGTTATGGGCGGTGCTATAATGAAATTGAACCTTAGATCTCAAATATTGATAAAACTTGGTATCATATTTAAATCGATCGTGCCTTATCTATGGTTATACAAGTTCTTTGCTTTTATTATAATGCCAAATAAAAATCATAAGGAGTCTAGGTCGCTTTTTGTTCGTGAGGCAAAAAAGCTATATCAAAAAGAGTTTATAAGATGGTTTAAGCTAACATCGGAAATTAATCCATTATTACGCTTTTTTAGGTCTGCAGATATCAACATACCTACATTATATGTCATGGGAGAAGAAGATTATTTATTTCTTCCCAGCATTCGCAAAATTGTTTCTTTGCATAAAAGTTCGCAATTAGTGGTGGTTGAAGACTGTGGTCATGTTGTAAATGTGGAACGACCAGTATTTTTTAATGAGAAGGTAATTGCATATTTGGGCGGTCAAAAAACAATCTAAAGTGCTTTAACATTGATTTATTAAGATGTAGTCTTTAAGTGTTAAAATAAAAAAACCGATGCTCCCACCGGTTTTTATTAACTAACTAACTCAAAAAATAACTAACTCAAAAAATTGAAAATGAATGCTTTAATATTCTTTTGTTTAATTTTAACGCATATATTTTTGAGTTATTGTTTAAGTTGTTGAAAATCTATTTTTTATCTTGAAGTGCAAATACTTTTTTAAGGACATCTGTAGTTCTTGAAGAGAACTTTGTTCTAATTTCTTCTTCCTCTACAGCAATCATTTTATAAACTCCTGATAAAGCCTCCTGTGTTACATAATCTGTTAAATCTGGGTTTACATTGTTGGTCAATGGGATTGAATTGTATTTGGTGATTATAGAACTCCAAATTTTATCTGCACCTACTTTTTGAAAAGATTCGTTGATTACAGGATTGAATTTAGCATATAGCTCTGTATTCGTTTTTGTTTCCAAATAAGTAGTAGCAGCATTGTTTTCGCCAAGAAGAATATTTTTTGCGTCTGCGAATGACATGTCTTTTACAGCATTTACGAAAATAGGTGTAGCTTCTGCAACAGCATCTTCGGCAGCACGGTTCAAAACCTTTAAGCCTTCGTCTGCCAAATTGCCTAAACCTATATCGCGTAAAGTTTTATCTACCTTTTGTAGGTCTTCTGGTAATAGAATTTTGACCAATTCATTTTTATAAAAACCGTCAGTAGCGGTTAACTTGCTTACCTGTTTTTCTATACCTTGATCTAAAGCTTCTTTTAGACCATTTGCTATGGTTTCATTGCTCAAAGCAGTGTCTGTAGATGTAGGTAATTGATTTACTACTTGCTGTAATTCATTGCATGAAATTGCGAGCATCATGCAGAAAGCCAAACTAATTTTTTTAATCATTATTGTATAATATGTATAGGTTTTACTTTAGTAATTACGAGAATATGACCGTTTTATTGTTGTAGACCATTGTTTTGCGTGCAATATGCAATTTTACTCCTCTAGAAAGTACAATCTTCTCAAGGTCTCTACCTTTTGTGATAAAGTCTTCTATTGTGTGAGAATGGGTTACTGTAGTAACATCTTGCTCAATAATTGGTCCGGCATCCAATTCTTCAGTTACGTAGTGACTAGTGGCACCGATAATTTTCACACCTCTTTTAAATGCTGCATGATAGGGTTTAGCACCGGCAAAGGCAGGTAAGAAAGAATGGTGTATATTAATTATTTTGTTAGGGTATTTGTCTATTAAGTTGCCACTGACTATTTGCATGTATCTAGCTAAAACGATAAAATCTACATCGTGTTTTTCAAGTATTGCAATTTGCTCCTGCTCTGCCGTAACTCTATTGGCTTTAGTAAAGGGTACGTGATAGAACGGTATGTTAAACTGTTCTGCAATATACCTTAAATCGTTATGGTTACTGAGTATAAAGGGAATCTCAACGGCTAGCTCACCAGATTGATATCTACTTAATAGGTCATAAAGGCAATGGTTGTATTTAGATACGAAAATGGCCATCCTGGGTAATTTGTCATCGGTATGTAGACTCCATTCCATGTTGTAACTAATAGCTAACTCATTTTGGAATAACGTTTTAAAATGTTCCAAATCTGAAAAGTCATTTTGGAATTCAACAACCGTTCGCATAAAAAATACGTTGGCAGGCTTATCAACATGCTGATCAAGGTATACGATGTTGCCTTTATTGCTATGGATAAAACCAGTTACGGTACTTATGATACCTGCTTGATCAGGACAATGGACTAATATAGTTGCTTTCAATTGTATGGTATTTTTTATGTCAAAAATAGACCATAATCCTTAATATGATAACTATATTACGTTGTTGTGTAAGATTTTTAGGATAATTATAGGTGGTCAGCTTTCCAAGCCTTGTACGATTTTCTAAAACTTTTGATCTCTTTTCTTAAAAGATTAATGTACTCAGTCTCCTTTACTCCATGTTTTTCCAATCCCATGCAGTAAGAGTTGATGTTTCTTATAATGATATTTATGTAAGAAATGGTTTCTTTACGTTCATTATTGCAATTAGAATATTCAACTTGTGCAATTTTTTGAGGTATGAGAATGGCATCTGTCAAAATAGAATTAGCCATGATGTCTCTTAAGCTCTTTGATTCATAAAGGCGTACCAAATCTTTGTTGAAAGATACATATGACGCAATCTCTCTACTCATGGTGCAGAGTTCCAGTGCTTTTCTATAAATAGGCAAATGTTTTAAACTTCTATATGCCATTGTGTGGGGTATTGTTAGTGTTATATAAAATTACGTTAGTTATTTGATTATTTTCTATCGATTTTAAATGTAATTTGTAAATTTACCTTTGATAATAAATAATTAAAACTATATTCTTTTGAATCCAAAGATAGACGAGCTTAATTGGAAAATACTAAAACAATTGCAGGATAATGCAAGGGAGTCATTTGCAAATATTGGTCGTACGGTTGGGCTCACGGCACCGGCAGTGGCGGAGCGCGTAAAGAAGATGGAGGACCTTGGTATCATACATGGTTATAAGGCTACAGTATCTCACGCGTTAACCGGACATCAATTAAAGGCGATTATAACCTTAAGGGCATTTATGGGGAAATTGAAGCCTTTTTTAGCTGTTGTACCTACTTTGCAAGAGGTTATTAATTGCTACAGAATTACCGGAAACGAAAATATTGTTATGGAAGTTGTTTTAAAAGATCAGTTTCATCTAGAAAAGTTTATCGACCAATTAATACAGTATGGTGAAACAAGGACTCATATTGTTCTTTCTCAAGTAATTTCTAATGCCCCAATGCATAAAGTTAAATGATAAATATCTTAATCTCTTTTATCAATTTATTAATGGATATTTAATTTTGGAATTAGTAATCATTGGTAAATTAGTTAGTGATTAATGGTTCTAAGATATTTTGGCTAGATTTTTGATAGAAATTAAATAATGAAAAAATTACTACTTCTTACGTTCGTTTTAACCTCTACGGCAATATTTTCTCAAGAATTAAGGCTTTTAAGAGGTGCTATTTCAGAAAATTTAGTTGTTAATGATTCGGTCAATGAAACCTTCTCTCTCTATTTGCCTTCAAATTTTGAGGTAAATAAAGCCTGGCCAGTTGCCTTTGTAATGGATTTAAAGGGTAAGGGCAAGGCTGCCGTTTCAATGTTGCTGGGTGCAGCTGAGCAAGAAGGCTATGTTTTGGCTAGTTCAGATAATATAAGTGATTCGCTTTCCATTTCTGAAAATGTTTTAATTGCGAATAGAATGTTCAATTCAGTGATCAGTACCATCCCTTTAGCTAAAAATCGTATGTATACTGCAGGTTTTGGTAGTAGTGCAATGTTCGCTTCAATTTTGCCAACATTTGTACGTAATATCAATGGAGTAATTTCTATAGGTGCGTCGGTTGGTAATGTTGAGATTTTAAATCCAAAGCAACCTTTTCAGTTCGTAGGGCTTGTGAATAGGGAGGATTATAATTTTACCGAGATGTTGAATAGCAGGGAATTGCTCAATAAATTAAAGTTTCCTAATGAATTAATAGTCTTTGATGGAGATCGTATGCTGCCAGAAGGTGACTTAATTGCTAATGCATTTAGAATGTTGACGCTTACTAGTATGGCAAAAGGTCATTTGGAAAAGGATAGCAGTTTGGTGGCTTCTTCGTATGATCGATTCTTGACTTTGGCAAATTCCAACATTTCCAAACAAAAACCTCTTTTAGCTACATATCAATTGTTAGATATGGAAAAGATTTTCAATCCATTAGTAGATTTAGATACGCTAAAAGCTACGCAGAAAACCTTAAGAAGAAGTTCTAATTATAGACAGGCGAATAGAAGTCAAAACAGTTATTTTTTGAAGGAATCTTTTACCAAAGAAGATTATAACTACTATTTGGAAGAAGATATTATCACCTATAATTATGCAAATCTTGGGTGGTGGAATTATCAAATGCAAGAATTAAATAAATTGGATAAAAGTTCTAATTTATATGAGCGGCAAATGTCAAGTAGGTTAAGAGGGTATATTAATGCTCTGGTGTCAGATAATATTGATTTTATTGAAGCTGAAGATGTGGTAGATTATGAAGCACTAAATTTATTACACATGTTAAAGACCATTACTTCGCCAAAAGATTATAATGCTTACTTAGAGGTAATCTCAATTAGTTCAAAAATGGAAGATTACGGTACAGCCTTATTTTACTTGGAAGAGTTGCTTAAAACTGGTTATACGGATAAAAGCGGGTTATATTCTTTGGAACACACTGCATTGTTCAGGATTATGCCGGAATTCAATGAAATGGTTGAAAAATATTTAAAAGGTGCCAGATATGATGTTATTGAACGGTAACGTGAGGTACATCTTCCAATTTCCAATCTATGACCAGACCTTTTGCCAATGATTTGGCAATATCTTTTCCGTATAGTATTTCACATAAATATAAAGCGGCTTCAAAACTTTTTGCGCCTCCTGCAGAAGTAATGTATTTTCCGTCATGAACAAATAATACATTGTCCTTTATGTCTAAATTAGGAAACATGGCTTTGTAATTTTCAATATCACTGGGAAAAGTTGTTGAAGCTACCGAATCTAAAATACCAGCTTTTGCCAAGGGAAAGGCGCCGTCACAATGACTGGTCATATATAGCGCGCTCTTGTCTATTTGTTTAATAAAGTTGATCATGACTTCATCTTTTAAGTCACTATCCATAGAATGTTCCGCACTAGGTACTACCAATATATCTATTTTAGGTAAATCATCTTTAGTGTAGTCAAAATCGGGTAAAATGCGAACACCTTCAAAAGTGGTTATGGGTTCTAAAGTATTTGCTACGGTAAATGTGTTCATGGCCTTTATGCCTTTTCTAAATTTTGTATGTTGAAATATATCGAATGGGGCTGTGAATTCAGTATTGAACGTTCCCTTCATTATTAGAAAAGCAACATTATAATTACTGGGTTCTAGCTTTGGTAATTGTCTTGTTTCTTTAACCACTGTGGTTTCTTTTTTAGCTTTCTTTTGATTGCAGCTAACTAGTATAAATGGTAAAAGAATAAGAAGGTATTTAAGTTTCATATGAATTGTTTTCGATTTCTAAAGTACGATTATATGTGAAAAACTTACAATGAATATATTGTATTTTTGAAATGTAAATGAATGGATATGAGAATAAGTATTGCAGTATTGATTTTGTGTGTAATGGTTTCTTGCGGACAAGAAAAAAAGTATCATGATGCCAAACCTAACATTGAATCAATAACAAAGTCAGATAAGCTAGCTGATATTTTGCTGTTTCAAGAAGAGCTGAATGCTGAGTTCAAAAACCCTGAATCTTCACCGTTGCCCGATAGGTTTAGAATTAATTTTGAGTCTTTGGATTTCTTTGAGCCAGATACCAACTACATAGTAGAAGCGGAGCTTGTAAGAACGCCAGAAGCTTTACCATTTTCAATGCCAACAACAACAGGTAGAGAATCAACGGAGGTGGTTTACGGTATTGCTAAATTTACCTTGAATGGAAAAGATCATGAATTGGAAATTTATCAATCGCCAGAACTAATTACGCAAGCGGAATATGAAGATTATTTGTTTTTGCCTTTTACAGATAATACAAACGGAGAAGAAACGTATGGGGGTGGTAGGTATTTAGATTTAAGAATACCCAAGGGCAATAAGATAATTTTGAACTTCAATAAAGCCTATAATCCTTATTGCGCTTATAATAAAAAATTTAGTTGTCCAATTGTGCCTAAGGTCAATAATTTGGATACAGAAATTAAAGTAGGGGTGAAAGCCTTTGAGCATTAATGGGAAAATAAAAAACCTCGGCAGGTATTGCCGAGGTTTTAAAACTTAAACTATAAAATCAACCATTAATTATATCAACAACTTAGAAAGAGTATACGGCTGCTACTAAGAAAGAAGATAAGCTTTTAGAAGCTGCGCCGTCTGCATCAAAGTAAGGCTCAACATCATTACCCCAAGAATCTAATCTGATTTCTGGTTTAATGGTTAAGTTCTCTACTGTATAGCTCCCTGTTAAAGTTAATCCTAATACGTTAGGGTTATCTATTGCTGGGTCATCTAAGTCAATTGCGAAATATTCACCTCTTAAACCTATAGAGAAGTCGTCTGATGTAGCGTATTGTGGGTATAGTGCTACACCTGAGAATCCTGCACCATCGTTATCAGCATATGCTGCATTTATCCCTAAGAAGAAATCTTCTGAAAGATCAAAACCACCTGTATAATCAATTTCAAAACCTAAAGCCTCACCACCATCGTAGTAGAAGTTAAGGTACTGACCTGAATAACCCAATTGAGCTCCAGCAGAATATGCGCCAGTTAAGTTATTGTTGGTATCGGTTACGTTCATAATAGCTAACATTAAACTGAAATCATCAGATAAAGCAAAATCAGCCTTTAAACCTACATGAGAAAAAGGTCCGCTAGAGAACAAGTAAGATGTGCTGTAGTTAAAGTTACCTACCGGAGAAATTACTTCGTATCCTAAGTATGTATTAAATCTACCCATTGTTAATGTAGTAGCATCAGATACATTCCAGTAAGCATATAATTGATTTAGGTTATAACCACCCACAGCATCTTCACCTCTAGGGCCAAATACAACATCTGCAACTACACCGGTCTTTTCGCCTTCGTAAGCGGCAACTATATTGGCCATACCCAATGCAAACCCTAATTCGTTGGCAAATGAGCTACCGAATGATTGAGGGGTAGCATCAGAAGCACTTAAATTTGTTTGGTAATAAGCATCTACAGAACCACTAATGCTTATTTTTTTCTCTTCCTCTTCTTGAGCTACTACACCTGCAGCTGCAAAAAGCATAAGACCTGATGCGAAAATATTTTTTACGTACTTTGTATTTATAATCGTTTTCATAAGTTTTGATTTAATCCCTAATGGGATGAATTAATTTTGAGAAATTTATTTATTGAAAAGGTTATGTAACGGAGCGTTCTGCAAAACGCTCCGTATTTTTTTAGTGTTGGTTCATTCTGAAATCAGCATAAGCATCCATTCCGTGCTCATGAAGATCTAAACCTTCAACTTCTTCTTCTTTAGAAACTCTAAGACCAATAGTTGCTTTAAGTACTCCTAAAATAATACCAGAGGTTACTATACAGAACCCACCTACGATCAATACACCGTATAGTTGTGTCATGAACTGAGCTCCACTAGCCATGCTACCGAAGATACCTACAACCAATGTTCCCCAGATACCACAGATCAAGTGAACTGCTACAGCACCTACAGGGTCATCTAATTTTAATTTGTCTACCAAGGCAACACCACCTACAATGATAATACCGGCAATGAATCCTATGATTACAGCTTCATTTGGTGACATTAAATCCGCTCCTGCGGTAATACCTACCAATCCACCAAGAATACCGTTCAAGAACATAGTTAAATCTAAGTTCTTATAAAGAATAGTAGAGGTGATCATTGCTCCAAATCCACCAGCGGCTGCAGCTAAACTTGTAGTAACCAATACTAAAGATGTCAATTCTGGATCTGCGGATAATACTGAACCACCGTTAAACCCAAACCATCCTAACCATAATATCAATACACCTGCGGTAGCCATTGGTATGCTGTGACCCGGTATAGCGTTTGGCTTACCATCTTTACCGAATTTTCCAATTCTAGAACCTAAAAGGTATATTGCAACTAAAGCTGCCCATCCACCTACTGAGTGTACTAATGTAGAACCTGCAAAATCATAGAATCCCCATGAATCCAAGAATCCGCCTCCCCATTTCCAAGCACCTACTATAGGGTATACCAAACCAACATAGATTACTGTAAATATCATGAAAGCTCCAATTTTCATACGTTCTGCTACTGCACCAGATACAATAGTAGCCGCTGTTGCTGCGAACATTCCTTGGAAAAGAAAATCTGTCCACCATGTGTAGCCGCCATCTGCATAGTCAGGTGTCATACCGCCTTCAGGGGCATCAATACCAAAACCTGCAAATTTTAATAAGCCCATATCTCCGTCTTCAAAGCCTGGGTACATTAAGTTGAATCCCCATGCATAATAAAGAAGTAAACCACCTGTAATAATGAAGATATTCTTAAATAATATGTTGATTGTGTTCTTTTGTCTTGTTAAGCCAATTTCTAAAAAGGCAAAACCTGTATGCATGAAGAATACCAATGCGGTAGCCAACATCATCCATACGTTATTTGCTGTAAATAATCCTGCGTCCATTTCGTTTAGTTTTTTAGTTAGTTATTTTATTTAGTTAATACCGGCTAAACCGTCTTCTTTGGTTCTTATTCTATATGCTTGAAGGACTTCAGATACAAATATTTTACCGTCACCTACATTACCGGAGTAAGCTGCCTCTAGTATTTTATTAACTGTTTTTTCTAGAAAGTCATCTGATACTACAATGGTTAGGTACCTGCGTTGTATGTCAGTAGTACTGTAAGAGATACCACGGTAAACGTGACCTTCTTTTTCATTACCTACACCTGTTACATCCCAGTAACTGAAGAAATTTACTTCAATACTGTGCAACGCTTCTTTGACATCGTCAAACTTTGATTTTCTAATAATTGCCTCGATTTTTTTCATTTGAATAAGTTTTTGATATTGCCAAATATATGTTAAAAACATTGTTACCCTAAAAATATTAGGGGTTCATGCGTAATTTTTACGAGTATCTTAATATATACCCCTTAAATTTTAGGGTAATGTTATTTATGGTTATATATTTTGACAATATCTAGAAATGGAATTGATGAAATTAACCTGTGTGTAGAATAATCGTCAGAAAAAGGAGTGATTATCTAACGATTGTTTAAAAAATGAGCAAATACCTAAAAAAATGAACAAAAATAAAATAGTGCTTAGTGAATGTTAATTCTATAACATTTTGCAAACCCAAAGACCTAATGAGATGGCTAAGACACCTATAACGACACTTAACCCCATATATAATGAAGTTTGAAGTAGAGAAGATTCTTTTAAAAGGATATTGCTTTCTAAAGCAAATGTAGAGAAAGTGGTAAAGCCTCCGCAAAATCCGGTGGCTAATAATAAAGTCTGATTTTCAGAAATGTAATTGTTCTTTAAGGAGAGTCCTATAAGTATACCTATTATTAGACAACCAATTACGTTGACAAGAAAAGTACCTAAATAGAAATTTGAATAGTAGGCGTTAAGGTTTTTAGATATAATATATCTTAATATACTACCGAACCCCCCACCTAAAAAAACCAGTATAAATTGTTTCATACCTTATAAAGGTAAAAACTAAACGGCTTTCTTGTAGCTGGTTGTAAGTAAATCTAATGGGTAAATAACAGAAGTTGGTTGTTTGGATAGCTTTTGAGAAGAAGTTTTCGTTTTTTGAGAAACACTTATTAAGCTAACTACGACCAAGGCAACGTTAATACCTACTAATACTAAAAAAATTGTAAGAAATGTCATCATAATTTATTACACCTTTATAGATGAATAACGCAAAATTACGGTATTTGGTATATTAAACGAGGATATTGACCGTTTTGTTGTGAAAACGTTAATTTTTGTGGTGTAGGAAAAAAATTAACTATTCCTTTAGGAAAAACTTTATAAATAGTAGTAAAATCAAGAAAAGTGCAAAGGATATGCCGATCCATTTAACACCTTTGAAATTTTTACGATGAAAATCAAGGTCTTTTTTGTAAGAAATAATGATTATGATCGTAAAAACCACGGCAAAAGCGATTGCAAAAATGATTTGTCCGGTGCTAAACATATTTTATATTTTTACGCAAAGCTAACCTAAAACGGTAAAATAAAAATGAAGAACAAAATCAATGCAGTAAAGGAATTTCATAATTCTTTTGGTCTAGGTGTTTCTGAAGAAATGATTGCTGATTTAGGACCAGCCAAGAATATGTTGCGCTTTAATTTAATGGACGAAGAGAATAAGGAGTATTTAGAGGCTGCCCAAAATAATGATTTGGTAGAAGTTGCCGACGCCCTTGGAGATATGTTGTACATATTGTGTGGTACAATTCTAGAACATGGCATGCAATACAAAATTGAAGAGGTGTTCAATGAAATACAGCGTAGTAATATGAGTAAGTTGGGTGAAGATGGTAAGCCAATTTACCGGGAAGATGGTAAGGTTTTAAAAGGCCCTAACTATTTTAAACCTAATATTAATGAAATATTGAGTAAATAAAATAGGGGGGCAATTTGCCCCCTTTTTATTATGAATTAATTTTTTAAGCTTTCACTTTAAAGCGCCATCCAAACTTGTCCTCAGACTTGTTGTACTGGATATCAGTAATGATTTTCTTTAATTGCTGACCATAACTATTATCTAATTCTGGTAGATCATAATCTGTATCTCTAAAACCAAATCCAGCAATTGGTGATATTACTGCAGCGGTACCTGCACCGAACATTTCTTTTAATGAACCGTCTTTAGCTGCTTCGACAACTTCTTTTACAGTAATTTTTCTTACCTCGGTCTTTATACCTTGGTTTTTGGCAATTTCTAAAATACTCTTTCTGGTTATACCATCTAAAATACGATCACTTGTAGGTGCGGTCAATAAAGTGTCGTTGATTCTAATGAAAATATTCATTGCACCAGCCTCTTCTATATATTCGTGAGTGGTGTCATCTGTCCAGATTACCTGGTTGTATCCTTTTTCAATAGCCAATTGGGTTGGGTAAAATTGCCCTGCATAGTTACCACCTGCTTTTGCGAAACCAACACCACCATTAGCTGATCTTGAATATTTTTCTTCGATAAGAACTTTTACTTTACCTGAAAAATATGCGCCAGAAGGAGCACAGGCAATAATAAACTTATATTCATTTGCAGGGGAAGCATGAAATCCGTTGCCAGAAGCGAACATAAAAGGTCTAATGTATAAAGAACCTCCTTCTTTTGTTGGTATAAATTCTTTATCCAAGTTTAACAGTGTAGTTAAACCTTCCATGAAATAGTCTTCGGGAATCTGCGGTATGCACATTCTCTCTGCAGAAATATTTAAGCGGTTAAAGTTGTCTAACGGTCTAAATAAAAAGACATCGTCATTTTTGTCCTTATATGCTTTCATACCTTCGAATATAGATTGTCCGTAATGGAAAATTTTAGAAGAAGGGTCAAGTGTTATAGGTTGGTATGGAGTTATTGTAGGTGTTTCCCATGCTCCGTTCTTATATGTGCAGACCAACATATGGTCAGTAAATACAGAACCAAAGGTTAAATTGTCAAAATCAACTTGGTCAATTTTTGAAGTTTTAACTTTTTCTACTATGATATCTTTCGTTGCAATACTCATGAAATACGTAACTTTAGTTGATTAAAATTAAACAAATATCCATAGTAGCACTTCTTTTTTTCTTTAAAATTGATCAGTTTTGCAGGGATATCAACATTTTTGAGATTTATGAAAGGATTTAACATATTACTTGTCTTTTTATTTGGCATTTTTTCATGTTTTGGACAACAAAATGATGCAAATACTTCTTCAAAGTTTTACGGTGAAGAGTTTACTGTCACTACATTGAGTGAAAAAGATGAAGTTATGAGGCAATTTGCCACCATGCCTGTTTCGGATTCTTTACAGCTACAATTTAAAACCAAGGTTAAAGAAGTGTGCAAAGTTAAAGGCTGTTGGATGACCGTTGAGCTAGCTGATGGAAACCAAGCTATGGTACGTTTTAAAGATTACGGTTTTTTTATGCCAGCTGATATTTTAGAAAAGGAAGTGGTATTGAATGGTATGGCATTCGTTGAGGAAATGAGTGTTGATGATCAAAGACATTATGCTAAAGATGGCGGTAAAACAGCTCAAGAGATAGCACAAATAACATCTCCAAAAAGAACTTACAGTTTTGAGGCTTCTGGAGTATTAGTTCCAAATTAATTGAAAAGGGAAATTATTACAACGGCTGATGGTTCTACGACCATTCAAATAAAAGATTGGCAAGAACAGTATCATTCAAAACACGGTGCTATTCAAGAGGCTTATCATGTATTTATACACTCTGGCTTAGACTTATTTGAAAATACAACGGTAGATATTTTGGAAATTGGATTTGGTACCGGTTTAAATGCACTGATTACTTTAATTGAATTCAAAAAAAGAAACCTAAAGATTAATTATACTGGTGTAGAGGCGTATCCCGTTTCTAAAGATGAACTTGGCCAGCTAAACTATTTAGAGCAGTTGAAAGCAAATTCCTTGAAAGATGAATTTGCTACAATGCACACATCTCCATGGGAAAAGTTGGTTGAGGTAACCGCAGACTTCAGCCTAACAAAGGAACAAAAATTCTTCAAGGATATTAATAAAAGCAATGCTTTTGATTTGGTTTATTTTGATGCATTTGGAGCTAGGGTACAGCCGGAACTGTGGACGGTTGAAATCTTTGAAATTATGTTCAAAGCAATGAAAAGTGGTGGTTATTTGGTTACATATGCAGCAAAAGGCAGTGTAAGAAGAGCCATGCTTGAAGTTGGTTTTTTGGTAGAAAGGTTACCTGGACCTCCTGGCAAAAGAGAAATGTTAAGGGCAAAAAAACAATAATTTTTATAGTGTTAGTAAAACTTTAACGCCTTTAAATTCAATAGGTTCTGCATTTATGTTAAATCGAAATTAAATTGCATATCAGCGAGCATCAAAAGCAATATCTTTATTCCATGAAAGTATTGATTACAGGTGCAACGGGTTTAGTAGGTAGCGAGTTGGTATCTCAATGCCATGAAAAAGGTTATGCCGTTAATTACCTAACTACTCAAAAAAATAAAATTGTTTCAAAACAAAACTATCAGGGCTATTTCTGGGATCCTACTACTGGTGAAATAGATGCCAACTGCTTAGATGGGGTTTCTACCATTATCAATTTAGCAGGGTCAAGTATCTCTAAAAGGTGGACAAATAGTTATAGGAAAGAAATTATTGAAAGTAGGGTCAATACCTTAGAACTTCTTAGGAAAACATTATTGGAGCGTGAAGGCCATACGGTAAAATTCTTGGTGTCCGCATCCGCTATAGGTATTTATCAAGATTCTTTAAGTCATTATTATACAGAAGATAATACTAATGTTGATGATAGTTTTTTAGGAGAAGTGGTTAGCCTTTGGGAGAAAAAGGCGAACGAGTTTAAATCTCTTGGACTAACGGTTGCTAAAGTTAGAATTGGTTTGGTGTTGTCTAAAGATGGCGGTGCATTGCCAGAAATGGCAAAACCGGTTAAATATTATGTTGGTTCCGCATTTGGAACAGGAGAGCAGTGGCAGTCTTGGATTCATGTTGCAGATTTGGCAGGTATTTTTATACATATTATAAAGTATAGGTTAAAGGGTGTATATAACGGAGTGGCACCCAACCCGGTGACTAATGCCAAGATGATCAAAGAAATAGCAAAGGCTTTGGATCAACCTTTGTTTATGCCAAATGTGCCCAAGTTTGTAATGTACACCGTGTTAGGTAAAATGGCGTATATATTATTCGCTAGTCAGCGGGTTAGTAGTAAAAAAATTGAAGAAGAAGGTTTTGTGTTCAATTATGTGAATATATGTCAAGCACTAGGTGCAATATATGATAGTGGTACTAAGTGTGTAGATGATAAAAGTAATGTGACAAAGCAATTTGTTTCTTAAATAAAATAGTTTCTTACCTAGATAGATAATCCGCTTTTGGCGGATTTTTTTTTATTCTTTTGTGACATTTTGACATTTTTAAAGAATTGGCAGTACTTTTGCCTGCTTTTAAACAGCGATTTAAATTACAATTAATTATGAGTGATAAAGAAAACACTTTGGACGAAGAATTCTTGGAAGATGAGCTTTTAGAGGGCGAAACACAAGAGCAAAAGGCAGGAGATGAAAAGGAAAATGTAGAGGAAGAAAAGTCTGTTGAAGAGACGCTAAGTGAAGAACTTGCAAAAGAAAAGGATAAGTTTTTAAGATTATTTGCTGAATTTGAAAATTATAAAAGACGTACTTCTAAAGAACGTATGGAGCTTTTTAAAACGGCAGGTCAAGAAGTTATAGTTTCATTATTACCTGTGTTGGATGATTTTGATAGAGCTATGAAAGAGTTGGCTAAATCTGACGATAAAGAGGTTTTCAAAGGAGTAGAGTTAATAAATGTCAAGTTTAGAGAGACCTTGAAAGCTAAAGGTTTAGAGATGGTTGAAGTTAATGCAGGTGATGTTTTTGATGCAGAGATTCACGAGGCCATTACTCAAATACCTGCTCCGGACAAAAAGATGAAAGGAAAGGTTATTGACGTCATCGAAAAAGGGTTTAAGTTAGGTGACCGTATTATTAGGCATCCAAAAGTAGTAGTAGGAAATTAAATAATTGGAATGAAGGAAGATTATTATGAAGTATTGGGCATTAGTAAAAACGCTACTGCTGCAGAGATAAAGAAAGCTTATCGTAAAAAAGCATTACAGTATCACCCGGATAAAAATCCTGGTGACAGTTCTGCCGAAGAGAAGTTTAAAAAATCTGCCGAAGCTTATGAAGTGCTTAGCGATGCAGATAAGAAAGCGCGTTATGATCAATTTGGTCATGCAGCTTTTGAAGGTGGTGCCGGCGGTTTTGGCGGTGGCGGCATGAATATGGATGATATCTTCAGCCAATTTGGTGATATTTTCGGTGGTGCTTTTGGCGGCGGCGGCTTTGGTGGATTTGGCGGCGGTGGCGGTCAAAGAAGGGTTAAAGGAAGTAACCTCCGTATTAGGGTTTCTTTGACCTTGGAAGAAGTTGCCAATGGTGTGGAGAAGAAAGTTAAAGTAAAAAGAAAAGTACAGGCAGAAGGTGTTACTTACAAAACATGTTCTACGTGTAATGGAAGAGGTCAGGTGACCAAAATTCAAAATACCATACTTGGTAGAATGCAAACAGCTGCAGTTTGTAGTACTTGTGGCGGTAGTGGACAGATTTTGGACGGTAAACCTGGTGATGCCGATGCACAGGGATTAAAGGTAGTGGAAGAAACGGTATCTATTAATATTCCGGCCGGTGTAGAAGAAGGTATGCAGTTGAAGGTTCCTAACAAAGGTAACGATGCTCCGGGTAACGGGGTGCCGGGAGACCTGTTAGTGGCTATAGAAACACAAGAGCATAGTACATTAAAAAGAGAAGGTGATAACTTGCATTATGATCTTTATGTAAGTATCTCTGATGCGGTTTTAGGTACATCTAAAGAAATAGATTCAGTTGGTGGAAAGGTTCGTATTAAATTAGAGCCAGGAATACAATCAGGTAAAATATTGAGATTACGAGGTAAAGGTATTACTAGCTTAAACGGATATGGAGCTGGTGATATATTGGTTCATGTTAATGTGTGGACACCTAAAGAATTGAATAAAGAGCAAAAAGAGTTCTTTGAAAAAATGCAAGGCAATGATAATTTTGAGCCTAGACCGGAGAAATCTGATAAGTCATTTTTTGAAAAAGTGAAAGATATGTTCTCTTAATTTCTAAATATTTGGTTATTAAATAAAAAACGTATATTTGAGATAATATTGGGCGACCAATATTAATTTTCTTTTTCATAGCAATTTTTTTCCCATCCTTGATTTATTAAGGGTGGGTTTTGCTTTTTAGGGCACTTCGTTTCATGCTTATCTCTACTGTAATTGGTTTGGTATAAAGGAATCATAAAGAGTATAGCAGGTCAAAACAATTCAATATCTTTGTAGAAATTGAGTACATGAGTCACATTTTGGTAGCTAATGATGTCACCAAACAGTTTGGGAGCCATACGGCATTAAAAAACGTTTCCCTAGAAATTCCTAAGAATAGTATTTATGGTTTATTGGGACCAAATGGTGCTGGTAAGACTACATTGATACGTATTATTAATCAGATTACTTTTCCTGACCAGGGTAAGGTATATTTTGACGGCGAGCTGTTAAAAACCGAGCACATTGCACAGATTGGGTATCTGCCCGAAGAGCGAGGACTGTACAAGAGCATGAAGGTAGGTGAGCAGGCATTGTATTTAGCTCAATTAAAGGGACTGTCAAAAGCTGAGGCAAAAAAGCGGCTTAAGTATTGGTTTGAAAGACTGGAGATAGGTGATTGGTGGAACAAAAAGATTCAGGAGCTTTCTAAAGGTATGGCCCAAAAAATTCAATTTGTTGTCACGGTACTTCATGAACCCAAATTATTGATTTTTGACGAGCCTTTTAGTGGCTTTGACCCTATCAACGCCAATATCATTAAAGAGCAAATCCTAAGCTTAAAGGATAAAGGTACTTCTATTATATTTTCAACACATAGAATGGAATCTGTAGAAGAATTATGTGAGCATATTGCCTTAATTCATAAATCCGAAAAAATACTTGACGGTAAATTATCCGATATTAAAAAAGCATATAAAAACAATATTTTTAAAATTGGTTTACAAACGGATAATCAAGAATTGTTGATGAACGAGATGAAAAGTAAATTTCAGATTCTTGACCATCAATATGATGTTCTGGAAAATCAGTTGAATTTAGAGGTGCAACTACCCTCAAATGAGTCTAGGGAAATTCTATCATTTCTAGGTTCAAGGGCAAACGTCAATGAGTTTAAGGAGACGATACCTTCTGCAAACGATATTTTTATTAAAACTATTCAGAACAAAAATATCGCTCATGAATAAATTACCTCTAATTATTAAAAGAGAATACATAGCCAAAGTTCGCAATAAGTCTTTTGTGGTTATGACCTTTTTGAGCCCTTTTCTAATGGTAGGTATGATATTGTTGATTGCATATTTAACGCAATTAAATGACAATGATAAAAAGGTAATAGGTGTATTGAACGAAAGCGAATATTTTGCAAATGAATTTGTAACATCAGAAGCTACATCATACATCAACTTTAACAACATCTCACTAGCACAGGCCAAAGACTCTACATTAAGTTTGGGTTTTTACGGTCTAATTTATTTGCCTAACGAATCTAGTTTGGAGAAGGTGGCAAAAAGAGCTTTTTTTTATAGCCAAGATGCTCCTAGCTCTACCATATTAGATAAATTAGAATCTTCCATTAATAGCAGATTACGGCAAGAAAGATTGCGTGAGTTGGGTGTGTCTCCCAAAGAATATGCTGAAATGGATCGCGATTATTCCATCAATATTGAAACTTTTGATGGTACACAGAACGTAAAAGGTATCAATGAGATAAAGGCCATAATAGGTGGGGCGTTTGGTTACCTTATTATGATGTTCATTATTATATATGGTGGTTTTGTTATGCGTAGCGTTATTGAGGAAAAAACCAGTAGAATAATTGAGGTCATTATTTCATCAGTGAAACCTTTTCATTTAATGATGGGTAAAATAATTGGTACCTCGTTAGCGGGTATTACGCAATTTGGAATTTGGATTATCTCTGGTGGAATATTATTGATAGTTGGCTTGGCTATTTTTGATATTGATCCTGCGAGCTTAACCAAAGGTGGTGGTGTTGCTCCAGGTATGGTGAACGGGGCAAATGTAGATGTAGATGCCCTTACACAAAATGTACAGTTATATGCCCAAGAAATTTTTGAGATTCCGATTATAGCAATGCTAGTGTTTTTTATAATTTATTTTGTTCTGGGTTATTTAATTTATAGTTCTATATATGCAGCAATTGGCGCTGCGGTAGATAATGAGACCGATACACAGCAATTCATTTTCCCGGTAATACTTCCGTTAATGCTAGCTATTTATGTTGGCTTCTTTTCGGTTTTCAGTAACCCTAACGGACCAATAGCCGTTGCTTTCTCTCTTTTTCCGTTAACCTCGCCAATTGTTATGTTAATGCGTTTGCCTTGGGGTATAGGTGAAGGTGGTGTACCGTTATGGCAATTGATTACATCTATTTTAATTTTAATAGGTACATTTATAGGTATTGTTTGGGTTGCCGCAAAAATTTACCGAGTGGGAATTTTAATGTACGGTAAAAAACCTACTTATAAAGAATTGTATAAATGGCTTAAATACTCGTCATAATGCAGGAGGGTACAGAGAAAATAAAGGAAATAATAGAAGATGATGTTTGGGGAACCATTAAAAAATTCTTGGACCTAGGCTATCAATTTGGTGATGGTGAAAAATCCATCCATATTACTGTAGGGCTTCTGTTACTGCTTACGGTAGCTTTTTTACTTACCAGTACGGTTTTACAAGCAATTCGTAGATTTTTTACCAGAAAAATGGAAATGGATGATAAGCTGAAGTTTATCAGTATTTTCAAGTTTATTAAATATCTGGTCTACGTTGTTGTGATTCTTTTTACTATGAGCGCTGCAGGTATAGATATTACCATTCTAATTACGGCATCCGCTGCTTTATTCGTCGGACTTGGACTGGCTTTACAAGAAATTTTTCAGGATATTATTGGTGGTATTTTTATCATTGTAGACAAGTCTTTAAGAGTTGGGGATATCATTGAAATTGACAATAAAGTCGGTAAGGTATTTGAAATTAAATTGCGTACCACAAGGGCAATTACCAGAGATGATAAGGTGATCATAATTCCCAATCACAAATTTATTAGTGATATAGTGTACAACTATACTCAAAACCATAAAACTACACGAGAGTTGGTACGTGTTGGTGTAGCTTACGGTAGTGATATTGATTTAGTGACCAAAATATTATTGGATGTTATTAAGGGGCAAAGAAGCATATTAAAAAGCCCAAAACCATTTGTTATTTTTGAAGATTTTGGTGATTCGGCGCTAGTTTTTGCTGTTAATTTTTACATTACCGATAGCTTTACAGATCCCAAAATAAAGAGTGAAGTAAGGTATAAAATAGATGCTGAATTCAGAAAGCATAATATTTCTATTCCTTTTCCGCAAAGAGATGTTCATTTGTATCAACAGGCACCTTTTCAACACAGCAATGTATCAAATACAAATAGTGATGATAAAGCATAAGTATGCTTGCCTGGGAATTCTGTGTTTAATGATGTTTGTTGTTGAGCCCTTTTATTCTCAAACGCCAGATGTGTTAAGGTTAGAGTATATGTTGATGCCGGAAAATAGCGGTGAGGTAGAGACTTCACGTATAAAATTGGTGCTCAACGTTCCCTTTGCGGTCCGTGATAAAAAAGATTACGTAGTGTTGGGGGCTGAATATAACAGATATAATTTTGAGGTGCCAGATGATTTATTTCCGGATGCTGGCGATTTAAGCAAGTTCCACGTGTTGGATGTAAATTTTGCTTATTTATATAAATTAAGTGAAAAGTGGAATCTAATAGGTGTTGTAACACCAAGGTGGTCATCTAATTTTGTTGAAGAACTACAAGAAGATGACTTTAACATGAACTATACGGTTGGTGCATATAAAAACGTAAAGGATGTAGAAAAGCCATATATGTTGGTTTTAGGAATTTCATATAATGGCACTTCTCCTATAGACGTTCCGTTGCCTTTTGTGTATTATGAAAAAAGGTTCCACCCCAATTGGTCTTATGTATTGGGGGCACCAAAATCAGGAATGAAATATTTTACCAAGAAAGGTCATTTTTTTCAAACCGAAGTATTTTTAGATGGATATTATGTCAATATTCAAAACGATATTTTATTGTCTGGTAACAATTTATCTACTGATGTGTCTTCAACGGCATTATTATTGACATTAGGTTATCAGTATAAAATAACTAAAGATATGTCCGTCTACTTTATAGGTGGTAGATCCATCTATCAAAATAGTGCATTAAGAAACGAAGAAAGAGAAGATATTTTCACGTTGAACGATGCGGCCGGACTTTACTTTAGAACAGGAATTAGAATAGGAATTTAAAAAGCAGTTATGTCAAAAATATTAGTAATAGAAGATGAAGCGGCAATTAGAAGGGTGTTGGTTAAAATTTTATCTGAAGAAAGCGACTCTTATTCAGTAGAGGAGGCCGAAGACGGATTAAGAGGATTGGAAACCATAAAGAACAACGACTATGATTTGGTGCTTTGCGATATTAAAATGCCAAAAATGGATGGCGTAGAAGTATTGGAAGCGGCTAGAAAGATAAAACCGGAAATTCCTTTCATTATGATTTCTGGGCATGGAGATTTAGATACTGCTGTAAATACTATGAGGTTAGGTGCTTTTGACTATATCTCAAAACCACCGGATTTAAATAGATTGCTTACCACCGTAAGAAATGCCTTGGATCGTAAGGTTTTGGTCGTTGAGAATAAAAACCTAAAGAAAAAGGTGAGTAAGAATTATGAGATGATCGGTGAAAGTAATGAGATAAACATTATAAAAGAGATCATTGAAAAAGTAGCGCCTACTGATGCGCGTGTTCTTATTACAGGTTCAAATGGTACGGGTAAAGAGCTTGTAGCTCATTGGTTACATGAGAAAAGCGCTAGGAGTTCAGCACCATTTATTGAAGTTAATTGTGCTGCAATACCTTCAGAATTAATTGAAAGTGAGCTTTTTGGACATGTAAAAGGTGCTTTTACATCTGCTGTTAAAGATAGGGCGGGTAAGTTTGAGGCTGCCAATAAGGGAACTATTTTCCTAGATGAAATTGGTGATATGAGTTTGTCCGCTCAAGCCAAAGTATTAAGGGCACTTCAAGAAAGTAAAATCTCTCGTGTAGGTACGGATAAGGATATAAAAGTAGATGTTCGTGTAGTGGCGGCAACGAATAAAGACTTGAAAAAGGAGATTGAAGAGGGTAATTTTAGAGAAGATCTATATCATAGACTAGCAGTGATATTGATTCAAGTGCCTAGTTTAAATGATAGAAGAGATGATATTCCCTTGTTAATAGAACATTTCTCTAAGAAAATAGCTGAAGAGCAAGGTATGGCAGGTAAAACCTTCTCTAGTAAAGCTATTGATTTACTTAAGGCCTATGATTGGACCGGGAACATTCGTGAACTTAGAAATGTAGTTGAACGCCTAATAATTCTTGGTGGTCAACAAGTTTCAGAAGATGATGTAAAATTGTTCGCTAGTAAATAACCTTTTATTTAGCGGCAGAGCAATTACCAATTCTGTTCAAAGCTTCTTGGGTTATCTCTTTGGTGCGTAAATTGTAATATTTACTTCCTTCTGTAATATTAGGTTTTAATAATTGAGCTTCGCATTCCTCATAAATTCTAGTAGCAAATGCGGTAGCCTCTTTACAATTTACACTTTCAACTACCTTGTTAAGTGAGAGTCTGTATTTCTCTAAAGAGATGTCTATAGTTTCAAAAAGGCTTTTACCTTTTTCTGGTGTTTTTTTAATGCTGGTATTTGAAGTAGATGTAGTCGTATTTACAGATAATTCATCGTTGGAATACACGCTGTCATGCGTATCGTGAGATTCCAATACCATAATAGTGTTATTGGTCAGTTCTATAGATTCATTTAAGTAGCTAATAGTGCCTTCTAGAGTTGTTGACCTTGTTGCTAGGGTAAGTACTTCTATATTCTCGTACATACTGGTTTTAGCAAATTTACAACCGCAAATATTCAGCTGTTCTTTAGATTTTTCCAAGGCGTTTAAAGCCTTGTAGGCGTAAAATCTGGCTTGGTTGATGTCTTGTGTTTGTAGGGCGGCAGTTATTTGGGATTTTGCATAACCCATGTTTGAATTGGCATACTCACATTCCACATTGTTGGCAAATGTGGGAAAGGAGAATAGAACAATAGTGTAGAAAAAAATGAAATTTTTCTTCATAAGTAGGTGTTTTTGGGTGTAAGAGTTGGGACCTTACAGGCATAAATTTATATGCTTTACCCTATTGAAAATATTATTTTCGATACAATACCGTTCAATCACGTTAAACGGAAAGCTGTAAAATCAGTTTTAACAGTTTTAACAGTTTTCTAAATTATTAGTATTCGTAGGTTTAATATTTTATATTTCAGTATGAATAATATAAATATAGAGAAATATAAAGCAACTAAAGATTTTAAAATATCTGAAAATGAGACATTTGAAGATTTTGGTAAATCTGATAAAGAGTTAAAAAAAGACTTATCTAAAGTTAGAAGAGAGCTTGGGGAGTTTCAAGATACTATTTACGCACATGGTAAGTATAGTATTTTAGTATGTCTACAAGGTATGGATACAGCAGGGAAAGATAGCCTTATTCGTGAGGTGTTCAAAGACTTTAACGTAAGTGGCGTAGAGGTTCATAGTTTTAAGGTGCCTACTGAATTGGAATTAAGTCATAATTACTTGTGGAGACATTACTTGGTCTTGCCTGCAAAGGGAAAATTTGGCGTTTTCAATAGAACCCATTATGAAAATGTTCTTGTCACTAGGGTACACCCAGAGTATATTTTAAATGAACATATTCCCGGTATACATACCGTAGAAGACATTGATCAAAAGTTTTGGGATAAAAGGTTTGAGCAAATCAATGATTTTGAAAGACATTTAGCTGAAAACGGTACATTGATATTTAAGTTTTTTCTAAATCTTTCAAAAGAAGAGCAAAGACAGCGTTTATTAAGAAGACTTGCTATCAAGGAAAAACATTGGAAGTTTTCTCCCGGAGACTTAAAGGAACGTAAATTGTGGTCTGTGTACCAAAAGTGCTATGAAGAGGCTATAAGTAAAACTACACATGAACACGCACCATGGTTTGCAGTTCCTGCGGATAATAAAAAGGCAACCCGTGTAATTGTTGCAAATATTTTATTGCAATCGTTAAAAAAATACAAAGATATTAAAGAGCCTATGTTGAGCGAAAAAATAATGGCTAATTTAGACAGCTATGAAGAACAATTACAAAGTGAGCAGTAAGCTAGCTCTAATATGTATGATCGCTTTTATAGCTGTGGGTAAATCACAGAGTAAAGATGAGGTACAGATCAAAAAAATGTATGATTTAGCACTTACCGAAGGTAAAGGTTATGAGTGGTTAAATTATTTGTCTAACCAAATTGGGGGTAGATTGTCCGGGTCCGTGCAAGCTCAGCAAGGGGTTGATTATACAAAGTCTCAGTTAGATTCTTTAGGTGTTGATCGGGTGTGGTTGCAACCTGTCTTGGTGCCAAAATGGGTTAGAGGAACTCCAGAATTTGCTTATTTTGAAACAACACCGGGTATAACTACAAATGTTGCCATTTGTGCATTGGGTGGCTCGGTGGCAACCCCGCCAAAGGGAATAAAAGCCAATATTATTGAAGTTGAGGGTGTTGAGCAGTTAACGACCTTGGGCAAGGATAAAATTGAAGGAAAAATCGTTTTTTTCAACAGACCAATGGACGCTACTGAAATTAATACGTTTACAGCGTATTCCAATTGTGTGGATCAGAGATATGCCGGGGCATTGGAGGCATCCAAATACGGAGCGTTGGGGGTTATCGTACGTTCAATGAACTTAAGGTTGGATGATTTTCCGCATACGGGGTCTATGACCTATGGTGATCAGCCAGAGTCAGAGAGAATTCCTGCTGCAGCTATCAGTACCAATGCGGCAGAAATGTTGAGTACTTCCTTAAAATTGAATCCGGAAATTAACTTCTACTTCAAACAGAATTGTAAACAGTTCAAGGATGTAGAATCTTATAATGTAATTGCAGAAATAAAAGGTTCTGAAAAGCCAGAGGAAATTATTGTCGTAGGCGGTCATTTAGACTCGTGGGACTTAGGTGACGGTTCCCATGATGATGGTGCTGGCTGTGTACAAAGTATGGAGGTTTTAAATCTTTTCAAAAAAACAGGATACAAACCAAAACGTACTGTTAGGGTCGTTCTTTTTATGAATGAGGAAAACGGATTGCGAGGCGGTAATAAATATGCTGAGGTTGCTATCTCAAATAATGAAAAACACATTTTTGCTTTAGAAAGTGATTCGGGTGGGTTTACTCCTAGAGGTTTTACCTTTGATAGCTCTCAAGAGAATTTCGAAAAGGTCTTGAAATGGAAAAATTTGTTCGAACCTTATCTTGTACATTATTTTGAAAAAGGTTTTGCTGGTGCAGATATAGGACCTCTAAAAAAAGATGGTCTGGTAATGGCAGGTCTAAGACCTGATTCTCAACGTTATTTTGATCATCATCATGCAGAAAACGACACTTTTGAACATGTAAATAGACGAGAACTACAGTTGGGTGCGGCAACAATGGCAAGCTTAGTTTATTTGGTAGACGCTTATGGCTTTTAGTTTTAGGTTAGGGCTTGTGAAATTAAGGAAAGTGTAAATTTCAAAAATGACCGTCAAAGGTACAAACCGTTAAAATTCTTTACCTTTGCGGCTTACTAAAAAATACAATAATGGAAGAAGGAATTTACGCCAAGTTCAATACAAGTAAAGGCGAAATACTAGTTAAGTTAACTTATGATAAAACACCTGGTACCGTAGGTAATTTTGTTGCTTTGGCAGAAGGTGATAAAGAAAATAGTGCTAAAGCTAAAGGTGAGCCATACTACAACGGTTTAAAATTTCATAGGGTTATTCCAGATTTTATGATTCAGGGTGGTTGTCCTCAAGGTACCGGTACCGGTGATGCAGGATATAAATTTGATGATGAGTTCCATCCAGAATTAAAACATGACACTCCAGGGGTGCTTTCTATGGCTAATGCAGGTCCTGGAACCAATGGAAGCCAGTTTTTTATTACTCATGTACCAACACCTTGGTTAGATAATAAGCATACTGTATTTGGTCATGTAGCAGCTGGGCAAGAAGTAGTGGATGCAATTGCTCAAAATGATGTAATTGAATCTTTAGAAATTGTTAGGGTAGGTGATGAAGCTGAAAAGTGGAATGCATTAAAGGCCTTTGAAGATTTCAATGCATCTGGTGAAGCAAGATTGGCAGCAGAAAAGGCAAAACAAGAAGCTGAACTAGATAAGGTTGCTGCAGGTTTTGAATCTACGGCATCCGGTCTTCGTTATAAAATGATTCAGAAAGGTGATGGCGCCAAAGCGGAAAAAGGAGAAAAAGTGTCTGTACATTATGAAGGATCACTTTTAAACGGTCAAGTTTTCGATTCTTCTTATAAGCGTAATTCCCCAATTGATTTTCAATTAGGAATTGGTCAGGTAATACCAGGCTGGGATGAGGGTATCTCCTTATTACAAGTGGGTGATAAGGCACGATTTGTTATTCCTTCAGACTTGGCATATGGTTCTGCCGGTGCAGGTGGGGTAATACCTCCTAATGCTACATTGATTTTTGATGTAGAGTTAATGAAGGTAGGTTAATTACCTAATACTTAAAAAAATAATGAAACACCTATAATTTTAAATTATGGGTGTTTTTTTTGTTCTAGTAATCTACTTTTTTCTAGTAACGAAACTACCTAAAAGTAAAATGATGTTAATAATCATCAGAACTAAAAATACGGTCAAAAATGTGGTCATAAATACATGTATAAGGTAGGGGAACCAGACTTGTTTATTCAATAGATATGTATTTACCTAAAAGGTTGCGTAGGATCTAAAAAAAAAAGAATAAAAAAAACCCGAACTAATAAGTTCGGGTTTCATACTATAAAAAAGTTAAATCGTTACCTAGTCAATTACTTTCACATTAACGGCGTTTAATCCTTTTTTACCTTGTTGTAGTTCAAATTCCACAACATCACCTTCTCGAACTTCATCGATTAAGCCAGAAATGTGTACAAAATGATCTTCGTTTGAACCATCTTCAGTGATAAATCCGTAACCTTTGGAATCATTGAAGAATTTTACTGTTCCTTTACTCATAATAGAAAAATTAAATATTAATTAAAGTGCGAAGATAGTTTTTTTTTGTTTAACTACTTAAATTCTTACAGGTTATCTTAAGGTTAATAATTGACGTCTAATGTATTGAGAATGAACTTGTTTTTATGCCTATGCAGTAGGGTCTGGAGTCATTCTTAAATAGGGTTTGACCTCTGTTACTCCCTTTGAAAATATATCTTTTGCATCTGCAGTACTTATAGCCGGACTTACAACTACCTCTTTACCTTGTTCCCAGTTTGCTGGTGTTGCTACCTTGTGGTACGCTGTTAGTTGCAATGAATCTATTACCCTTAAAAGTTCATAAAAGTTACGACCAGTTGATGCTGGGTAGGTCAACGTTAATTTTACGGTCTTGTCCGGTGCAATGATGAATACAGAGCGTACGGTAAGATTGTTATCCGCATTTGGGTGTATCATATCATATAGATCAGAAACTTTTTTGTCCTCATCTGCAATTATTGGGAAATTCACCACAGTGTTCTGTACTTCGTTAATGTCCTTGATCCATTCAGCATGAGATGCAGCACCATCAACACTAAGCGCGATCATTTTAACGTTCCTTTTGTCGAATTCATCTTTGAATTTAGCAGCAGTGCCCAATTCGGTAGTACAAACTGGGGTGAAATCTGCAGGGTGTGAAAATAAAATACCCCAACTGTCACCAAGGTAGTCATATAAATTAATTGTTCCCATAGAACTATCTGCCGTGAAATTTGGAGCTTTATCGCCTAAACGTATTGTTGCCATAATGGTATATTTTTAGATGTTTAAATTTATCCTATAAAATTAGTAGATTAAATGTCCTTGGCTAAAGTTTTCGGGTTAAAAGTCTATTAAAATTTTTACTTTTAGGGTATGGAAGAACTTGATAAATTAAAATACCCCATCGGGCGCTTTGAGTGTCCGGAGAATATCACAAATGAAGATTTAAGTAAATGGATAGAGGTATTGGAAACCTTGCCAAAACGTCTGTCTGCACTAGTAGATAATTTTTCTGAAACACAATTGGATACTCCCTACCGAGAAGGGGGGTGGACAGTTCGTCAAGTAGTACACCATATGGCAGATAGTCATCATCATAGCTACACACGTTTTAAATGGGCCTTAACGGAGAACAGACCTTTGATCAAAGTATATCAGGAAAAGGAATGGAGTAATTTGATCGATGCCAGAACTGCCCCTATTGCTTTATCTCTTTCCTATTTAACGGCCCTTCATGCTAAGTTGGTGTACCTGTTAAAGAGGTTAACGCCTGAAGATATGGAGAATAGCTATATTCATCCAGATGGTAATGTAAATGTATCTGTAGCGGAGAATATTGGAAAATATGCTTGGCATAGTAACCATCACTTTGCGCATATTAAAAGTTTAGCCGACAGAATGGGGTGGTAGCGGATTAAATCATCTTTTTTAGAAGAAACATTGGCTTTTCTTCCTCTATGACATTTTTGAAGGGTACCGTGCTTTCAGCAACAATATCAAAATCATTCTTAAGATAGAAT
The DNA here is from genome assembly GCF_001447995.1 of Maribacter dokdonensis DSW-8. NCBI lineage: Bacteria > Pseudomonadati > Bacteroidota > Flavobacteriia > Flavobacteriales > Flavobacteriaceae > Maribacter > Maribacter dokdonensis. Next base: position 1,375,872 of record NZ_LDPE01000001.1, on the reverse strand, counting down.
GGTAAGGCAGGTCCCTTCTGCATTGATTCCAAAAAGATCGCTTTTTTAGATAGCTTTTTGGCTATGCTTTCAACAAAATTAAGGCTTTTGTTACCTACACCTTTACCGGCAAATTCTTTAAGAATATAAATTTTATCTAGGTAAAGCGCATCTTTAGCTTCTAAACCTTTAATGTTTTTATGAAAAGTAATCTTTAAAAGACCTACGTAATCTATACCTGATTTTATTAAATATAGAGCGCTATTTTTATTGTTGTCTTCCTCTTCTAAAATTGTTTTGGTAAAACTATGTTCAATGTAGGTGGTGGTATCCCCATTTGGCCATAAGTGTCTATAGTGTTGATTGTAAGAGGTTATACCTGTTTTTATATAAATATCATGCAATGCAGGGGTCAACTCTTGAAATGTTATATCGATATTCATCAACGGTATAGATGTATAAGATTAAGCTTGTCCTATTTCCATTTAATATTACAGCCTATACTTGGCTTTTGAATAGCACTTATTTCTCTTCCGTGAATGAGATTTTCCATTGCATTTCTCAAATCAATGCCGGTTAGTGGTGAGCCATTACCTGGTCTAGAGTCGTCTAACTGACCTCTATAGACCAATTTTAATTCATTGTCAAAAAGAAAAAAATCTGGAGTACAAGCGGCATCGTAAGCTTTTGCCACTGTCTGATCTTCGTCATAAAGATATGGAAAGGTATAATTTTCAGCTTTAGCCTTAATTCGCATAAAGTGAGGCGCATCCTCTGGATATTTTTCAACATCATTACTAGAAATGGCAATAAATTGAATACCCTTGCTTTGGAACTCTTTAGCCATTTTAACTATTTCAGGGTTTACATGGATAACAAATGGGCAATGATTACAAATAAACATTATTAGAGTGCCAACTTCACCGTTCATGGCATGAAGGTTCATGGTTTTTTCGCTAACCGTGTCCATTAAACTAAATTCTGGCGCTACGGTTCCCAATGCCAACATATTACTTTCTGTTCTTGCCATACCAACTAAAATTTTAATGTACTAAGTTAACAAATTAATGGAGCTTGTATTTACTTTATATAATTCATAATCCTTAAAATTTTAATATCATGGAAAAGTCATATGTATCATTATCTGTTGCAATAGAAGCTTTACAGGCTGAAGGTTATACAGAAGATTTTAATCTGTGCGATGCAGGTATAGAAAATAAGAGCAAAAAGAAAATTCATAAAGCTACTGAGCTAGATGTGGTGAAATTTTATCGTTTTGAGGGTATGAGTAATCCAGATGATAATACTATATTGTATGTGATTGAAACCAGTACTGGTGAAAAAGGGTTATTGGTAGATGCTTACGGTATGTATGCAGGTAATGTGCCCAAAGATTTAATTGAAAAACTTAGACTTACTTAATGGAAACAACAATCTCGTGGGAAGATTTCAGTAAAATTGATATGCGAACCGGAACTGTAACGGCGGTCTATGATTTTCCGGAAGCTAGAAACCCGTCTTTCAAATTAGACATTGATTTTGGACCTGAAATAGGGGTTAAAAAAACATCGGCTCAAATTACCGAAAAATATGATAAGGAAGATATCGTAGGGCTTCAGGTCATAGCTGTTGTCAACTTTCCAAAAAAGCAAATAGCTAATTTTATGAGCGAATGTCTTATATTGGGTGCTGTAGAGAACAGTTCGGTAGTGTTGCTGCAACCTCAAATGACAGTACCTAACGGATTGAAAATTTCCTAAATTTTTGACTGAGAATATATTAGATAACATACATATTAACTTTGATTCAGGCTCACTATGGGTAATGAACATCGTTCTAGGTTTGGTCATGTTCGGTGTTGCTTTAGAAATATCCGTATCAGATTTTAAACCTTTATGGTTAAGGCCAAAAGCTTTAATTGCTGGGCTGATCAGTCAGTTTTTAGTATTACCGGCAATAACCTTCTTGTTGGTCTTGGCAATAGAACCTTTGCCCAGTATAGCTTTAGGTATGTTTATGGTGGCAGCATGCCCAGGTGGTAATATTTCTAATTTTATATCATATCTATCTAATGCCAATACGGCTTTATCTGTAAGTTTAACGGCTATGGCTACTATGTTTGCCATAATTATGACTCCGCTTAACTTTCATTTTTGGTCCATGTTATATGAGCCAAGTTCAAGTCTAATTAATGAAATTTCTATTTCATCTATAGAAATGTTCAAATTGGTCTTTTTATTGTTGGGCTTGCCCCTTGTACTGGGTATGTTAATCAATTACAAAATGCCTGAATTAGCATTGAAAATCGCAAAAAAGTTAAAGATTGTTTCGTTGGTGTTTTTTATAGGTCTGGTTTTCATTGCGCTATATAATAACAGGATTATTTTTATGGATTATATTCTATATGTATTTTGGATAGTTCTAGCCCATAATCTATTGGCTTTTACAACAGGTTATGGTATAGGTAAACTTTTTAAATTACCTGTGGATAGTATACGTTCTATAACTATAGAAACGGGAATTCAAAACTCTGGTCTAGGACTTTTGTTGATATTTACTTTTTTTGACGGTCTAGGTGGTATGGCACTTCTTGCTGCTTTTTGGGGTATTTGGCATATAGTCTCAGGTTTAATATTAGCCGCTTTTTGGAATAGAAAATCGGTTGCTAAAGAAACAATAGCTTGAGCGGATTTATTTATTCAATGGTAAAGTCCGTGATTAAAACCGGACTATATGGATATCATAAAAAAATAGTGGTATACGGGTTGGAGCATATCCCTAAGGATAAGCCGGTGATGTTTTTGCCCAATCATCAAAGTGCATTGATTGATGTATTATTAATTGCTACCGACTGTAATCGAAAACCATACTTTTTAACGCGTTCCGATGTGTTTAAGGGTAAACTATTAAAGGGTATTTTCTCATATTTTCAAATGCTGCCTATTTATAGAATGCGAGACGGTAGAGATACGCTTTCTAACAATGATGCTATTTTCAACTCTTGTGCCGATATTTTGAGTAGAGGAGAGGCACTGCTTTTGTTTCCGGAAGCAAATCATAATTTACAACGAAGAGTGAGACCTTTAAGTAAAGGCTTCACAAGAATACTTATAAGAACTTTTGAGCTATACCCAGATGTTGATATCATGCTAATTCCTGTAGGATTGAATTATAAACATGCCGATCAGTTTCCTGATCAAGTGGCTATCAATTATGGTAAGGCAATATCTGCCAAAAGCATGTACGTTGCCAATGATTTAAATATGACCAGCCGTAATTTAAAAAATGCAGTTTCTTTACAATTGAAACAATTGACTACCCATATACCAATAGAGCAAGATTATGATACTATGGTAAATCTTCTTAATACAGAAAATGTAGACTTTTTAAATCCTACAGAGGTGAACAATAAAATTAGGCATTATACCAATGAAGTTTCCAATTCAAGCGATTTAACCAATACTGCTAAAGGGAAATCGGTGTTAAGAAGTGTTTTTAACGTATTAAATTTTCCGATGATTATAATGTGGCATAAATGGTTAATGCCAAAGGTTCCGGAGAAGGAGTTTATGGGTACGTTCAGGTTTGCATTTATCTTGTTAGTATACCCACTTTACCTTTTATTGTTATTTGTAGGGTTGTCTATGGTACTTTCTATTAAAGTGGCGTTAACGGCTTTGGTAGTTTTGGTATTATTGAATTTATGGTTCGTTAAAAAAGGGCTAAACTGAATTTTATAACTATAAACTAAAAACGGCCCTTATACATAAGGACCGTTTTGTTTTTTAAGGTTTGTTTTACCTAGATATCTTCAAAACTTACATCTGTAAAGCTAGAAGTATTGGTAGTTGTCTTTTCTACGGGCCCTTCTATTTCTTCCTTTTTGAAATCTTTTTGGTGTCTTTCAGAAATTACTTCAGATCCTTTTTCGTTGATTATAAAATCCATCATCTCTTCAACGTTCTCTTTAAAAGCGTCAAAGTCTTCTTTGTATAAATATATTTTATGTTTTTTGTAATGGAATGAACCATCGTCATGCGTAAATTTCTTACTTTCTGTAATCGTTAAATAATAATCCCCAGCCTTTGTACTTCTTACATCGAAAAAGTAAGTTCTTCTACCTGCGCGTAAAACTTTGGAGTGAATTTCTTCTTGATCTGATAAATCTCTTTCGCTCATTTCTAATGTTTAGTGTCGTTATACTATCAAAAATGAAAAAAAAAACGCTATCCGACAACAATTTTCTAACTTTCTTTCTCTGAGAGCTGTTTGTGGTAGAGGTCTTTATAATAGCCTTCTTGTGAATTTAATTCATCATGTGTGCCCTCTTGAATAAGTCTTCCGTCATCTAAAACTAAAATTTTATCCGCGTTTTTGGCAGAAGAAACTCTATGACTTACAATTAATGTAGTTCTATTCTTAGATGCTTTTTTTAGGTTATTCAATATTTCTTCTTCCGTTTCCGTATCTACGGCAGACAAGCAATCATCAAATAAATAAATCTGAGGTTTTTTAATTAATGCCCTGGCAATTGAAACCCTTTGTTTTTGTCCGCCACTTAATGTTATACCTCTTTCACCTAAGATAGTATCATATTTTTTAGAGAAACCCATTATGTTTTCATGTACCACGGCATCTTTTGCTATGTCAATGATTTCCTCGTCTGTAGCATTCTCCTTACCAAATTTAATGTTGTTCTTAATGCTATCTGAAAATAGGAATGCGTCTTGGGGTACGGCACCAATAGATTCTCGTAAATTGGTAAGGTCTACATTTTTAATAGGTTCGTCGTCTATTAATATCTCTCCGGAAGATGTGTCATATAAGCGGGCTACCAAATCAAGTATGGTAGATTTACCAGAACCGGTTTTACCAATAATAGCTGTGGTTTCACCCTCGTTAATGGTGAACGACAGGTCTTTTATGGCATTAATATTGGTGTCTTGGTATGTGAAATCAGCATTTTTAAATTCAATTTTGCCTTTGATCGTAAGGGTGTTGGTAGGATTATTTTTTATTTCTGACTCTTGGTTTAGAAATTCATTTATCCTCTTTTGACTTGCGGCTGCCCTTTGCACTATTGAAGTTAACCAACCAACAATGGCCACTGGCCAAGTAAGCATATTTACGTATAAAATAAATTCAGCAATTAGTCCTACTTCAATTTCGCCGGCCAAGTATTGTTTACCTCCTATATAAATGACCAAAATGTTACTAATACCTATTAAAAGTATCATTAATGGAAAAAACCATGCATTCACTTTAGCAAGACTTACACTTTTCTCTTTGCCTTCAATGGCAAGTTTAGTAAGATCACTATTGGTCTGTGGCTCTAATGCGTAGGCTTTTATAACGGAAACTCCTGAAAAAATTTCTTGTGTAAAGGTAGATAAGGTAGAAAGGTATTGTTGTACAATGGTACTTCGCTTATGAATTACTTTACTTATTTGATAAATTAGGACCGAAAGAAAAGGTAATGGCAATAGTGTATATGCAGCTAAAGTGGGTGCTTTTATAAACATTAACGGTATCAGACAAGCAAACAATGTTAAGGTCTGTATGCCATACATAATTGCTGGACCTGCATACATACGTACTTCATTAACATCTTCACTGATCCTGTTCATTAAATCGCCTGTTCTATTTTTCTTATAAAAATTGAGACTTAGCTTTTGGTAATGGTCAAATATTTCGTTTTTAAGATCATACTCAATATATCTAGAAATGTTAATGATCAATTGGCGCATTAAAAAAGTGAAGAAACCAGATAGTATTGCAGCACCTACGATAATTAGAATATATTCCATTAATAGTTCTTGTGCGGTAGATTTATCAATTTCCGTTTTAATATACTGCTCAACTACCGTAATAGAGTTGTTCACGTAAGAAGGCATGATCAATTGAAAAAGCCTGGCTATAATGGTTATGATTATTCCGAGAAAAAGCTTAAACCAGTATTTTTTAAAGTATTTATTTAGGTGTTTAAGTTCTTTCATACAATGCTAAAAAAAGAAGATTATCGTTTTCTTTGGTCAAAGATAGTTTTTTGACCTAAAACCATATGTTATAAATAAGCTAAGATAAATACGATTGCTGTTGTGACCCTTTAAATAGATACTTACCTTTGCGGCTTTAAATATCAATTTATTAAAAAAGTTCTTTAAAATGCTTACAAGAAGGCACATTAGAGTTAAGGTAATGCAGAGCATATATGCGCTCGTTCAATCAAAAGATGATTCATTACAGAGACAAGAGAAGTTTTTAAAAGTAAGCATAGAGAATACCTATACGCTCTACTTGTTATGGTTAAGTCTTTTTGTAGAAATACAAAAAAGGGCGGCAGAACAAATTTCTCTTTCCGCAAAAAAATATATTAGTGACGGTAAGCAGGAATTTCCAAATCCTAAGAAGTTTGTTAAGAACAGATTATTGGTGCAAATTCTTGAGAACAAAACACTTGAGGAAGAAATTTCAAATAGGAAATTAGATAATTGGTACCTTAATGAAGAGTACGTTAAGCTTATTTATAAAGATATTATAGAGAGCGAAACGTATAAGGAATACATGTCTACACCAGAAAGCGATTATGCTGCGGACAAAGAATTGATATTGACCTTGTTCAAAAATATCATTGCCCCCAACGAAAAAATTTATGATTACTTCGAAGATGATAAGTTAACTTGGGTAGATGACATTCCTATTGTTAATACGTTTTTGTTAAAACACTTGAAGAAGGTAAAACAAGTTCATCCTGATTCATACTTTTTGCCGAGTCTTTTAAAGGATGATGAAGACATGACCTACGCTATGCAGTTATTGTCTAGAACGTTGTTGAAAAATGATGCATTGGAAAAAGAGATAGATGGTAAAACACCAAACTGGGATAAAGATCGTATTGCAGGCATAGATAGTATACTTTTGAAAATGGCAATTTGTGAATTGTTACATTTTCCTTCAATCCCGGAAAGAGTAACCATTAATGAGTATTTGGAGATTGCCAAAGAATACTCGACTCCAAAAAGTAGCATTTTCATAAACGGAATACTAGATAAGCTTACTAAAGAATACAAATCTGAAGGAAAGCTTAACAAAATGGGTAGGGGTCTATTATAAAAATATTTTATAATTTTACAGTTAATTGATAAATCTAATATAGTATGAAAAAAATAGTTCTAATTGTTGGTCTTGTATCAATGGTAGCTTTTACTTCTTGCAAAGACAATGCTTCAAGTAAAATTAAAACAGATAATGTAGCGGAAGCAGCGGTAAGAGATGAAGCAGCTAAAGCGGTACCGGTAATGTCTTTTGAGAAATCAGAGCATGATTTTGGTACAATTGAACAAGGTGCGGCACAGGAAACAGTTTTTAAATTTACTAATACAGGTAACGCTCCATTAATTATCACAGATGCTAAAAGTAGTTGTGGTTGTACAGTTCCTAATCCTCCAAAAGAGCCAATTGCTCCAGGTGAATCAGGTGAATTAAAAGTGAACTTTAACGGATCTGGTCAAAACCAGGTTACTAAAACTATTACCGTTACGGCTAACACAGAAAAAGGTTCTGAGCTTTTGAGAATAAAGGCTTTTGTTAATCCAAAAGGAGCAGCTCCATTAGGACCTGTTAAATAATTATAAATTACAGATATACCAAAGATGGGTGATATAGGGCAGTTTCTTCCGATGATTTTGATTTTTGTGGTCGCATATTTTTTTATGATCAGACCTCAAATGAAAAGACAAAAGGATGAAAAGAAATTTTCGGCAGAGTTAAAACGTGGTGATCGTGTTATTACCAAAAGTGGTCTGCACGGAAAAGTAGTGGATTTAAATGATAAGGATTTCTCTTGTGTTTTGGAAACAATGGCCGGAAAGTTAAAATTTGATAGGTCTGCCATATCCATGGAAATGAGCAATAAATTAAATGCTCCAGAAAAAAAATAATAATTTCTGAATTCACATAAAAAACACCGATGGAAACATCGGTGTTTTTTTTTGCCTAAATGTGGTATATTTAATTACACTTAAAACAACAACATGCTACACAACAGAAGAAATTTTATTAGAAAAGGCACCGCAGGATTGGTAATGACAGGAGCATCATTTATGTTCCCTATGGAGATGTTATCAATGATGTGTAGGAAGGTGGGCGCCAACGACACTATCAATGTTGGTTTGGTAGGCTGTAAGGGTATGGGTTTCTCTGACTTAAGCTCTTTTTTGAAAATGAGTGATATTAATGTCATAGCATTGTGTGATGTAGATGAAAATGTATTAAGGGAAAGAACAGCTGATCTTGAAAAGGCGGGAATCAAAAAACCAAAATGGTATAGTGATTATAGAAAGTTATATGAGAATAAAGATATAGATGTCGTTATTATTGGTACGCCAGATCATTGGCATTGCCTACAGTTAACAGATGCATTACAAGCGGGTAAAGATGTTTATTGTGAGAAGCCAATTGCTAATTCTGTTGAAGAAGCCAATATTATGTTGGACTTTGTGGAGTCTAGGGATAGAATGGTGCAAATAGGCCAATGGCAGCGTAGTCAACCGCATTTTGTAGATGCCATTAAATATGTGCATTCTGGTGCGTTAGGAGAAATACGCTTGGCAAAAGCATGGGCATACCAAGGTTGGATGAAACCTGTTCCCGTAGTAGCCGATGCTCCAGTTCCTAAAGGGGTAGATTATAAAATGTGGTTGGGTCCGGCTCCCGATAGGGCATTTAATAAAAATAGATTTCATTTCGATTTCAGGTGGTTTTGGGATTATGCCGGTGGTTTAATGACAGATTGGGGCGTACATCTTATGGATTATGCGTTGTATGGTATGAAAGCCGGTACACCAAAATCTGTGATGGCCTTGGGCGGTAAGTTTGCTTATCCCAATGATGCCTCTGAAACACCAGATACTTTACAAACGGTATATGAATATGATGGTTTCTCTATTCTTTGGGAGCATGCCACGGGCATTGACGGTGGTAACTATGGTAGAAATCATGGAATAGCATTTATAGGTAATAATGGTACTCTGGTTGTTGATAGAGGTGGCTGGGAAGTAATACCTGAAACTGAATTTCAGGGCTGGGGTAAAGATGGTATTCCTAAGCTAGAAGCGGTTTCACATACCAAAGGTGAATTCAATGGGTTGGATCTGCATACCCAGAATTTTATAGAAGCGGTAAAAAGTAGGGATAACGCTAAACTAAATGCACCAATTAAAGTGGGTTATGATGCCGCTTTGGTTTCACATATGGGTAATGTGGCCTTTAAAACCGGTAATAGAATTTACTGGGATCCAATGGCCGGTAAATTTAAAAATGAAGAAGCAAACCAGTTTTTAAAGGCTAACTATCATAATGGTTGGAACCTACCTAAATTATAAAAAGAACTATCTACGGTATTTATCATTAAGGCCTAAACCATTTAATATCAACGGAACTATCTTTTCTAATCTAGATAGTTTCGTTTTTTCTTGTTTTGCAGTTGCAATATATTCGGCGTAATCCTTTTGTTTGGAATAGGTTAATTTGTTAAAGGCAGTCTTTAAGTCATCATTATGTTCAATGGCAATAGCTAGGTGGGTAGGAATTACAATTTTTGTTTTGGGCTTTCTTTCCACTTTTAATGCCAGTCCCTTTTTTTGATTTACTATAGCTTCTTGAATGTAAGCTGCAACAACGTTATGGTCAATTTCAGACGTTGAAGAAAACTTCCAATGCCGCATTGCCTTGGTTTTTCCTTCTTGTGCATTTTCCAATACTTTGTGTGAGTCCTTTAAAAACACGCCGTTAAAGAACCATATACCAAAATGCGACTTAAATTTACAAATGGCAATAACATTTTTGTCTTGTGTTGTATACGTAGGGAAGCTCCACTTATATGTTTCTTTTAATTTACAAGCTAAAGCAAGCTTTCTTAAAATAGCTACACCAGTTTTATATTGATGTTCTTCATTGTAGAAATTATCTATTTTTTCTTGCCTGTCCATACTGTTATTGATTTGCTGTTAATTGGCAAATACGCACAATGACTTCCACTGCTTTTTGCATGCTTTCTACGGGTACGTACTCATATTTTCCATGGAAGTTATGTCCGCCAGCAAAAATATTAGGGCATGGTAAACCCATGTAACTTAGTTGTGATCCATCTGTACCGCCCCTTATTGGTTTAATTATAGGTTTTATGCCTATATCTTCCATAGCTTTTTTCGCGGTTTCTACAATATGAAAAACAGGCTCTACCTTTTCTTTCATATTAAAATATTGATCCTTCAATTCTAGTTCAATACAATTATCATATTCATTGTTATACCTTTTAACAATATCTTGCACTAACTGCTTACGCTCATTAAATCGCTTTAGATCATGGTCTCTAATGATAAGCTCTACAGTTGCATGCTCAATTTCACCGTTTATATGATGTATATGGAAAAAGCCATCTCTGCCGTCTGTTTCTTGTGGTATTTCATGTTTTGGAAATTCACTTATAATATAATTTGCAATGAGTAGGGCATTAACCATTTTTCCTTTTGCGTAGCCAGGGTGCACACTTTTGCCACTAACGGTAATTTTAGCACCCGCAGCATTAAAGTTTTCATACTCCAATTCGCCAATTTGGCTTCCATCCATTGTATAGGCCCATTCTGCACCAAATTTTTCAACATCGAATTTGTGTGCGCCTCTACCTATTTCTTCATCCGGAGTAAATCCTATTCTAATTGGACCGTGTTTAATATCCGGATTGTTTATCAAATACTCCATTGCAGTTACTATTTCAGTAATACCTGCTTTATCATCTGCACCTAAAAGTGTAGTGCCACCTGTGGTAATAATGGTTTGCCCTATGTATTGTAAGAGATCATCAAAATATGATGAAGAGAGCACAATATCTTTTTCCTTATTTAAGATAATATCCTTTCCGTCATAATTTTCAATTACCTGTGGCTTTACATTGGAGCCAGAAAAGTCTGGTGATGTGTCAAAATGCGCAATAAAACCTATGGTAGGTACCTGGTGGTCTACATTAGATGGCAGGGTTGCCATAATATATGCATTGTCATCAATTGTGACATCGGTTAATCCTATTGCACGTAGCTCATCAACTAATTTGTTTGCCAGATTCCATTGTTTTTTTGTGCTTGGTGTGGTATTAGATGAAGAATCGCTTTGCGTATCTATAGTGACATAGCTAATAAAACGGTCAATTATATGCTGCATTGTAAAATGGTTTTATCAAAAATAAGCTTATAAATTGTAAATTGGTAAACGTTAGATTCTATAGTGGTAATCATGAAAAGATTTAGGTATATAATATGGTCCGTAATTATTTTGATAAGTGCTAGGGTACATTCACAGGCAGATTGCGTTTTAGGGGTTGGTGTTACCAATGATTCAATTATTTCTGAAATATTTCAGTTAAACGAAATGCAACATGAAAAACTGGTAAGTTTTAGTGCAGAATTAAAGTATAGAAACGATGTTTTGAATAATGAATTACAAAATGTTAAAGAGAGGCATCCACAAAGTAGCGAAACAGAATTAAGACAGCTTGCAGATAAATATAAAAGTGTAATGGATAGCATGGGTAGGGTACAGGCTATGATAGATAAACGGATGTTGACATTGTTCAACTCCAAACAATATGAATTGTACCAATCTTTGTGTAAACAGGCATACCGTTCACCTTATGTAGTTGTTCCAATGGTATATACCGATAGCATTGTTGACAAAAACTGATAAACTATTACTTAACTTTCTCATTTACAGTTTGTATTTTTGCGGCTTCTAAAATATATACATGTACAGGCTTTTTATTAGACCTCTTTTGTTTCTGTTAGACCCAGAAAAAGTTCATTACCTTAGTTTTTCAAGCATTAAGTTTTTTTCTAAAATCGGCTTATCGGGCGTAATAAAATCCATGTTCGCGGTAGAGGACAATCGTTTGGAGCGTGAACTGTTTGGATTGAAATTTAAGAACCCTGTGGGGTTGGCGGCAGGTTTTGATAAAAATGCGGTGCTTTATAATGAATTATCGGATTTTGGATTTGGCTTTGTAGAAATAGGTACATTGACTCCTAAACCACAAGAAGGAAATCCTAAAAAAAGATTATTTCGATTAAAAGCGGATAAAGCAATTATCAACAGAATGGGATTTAATAACCATGGTGTTTTTGAAGCGGTCGAAAATTTAAAGAAAAACCATAAAGTTCTTATAGGTGGTAATATTGGTAAAAATAAGGTGACACCCAATAATGAGGCTATAAAGGATTATCTCATTTGTTTTGATGCCCTTTTTGACCATGTAGACTATTTCGTAGTTAACGTGAGCTCTCCCAATACACCTGGTTTACGGGAATTACAAGATAAAGAGCCATTAACGGCTTTGCTCAATGAATTGCAATTGGAGAACGCTAGGCAAAGTAAACGTAAAGATGTTGCACGTAAACCAATTCTATTAAAGATAGCGCCAGATTTAACCGATAGCCAATTGCTGGATATTATTGATATTGTGAGTGATACCAGTATTGATGGTGTTATTGCAACAAACACTACCATTTCTAGGGAAAATTTAAAATCTCATGCGTTAATAACGGAAGAAGCTGGCGGACTCAGTGGTGCGCCTTTGAAAGATAGAAGTACAGAGGTAATTCGTTTTCTTGCAGAAAAAAGCAATAAAGCATTCCCTATTATCGGTGTAGGTGGTATACATTCAGCAGATGACGCTATAGAAAAGTTAGATGCAGGTGCAGATTTAATTCAATTGTGGACTGGTTTTGTATATGAAGGGCCTGCTTTGGTAAAAGCTATAAACGAGGCAATTTTAGAAAGGGTGTAATAAACTCTTGAAAAATGAAAAGCCCTTGTACATTGTGTGCAAGGGCTTTTCTTTTTTAGCTTGGTTGTATGTTATTTTACCCAATAATCAAGTACAAAGACATCATCTAAATATGGGGTCAGTATTGCTCCAAAAGCTTTATGGTCTGGGTGGGGCAAATAAATAGCACGATCTTCTTCACTTTTGAAAGTTAGGAAAAATGCATGCGTAAACCCTTTGTTTAATCCCTCTGGACTGTTGTTGAGTCCCCATTCGTAACCTTTGATCTGTTCAATTTTTGACGGTAGGGCGCTAAAAGCATCTTCTACCTTTTTTATCTCTTCAGCGGTAGTGCCTTCTTTGAATTTGAAGAATACGGCATGTCTTAAAAGGCTGTCATTTTTAATCATGGTGTTGGTTATATTGTTTTCTTCGGTATCGGCATATGTATTAAATGCCAATGTAAAACAAACTAGTAAGAGAAGTACTTTAATTTTCATAGTATTTTATTTTAAAACAAGTTATTAAAAATAGCTGTAAATAATGGTAATTTGTATTTTCATATCAACCAAGGCACTATTATATTGAACTACGAAATTTTAATGGCCTTTTCTGTGGCTACTTTTTTTTTGGCTTTATCACCAGGACCGGATAATATATTTGTTTTGATACAGAGTATTAGTAATGGTAAAAAATATGGTTTGGCAGTTGTTGCAGGTTTAATGACAGGCTGTTTGGTACATGCTACGCTGTTAGCATTTGGGGTATCGGCAATTATTAAGAATAGCACCACTCTTTTTACAATAATTAAATTTTTTGGGGCGGCTTACTTAGTCTACTTGGCTTTTATGGTCTATAAAGGCGGTGATGTTATTTCTATTGTGGGAGAAGAAAAAAAGAAAAGTAAGCTATCATTATTCAAACAGGGTTTTATAATGAACGTTCTAAACCCAAAAGTGACCATTTTTTTTCTTGCCTTTTTTCCAGGTTTTCTCTTTTCGGATAGTTTAAATAACGTAATTCAGTTTTATACACTGGGTGTTCTTTTTATTTTGGTTTCATCTTTTGTGTTTGGCGCTATAGCCATTTTGGCTGGTCAAATATCTAGCTTCTTAACCAACAATAAGCGTACAGGGTTTGTTTTAAAATGGATTCAGATAATTGTTTTTATGGGTATTGCGATTTATTTAGTTTTAGGTTAGTTTTATTAAAATATTAATAGGATTTACTTATTTAGAGTTCGTATTTTTACATAATGTTTAATTCAAAGATCAAAATAGTAGAGTGCCCTAGAGATGCTATGCAGGGTATTAAGAAGTTTATACCTACCGATGAAAAGGTGAGGTATTTACAATCTTTACTAGGTTGTGGTTTTGATACGTTGGATTTTGGGAGTTTTGTTTCGCCAAAGGCAATTCCGCAAATGGTGGACACTGCAGAGGTTCTGTCTAAATTGGATTTGTCGAAAACCAAATCTAAGTTACTTTCCATAGTGGCAAATGTTCGTGGTGCAGAAGACGCTGTTACCCATGCTGAAGTTGATTATTTGGGCTTTCCTTTTTCTATCTCCGAGAATTTTCAAATGAGAAATACCCATAAAACCATTGCTCAATCTGTAGAAACGTTACAAGAGATATTTAATATTGCCGATGCGGCGAATAAGGAAGTGGTAACGTACATATCCATGGGTTTTGGTAACCCTTATGGTGATCCTTGGAATGTTGAAATAGTTGGTGAATGGACCGAAAGACTGGCGAAAATGGGTGCCAAAATATTATCGTTGTCAGATACCGTGGGGTCATCTGATCCAGAAACTATTTCTTATTTGTTTTCCAACTTAATCCCTAAATACCCAAATATTGAGTTTGGTGCGCACTTGCATACCACACCCTCAAAATGGCATGAAAAAGTTGCCGCGGCATATGAATCTGGCTGTAAGCGGTTTGATGGTGCTATCCAAGGTTTTGGTGGCTGTCCTATGGCCAAAGACGATTTAACCGGTAACATGCCTACGGAGAAAATGTTATCGTATTTTACCTCTCAAAAAGTTGTTACCGGCGTTAATGCCATGACTTTTGAAGCGGCATATAACAAAGCTACCGAGCTTTTTTCCCAATATCACTAATTACTTGTTGTATTTCTTCTGGCTACATTATTAAAAAGTTAAATTTATTTAGATTTAATATAGATAAGGTTGTGTAATGTTAAAACATGTTATAGTTTTGCGCATTATTTAAAATAAGTCTTAATAAAAGAGAAATGAAAAAGAACCTATTATTGTTATCGTCTATTGCTAGTTTAATATTTATTTCATGTAGTTCCGATGATGACGGATTAGAATTGTCAGAATGTGTTGATGGTGATTGTGACCCTATTGAATCTACAATAGATAATCCAGATTCTTATACATTTACAAGGGATAATGAAAGTACTGTTAGCTTTGGTGGTCAGACTACGAGATTAAAAATGGGTGACGAAATTTTGAGCGCATTTACAGATGTAACTTCAACTTCCGAGCAAATATTAAGTATGTATGCCCATGAAGAAGGCGCTAACGATTTTGAAGATGCAGATTTAAATGCATCTGATAAAAGTGTGAGAAGTAAAACAGCTGCCTCTGCAGATTTCTTTGCAACTAATGCTACCGATCAAGCTGTGATCAGAGCGGATTTTGATGGTTGGATCTCTGCTCAAGTAGATGAGGTATTCCCAAACTGGGAAGTTGCAGCAGCAGCAGGTACGGCAGGGCAAATAGCAGACGGTTCTTCTACTAGATACATTAATGCGCAAGGGTTGGAATATAACCAAGTTTTTAATAAAGGTTTGATTGGAGCGCTTACCATTGATCAAGTAGTAAATAATTACTTAAGTACTGCCGTGTTGGATGAAGGTGATAACGTTGCTGATAATGATGCTAATGTAGTAGTTGAAGGTGAAGTTTATACCAATATGGAACATAAGTGGGATGAGGCTTACGGTTACGTGTATGGTTTAAATGCAGATGCCGCAAATCCTAATGATGATTTAGGTGCAGATAGCTTTTTAAATAAATATATTGGGAGAGTAGAAGGAGATGACGATTTTGCGGGCATTGCCGATGAAATTTTTCAAGCATTTAAATTAGGTAGGGCTGCAATTGTTGCTAAGCAATATGATGTTAGAGATGCACAAGCCGAAATAATTAGGGAGAAACTTTCTGAAGTTATCGGTATTAGAGCTGTTTACTATTTACAACAAGGTAAAAATAGTTTAGATCAAGAAACACCTGATTATGGTGGGGCTTTTCATGATTTATCTGAAGGTTACGGTTTTGTATACAGTCTTCAGTTTACAAGAAAAACCAATTCTAGTGAACCTTATTTTACAAAAGAAGAAGTTGATGCGTTTCTTGTAGATTTAATGAATGACGGAGAAAACGGACTTTGGGATGTGGAAGCAACTACATTAGATGCTATTTCTGCTGACATTGCGGCTAAGTTTAATTTTACCTTAGAGCAGGCTGCAGAATAATTTGGTTTAAAGTCGATAAAAAAAGCAATTCAATCTTATTTAGAATGAATTGCTTTTTTTATTTTTGCATTTAATTAGAATAAATAAAAATAATAGATGAAAAAGATTATTGGGATTCTTTGTGTTCTGGCCTTAGTATGGGCATGTTCCAATGATAGTGAAACCGATGATAGCGTAATTGTTGATCCGGTAGAGGAGGTTTCTTTTGAGCGCAGTACTATGTTGGTCAATTGGGCAGATAATATTATTATCCCTTCATATCAAGCTTTTACTGCGGATATGGATGATTTATTGAATACGTTCAATACGTTTAAAGCAGATGTCAATGAAGGTAATTTAATTGCTTTGCGTGCATCATGGTTGAACGCATACAAATCTTGGCAACATGTAGAGATGTTTGAAATTGGTCCTGCCGAATCTGTAGGGTTTCAATTGAACATGAATATATATCCAACGGATAATGAGAAGATTGATGGATTTATTGTAAATGGAAGTTATGACTTGTCCTTATCCTCTAACAGAAGCGCTAAAGGATTTCCTGCTTTAGATTACTTATTGAACGGCTTGGGTGATACCGATGCGGATATACTTGCTTTCTATAGTGGGGATAACAAAGAGGCTTACCTACAATATACCGAAGATGTTTTGATGGATATGCAGTCTTTGACAGAAACTGTGGTGTCTGATTGGACAAATGGTTACAGGGATACATTTGTTGCCAATGACGGAGCATCATCTACGGCATCTGTTGATCGTATGGTGAACGACTATATTTTTTATTACGAGAAGTATTTAAGAGCTGGTAAAATGGGAATTCCTTTAGGGGTTTTTTCAGGTAGTACCTTACCTAGAAATGTTGAGGCTTATTATGAAGCTACTATTTCTAACGAATTGTTTTTAGAAGGTTTATCTGCTGTTCAAGACTTTTTTAACGGTAATCATTTTAATTCAAGTACTCAAGGTGAAAGTTTGGCATCTTATCTGGATGCATTGAACACGCTAAAAAATGGAGAGGATTTGTCTACGTTGATCAATGATCAATTTAATACGGCAAAAAGTATGGTGCTTGATCTTTCTGCGTTTAGAGCTGAAATAGAGAACAGCAATCCGCCAACCTCCATGTTATTGGCTTATGATGAAGTACAAAAGGCCGTACCTATGTTAAAGGTAGATATGGTTTCAGCAATGAGTATTAGTATTGATTTTGTTGATGCCGATGGTGATTAATGGAATCATTAATAGCTAAATATATAAAAGCTCCAATAGAGACCGCCCCTTTGGCGGTCTTTCGTATTTTATTTGGTCTGATGATGCTTTTTAGTATTGTTAGGTTTTGGAGCTATGGCTGGATCGATAAACTTTATATTAAACCAAAATTCTTTTTTTCTTATTACGGGTTTGAATGGGTAAAACCATTAGGTGTTTATACCTACCTTATTTTTGTAATTTGTGGCTTATCGGCAGTTTTGGTAGCTCTTGGTTATCGTTATAAATTAAATATTATCATTTTCTTTTTGAGCTTTACGTATATAGAGCTTATGGATAAAACAACATACTTAAACCATTATTACTTTATTAGTATTCTGAGCTTTTTAATGATATTTTTGCCAGCTAACGCTAACTATTCCCTAGATGCTTATTTAAATCCCAAAAAGTGCTTTCAATATGTTCCCAGCTGGACAGTCAATAGTATTAAGTTGCTCTTAGGTATTGTTTATTTCTACGCCGGACTGGCGAAATTAAATTCAGATTGGTTGTTGAATGCTATGCCCTTAAAAATCTGGTTGCCCGCCAAGTTCGATACCCCTTTTATAGGAAGTTTTTTGGGAGAAGAATGGGTGCAATTTCTATTTAGCTGGTCTGGCGCAATTTACGATCTATCTATCCCTTTTTTACTGCTATATAAGAGAACTAGACCATATGCATTTGTAATGGTGGTCATTTTTCACGTACTAACTAGGGTATTGTTCCCTATTGGTATGTTCCCATATGTTATGATCGTTTCTGCTTTAATATTTTTTGATGCAAAAGTCCATCTTAAGATATTGAGGCTTTTATTTAAAGTATTCAAAATAAACGGTGCTAGATTCAATAATCAAACAGTTTTTAATGAACGGTCATCATTTAAGCTTAGATTGAAGCATATGGTAGTTGTTCTTTTTTTTATGCTTCAACTGGCCATACCTTTTAGGTATCTATTTTATCCGGGAGAATTATTTTGGACAGAAGAAGGCTACCGTTTTTCATGGCGTGTTATGCTAATGGAAAAATCTGGCTACGCCCAATTTAAAATTGTGGACCAAGAATCTGGTCGGTGGTTTTATGTAGATAACACTGATTTTATTACTCCGTTTCAAGAAAAACAAATGGCATTTCAGCCAGATTTTATATTGGAATACGCGCATTTTCTAAAAAACCATTTTGAGAAAGATGGCCATAAGAATGTGCAGGTATTCGTAAATTGCCAAGTTAGTCTCAATGGGAGGTTAAGTACAGAGTTTATTGATCCTACCATAGATTTGGCAAAACAAAAAGAGTCTTTTTTACATAAGCATTGGATAACACCATTTAAAGATGAAATTAAAGGAATTTAGTTATTTACTTTTATTATTAGTATCATTTCCGGTATTTGGTCAACTCACTATTTCTGGTCAAGTAACAGATGTAGAAGGGAATCCTGTTCCAGATGCCGAAATGTATATCAAAGAATTAGAGCGCTTGGAAATCACCAATAATGAAGGTGCGTTTTTAATAGAGAACTTAACGGCAGGAACCTATACTATTGTAGTTTTCGCTTACGAGTTTGAAATTATAGAACAAGATGTAACTATCAATGGCAATACCGAATTCAACCCTGTCATGAATCCTTTGAAGGTTCAGAACTTATCAGAGGTGGTAATAACCCAAAAACGCCAAGAAATTTTTGCCCTAAAACAGTTGAAGAAAGTAGATGGTACTGCCATATACGCCGGTAAAAAAAATGAGGTTGTTTTATTAGACGGTATTACGGGTAATTTGGCGGCCAATAATCCCAGACAAATTTATAGTCAAGTCGTAGGTTTAAATATATACGATAATGGAGATGCAGGGTTACAACTTAATATTGGAGGTAGAGGTCTTGATCCCAATAGAACGGCAAATTTTAATACAAGACAGAACGGCTATGATATTAGTGCAGATGTTTTAGGGTACCCAGAAAGTTATTATACACCACCTGCAGAAGCTTTAGAAGAAATTCAAGTGGTTAGGGGGGCAGCTTCTTTACAGTATGGAACGCAATTTGGCGGCTTGGTCAATTTTAAATTTAAGCAGCCAAATTCCAGTAAGAAAATAGAGTGGACCAGTAGACAGACTTTAGGGTCTTACAATCTAAAAACATCTTTCAATAGTTTAAGTGGTACAGTTGGTAAGTTCAGTTATTACACCTATTTCAATTATAAGGAGGGAAATAGTTTTAGACCAAATTCAGATTATAACAGTAGAAATTATTTTGCGCATGTGGGCTATCAATTTTCGGACAAAACCAAGGTAACTGTAGAAACCACTTTTTTAAATTATTTAGCCAAACAACCTGGCGGTCTTACAGATGCTCAATTTATTGAGGACCCAACGTTTAGTAATAGGGAAAGAAACTGGTTTGATGTAGATTGGAAATTATTTTCAGTTCGTCTAGATCATAAATTCTCTTCAAAAACGGATTTTAGTTTAAATGTTTTTGGATTGGATGCTTCTAGAAGTGCACTTGGTTTTCGAACTAACAGAGTATCACAACCAGATGACCCTGAGGAGCCAAGGGAATTATTGATCGATAATTTTCAAAACTGGGGTGCAGAGGCAAGATTATTAACAAGATATAAGTTAGGTGATACTGAATCTACATTATTGATCGGGTCAAAAATCTATAGTACGGACAATGATCAAAGGCAAGGTCCGGGGACATCGGCGGCGAATGCAGATTTTAACTTTGCAGATGATGAGTTTCCCAATTATGAAAGACAATCTCAATTTAATTTTCCCAATTCTAATTTGGCTTTTTTTGGAGAAAATATCTTTAATATAAGTCCTAAATTAACTTTAACACCTGGTTTTAGGTTAGAGCATATTAAAACGGAAAGTATTGGTAGTTATAAGAATATTGTACTTGATTTGGCTGGTAATCCACTCTTAAATGAGGAAGTGGAAGATAACAGGGAATTTGATAGAACTTTCTTGTTGTTAGGATTGGGTGCTACTTATAAATTGAATTCTAGTGTTGAGTTCTACGGCAATTTTTCTCAAAACTATAGGTCGGTAACATTTAGCGATATCAGGGTGGTCAACCCTTCTTTTCAAGTAGATGAAAATATCTCTGATGAAGATGGCTTTACGGCAGATATAGGTTTTCGCGGTAGACATAAAAATGTATTGTCTTATGACGTAAGTGCGTTCAGCTTGTTATATGATAATAGATTAGGTGAGATTTTAAAAAGTGATACACAAACCAATGCCTTGGGAGAAGAAGTAGAAACGGGTAGTATAGTTCGGTTCAGGGGTAATATTGGTACCGCTTTTATGTTTGGTTTGGAAAGTTTTGCCAATTGGAGCGTAAAAGAAACTTTCTTTTCGGCTAGTGATAAGTTAAAACTGAATTATTTCATGAATTTGGCCTTGACCAATTCTGAGTATTTGTCTTCGGAAGAAACCAATGTAGAAGGTAACAAAGTGGAATTTATACCAGATGTAAATTTAAAGACCGGTCTTAATTTTGGCTATGGTAATATATTGGGTAGTTTACAATATACCTATTTGTCAAGTCAGTTTACAGATGCTACCAATGCTTTGCAAGATGTTAACGACAATCAACGTGGTATAGAAGGGGAAATTCCGGCGTATGATATTTTAGATTTTTCTCTATCATATGTCTATAAAAATTGGAAGTTGGAAACCGGTATAAATAATGTTTTGGACAATAGTTATTTTACCAGAAGGGCAACTGGTTATCCGGGTCCGGGTATCATACCTTCAGAGCCTAGAACCTTTTATGCAACCTTACAATTTAAGCTATAATTCAATTAATGATTGACATGGGGCATCCATTTTTTATCGGACTAAAAGAGGGTCTGAATATGAAGTGATTGTTAAGGTATTGTGTAAGATAGATATCCCAACTTTATTCACTATATTTGCACGCAATTAAATCCTTAATTGCTATGCAAGCCCACCAAAACAAAATTCTAGGAGAAGGTCTAACATACGATGACGTATTATTAGTACCTGCTTATTCTGAAGTGCTTCCAAGAGAAGTAAGTATTCAGACAAAATTTACTCGAAACATTACGATCAATGTACCTATCATCTCTGCTGCGATGGATACGGTTACCGAATCTAGAATGGCAATTGCCATGGCTCAAGAAGGTGGTATTGGTGTTTTGCACAAGAATATGACTATTGAGCAACAAGCCATGAAGGTAAGAAAGGTTAAGAGAGCTGAGAGTGGTATGATCTTGGATCCTGTTACCTTGCCATTAGATTCTACGGTGAAAGATGCCAAGGCAAGTATGAAAGAGTTTAGCATAGGTGGTATTCCCATTGTGGATGCAGATGGAAAACTTTTGGGTATTGTTACCAATAGAGATTTACGTTTCGAAAAAAATAACGACAGACCAATTTCTGAGGT
Source organism: Maribacter dokdonensis DSW-8 (assembly GCF_001447995.1). Taxonomy (NCBI): domain Bacteria; kingdom Pseudomonadati; phylum Bacteroidota; class Flavobacteriia; order Flavobacteriales; family Flavobacteriaceae; genus Maribacter; species Maribacter dokdonensis. The sequence goes on along the minus strand of NZ_LDPE01000001.1, from coordinate 1,353,913 downwards.
TATGACTTCAAAGAATTTGGTTACCGCAGATGAGGGTACCTCTTTATCCGAAGCGGAAGATATTTTGCAACAACATAAAATTGAAAAGTTACCTGTAGTATCAAAAGATAATACCCTATTAGGGCTAATTACTTTTAGGGATATTACAAAGTTGACTCAAAAACCAATCGCCAATAAAGATCAATATGGTCGTTTACGTGTAGCTGCGGCATTAGGAGTTACTGGCGATGCTGTTGATAGGGCAGAAGCTTTGGTAAATGCAGGTGTAGATGCGGTCATTATAGATACGGCACACGGTCATACCAAGGGGGTGGTTGAAGTATTGAAAGCGGTAAAGAAGAAGTTTCCAAAGTTAGATGTTATTGTAGGTAATATAGCAACAGGTGAGGCTGCCAAGTATTTGGTTGAAGCCGGTGCAGATGCCGTAAAGGTAGGTATAGGACCAGGTTCTATTTGTACTACTAGGGTAGTTGCAGGTGTTGGTTTTCCTCAATTTTCTGCGGTATTAGAAGTATCTGCCGCTATTAAAGGTTCTGGAGTTCCGGTCATTGCTGACGGTGGTATTCGTTATACAGGTGATATTCCAAAGGCTATTGCTGCCGGTGCGGATACGGTGATGCTAGGATCGCTTTTAGCAGGTACCAAAGAATCACCGGGTGAAACCATTATCTATGAAGGTAGAAAGTTCAAGTCTTACCGTGGTATGGGTTCTGTTGAGGCCATGAAACAAGGTAGTAAAGATCGATACTTTCAAGATGTGGAAGACGATATTAAAAAATTGGTGCCGGAAGGTATTGTAGGGCGTGTACCTTATAAAGGAGAGCTTTATGAAAGTATACATCAATTTGTTGGCGGATTACGTGCAGGTATGGGGTACTGTGGTGCAAAAGACATAGCAACATTACAAGACACGGGTAGATTCGTAAAAATTACGGCTAGTGGTATTAATGAAAGCCACCCACATGATGTAACCATTACTAAAGAGAGTCCTAACTATAGTAGATAGGGATTTCCAAGAAATAAAAGCAAAAAAAAGAGGTCATATAGACCTCTTTTTTTTGCTTTTATATTTAGGCGTTAGAAATTTCTAATTCTTTTCTAGAAGTTGAACTCTTCTTAAATCATCTGAGGCTTGCAGCACTTTTGATTTTAAGGAAGGTTTTAACTTTGGATTGGCATCTAAATAGTCTTGTAAAATTTCATATGCCTCTAAAGAAGTATAATTGCCAATGGTACTGCTTAGCCATCTCTTTGGAAAGAAAATATCGCCGGTTTTTTGAATTTCATCCAATAGGTCAAGGCTGTTCCTTAAATATTGTAAAGATTCCTTTTGATGTAACGGATGGTTTAAGTTATTCATGGCATTTGTAACCCACGATTCTTTTGCTCTATTTTTTTCTTGTTTAAGCGATTCGAAAAATTCCTTTTTTGTTTCGTAATTATTCGAGATAGAAGGAAGTAGAAACTTAAATCTATTAAGTTTGTCGTTGTTGGTTATTGCTTCTTCTGCTGTTTTAAGGATTTGCTCATTTTTTGGATGATTGTATAAAGCTAGGTCCATAGCTAATTCAGTATAATCATCATCATTGAGCTTTAAATTTTTGATGGTTAGTTCTTTACTCCATATTTTGAATAAATTTTCTAAAGATGTATTGGTGTAACCCATGGATACATAGGTTGAATACAGTGTTTTTTTAATACTGGCAGGTAATTCTTCATGTAATTTTGACCATATATCATCAGTAATTTTATCTTGGTAAAAAGCACGTTGTTCTTCTGTAAGATACTTCCAAAAAACAGAAGTTGTATATCTGGAAATAAGATTAATGAGCAACTCATTTTTTTCGGTGTTCAGTCCTTTTGAAAATAGTTGTATAGCTGCGCTTGGATTAATTGTGCCATTCAACATGTTTTCATAAACATTAATATAGGAATAGCCACGGGCAACTTGATTATCTAATATAGGTATAAGGTCAAGATCTTTCTCTTGCAGTGGGAAAACACCATACCCTTCGGCATTTGAGTTGTAGACAATCGAAATTGGCTTGGGTAAGCCAATCGCTTCCTTTATTTGATATGTGGCATCGGTCATTTGTACGCTAAGGGTTTTAGAGCTGTCGGGATATATAAATAATATATCAAAAGCTTGTGACCATACATGTTCAGAACTGTCTTCTGCTGCTTGTGTCAGAGTGAATGAGGTTATTTTGTCATTATCATCGTAGGTAATTTCCTCGTTGAATATTGGTCTACTGGAATTATTTACCCAAATAGAACTCCAAGCTATAATATCTGTTGACGATTTTTTATCAAGAATTTCAATTAGTTCGCCCCATTCGGCATTTTTAAAAGCAAAAGTTTCTATATACTCCTGTATTCCTTCTTTAAACGCATCTTTGCCTAATACGGTTTCTAATTGGCGCATCATTATGGGGGCTTTATTATATATGATGCTTCCGTACAGAGAGCCGGCGTTATTAAGATTATCTAATTTTTGCCGAATAGGATTTGTACCTAAAGTTCTATCCTCGCCATATGCATTTGGGTAATGGGTAATCATAAAAGCCAACTGATGGTCTATATTTGGAAAAGCGGGGTTCATTATTTTATCTGACATGAAATTTGCAAACACCTCTTTCATCCATACATCATTAAACCAGTTCATTGTGACTAAATCTCCAAACCACATGTGAGATGTCTCATGGGCGATCAATTTGGCTCTGCTCAATTTTTTATTGGCTGTGACGCCTTCATCCAAGAATAATGAACTTTCTCTATATTGTATAGCTCCTACATGCTCCATACCTCCATATTGAAATCCTGGAATTGCCGCGTAATCCATTTTTTGAAAAGGAAAAGGGTATGAGGTGTAATCCTCTAAAAAGGATAATGACTGCTGATGTAAATCAAAAATGGAATCTAGACTGTATTGAATTTTAGTGGTATCGGTTTCTCTATACAACATGGACATTTCCATATTGTCAGGTTTCTTACTCACCGATTTAAATTTACCTGCTACGAACGAAAATAAATACGTGCTCATTTGATCTGATGTGTCAAATTTATGCTCAATATAATCACCCTTTGAGGTGCTATTGATTTCTTTTGTGCCACATAGAACCTGCCAATCTTTTGGCGCGGTTATATTTAAGGTATATCTAGCTTTAATATTGGGTTGATCAAAACATGGAAATAATGTTCTAGCGCGATCTGGAACTAGAAGGGTGTATAGATAATCTTCGTTTCTATTTAATGAAAGTTCACCTGCTATAAACGCAATGGTAACCGTGTTTTTACCAGTAATTAAATGCTCTTTGGGTAGTATAATGTGCTCCTGTTTGTGAAGAATTGTGGCATTTTTGCCGTTTATGGAAATGGATTTTATTTTTGAGGTTTCTTCTTTGAAGTCTAAAATTACCGGCTCTTGAAGTTGTTCTACGTTAAAATTTAATTCAAGTTGAGAAGGTATGGGCTCTTTTAGCTCAGCAGGAATGTTAAAACTTAAATTGTAATGAACATCTGAGATTTGAGAGGACCTATACATTGCCATCTCCTCAGGTACACCAGCTTTTAGAGTGGTTGTGGAATGTTGCTCATTTTTACATGAACAAAGTATAGATAGTACAAGACCAAGGTAAATAAGGGTTCTCATGAAATAGCGTTATATGTTGTTGTGAAAATACTTTAATGGAAAATGCTTTCCAATTTTTAAACAACGTATAACGCTAATTGAGAATTATTTTATTGAAAAATAGATTAAATACGTGTACTGTTTACACCAAAAGTAAAATTACTTTCCGGCTTGGCCGGCGTATACTTTCCAATCCTTTTCTTTATATATGTCATCACCAAAATAACGAGCTATTTCCATAAATGGCTCAGGTTTCTGGTATCCTGGTACTGGTGAAAGCATATTCAATTCTTCATCCAAGAAAATGGTTGTTGGATAACTAAGACGACCCTGCATTAATGCTGCGGCAAACTCATGATATCCTTTTCTTCCAGATGGTACAAATTTGTACGTCTTACCTTTATACTCAATAGGTTCTTTTCCTTCTCCATCGAATTTTACCATATAGTAGTTTTCCTGCATGTACGCAGCAACTTCTGGGTTTTGAAAGGTGTCTTTGTCCATTTTTTTACACCACCCACACCAATCTGTGTACACATCAATGAATACTTTCTTTGGGTTTTCTTCCGTAGCGGTCAGCTGGGCTGCTTCATCCCAAGTAATCCATTTAACATCTTGTGCATTACTAATGGTTACAACAAAGGCAAGGGCTAAGAACAAAAATGATTTCATAGTATATAAAAAAGACGCTTTCATATTTTTTTATTGGATTAGTCCAACTATTATACCAAAGCTAACGTATTTATAATTGCTTTATTTCACTTTTGCCGTTTCTTTAACAGCGAACAAATCTTTTACATCTACTTGGTTTCTAATTAAATCATCAAAATTCTCCCTTTCTCGTATTAGAATTGCTTTGCCCTTGTGCCAAAGAACTTCTGGTGGTCTAAATCTAGAGTTATAGTTACTTGCCATAGTAAAGCAATATGCACCTGCATTTTTAAAGCATAGAATATCACCTTCAGTAATTTCATTTATTCTTTTGTTACTGGCAAAAGTATCTGTCTCACAAATATATCCTACGACAGAATAGTAGCGTTCTCTTCCCTTGGGGTTAGATATGTTTTTAATGGTATGTGTTGCACCATAAAGCATTGGTCTGATCAAGTGATTGAAACCGGAATCTATGCTTGCAAATACTGTTGAGGTAGTTTGTTTAACCACGTTTACTTTAGCAAGGAAAACACCTGCTTCACTCACCAAAAACTTGCCAGGCTCAAAAGCAAGGGTTAAATCTTTACCGTATTCTTTACAGAATTCATTAAAGCGTTTGCTTAATTTTTTACCAAGTTCTTCAACATTGGTCTCAATATCACCTTCTTTATAAGGTACTTTAAATCCGCTACCGAAATCAATGAAATCTAAATTTTTGAAATTTCGTGCGGTTTCAAATAGAATTTCAGAAGCATATAAGAATACGTCAATATCTAAAATGTCACTACCGGTATGCATGTGAATACCGTTAATATTCATTTTCGTTAATTCCACTATTCGAAGTAAATGCGGAATTTGATGAATACTGATACCGAACTTTGAATCTATGTGTCCAACAGAAATATTGGAATTACCACCTGCCATAACATGTGGGTTAATTCTAATACAAACAGGAATATTTGGATGTTTGCTACCAAACTGTTCTAAAATTGAAAGGTTGTCAATGTTTATTCTAACACCTAGTTTTGCTGCCTCTTCTATCTCTTCTAGAGAAACTCCATTTGGGGTAAATATGATGGATTCTGGTTTAAAACCAGCTAATAATCCTAGTTGTACTTCTTGTATAGATACAGTATCTAAGCCACTACCAAGACTGTTCATTAATCTTAATATAGTAATGTTAGATAGTGCTTTGGCGGCATAATTAAGCTTCAGTTTTTTTACTGAACCAAATGCCTTGGTCAATCTATTGAATTGTGAAACTATTTTTTCCGAGTCATAAACATACACCGGATCACCATAGGTTTTTGCAATCTGCAATAAATCCTCATTTCTCATACTATCTGTTTTTATGCGAATTTACTTTTCTAGATGTATAAGTACAAAAATAATAACATAAAAACATTAAAAATAACAAATTGTGATATTTACAACATTATATTGGCGTTATATCTTTTGGAGCAACGTAAAGACCTTTGTACTTTTAGCCATATGAAACTACCATTATTACCATTACAGTCCATTTTTTTTCCGGGAGAAACCGTTCCACTACATATTTTTGAAGATCGCTATAAGCAATTGATCAATGATTGTAGAGATGAGGCTATTACATTTGGTATCCCCGTTTTTATTAATAACAAGATGGAATATGGCGTTGAAGTGCAGTTGGTTGAAGTTGTAAATACCTATGAAAGTGGTGAAATGGACGTGGTTTGTGTGGCTAGGCAAGTGTTTAGGTTGTTGGCATTTGATAATATTATGGATGATAAACTTTACGCTGGTGGTATTGTTAAACTTATAGAATACGATTACGTTGCCACAGATGAAAAAAAGCAGACCATTATAAATGGTATAAAGCAGTTATATGAAATTATGGAAGTGCCTTATACACCTATTAATGTGCAAGAATTCAATAGCTTTACATTGGCGCATAAAATAGGATTGTCATTTGATCAGGAGTATCAATTACTGCAAATACCCACTGAAAATGATCGACTAAATTTCATAGGCTTGCATTTGACATCTACCATTACGGTATTGTCAGAAGTTGAAAGAACAAGAAAAATAATAGAACTAAATGGTCATTTTAAGAATTTTGATCCTTTAGATTTTAAGGATATAGAGATGTAGTTGTCAATTTATACTGGGTTTTAATCACATTTTAAATAAATTATGAGCTTAAAGCCTCATTTATATAAGTAACCTTTCAATTAATCTCAACTATTTTTAGATTATTACCTACTGTTTCCTATTTTTGCTTAACAATTAAAATTCACCATATATATGAACCTTCACGAATATCAAGGAAAAGAGATATTAGCAAGTTTTGGGGTGCGCATCCAAAGAGGGATAGTTGCCCATAATGCAAAAGAGGCTGTTGAGGCTGCAAAGCAATTGACTGCTGAAACCGGAACTGGATGGCACGTTATTAAAGCACAAGTACACGCAGGTGGTCGTGGTAAAGGTGGTGGTGTAAAATTAGCCAAAAACCTTAAAGAGGTAGAAGAGATAGCAAACCAGATCATTGGTATGAACTTGATTACTCCGCAAACTTCTGCAGAAGGTAAAAAAGTACATCAAGTATTGATTGCTGAAGATGTCTATTACCCAGGCGAGAGTGAAACTAGCGAGTTCTATATGTCAGTTTTATTAAATAGAGCTACTGGTAAGAATATGATTATGTATTCTACCGAAGGGGGTATGGATATTGAAGAGGTTGCAGAAAGTACTCCACATTTAATATTTACAGAGGAAATTGATCCAGCAACGGGTCTTTTAGGATTTCAAGCAAGGAAAATTGCTTTTAACCTAGGTTTGTCCGGTACTGCTTTCAAGGAAATGACAAAATTTGTGGCTTCTTTATATAAGGCATATGTTGAAAGTGATTCTAGCATGTTCGAGATCAATCCAGTATTAAAGACATCGGATGATTTGATCATGGCTGTTGATGCTAAAGTTTCTATTGATGATAACGCTCTATACCGTAGAAAGCAATATGCGGAAATGCGCGATCTTAGAGAAGAGAATCCTATTGAAGTAGAAGCAAGAGAAGTAGGACTAAACTATGTTGACCTTGACGGTAATGTTGGTTGTATGGTAAACGGTGCAGGTCTCGCGATGGCTACAATGGATTTGATTAAAATGGCAGGTGGTGAGCCAGCTAACTTTTTAGATGTTGGTGGTACTGCTGATGCTAAAAGAGTGGAAGAAGCTTTTAGAATTATTTTAAAAGATCCTAATGTAAAAGCAATTCTTATCAACATATTCGGTGGTATCGTTCGTTGTGATCGTGTAGCTCAAGGTGTTGTAGATGCATACAAGAATATGGGTGATGCCATGCAAGTGCCAATTATTGTAAGATTACAAGGTACAAATGCTGAATTGGCAAAAGAAATTATTGATAACTCAGGGTTGGCGGTAGAATCTGCTGTACAATTCCAAGAAGCTGCAGATAGGGTAAAAGCTGTATTGGCTTAAAGTAACTTATTTATAAGTTTTAAAAGACCATTCATTTTGAATGGTCTTTTTTTTGTTTCAAGTTTTGTAGATGAACTGCTGCTTTTATATTTATTGTCTTTACAGTTTTAATTTATTGTAATCAATAAAGGACTAAATCTGTAGTTTAGGTTATTGGAATGAAATAATAGTTAAGACTCTAATTACTTGTTTTTTCATTGGTTTGAATTTCTAATTTTGGGGTGTAATTATGAAATTAGTATTAAAGAGATGTTAAAAGTGGGTTTAATTGTAACATTATCATTTTACCATCGTCTTTTTAGTAATTCATCATCAATCAATTATTAATCAAGCTTCAGGAAATCTGAAGTAAAAAACAAAAAGTCATGAGAAAATTAAGTTTAGTAGTCGTAGCTGCAATGCTACTTGCAACAGGTAATGTATTAGCTAATGATGTAGTAAATGAAAACCCTACAAAAAAATTATCTGTACAGATTTCAGAAATGCTTTCGGAAAACGATTTTTCTGTTGAGCATGACGATTTAACAGCCCAGGTTCGATTTACATTGAATGCAGACGGGGAAATCGTTGTGTTATCTGTACAAACAGAATTTGACAATATGGAAGGTTTTGTCAAAGCTAGATTAAACTATCAAAAAGTTAATTTGGCAAATGTAGAGGAAGGTAAAGTATACACTATTCCTGTGCGTATTCAGGCATAACCTTTAGGGGTATTGCTTTAAAAAGATCTTGATATATAGAGGTGTGTCAAGATCTTTTTTTGTTTTTATATTTTACATTGCTAATTGCGGTATCTACCTTTTTCATTTGCTTGGATTTGAAATCCCTTTTCTCGGTATTCTTTGTAGCGGGTTTTGATGTTGCGGTCGCCATACCTAGTAAAACCTCACCAGGAATCTTAGGGTTATCTTTAGTGCCACGTAAATGAATAACCAATCCATTTAAAAAATTACGTAATACTTGATCACCACACTCCATGTAATTAGGGTGATCTTCTTTTCTAAAGAAAGCACCTAATTCGCTTTTAGAAATTTTAAAGTCTACTAGTTGTAAAATTTCAACAATATCGTCATCTCTGAATTTTAAGGCAACTCTTAGTTTTTTAAAAATATCATTATTTGTCATATTGCAAATTTAAGGACTGCAAGTTATCATAAAATTGTGACCTGATATATACTTATGTTGTTATTCGTATGATAGTGGGTGGAAAAGTGTCAATTGAACAGCCAACAAAGTTGGTGCCTTTGTTTAAATTATCAGGTTTATTTATAAAGTTATATGGTATATGAGTGAGGCTTATACTTTTACTCTAAAATTTGAGTTATAGTATTAATATATAATTTATTAAGTATTCGTATGCCTACTGAGAAAGAGAAGCTTAGTATATTGTCAGAAATGATTTCATTCGCTAAAGTGAACAATGAAATAAAGGAATCTGAATATGATTTCTTGTTTTCGGTAGCGCAGCAATTGAATGTTGCTAAGAAAACGTTTGACAAGCTTTTTACTACGAATGTGGAGCATGTTATACCCAAATCTCAATCAGATAGGCTTCTGCAGTTTCATAGGTTGGTATTATTAATGAATGTTGATGATAAGCAAGATGATGAAGAGGTGAGCAAAATTTATGATATTGGTTTAAAAATGGGATTGCCGCCAGGGGCAATTCAACAAGTTTTGACCATAATGCATAAGTATCCTAATAAGGTTGTGCCACCTGAGATTTTGATTGCTATTTTTAAATCACACTACAACTAAGACCAAGAGAAGTAATCTGCTTCTAATTGTTCAAGATCTCTCTTGTTCATGATATTAGTTATGGCGTCTTGTCTTAATTGATCAATTTCTGCCTCAATTATTTTCAATTGATCAGAATGTACTACATGTAGTTTTAACGTTTTTAGTTTATGCATTAATTTTCGCATGACCGTAATATCATGTTTGCAGTACTGACGATAAGTAGCCATTACATTAAATAGTATTTCTGAAAATTCTGGACAGTTCAAACTTACCCAATTAACACCGTTTTTGTCCGTTAGAAATTCATGGTCTTTTTTTAGCAACAAATCAATAAATAATGAGGAAAGGTAGTCTATGGTATTCAAAGCGGTGCCAGGATCATTAATACCCGGTGACATGGCTTTAATGCCTATTTCTGAAATTTGTCTAAAACCATAAATAAAATTTTCACCAATAAGTTCTGTATGGCTGAACAGTAAAGTTTTTTCAATTTTTTTCTTTAGTTCGTCTTCAACCGGTTTTTCTGTTAAGAAACCTACGGTTCCATCTATTATAAACTGCCCTTTATGTAGTGAAATCATTGCTTTTAAGTTATTCTCTTGGCAAAGCTCTATTAGGTCATCTTTAAGTATTCCGTAAAAGTATCCTCTCTGGGTAATTTTATGTTTTTCCCAATGATCGGTGCTTGGAAAATCTTGATTTTTATCTTCTTGATTTTCTATAATGATCGCTAACTCTTTTTTAGTTCTAGAATGAATTGCAGTTAGTATGTTTCCTACTTGTATGGCTTGGGAAATATGGTGAATAAAATAAATGAAGGCGGCTAAACATAAAACTGTTAGTATAATGCCGATAAGTACAGAGAACCCTGGTGTTTGGTATTCATTTTCGGTGGGTTCTATGGAAATCAAAATAAAAATATTGTATAGAATGGTGCCAATATAAAGTCCAAGCACTATTTGGTGTTTTTGATCAGAGATTATACCTGGTAGCACTCTTGGTGAGAAATTGCTTGAAGCTTGATTGAGCAGTACCATTACCATGGAAAAACTAAAAACGGTTAGAGATATTAAACCGCCAATTAAAGTACTTAAAATCGTTTTTGCGGTGTCTGTGTCATCAATAACCAAAAAGGGAGCAACATCAATTAGAAAGGAAGAAATTTTGATGGATTCCAAATAAATCAACAGAAATGCCAAAGCAAGACCGCCTAAGGCTATTAAAGAAGGGTAGAAGGCAATTTTAGAGCGTATTTGTTTAAAAATATTCAGAAGTCTGTTCATAGTCAAAAATATGTCATAAAGCTAGTTTAAACGGTATTTAAAACTGAACTGATTTGAAGAAATTACAGACTCCTTTACTTAAAAAAATGCCAAAATGTCATTATTAATATTATTAAATAAGACAAAATGACAGTATTTTGCTGTTGGTATGTATTTTGTCTATTACTAAGAGAATTTAAAAATCTATTAATTTAAAAAAATATAGTTATGAGTTTAGTAAAAAGAAATGACGTTTTGTTCCCAGCTTTTATGAACGAAATATTTAAGCCAGATTGGTTTGGAGGTATAGAGAATAATAGAAATTCTGTACCTGCCGTAAATATCAAGGAGAACGAGAAGGAGTATTATTTGGAGCTTTTTGTACCCGGTAGAAGTAAAGAAGATTTTACCATTGAAATTGATGAAGCTGTGTTGACCATTTCATCTGAAATTAAAAAAGAGAATGAAGAGGTGAATGATAATTATACTAGAAAAGAATTTAGTATTTCATCTTTCAAAAGATCGTTTACATTACCAGATACAATTGCAACCGATAAGATCGATGCAAATTACGAAGGGGGAATTTTAAAATTCAATCTTCCTAAAAAAGAAGAGGCTTTACCAAAGCCAAAAAGAATGATCGAATTAAAATAGTTTTTTAGGTTGGTTTGAGTTGTTTAGTTGAGTGCTTTGAGAAATCAAAGCACTTTTTTATACGCTCTATTCATAAAATTATTTAAAATTTTGAGCTACAAATTCAGTGATTGATGCGTTGGAGTTTTTATTTTTTGTAACATACAGATTATCTCATATAAGGTTTTTTGAACATGAAATTTACCATCTCTTTTTAAACTGTAAATGTTGTTTCCAACATCTTAATATTTTTTAAAATTTTATGTTGAAAGGGTAGGCGGTTAGCTTGAATGTTAAACTGTATTTTTAAGAAGTGGTTTTTGGAATTAGATACATATTTAATGTTGAATCTTTAGTTTTTGGAAAGCGAAGAATGGTTGAATTTAAAGTTTGAAAACTAAACATAAAATCGTAATATTAACACTTGGATTTACGAGACAAAGTTGTCTTGTTATAGGCGAAATCAGAATTTATATTCTTGAAGTTAAGCTCACTGGAGAGAGATTGAAAACTTGTTGAAATTTGACCCTAATTTACCTTTCATAGTCAAAAATAACTGTTTTAGTCTTGTCTAAAAGTATTATGTATAAATTTGTTTTCCAGTAATTTATATTCTTTTAATTAAAGTGTTAGTGTTAATTTTTTTAATTTTGCTTAAAACAGGTTTTTTCTGAGTTATTCTTGGTCTTGTAGGGACTTTATTTCATCTCTTAACTTTGCTGCTTGCATAAAATCAAGTTCTTTTGCAGCTTTTTCCATTGCCTTTCTTTTGTCCTTGATCAACTTTTCAATTTGCTCTTTTGTTAGATAATCCATATCAGGTTCGGCTGCTCTTAACTCCTCTTTTATGAAGTGATAAGTAGACACGGAATTTTTAGACAGCACATTGTCCAAGCTTTTATTTAATGCTTTTGGAGTTACGTTATTATCGGTGTTGTATTTGATCTGTTTTTCCCTACGATAAGCTGTCTCGTCAATAGTTTTTTGCATGCTTTCCGTTATCTTATCTGCGTACATGATCGCCTTGCCATTTAGGTTTCTTGCAGCTCTACCAACAGTCTGTGTTAACGATCGGTTACTTCTTAAAAATCCTTCTTTGTCGGCATCCAATATTACGACCAAAGATACCTCTGGTAAGTCCAGTCCTTCACGTAATAAATTCACCCCAATCAGTACATCAAAGATACCTTTTCGTAAATCTTGCATGATTTCAACACGTTCTAAAGTATCAACATCACTATGAATATATCTACATCTAATGTTAATTCTATCTAGGTATTTTGCCAATTCTTCTGCCATTCTTTTGGTTAAGGTAGTAACCAAAGTTCGCTCGTCTTTTTCTACCCGTACCTGTATCTCTTCAACCAAATCATCGATCTGGTTTAAACTAGGTCTTACTTCTATAATAGGATCTAAAAGTCCGGTTGGTCTAATTACTTGTTCTACATAAACACCTTGACTCAATTGCAACTCATAATCCGCCGGAGTTGCACTCACATACAATACCTGATTTTGCAATGCTTCAAATTCTTCAAATTTTAAAGGTCTGTTATCCATTGCGGCGGGTAAGCGAAAACCATATTCCACTAAATTGACTTTTCGTGAACGGTCACCACCATACATGGCATGTACTTGTGGTATGGTCACATGGCTTTCATCGATCACCATTAAATAATCATCTGGAAAGTAATCTAATAAACAGAAGGGTCTTGTACCGGGTTCCCTACCATCTAAATATCTTGAATAATTCTCAATACCTGAACAATAACCCAATTCACGAATCATTTCTAAATCAAAATTGGTTCGCTCTTCAAGTCTTTTAGCTTCTAAGGGTTTTGCAATGTCCTTGAAATAATCTATTTGCTTAACTAGGTCATCCTGTATGTTATGAATGGCATTCTGTAACACATCTTTAGAGGTTACGAACATGTTAGCAGGATATATGTTCAAATTTTCATAAACTTCTATAATGGTATTGTTAAACGGATCAAACGCCTCAATTTCCTCTATCTCATCCCCAAAGAAATGTATTCTAAAAGCATGATCGGCATAACTAGGGAAAACATCCACTACATCTCCTTTTACCCTAAAGTTTCCATTTTTAAAATCTGCCATAGTTCTTGAGTAAAGAGATTGCACCAATTGATGCATTAACTTAGTTCTAGCTATTACTTGATCTTTTTTAATGGAAATAACGTTTTTCTGAAATTCAATGGGATTACCAATACCGTATAGACAGGATACGGATGCGATAACGATAACATCTCTTCTCCCAGATAATAAGGATGATGTAGCGCTTAAACGTAACTTTTCTATGTCCTCGTTTATAGACAGATCCTTTTCAATATATACACCACTAGTGGGTATATATGCTTCTGGTTGGTAGTAATCATAATAGGACACAAAATACTCCACGGCATTATCAGGGAAAAACTGCTTAAATTCAGAATAAAGCTGTGCGGCCAAGGTTTTATTGTGAGCCAATAGAAGAGTTGGTTTCTGAACGTTTTCAATAACGTTGGCTACTGTAAAGGTTTTACCTGACCCTGTAACACCTAATAAAGTTTGGTATTTTTCCTTTTCATTTATGCCCTTTACTAATTCTTTTATGGCATTTGGCTGGTCACCAGTGGGTTTGAACTCGGATACTACTTTGAATTTCATGCTATAAAATTACGAAAGAAGTATGATTAAAAGGGGTTCAATAAAAAGAATCGTTACATCTATCGTTTCAATGTAAAATGACCCTTAACTTCCTTATTTGAAATTGTTACCGCTTTAAACCAATAATCAGATTCAGGTAGTGGTCTACCGTTAAAAATACCGTTCCAACCTTTTGTGTCCGGTGATAATTGTGCCAAAAGTGAACCGAATCTATCATAAATAAAAATCACCGAAAAATTGTTTTCTCCTGTTTCTATGGGAGGTATGAATCTCCAAAAATCGTTAACACCATCTCCATTAGGAGTAAAGAATTTTGGAAAACCATTAACGGTTAAATCTTGCTCTACCTGCCATTGCGCTGTTCCACAACCTTCTTTATCACGCACATAGACAGTGTGATTTTCAAGTGATATGTTGTTGAATCTATTGCTATCTTGATAGGGTCCGTTTTCATTGTCCAAGGCAAATTCATAATTACCTGGTGTAGTGGTATTGATGATGTAGTTTAGTGAGTTGGCGCCTATGTCAACAGATACTTCTTCTATTTTTGGAGCTTCTGATATGGTGACTTCAAACATTTTAAAAGAGGAACATTCAAACGTACTGCGGGAATCTTCTAATATTACATAAGCTTCATAAATATACTTTCCTTCGGTATCAATGAATACTTCTGAGCTTGAGGATAATAGAGATTCGTTTCCTCTTTCATCCAGTTGGTACCATCTATAACCATCCGCTTCATCAGTTGCGGTAATTCTGTTTAATTCATTTCCATCGCAAATAGAAATTGTATCTGGAAATGTTAACTGGGGGTTTAAAACGATTAAATCTCCGCTTATTGGATCAAAATAGGGACCGCAACCCAATATGGTGGAGAACGTTTCTTGACTACACCCAATGGCTTCACCTGCTTCATTAAAGGGAATAATAGAAATAAAAAATGTGCGATTAGGCTCTAGGTCAATAATTACGGTCGAATTTTTAAATAGTATGGCATTCTCCAAAATATTGGTCTCAAAGGGCGATGTGCCTATAGATACTCTGTAACCCGTTGCGTTTGGTACTGGGTTCCATTCCAGAAATTTGTCTAAAGGTACATTGGTTTCCCCATCAAAGGGAGTGATCATACTTGTGCATTGGGGTAATATAGCTGCCTCAGCTGTCGTAAAAATTATCGTATTGCAACCCGTTGCCATTCCTATGCTATTGTAAGGTATTATGTTTACAAAAATATTAGCTTCTGAAGGTAAGTCTGTGGGCGGATTATAAGAAAGATTGTTGCCAATATCTAAATTGTTGAGAATCTCACTACCGTTCAAGGTAGTTCCAATAGATAAAATATAACCGGAAGCACCTGAGGCTGCGCTCCATGAAATATTGGTGCTTGTATTTATATTGTTGGCATTGTTTGAAGGCAATGTAGATGGTACACAATCTGGCACTTCGGTTAAAGCTGCCGTGGTAAAACTTTGGATATCACAAACAATATTTGGTTGGTTAAAAAAGAATAATGTGATGGTTACGAATATTTTGGTATTCTCCGGTAGCCCGGTGGGTGGACTAAAGCTGGTAGATGTTCCTACATTTCTTTCGTTTACAATGTCATTACCACCAGCGGTTGTTCCAAGTGAAATAATATATCCAGGTACACCGGTTACAGATTCCCAAGTTATAGGCGAATTAACAGGAACTGAGATCGCTCCATCAGTAGGGTTTAACAATGAGGGACATTCTTGTGCAATTGATTTTAAACTGGTGAAAAATAAAGCTACAAAAAGTATGGGCAAAGCCAATAGCTGGGGTAATCGTATGTCCCATATTTCTTTCATAGCATTTTTGTAAACAATACAATATACTATAAAATGAAAATTTATGGTTGGTTATCCTTGTTAAATAGGACCATGTGTTGCATCTGGTAGATGAATTAAATTAGAGGTCACGCCTTTTTAATATTTTGTATGAGCCGTAAATGAAAATAGCTGTCCAAAATAATACTATGATGACTTCGTACCAATGAACGTGATAGTTCAAAGCTAATTTTTCTCCCATTTGATTAGCTACTGATTGTACAGCGCCTAACCTGGAAAATGGTTCTTTAATGAGATTGAACATGGATTGTAGTGGAAACAAATTCATAATGGAATCTGTGGTTTCCCCGTCAAAAAACTTCCAACGTAAGATGCCTCTAAATATACCTTCAAAAACTTGCCAAAGGATTAAAAAACCTAAAGCAAATGCGGATCGTTTAACCAATACTCCTAAAAAAAGACAGAAGGAAAAGAAACCCGTTAGTTTAACAAAAAATGCCAATAGAAACTCTAAATCGGTAAAAATGATAGATAATTCATTGAAATCGGAATAAAACAATCCCAAAATGAGCGAAACTATAAACACGAATATTGTGGATACTAAGGAAAATGTAATTACGGTCAAAAATTTAGAAAGTATAAACTCTCTTTTTGAGAGTCCGTCTATTAGGTTCTGTTTTATCGTTTTATTGCTGTATTCATTAGACATCATTGAAACGATCACTATAGCCAAGAACAATTTAAAGAACGCGGTTATAAATGTGTTGAAATGCCATATATAGGGAAAGTTGAATATCCCTTGGTCTGCCAAATGAAATTTTATGGGACCTATATCAAATTTAATTGCCGCTACCAAAGCGATTGATGTTAATAAAGCGAAGTAAGAAATGATCAGCACTTTGCTAGCCCTGTTATTCCACAATTTTATAAATTCTATTTGAAGTAATCGTATCATTTGCAAGGGGTATTAAGCGTTAACATTTTTGGTTAGTGCCAAGAATTGCTCTTCTAGACTTTCTTTTCTTTTCACTAGGTGCGAAGCAATTATGCCATTGTCAAAAAGAAGTTTGTTTAAAGTTTGGGCATCTAACTCAGAAGTTAAAAAAGCTGTGACCAGACCATTTTCTTCTTTTATGTTACCAAAATGTTCATTGTTGTTTAAGTAGGCAAAAAGCTTGTCCGTATCTGAAGATTTAAGTTCAAAAAAGCCAAAACTTGCTTGTAAACTGTCTACTCTGCCAGAATACAATTTTTCTCCTTTTCTTAAAATAACTACATGAGAGCAAACTTTTTCAACTTCGTCCAATAAATGCGATGCCAATAGTATAGTTGTACCCTTTGCTGCGATAGTCTTAATAATCTCCCTGATTTGATGAATTCCTTGTGGATCTAGTCCATTGGTAGGTTCATCCAGGATTAAGATTTCAGGATCGTTCAGTAGGGCAGAGGCAATGGCTAAACGTTGCTTCATCCCTAAGGAATATGTTTTGAATTTGCTGTTTTTTCTATCCAGTAAACCAACAAGTTCAAGCTTTTCTTCAATTTTATCTTCAGGTACTTCTTTAATTTTACAAACCAATTTCAAGTTTTGTAAAGCGGTCATGTACGGGTAAAAATTTGGACGCTCAATAATAGCTCCAACTTTTTTCAAGGCTTCATGTGTAGAAGTGCCCCCACCGAACCAAGCAAAAGCTCCACTTGATTTATTGACAACATTTAAAACAATGCCCAATGTTGTGGATTTTCCGCTGCCGTTGGGACCTAGAATACCGTAGACATTTCCTTTTTCAATTGTGAACGAAAGATCTTTTACCGCAGTTAGATACCCAAATTTTTTAGTAAGATGATTGACTGATAGAATAGTACTCACGTCAAGTGTTTTTTGATTGATTATGCTTACTTGACGACTTACTTGACAGTTTGTTACAAATTCATACTAAATTCTTGGTGTATAAAATTGGTTTTATATTAAAGTAAATAAAGACAGTTGCTTAACAACTGTCTTTATTTTTATCTGTAAAGGGTGAAATTACCTACCATTTCCCTTGTGTCAGCTTCACCATTTAATTTAATGATGTACCAATAGTCTCCGGTTGGCAATTCATTGTTTTGATAAAAACCATCCCAGCCATCTTCATTATCCTTAAAGGTATAAACGGTTCTACCGTATCTATCATAGATCGAAACAAAGATTTCAGGGTATATCTCTATGTTCAATGGCATCCAAATATCGTTTTCTCCATCACCATTTGGTGTAAAGAAATTTGGGATTTCTATATCAATGAATTCTATAAATATACTTGCAGTAGATTCGCATCCGTTTTCATCTACCACGGTTACATCGTATGTATTGGTTTCGGTAATGTAAAATACATTTTCAGAACCCATATCCCTATCGCCTAAATAGAACGTATAGTTTTCTCTACCTCCGGTAACAGTTGCGGTTATTTGGTTAATATTACTTTCTTCAACACTAATCTCTAGAGGTTCAAAAGCTTCTATTTCCACTTCATAAGTAGTTAAACAGCCGTTAGCATGGGAAATACTGATATAGTGGCTACCTGGTGTCAACTCTCTGAACATTGGGTTCAGTTGCATCTCCAAAGGATCAACGGTGTCTAATCCAAACAGTACATCATTTTCTATACTTGGGTCGTTAAGTACAATATTTACATAATTACTTGGGAAGTTACCGTTACAACCATATACCGGTTCAACCGTTGCGCTTAAGTCAACCCCCGGATCAATAGTAACTATAATCGTTTCATCGCAGCCTTGCGCGTCTTCAATAAAGATGATATAATCACCCGCTGCCAAGTCTGTAAAACTCAATCTATCCTGTACAAAATCTGTTTCGCTTTCCAAACGTGTACTGTAAGGTGCGGTACCGCCAATAATAGTCAAGTCAATTGTACCATCTTCTTCGCCCACGCAAATCTCGGGTGTACTGGCAATGGTCACTTCAAGAATTTCCGGTTCGGTGATAGTTGCCTCAATCAATTCAAAACAGCCATTAGAATCTTGAGCAATAATGGTATAATCACCAGGTGCCAATTCATCGAATGTATTATCATCACTAAAGCGATCTAAGTTAGGTGAAATAGCATATTGATAAGAGCCCGAACCACCAAGCATATTGACAGTAATGCTACCATCATTAGCTCCGTTACAAGTAACATCTACAATATTGGTATTGTTGGTGTCAATTAAAAGTTCATCTGGTTCTGTAATATTGATCATTGCCGAAGATACTTCACAATCATCGCTCTGTACTCTAACGTAGTAGGTACCGGCCATCAAGTTTGTGAACAAACCAGTGGATTGATTAGCGCGTACTTCTACAGTTAGACCAGCGTCCGAAAATAAAGCATATTGGTAATTACCCAACCCGCCTTGTGCCTCTGCATCGATTACTCCGGTATTATCACCATAACAACTAATTGTTGGGTTATCGTTTTCAAGGTTGACCGTTAAAGGTATGATCGGGTTGATCGTAATACTATTGCTTAATACGGATACACAACCAAGATTATCTTGAATGTAATAAACATAAGTGCCTGGTTGAACACCTGTAAATAAATGGGTGTTGGGTCCATTGGTTTCGTTCATTGCATAGAATGTAGATGAGCCATCTTCATTCCACATATATGGACCTGTACCACCAGAAGCTGTCAGTAACAATTCGGCATCGTTTAAACATGTTGCTCTTTGTGCAGTTACTAGTTGACCCTTAACCTCAATAGGCTCTACGATCTGAACAATTGCAGTTTCGTCAGAACAATTTAAATCGTCTAGAACGGTAATACTGTAATACCCTGATCTTAAATTGGTGAAAGTAGCAGTAGTCTGGGTGCTTGTTGTTTGCAATAGGGTTGCTCCCGGTCCGTCGCCATCATAGGTGTTAAGAACATACCTATAGTTAGTGGAAACCGACCTAGGTGTAAACCCGGCTGTTATTTCCCCATCTGCATCACCCTCGCACTCTAAACCTTTAACAGCTTGAATATTAGCTATTATTGGTTCTGGGGGAGTTAATGTAAATGCATTGGTGAAAGTTTCTGTACAACCTAAACTATCGGTTACTTCTACAGTATATTGACCGTCGCTTAATCCCGTAAATAAATTGCTATTTACTTGGTTGGCAGTATAATTAGTATTTGTGCTAACATGTGTTAATACAATATTGAACGGCCCTTTACCACCATTTGGTGTAATGTTGGCACTGCCCATATCATTGCTACAGCCCACATCTGTAGTGGCAATAGTAGCTAACGTTATAGGTGCGCTAGGAGAGGTAATCGTAAACGACCTTTCTTGTACACATTCTGGAGTGCCCACTTGTGATGCTCTCAATATATAACTTCCGGCAGCAACCGGTATGGTAGCTGTAGTTCCTGTTCCGTTGAAAATTCCAGTATCATCCGTTCTTGTGGTAGATGTGCCATTGGCATGTAAAACCTCCCAATTGAAATCTCCGGTATACGTGGCATCTGTAAATGTTACTTCTATAGCCCCGTCTGTTCCAAAACATACCACATCTGAAAGTTTATTTACTTCAATATCGAACGTATTTGGGTTTTCAACGATATGGGTTCTAGTAATTTCACAACCAGTGGTCACATTCCTTATTCCTATGGTGTACGTGCCAATTGCAAGATTTACAAAGGTATTATCACCTGTTTGATAGGTTGCGGATGGTAAAATTCTAAATTCGTAATTACCTAGGTTTGTAGTTGTATTTGTAACGGTGCTATTTACATTTATAGTAATGTTTTCTCCGCTGTTTACACAGTCTAAATCTCTATCCACTATAATGGTAGCATCTATGAAAGTGTCATACGGGTCAATGGTTACAATATGTTCGGCAGAACAACCTTCATCGTCATAAACACGAACAATGATATCACCACCTGCCGCGTCTGTATGGGTATAGGTTAAACTACTACTGTTTTGTAATACGGTAGCAGTTGCGTCATCTATAAACTCAAAGCGGTTGTAGGTTCCACTACCGCCACCAATAGAACTTGCATTGATGCTGATAGTTGCATTGTCGGAATCATTTCCTGTAGCACATCCAAATTGATTAGGTACCGGTGCGGTAAATGTTATTGCTGTATTTTCGTCTACAACAACAGTCTTTACTGTGGTACAGTTATTTTGTCCCGTAGCGGTTACGTCATAAGAACCACCTGGTAAATTTATAAAAGATTGTGTGCCGGCATCCCATGATGCACCAGCGGGCATAGGGGTTAGGGTATATGAAAGCGGATTATTTCCATTGTTAACTTGAACCATTTCAATTTTTCCATCTTCAGCTCCTGCACAACTAACTTCAATTGGAGTTGGTGTAAAATCCGGGCGAACGGCCGCAGGAATGGTGACATCAAAAGTTCTAAAGCAATTTGGTGATGCAGTACCTATATCATATACATTTACCGTATAAATGGTATCTGTAGTATTGTCTGGAACGCTTACCGGTACGTTCATGGCACCGCCCGTAAGAGTTTGTCTTGCTTCCACATTTGAAGATACACTATCTAAAATTTCGAACTCATAATTACCTGAGCCAGAAATACCTTCTATAGCTATTTCAGCTTCATAACCTGCACCACAACCTAATTGCTTATCTAAACTTGCAGAGGCTTGTAGGGTAGGGTGTACCACAATATTTGTGTCTTCGGTACAACCTGTAGCATCTTTAATGAATACACTATAACTACCTGCTGGTACCGTGTTATAGACACCTCCATTATTTTGATAGGTAGAACCACCATCAATGGAGTATAGGATTGTACCGGAACCTGATGCAGTGATATTCACAGATGCATTTGTACTACAATTTGAAATATCTATGCTGTCAATAGTCGGCGCGGCCGTAAAGCTCATGGTAACATCATTAAGTGGGTAAGAGCAACCATATTGATCTTCTACCGTAACGGTATAAATGCCTGCTGGTGATCCAGCTGCAATCTCAATAGGGTTATCACCTGTAGCCGTAATAGTGGTAAAAGGTGAAGGTCCTGTAATGGTGTATGAATAAGTGCCGCCACCACCTTGTACATTGTCTATTAAGATCAACCCGGGGTTTTCACACGAAATATCTTGAATAGATTGTGGGTTTCCAGTAATAATATCCAATTCATCTAGAATGGCATTTTCACTGGCACTGATACATTGTTGGACACCACTACCATCTATTTGGGTTACTTCTATATAATATTCGTTTGGTGAAAGACCAGTAATTGTAATGGTATTGCTATAGGTTACTATACCTGCACTTTGATCAATTACATTATTGTCAGTATCAAATAATGTCCATTGCATACTTGGTTCGGTAAAACCGTCTTCGTCAACTATAGTATATGTTATTTCTCCATTGTTGGATAAATTACAAGAAGGATTAATTTCTGGAGTAATGGTCATTGGTAGACCTCCGGCAATTTCGTTAACATTTACTGTACTTTGTCTAATACATGTCACTGGTGTATTGTTATCTCTAACATAGAAAACATAGGTTCTACCAGGTATCAAATTTGTAAACTCATACATACCATGTCCTGCAGGTACTGTACTACCGTCTAAGGCAGTAGTGCCACCTGGGTACCACGTAGCGGTACTTTCATCAAAATTTGCAGGGTCACTTGAAAAAGTATATTCGTATCCTGGAACTCCTTCGCCACCTTGTACTTTTACTTTTAATTCATCACAATTTTCAACTACGGATGTAGTCGTAATATCTAAATCATCTAATGGGTAAGGAATGATTTCTCTTGGTAAATCTGTTTGACAAATTAAATTGCCGCTACCGTCAATTGTTCTAATGGACGGGAACACTTCATCACCAGAAGACAACCCAGTTCTAAAACTAGTGCCTGTTTGCCATGTGCTACCGCCGTCTTGACTATATTCTATTGTACCTGGCAAACCAGTAGTAACGTTGGTGAAATCGAAACCAAAATCAGTATCCGCTCCGCTACAATCACTTGCATAGGCTAATACAATATCTGCTGTAAGTTCAGCTGGTGCTGTGATTGTTACAGATTCCGTTTCAGAACATCCTGCTTCATCGGTAATTATTACATCGTAATCACCTGGTGCAAGATTATAATAGGTTTTAGTAGAACCAACAACATTGGTTTGTACTTGGTCTGGTGTGCCGTTGCTATTATCCACTAATCGGTAATCGAAAGGAGATAATCCGTCATTAATAGTAACTTCAATATTACCTGTGCCGTCATGACATTCTGGGTCAGTTGCTACAGCAGTAATGTCCAATACCGGATTTGCCGATATGGTTTCGGTTACCATAGTTTGGCAAGCATCCGTACCATTTGCTTTATCCCTTACATAAATATCATAAGCTCCAATATCTGCCAAGGCAATTGTTGTAGTATTACTAGTAGAGAAATCGGCATTGGTAACTGTATTGCCAGAAGGAACAAAAGCATACATGAAATTGCTATCTCCGCCTGATGCCGTTGCCGTCAAGCTTCCGTTGGCACATACACTTGCATTTACCGGTACTACACTAAGGGAAATTGTAGGTGCAATGGTAATGGATTGTATGGCTGAAACACAGCCATATTCATCATTTACCTCTACTTCATAAGTACCTTCGGATAAGTTGCTGAATGTATAGGTAACGTCGGTTATTGGAGAAGGTGTTTGCCATGCTCCGCCGTTAATTCTAAATGAGTAACTACCGTTACCATCGGTTACCGTGGCTGTAACAGTACCATTGTTTTGACCGTCATAACATTGTGTTGCCGTTAAACCAAAAGCAATAGTCTCCGGTTGAGTTACGGTTACGGTAGCCGTTGAAACTGCTTCACAATTATTATCATCCCTTACTCTTACATGGTAGGTACCTGCCGGTACGTTCAAGAACTGTGTTGAGGTAGCGTAGGTCCTTATTACGGTATTATCTGTTAATTCTAACTGATATTCATAACCTGGTGTGCCTTCATTTGCAGATGCTTGCAAAGTTGCCCCAGTATTAAAGCAAGTAAATTCAGCAGTTTGTTGAAGATCTGCCGTTAAAACGTTTGGCGACGTCAACGTTGCAGATGTTGCTGAGGTTGCGGTACATGAATTGTCATCTATTTTTTCTACCATTACAGTGTACGTACCATCTGCTAATGTTGCAGGGGTTGTAATAGGTGATGTAGTTTCCGTTGTCCAAGTTGCACCATTATCAACAGAATACCGGTAACCAAAAGTTGGGTCAAAGTTAGATACTTCAAAACGTATGCTACCATTATCACTACCGTTACATGTAGGATCGGTGCTACCTAAAATGGCAACTTCAAAAGTTTTGCCAGATTCTACGATTACTGTAATGTCTTCAGTTTTTTCACATATTTCCGGAGTTTGAGATGCCTGGATATCATCTAGCACCAAGAAATTACCGTTGTCGCTATCAAGATTGGTACGTAGAACCACTCCTACTGCAGTATTTGCACCTGGATTGAATGTAACGGTTCTTAAGTGCCAATCATCGGCATTATTATTTTGTGGAATAGCAGCTGTAGCTTGACTGCTGATAACATTTCCAGAACCGTCTACCAATTCTACCAATACTTCTGGGTCGTTGCCAGAGGCATTGTCCACCAAAATATTGTAAGCGTAGAATGATATGGTGATATCTTGATCGGCAAGAGCTTCCAATCCGGTTCTAGACCATAATACATTGTTATTTCCTGCAGACGTACTAACGCCAATTGCCATAAACCTGCCATCTGTTATGCCCGTATGGTCATTAGGACTTCTCCAAGATGTGTTAGGGTTGGTAATTCTGTTCGTTACTGCATATTCCGCATTTACAAGTATTCCTGCAGGACCTAAGTTACAATCCGTTTCAGTTCCATCTTGTGGTTCGTAGCAATATCCTGGTCCTATTTCTGCAATTTGTGTAGTAACCCCAGCACCAAAATTCTCTAAAAATAAGGTACTTTGCTCCGGAGCAACAGTACTGGTATACCCAACAGTTATCGTTTGGGTACCAGAAGCCACATTGTTGAAAATATTGTTATCTATTGGGGCATTATCAGTACCGTTTAATTTATAGGTATAGGTAAAGTCGGTAGTGTTAGAAGGCGTGATCGTCACTATGCCGTCTCCATCACACTCATAAGTAATAGCATTGGTGAACGTAGGAGCTATAGCAGAGCTTGGTACCGTAATTTCTAAAGGTGTTTCACAACCTAGGGCATCTTTGATGGCTAATTGATAGTTGCCGGGAGCCAAACGTTGCTCATCAACGCTGGAGAATGTACTACCACCATCAAAACTGTAGGTATATGGTGCTTGACCACCACTAGCATTTAAAATTTTTACTACTGCGGTTGGTGTTGCGGCCCCAGAGGTATCACAAGAAGCATCTTCTATTATAGAAGGTGATGCTGTAAGAATGAACGGTTGGGTAACTTCATATTTTAAGGTTTCCGTACAAGCATTACCTGGGTTACTGTTAGTATCCATTACGGTAATGGTATACACTCCGGCGGCTATATTATTAAAGAAGTTTTCTGTCTGATACGTTGCTCCGCCATCTAAACTGTATTGATAAGGAGCATTGCCACCAGATGCAGTAATCGTCAAAACAGATGTAGCTGAATCCGCACAGGTAATATCTGTGTTCGATGCCGAAATGCTTATGGTACCTAAATCTTCCATTGATACGATATTGGATAACCCATAACATCCGTTATCATCCCTAATTACAAAAACATAATCACCATCTTCATTTGGAATATAGGTAGAAGGCGAACCTTCATAACCGAAAAGGAATGTTGGGTTAGAGGTGAATTCCGAATCTGGAATAGTTGTTTCATCAGCATACGGAGCTACACCATCTTTACTATAAATGGCATATTCATAACCTGTTGTTCCACCAGTTGCCGTTAAATTAATTACCCCTGCAGAACACGTAATATTATCTTGATTTGTTGCTGTTAGCCTCAGTTCAGGAATTTCATCTACGGTTATCGTTTTTTCGTCAATACAACCATCTGTTGTAGTAGTTACCACAACATAATCATCTGCTGAAAGACCAGGAAATGTATACGTGTTGTCAGAAGAAAGTAAATTATTGGCTACCAAATCTCCTTTTCCACCACTACCGTTATCGAAGTAAAGCTCATAGCTATATTCTGGTGAAACGTTCAATGCTTGTATTGAAATTGTTCCTGCTTCTGTACAATCGAATGGAGTTGAACTTAATGTTGTCTCAAAAATTCTTTCTGCAATACCTATTTCTTCCGTTTCAAATACACAACTGTTTTCAATAGGCTCACCTGTTGAAGGATTTAATTGTGTAATCTGTACTTTGTAAGTACCGCTAGTTGCGATAGCAAAATTAGGACCTTGACCAGCACTGAATGGTACTGCGATAGTATTGTTCTCAACGTCATATAACTGATAACCATAACCGCTACCTAAGTCTATTACACGAATAGAACCTTCTGTATCACAGATGATATCAGATGAATCCGGTTCAGGAATATCCAATGTATTTTGGTATGCATTGAAATAGAACCTACTGAAACATCCACCTTCATAACCAATGACTACACGATATTTACCACTTTCGGTAACGGTAAAATTATTTTCATCGGATTCCTCTTCCCATGTCCAATTTCCATCTGTATTGGCACAGTTGTCGCTTACATCGCCACAAGTAGCGGTGTCACAACTTGTTTCGTCAAGTTTTTCCCAGGTAATGCTCAAAGCATCGGTAATGCCCAATTGTATAAATGCACTATCCAAATCACCACATAGAAAGATATGTGGCATGGAACTGTTGTCATTAGAACAAGTTACCGTCTCACCTTGAATGTCATTATCTGGATTACTGTCACTATTTACTTGATTTAAATAGCTTATGATTGGGTTGGTCTGTGTTTCTCCATAACGCTCAACCGTAATTAATTCTGTATGGTTTGCACACCCTGATGTTGCTGTTTTTTCAACAATATAGTTACCTATAGTAGTTACGGTTAGAGTGTTAGATGTACCATCAACTAAAATAGTATCTCCAGAATCTATAACACCATTATTGTTATTGTCGATTGCCCAAGTATACGTATCAAAACCTAGACCTGCGGAAAGCGTGCCGCTTGCACCACAAAGTTGAACGGTACGGGCTACGTTACAATTTGCCAAGGCATCTGAAACATTGTTGGCTGCAACTTCTAAAGTAGTGGTACAAGCACCTGCCGGATTACTACCATCTTCATCAGAAAATGTATTGGTGTTCAATGTACCCGTGTAATTGGCATAGGCATGGTTTTCTAGTTGTGAGGCACAGGCCGCAACAAACTCAGAACAGTCCCCAGCAACAGATACCGTTATCTTTATTTTATACTCAGGGTCGTCAATTTGAACCAGACCGTCCGGTATGGTAAAGGTTATTGTTCTGGTGCTTTCGTCGTAACTGTTGGTTACTCCCGGGGCATCATCAATGTTAATATCATCTAAGCTAACGTTATCCGGTAAAACATTTTTAATCGTAAAATTGGTAGCATCATCATCACCGGTATTCTGAAAACGTATGACATAATTGAATGTGTCACCTAAGTCTACATTTTCACCGTTGATGTCAGTACCACCTAATAATTCTGAGGTATTGCCTAAAACAATTACCGGTGCAAATACTTGAGTGTAAGATGCCGCATTTACTGTACCATCCGTAGGGTCTACTGCAGGAACTCCTGTGCCATATTCACCACCATCACCACCGTCGGCAGCATCATCTTTGTAATATTCGTTGGCATCGCTACAACCGTCGCCATCACTATCTAAGTCTAAGTGATCTGGGTAGCCATCCAAATCGGTATCTAGATTTGCACAAAATCCGGAAAAGGACGCTGTATTATAGGATAAAAAGGCAACGTCTGCATTTGAACTAAGTTGTAATCTTAGATAAGCAACGTCAGCTAAATTGGCGGTAGGTATGCCAAATTCTGATAATTCTACAGTTGCCAAGCGGTAATCTCTAGTGGTATTATTATAAAAAATGCTACCATTAGAATGGTAAATATCCAATCTGTAAGAACCAACTACATTTGCAAGTGCGCCGCCACTATAAGCTTGAACACGTACTGCATTTCCTAAGGGTGCACCTGTTGCATCATAAAGACTAACAACGTGACCAACACCACTTGGGTCTGCCACTTGGGTCAGTAATATATCTGGTATGCCATCACCAACATTGGTAGCTACTATAGGATCTATTTCATAAGTCCATGTGTCACCAATATTAACAATACCGGAACCAAGATCTAACCCATTTTGTCCGTGAGTCAATAAAGGATTTAATGGGTCTGTGGTAGGGTCGTTAATAATGGTCAACCCTAAAGCATTATCGTTGTTCCCGTCATTTAAATTCGCTTCAAATGTTGCTTCGCCATAAATATTATTTGAAGGGGTTAAGGCCATCCAGCTAGATTCTGTAGCTGAAATATCTGAAAATCCATCATTGTTGGAGTCTATTCCATCTAATAAACCATTACCGTCAGTATCAAAAAGATTATCGTCTGCAACCCCTGTGGAGAAAGTAGTTCCACCGGACGTGAATGCCAATAATTCATGTGATAAGTTTGGTAAAACCGGATTTCTTGATGTTGTAGAACTTCGCCAAAAACCGGAGTAGTTAGAGAAAATTTCTGTTACCGCAGTACCACCTTGAACAGTGCTGGACGGTGAACTGAAATTAACTTCACTGGATATAATACACATTTGTTCAACAGCATCATAAATTCCATCATTGTCATCATCTAAATCAACACTATCTACAACCCCGTCATTATCGAAATCATTATGAACTATAATTCGTGCAGAAGGCTCATCTCTTGTAAGATTTGCGTCTGTTTGGTCTTGAGTATTGGTTGCTGTATTGACGAGGTTCAGTAAAGGTAAAATGTCTATTTCGTCTGCAATTACTTCTAAAGTTAAAAATGCTACTTCACCGGGAGCCAGCGTTCCAATATTCCACACACTGCCATTAAACGTACCTGTTATTGTTGTCGCTTGTACTAATGAAAGACCAGCGGGAATATTATCCGAAACCTGTAAGTTGGTGATATCATTAAAGTATAAATTCTCTGCCCTAATGGTAAAAGTTGCGGTTTCCCCTTCAACTATTTCAGGTTTGTCCACTGTTTTTTCTATAAGTACGTCTGGTTCACAATAGAAAATTTTAATGGTTTGTGAATCATAGGTACAAGGACCTTTAGTACCTCTAACGTAGTAATCACCTGCAATAGTAGCGGCATATTCAAAAGAATTAGCTCCAGGTATGATCTCACCATCAAAATACCATTGATATGCATCAAAATTGTCATCTGACGCCTCAAATATACTTGAACCAGAAAAACACTCGCCTTCAACACCGCCATTAATTCTTAATACTACTTCTGGTACGGTATCAAATCCTGAAAAATAGCCGGCAACACCTTGTGCACCGTTATAACCAAAAAAGCCAATAGCCATTGGTCCGGTTGAGGTTACACTGATATCACCATCTAAGTTAGGGATGTAAAAAGTTTTCCAATCATCAGAACCGGCAACAGGATCAGAGGCAGGTTTTGAAATTTCAACGCCGTCTTCAAACACCTTAACATTAGAATCCGCTGTATTAACCGAAGCAATAATAGTTAACCCGCCTGTAACCGTAGTACCTGCTATGTTCCTAATATCTGGAATGTTGTCCATTACATCTGGTAAAAGACAGTTGACCGGAGCAACGAAATTTAAACCTTGCGTATATAAATTACTAGATCCCGCCATAGATTGGTAGGCATAGACGTCTTTTGAGGTTTGAACGAACATGTTAGCACCTACTGAATTAGAAGAGTAATAACTGCTAGGAATTTTAAAGAATTCTCCATTATCAATAGTTGCTAAAGGTGTTGTGCTTCCATTCACGTATACATGAGTGTTGTCTGCAGTGGCAATAACTAAAGGAAACTCCGTAAGACCATTGGTGTTACCGTTTCCTCGTATAAATACATATTCCTTACCAAGTTTATTGATCGGTACAGGTTGATCAATGCCGGCATCTCTATGGCTTTGTCCGTCTTGACTTCCAAAGTTTATAGAACCATTACTTATTACAATATCTTTGGTAGATACGATAGAGGCACCTATCCAACCGTCTTCATGTGCCTGTGTATGTGTATTGCCAATATATGTTTCATACACGAAAGATTCATTGGCGTTCAATGTTATAGTATGCGAGTTGGCAGTTATACCAGCTCTGTTGCCGCCTACCCTAAATTCACAACCAGGATCATAACCGGATAATACAACGGTTGTATTATCTTCCGTGGCCATAATACCCAATGTATTCGATTTTGATGAATGGGTACCTTTGTTTGGAACACCGCCCCATTTAAAGTTGGTTCCCATTGCTTGTCTACCTTTGGCGGTTAACGATGCTGCCTGTGAACCAGATTTACCTCTATAGTTCACATAAAACTTTTCTCCACCGGCTGATACAAAGCGCAACCCGCTATTGGTCAATACTACTCCGGTATTGTTGTTGTCTACAAGGGTGATATTATTGTCTCCATTACCCAAAGTCCAAACACCAGGGTTTAGATTGTCTATGGTAATAGTCCTTTCAATGGTGTTAGATGTACCTCTGTACACGTATACGTTGAAAGGCGTAGTTTCTGGAGTAGATAAATAAATTGCCTGGTTTTGAATACCTGCATTATTTTGACCTTGCTTCATTGGTGGTAAATAATGCAAGTCGCTCAACTGGGCAGTTCCCAAAAAAGAACTGAAAGCAAGCAGAAAAAATAAATAGGATTTGAAAAGGTGTTTAATCGGAGTAATCATCAGTTTGGTTTCAAGTAGTTCTTAAAACAAATAACGATACCTTTTACCTGCTTTGTAAAAAATTGTTGTATAACCGCGTATTATGTCAATGTATGGCCAAATTCTATATGCATGAAAAAAATTATTGGAATGAATTGTGTATTTTGTTAGTAAATTCGTGCTATGTCAGAAGAAAAATTAATGTCGAAAAAAAAGCCGGCTTACCCCGTAAGCGAAGCTTTAGATGGCTACCTGGAACATTACAGTAGAAAAATTGAAATTCCTATATTTTACGACGATTTACTACGGTTTTCAGGGTCGGTCGTTGTCTATGATAAAAATGATGAAGATACGCTTTGGGTACGCGCATATTATTCTGAATTCGATAGAAAGGAAATAGATGATAGTTTAAAGAAAGTATATTCCATTTTATTATCTGATGGTAGTGATAATATTCATCAATATTTAAATGTTGATGCGGTGGATTTTTGCACGTTTGGGAATTCAAAACCATTTCGGATAAAAATTCGAAATATTCTAAACGATAACTTTACTTATTTCTATATAAAAAAGACCGATGCATCTCGTATTTATGGGTTGGAATTGGAGCATATGCTTTCTCCTTACAACCTTAACTTTTTGGTTTATAAGGATACCTTGATTGAAGAACATATTGCCGGTATTCCCGGAGATGAATTTATCAAGAATAATTTACCTAAGTGTACTCCACGAGAAAAGGCGCAATTGGCGAAGGAATTTGTTAAGTTCAATGAGCGTTGTATGATTAGGCTTTTGGGAGATATGCGATCATATAATTATGTCATTGTGCCTACACATGATTTTGATCACGTAGTGTATAAAATACGTGCCATTGATTTTGATCAACAGTGTTTTGAAGGAAAATTAAAGGTGTATAGACCTCAGTTCTTTAAGGAGAACTATCAAATGGTAGAATTGGTTAGAAGTAAGCTTACCCATGATTCTGTTGATCAATATAAACTGGAAGAACGTTCTATGGTAGCTAAGCGTATTTTAAGTTCTGGTAATAGAATAAAGAAGTTACGTGCTATTTGTAAGACCGATGAAATATCTACACCAGATAATATTGCCATGTTAAGGGAACAAATTGAGGTATTGACCATGGATATGGATTTTCAGAACTGTAAGACAATGGGAGAGGTGCTAGACCTAGCTTTGAACTTTGTTCGTAGAAATTATGAAGATGTCAGTGTAAAGCAGATTATTGAGCATAATATTAAAATAAACAGCTAGTATATATTATGGTAGTCATAGTATTAAAAAAGCCATTTTTCGTGTGATGAAAAATGGCTTTTTTAATACTAAAGTTAGACAAGGCTAGCTTTTCTGTTCTTTGTTGAAATACACTAGGTAATAGTACATTTGTCTTTCTTCGTCCCAGCCTTTTTCTACAAATTTTTCAGCAGATTCAGGATTTATGAAATCCATTTTGATCTGTATGTTGGTGTCAAGATTAATAACGTTCTTAATTTTTTTACGAGCATCTGATACCGCTTTATTGGCAATGTCAAAATTGGATACATCTTCAATGCTGAACTTAGGTCCTTTTTCCGTTTTGTAATGTTTGAACTCAGGAATCAATTCTGGGTTTTCCATTACTTCATTTAAGAAAGAAGACTCTTCAAAAGAATCGTTTTTTGCAAAATGGTTAACCGCTCGGTTCATAAAAAGAACCTCTTGTTGTTTATCTTCCGCTGGTAAAACCACGTCCTTTGCAAAATTCTGACAGAACTTTAAATAGTTTTTGGTCTTGAAATTATCATCTGAAAGCGGGTCTACACCCAAGAAATTTTCTAACCAATATTTGGTGTCATATTTATTGCTATCTACTGAAAGTACTTTGTAACCTTCTTCTTTATCAACATTGAATATTAAACAACCTTTGTCAAGCTTGTTAATGTTTATACCCTGTTGAATAACAATATCCAAATTGCTCCCTTTTTCTTCAAACTGAATAAAATCATGCTTGAGCTCACTTTTAAAGATACCTATGGCATCTACTTTTTTATTGTCCAACAATAGACCGGATAGGTAAGCTACGTATACCTCACCACTTTTAATATGCGGGTGATTAGATTGTTCAAATAATAAAGAAGCTACCTTTTTAGAGTTTAAATGTGCTTTAGAAGGGTCCTCAAAAACTTCACTGACAATTTTGAACAATTCGTTGAATTCCACATCAACTTCATTGGCCAGTTTATAATAATTTTCTTCCTTTTCCCTAAAAGGCTTAAAGAAGTATTCTTTTAATAGACCAGTAGTTTCGTCATTAAGTCTAAATGGTTCTTCAGAAAGAAATATACCTTCATTTTTATTTTTGTTACCAACTCTGTGGATAGAGATACTTTCTATTTGGGTAGCATATAGGTTGATCATAAAATGTTATAAATTAAATGGTTATACGTGACTTTGGTTCATTTGGTAACTGGTAAATTAATTCCAGTTCTCATCAAAATCCAAGTCATCATAATTATCAAAGGTATCATCAAAATCAAAGGCACTGTTCTCTGCCTCAAAGTTTTTTTCTGGTGGTGTCTCAGGTAATTCGCCAAATGTGAATAGTACATTAGGGTAAGCACGACCATCTTCTTTTGGTTGTATATCCGCCAGTTCTACAAAGAAGGTCCACATGTTCATGAAATCATAAACGTAAATCAACTTTGGGTTGTTTTCGGTCATGATGTCCTCTAAAAAAGTTTCGTTCATTAAACGAACGTCAGAACCAGATTCGCTCATATCAAAAAGTGCAATTTCTTCGTCTTGTTTCCACTCTTCATCGCAGGTGTAAAAAGATGCCATTTCATTGCCTAAAAAGCCAAATGCCTGGGTAATAGTATTATGAAAGTCCTCTAAAGAGTTATGAGCTTCAATTTCTAAATCTCTAAAAATATCTTCTTCGGCGTCTAGAATCACACGAATTTTATAAATCATACCTTAAATTTTGCGGGAGGGCAAAGTTACGAAGTTTTGATGTTTTTCCTAGGCTTTAATGCATCTAAAAGTATGTAGAATTGAACTCCAAATAGAATTGAAGCCAATACCAAGTGTAACGGCTGACTTGCAAAAGGAAAATCTAAATAGTTCATGGCTATACCTGTAATTACCTCTACTGCCAATAAAAACAAGACCCAGTAAATTTTAAAATGTCCTAAGTTTAGTTTGGTGATCCGGTAAACCAAGTATACATTGATCAAAAGTACGATGATTGAAAAAGATCGATGTATATAGAATAAAACCTCAGGATTTTGTAGCCATAGACTTTTAGCGTCATAACCAAATATATCTATTTGCTCGTCTACAAATTGACGAACCTGTGTGCCCATACCAATTTGTACTAAGGTTAACACTAATGCTATTAGACTAAAATGCAGTACCGTTCTGTCATACCTTATACTTTTGTTTTCTTTATTGGCCAAATAAATGATGTACAAGAGCATGGCAACAATGACCAATGCCATGAGCATGTGTATGGTAATTTTGGCAGGTTCTAGAACTGAGTATACTACCGTAGCGCCTAACCATGCTTGAAAAACCATACCTACTACCACTAACCATGATAATATAGGAATACGCTTTTTCTTTTTCCAAAATTTTAATGATATAATGGCTAGCAAAAGTGTAGCCAACCCAGCTAGGGCGCCAAACAATCTATTAATATATTCGATCCAAGTATGCCAAGGGTTGAATTCGGCGTAGTCATGCTTGGTATACATTTCCCAGTTTTCTTCATTAAATGAATTTGTAGTGGTAAATGTTTCTTTTGAAACTTGTAAGGTTTCGTTCCAAATAATCACTTGTCCTTTTTCAAACGTTCTGTCTGCTTGCCACTTAATTTCCGTAACATCTGTTGGTGGAATATAATAACCAAAGCATTTGGGCCAGTCTGGGCATCCCATGCCACTGCCTGTCATTCTTACTACTGCACCGGCAACAATTACCAAGTAAACTAAGACTAACGATATTTTGGCAATTTTTCTAAATGTAATATCCATAAAAAGTATCCATTCTATTTAGTAGTCTGTAAGCCTAGTTCTGCACCTTTAAGATACATAAATTCTTGTGCAGCTTTATATTCATTTGGAATTTCTCCTTCTAAAATAGCCTCTTTGATCGCTTCTTTGATAATCCCGATTTCTTTAGACGGTTTTAGGGAAAATGTTTCCATAATTTCTTCTCCACTAATAGGTGGTTGAAAATTTCTAACATGATCGCGAGCTTCTACTTCCTCAATCTTTTGGCGAACAATTTTGAAATTTTGATGATACCTTCGCTGTTTTTTAGGGTTCTTTGTAGTGATATCCGCTTCACATAAGGTCATTAAATCTTCTACATGGTCACCTGCATCAAATATTAACCTTCGTACGGCAGAATCTGTCACAAAATCTTCTGATAAAACTATAGGTCTAGAACTCATAAGTACGAGCTTTTGTACATATTTCATTTTATCGTTCAATGGCATGCGTAACCTTTTGAACAGCTTATAGACCATTTTAGACCCCACAAATTCGTGCCCATGAAATGTCCAACCTATTTTTTTATGGAATCTTTTGGTTGGTGCTTTTCCAATATCATGTAATAACGCTGCCCAACGTAACCAAAGACTGTCTGTAGCTTCAGATATATTATCGACCACTTCTAGCGTATGCCAAAAATTGTCTTTATGTTTTTGCCCTTCTATTTCTTCAATGCCCTGTAACGCAGTAAGCTCTGGTAGAATTAAAGCTAAAAGTTCTGTTTTATGAAGCAGTGAAAACCCTACGGACGGTTTTTTGCACAACATAATTTTATTGAGCTCGTCCAATATTCGCTCGTTGGATACAATTTTTAAACGGTCTTTATTTTCGGTAATAGCTTGTAAGGAGGGTAGTGCAATATGAAAATCTAATTGTGTTGCAAATCGTATAGCCCTCATCATGCGTAAGGGATCATCTGAATAGGTTACCCCTGGTTCTAAAGGAGTTTTGATTATTTTGTTCTCAAGATCCGTTATACCGTTAAAGGGGTCCAATAACTCACCATAGTTAGATGAATTTAAAGAAAGTGCTAATGCATTTATAGTAAAATCCCTTCTTTTTTGATCATCTTCCAAGGTGCCGTTTTCAACAATTGGTTTACGGCTATCCCTGGTATAACTTTCTTTACGTGCGCCAACAAATTCTAGCTCAATGCCATCACTTTTGATCATGGCGGTACCAAAATTCTTAAAAACAGAAACTTGAGGTTTTCCCTTTAATTTTGAAGCTACTTTCTCGGCAAGTGCTATGCCACTGCCAATAGCAACGACATCTATATCTTTAGGAATGGATCTCTTTAAAAAATAATCTCTGACAAAACCACCAATAACATAGCAGTCTACAGAAAGTTCTTCTGCAGCTTCTGAAATAGTTTTGAAAATAGGGTTGTTTAAAGCGTCTATATGGCTCTCTTGCATGTTGTTATTCTCGAATAACCTTCACCGTATTGTCATTAGAAAGTCTAATAATTGATGAGGCGGAGCTATTCTGTTTCTCTCTGTGCAAATTTACCACATAGTCTACACCTTTTAAAATGGCTTGATCTATATTTTGGAAAGAATTTGGAGTGTTGTTTCCTGATATATTGGCAGATGTTGATACAATTGGTTTTTTAAACTTACCAATTAGGTAACTGCAAAATTTGTCAGAAGCTACTCTAATGGCCAGGGTATTGTCCGCTGCAATTAGGTTTTTGGCTATACCACGTGGATTATCGTAAATTATAGTGGTTGGTTTTGTAGAAAGGTCCATAAGGTCATAGGCCAGGTCAGGAACTTTTTCTATGTGCTTCTCAAGCATTGCGTCATTGGCGACCAAACAAATTAATGCTTTACTGTCTTCTCGTTGTTTTAATCGAAATACTTTTTGAACCGCTTCTTCATTGGTGGCATCACAACCTATTCCCCAAACGGTATCGGTAGGGTAGAGTATGAGTCCGCCATTTTCTAAAACTTCTATGCATTTGTTGATTTCCTCAGTCATCTTTGATAGGGTATAATTAAAGAAATTTATCTGGTGTTATATTATAATGTTGTGTTATAGCTTGCCATTGAGTTTTGTTTTTATCCCCACCTATGTTCGATTTTTTCAAAGATTGTTTTTGAGACCCAATGATAGGTATTGGTGTTTTTGCTCTATGCGCTGCTAATATTGTTTTTGTTCCCTGCAAATATGCCATAGCCTTAAACCACAAATCGTCGGCTTTTGGTGCTAATTCTAAAAATAGATCGGCATTTGTTACCTCTTTTGATAAACAGTTAGGAGGGTAAAGTACCCCTTCTGCACCAATTGCAATAATTGCGTCTTCATTATTCTTGGTGTTTTTATCCTTGATCCAACTTTTGTAAGAAAGTAATTCTCCAGCTGAGCTATAACTTATATACCTAGTTTGATTAGCTATTACCTTGTCTAAATTGGCTTTATGCTCTTGATATAATAAATGAAGCCAATTTTTTCTGTACATCATATCATCATCACATGTAATTATAATATCGTTGGGGTAAAGCTCTAAACTATGAACCAATTTTCTATGTGAGCAGGTTAAATCAGAATATAAAATTGAAAACAAATCAGACTCTAATGATACCAATTTTTCTGGAATTTCATCCTTTAAGGAGTGATGTAACCATAATACTATTTTTGTAGGCCTTACTTCTTGATTAAGGATACTTCTTATGGTCAAGTGCAGCGTATGCAACCTTGAAGGAATGGAGGTTAATGAAACAATTACAGGAATTTCTTCTTTCTGTACGTTAACCATACTTTTAGAAGATATTGATAAAAGTTTGGCAGCGTTATAAATTGATACCGGTATTTCTTTTAGCTTCATTTTACATTGCTGTATTTTGATCTATTATTAATAGAGCATCTTTTCTTGGTCAAAGATAGATAAGAGTTTTATATTTTTGCAGTAATTTGAAACGTAGCATGGAGATTCCTAAAATAAGTATCATTGTAAGTACATATAATGCCGAAGAGTGGTTGAAGAAGGTACTTTGGGGCTTTGAGCAACAAATTTTCAAAGACTTTGAAGTGGTTATTGCCGATGACGGCTCAAAGGAACCTACCAAAATTCTTCTTGAAGAAATGGCAAAAAAGGTTCATTACCCCATAGTTCATGTTTGGCAAGAAGATGACGGATTTCAAAAATCTAGGATACTTAATAAAGCGGTTACGGCTTGTTCTGCAGATTATATTATCATGACCGATGGTGATTGTATACCGCGAGAAGATTTTGTTCAAGTTCACTACATAAATAAAGAACCTGGTTATTTTATTTCTGGTGGATATTACATGCTACCAATGAATATCTCTAAATTAATTACTTTAGAGGATGTTGAAAAGCAGCGTTGTTTTAATATTCAGTGGTTAAAAGAAAAAGGAATTCCGCAGACATTCAAGAATAATAAGTTGACGGCTCGGGGGATCATTTCAAAAATCCTTAACTGGGTAACACCTACCAACGCTAGTTGGAACGGTCATAACTCTTCTGGTTGGAAGAAAGATATTGAAAATGTGAACGGTTTTGATGAGCGTATGCAATACGGTGGACAAGACAGGGAATTGGGCGAAAGGTTATTCAATTTTGGTATAAAATCAAAGCAATTACGTTACAGTGCTGTTTGTGTTCATTTGGACCACAAAAGAGGTTACAAAACACCAGAGTCTATTGCAAAAAATGTTGGAATTAGAAATGCCACCAAAAAGGAAAAAAGTGTGTGGACACACTATGGCATTACCAAATAATACGCAAGCTCATTTTTCTGTTCTAACCTTTTAAGCTCTCTATAGCGTTCAAGTACGCCCAAAGAATTCAAATAACAAATGGTAAAGCCTTTTTTGCCGTCAAGTATACCAAGTCTTAATATATAGTGGTTAAAAAATTTCCAGCTAGTTTTTAAGACCATCATTATATAACTGAATTTTTTTTCCTTGTAAAAAGATTCAATAGCTTTTAAACGACCATATTTGAGCATTTTACCTTTGTAGTCTTCGTGACTCTTATAACAGTAATGTGTTAGTTTTTCTTTTAAAATACCAGAATCACCATCCACGTCCAATGTTTCATGAACAATTTTGCAATCGGAAAATACAGCTTTACTTTTTCTAAAAAGGCGGTAGTTTTTATCTGTTTGCCATCCACTGAAATTTAATTTTTCATTTTTGAACATGAACTGTCGATAAAACCAAAAAGCAGCAATTTCGGTACCACTTGATATTGTTTCTTCTATTTCATTTTGCAAAGCATCTGAAACAATCTCATCAGCATCTAAAAATAAAACCCAGTCGTTTTTAGCCTGTTTTAAAGCAAAAGATTTTTGAGCGGTAAAGTTTTCGAACGGATTTTGAATGACTTTTACTTTAGGGTGTTCCTTTAAATATTCATAGGTTCCGTCAGTACTAAAAGAGTCAACTACAATAATTTCGTCAGCAAAAGAAACAGATTCTACACATTTTTCAATGAAACCAATTTCATTATACGTAATTACTAATGCGGTAAGTTGTTCTTTTTTTGTAATCATACAATCCAATTTGATAGGTTTGCTCTAATCGGAGCGAACAAAGTTATAACAAAAAAAGAATTAAAAAATTGTGTCAAGAAGTAAAATTCTTACAGGTTTAAAATCCAGTATTATAACTTGGTTCAGTTTATAAGAGGGTATATTTTAGAATGGTTGCGTTCAATTATCAAAAAGTTTTTTAGTTTTTGCTAACGCAGCTCCAATAACCTGGTGCATATCATAGTATTTATATTCAGCTAGCCTACCTCCAAAAATGACTAAGTCTTTGGAAGCCTTATTTTTATATTTTAAATACCTACTGTTATTCTTATCGTCGTTAATGGGGTAATAGGGTTCTAATTCAGTTGATGCCTCTAATGGAAATTCTTTTGTTATGACCGTTTTCTTTTGTTGCCCAAATTCAAAATGTTTGTGTTCTAAAATTCTAGTATATGGTATTTCTACTGCTGTATAATTAATAACTGCATTGCCTTGAAAGTTTTCGATATCTAAAACTTCATTGGCAAAACGTAAACCTCGGTATTCTAGTTTGCCAAATTCATAACCGTAGTACTCATCAATTTTACCTGTAAAGACCGTTTTGTGTGCCATCCCATCTAGGGCAATTTTATCTTTAAAGTAATTGACGCCAAGCTGTACATCTATACCTTCAAGTAACCCTCCAGTAAGTTCGTTATATCCACCTATTGGAATGCCTTGGTAGCTATCATTAAAATAATTGTTGTCGAATGTAAATCTTACCGGTAGACGTTTTATTATAAATGCAGGTAATTCTGTGGCTTTTCTTCCCCATTGCTTTTCTGTATACCCTTTGATCAGTTTGTAATAAATATCTTCACCAACCAATGAGAGCGCTTGCTCTTCTAAGTTTTGAGGTTTTTTTGTTTGGTGTTTTTTGCTTTGCTCTTCTATTATGTTTTTAGCTTCTGAAGGAGTTTTTACTCCCCAAAGCTGATGGAAAGTATTCATGTTAAAAGGCAAATTGAACAATGAACCTTTATAATTGGCAACTGGTGAATTTGTATATCTATTAAAAGGCACAAAGTCGTTTACATAGTCCCAAATTTTTTTGTCGTTGGTATGGAAAATGTGTGCTCCGTAGGCATGCACATTGATATCTTCTATTTTTTTACAAAATGTATTACCTCCTATATGTTCCCTTTTATCTACTACTAAACATGTTTTACCTCTTTTTTTTGCTTCATGGGCAAAAACTGCCCCGTATAGACCTGCGCCTACAATAAGGAAATCATACTTTTTTGTGGATGCCATTTTTTAAAATTTAATGCTCAAAGATACAGTTTGAAATCTAAATTTATTAACATGAAAATATTTACAATTGTTTAAGACTTAACTTAAAAACTTTATTTTAAAATGGTATAATTGCATGGCAAAAATGGCTTAATTAATACCTTCATGACTTCAAATAATCTTTTTTTTATTTCTAGGAATTATAAATTTTCAAAGAATGCGGCTTCTAAACCAAAAATGGACTGCGAGATAGTTCTTGAAAAAAACGGATTTAAAAATTTAGGTTTTAAACAAAGTAATTACCGCAGTTCGGCGATAGGTGCGGTTATTAGTTTTTTCGGAATCACAAAAGGGTTAATTCGCTTGCCAAGAAAGTCGGTTTTTTGCATGCAATATCCATTGAGTAAGTTTTTTGGGTATATCACCAATGTCGTTGCTTTAAAAAAATGTACACTAATTATTATCATTCATGATGTAAAATTTTTAATGGGGAAGTCAAAAGATTTAAATGGTGAAATGGCGAAGTTTAATAAAGCTGATTTTATCATAGTTCATAACGAATCTATGAAAAAGTGGTTTCAGGATAATGGCTGTACTGCACAGTTGGTCAGCTTAGAATTGTTCGATTATATTCATTCCAGTAATAAGCATGCCACGCTCAATACTCCTTACGATGTAGTCTTCGCAGGGGGGGTAGGAAAGGAAAAAAGCGAGTTTCTATATAGTATGGACAACCTTAGCCCTTTAAATTATAAATTGAAATTATATGGTAATGGTTTCAATGCCGCTGATGCTGAGCAAACTAATTCTATTCTCGATTATCAAGGTGTTTTTTCACCGGAACAGGTAATTGATGAAATAAACGGTTCGTTCGGGTTAATTTGGAACGGTAATGCTTTGACCGAATGTTCAGGGGATTTTGGTAAATACTTGTTATATAATAATCCGCACAAGACATCTTTATATCTCTTGTGCGGATTACCTGTAATTGTCTGGAAAAAAGCAGCTATCGCTAAATTCATTGAAAAAGAACAAATAGGTATTACCTTAAATTCTTTAGACGAACTTGATACTGTTTTAGCTAACCTTGATTCTAAAGACTATGCTACTATGGTTTCTAACGTAGAAAAGGTAAAGGTGAAGGTGTCTTCCGGTTATTACCTTTCTCATGCTATCAACAAAGTAGTGGCATTGGTTTAAAATTTAAACCGCTACATCATACTCTCTAAGTGCATCGTTCAATGATGTTTTTTTATTGGTGCTTTCCTTACGCTTACCAATAATTAATGCACATGGTACTTGAAATTCACCAGCAGGGAATTTTTTGGTGTAACTGCCAGGTATAACTACTGAACGAGCAGGAACAACACCTTTGGTCTCTACCGGAGTTTCACCTGTAACATCAATTATTTTAGTACTCATGGTCAAAACAACATTTGCACCTAAAACGGCTTCTTTTTCAACTCTAACACCTTCTACAACAATACAACGGGAACCAATAAAGGCACCGTCTTCTATGATGACCGGCGAAGCTTGTAAAGGTTCTAAAACACCACCAATACCAACACCGCCACTTAGATGTACATTTTTACCTATTTGAGCACAGCTACCTACTGTTGCCCAGGTATCTACCATGGTTCCTTCATCAACATAAGCGCCAATATTTACATAGCTAGGCATTAAAATGGTACCTGCTGAAATATATGCTCCATGTCTTGCAACGGCATTTGGTACTACACGAATTCCTTTTTCTTTGTACCCTTTTTTTAATGGCATTTTATCATGGTACTCAAAAATACCAGCTTCTAAAGTTTCCATTTTTTGAATAGGGAAATACATAACTACTGCTTTCTTGACCCATTCATTGATCTGCCATCCATCTTCAGTAGGCTCGGCACATCTCAATTTTCCTAAATCTAAAAGATTTACAACCTCTCTAATACTATCTTGGGTAGCAGACTCCTTCAAAAGGTCTCTATTTTCCCATGCTTTTTCTATTTGAGCTCTTAATTCTGTCATTTTCATAAAATTTTCTCAAATATAAGTTGAAGTACAGTAATTACCCATGGTCAAGGGCACATATAACAAATTATCCTTTATTTTTGCCAAAAATTTAGTTTGGGAAAGATCCTTGCAATTGATTACGGAGAAAAACGTATTGGGCTGGCAGTTACCGATGATATGAAAATGATAGCTTTTGGTTTAACTACTATTGCTACTCCTAAAATATTTGAATATTTAGCTGACTATATACCTAATGAAAATGTAGATACCATAGTTGTGGGCGAACCTAAACAAATGGATAATACCGCTTCTGAATCTGAAGTGCATATTGCTCCTTTTTTAGTGAAGTTGGCAGAGAAATTTCCTAAGGTGGCCATTAAAAGACATGATGAGCGCTTTACCTCTAAAATGGCTTTTCAGACCATGTTGGATAGCGGATTAAGGAAAAAACAAAGAAAGAACAAAGCATTGATAGATGAGATCAGTGCAACCATTATATTACAAGACTTTTTAAAAACAGTTTAAATGATATTACCCATTATTGCCTACGGTGATCCCGTACTAAGAAAAGTTGCGGATGATATAGATAAAGATTATCCAAAACTGAATGAATTGATTGCCAACATGTGGGACACCATGTACAATGCTAGTGGCGTAGGTCTTGCGGCTCCTCAAATTGGGCTTCCAATACGTATATTCTTGGTAGATTCAACACCATTTAGTGGCGATGAGGATTTAACACCGGAAGAACAAAAGCAATTGGACGGATTCAAGCGCGTATTCATAAATGCGACTATTGAAGAAGAAACTGGTGAAGAATGGGCTTTTAACGAAGGTTGTTTAAGTATACCGGATGTTCGTGAAGATGTTCGCAGAAAGGAAACTATTAAGATCAGTTATTTAGACGAAAATTTTAAAGAACATGTAGAAACGTATAGTGGTCTTTTGGCACGTGTAATTCAACATGAGTATGATCATATTGAAGGAGTACTGTTTACTGATAAATTGTCTTCTTTAAAGAAAAGAATGATTAAGGGCAGATTGGCCAATATTTCAAAAGGAAAAATCAGTGTTGAATATAGAATGAAATTTCCGTCATTAAAAAAAGGACGTTAAAATCATATCATAATTAATAGAAAAGTATAATATTTGTCGACTAAAATTTTAAAAGAGTATATGGGGTTAGAGAAGATTTTATCCGTTGCAGGAAAACCAGGTTTATATAAATTAATTACCCAAACTAGAACAGGGTTTGTGGCGGAGTCCTTGTTAGATGGAAAAAGAATTACGGTAAGCTTACGTAGCAGCGTTAGTGTTTTGTCTGAAATTGCCATTTATACACTTGAAGAGGAAGTGCCTTTAAGAGATGTATTCAAAAAAATACAAGAAAAAGAAGATGGTGGTAAAACATCTATTGGGCATAAAGAAGAGAAGATCAAATTAGAAGAATACTTCTTTGAAGTATTACCTAACTACGATGAGGATCGCGTTTATGTTAGTGACATTAAAAAGGTAATCCAATGGTACAATATATTGGTAGATAATAAAATCACCGATTTTTCAAGCGAAGAGGTTGCCAGCGAAGAAGCTTCTGAGGAGAAATAACCTTTATATTGTAATAATAAATAAAAAAAGCCTTGGTCACAACGATCAAGGCTTTTTTAATGGACTATTAATCTTTAGTCTTTTTCTATGGTTTCATAGGTATATTCACTTTTCTTCCAATCAATTAGAGCAGAAGGATAGTACTTAACGTCCATACGATCTAAAAATGGAGCTTGGTCTGCCAGTCTTACTCTATAGTCTTCCCAGTTTCTGTTTTCCTTAATACTCCAACTAAGTTCAGAATAGCCAATAATTCTAGGAAAAGCTAAATACTCTAGCTCATCAATATTACTAATGGTTTCTGACCAAAGCGGCGCTTCTACACCTAAAATATTTTCTAACGGAATACCATATT
Source organism: Maribacter dokdonensis DSW-8 (assembly GCF_001447995.1). Lineage (NCBI taxonomy): Bacteria > Pseudomonadati > Bacteroidota > Flavobacteriia > Flavobacteriales > Flavobacteriaceae > Maribacter > Maribacter dokdonensis. Next base: position 1,309,431 of record NZ_LDPE01000001.1, on the reverse strand, counting down.
CTTCTGGTGTCCAAATGTATGCGGTATCTACCGGTATATATGCTGCCCAGTGCAACCCGAATTTAGAAAGGGTATCATACTCCATATCCAAGTATGCTTTCTTTGCAGGGGACACTATAATTTGCATGCCTTTGTCAACCGCTTTTTTGGCATTTTCCTCACTGGCCCACCATTGTGAAATTGAGGTTGAATCTACATCTGCAATGGCAACTTCATCCCATCCGATCATTCGTTTGCCATGTTTTTGAACTATTTTTTCTACCTTATTTATAAAGTGTATGTAATCTTTCTTTTTAGTTACATGGCTTTCATCTCCACCTACATGAAAATATGGACCAGGCGTAATGGCAGCAATTTCTTCTACTACATCATCTATAAATGCATATACGGTATCTTTTCTTGTGTCAAACGTGCTAAAACCAACACGCATACCTTCGTACAGTTTAGGTGTTTTTCCGTTTCCGTTTAAAAAAGGATATGAAACCGAAGCGGCATTGGTATGGCCCGGCATATCAATCTCTGGTATAATGGTCATATACCTTTCCGCTGCATAACGCACGATTTCCTTATAATCTTCTTGAGTATAAAATCCTCCTGCTTCGCCACCAACTTCAGTGCTTCCGCCAATTTCTATAAGCTTGGGCCAAGATTTTATTTCTATACGCCAACCTTGGTCATCACTAAGGTGTAAGTGAAGAACGTTTATCTTGTAATATGATAATAGGTCTATATATTTCTTTACATCATCTACACTAAAAAAATGTCTTGCAACATCTAACATAGAACCTCGGTAGGCAAAATTTGGGTTATCAATTATTTTACCCGATGGTACTGGCCATATTTTCTGTGGAGCCAAAGTGTCATTACTTTTAAGCGGCACCAATTGTCTTAGTGTTTGTATACCTCTAAACGCACCTTCTGCCGTATTGGAGTTTATGATGATAGAATCTTGGTTAATATATAATTGGTAGGCTTCTGGTGTTTCTAAATCGGTACTGTCACTTTGGTTGATGTAGATTACACGTTCTATTGTGTTAGAACCTTCACTATTTACGGGTATACTTAGGTTAATTTTGTCTTTTAATTTAGTAGCTAAGAACGTACCAACCTCTTCAAAGCCAGTTGCATTTTTAGAAGTGTATATTGCCGTAAATTGATCTAATGCAAATGCAGAATTTGTAGGTATGGTTTTTAAAGGTTTGGGTATTAGACTAACTTTAGATAAATCAGTGCTAGGCATTGCAATTCGTTCTTTCTTCTTCTCTGCACAAGCAAGGCATAATAGCATTAAACTTGTGAAAAATAGACTTCGAATACAAAAGGTTTTCATTTTGTTGAATAATTAAGGTTGGTTTACTAAATCTTTCATGGCTGCATACCAAATATCATAACCTTTTTGGTTCATATGTAAACCGTCTTCAATAAAAATATCGGTTTTTAGTTTTCGCTTGTTCAACATAGGTTTCCATACATCTACATAGAACAAATTTGGGTCGTCTTGGGTAAAACGTTCCATTTTTCTATTTAACCTTTTATATTTTCCTCGAATTTTCCAACGGCTAATACTTGGTTTTGCCGATATTAATATAACTTGTGTTGAGGTATTTTTTGCTTTTATTCGACGGATGATATCTGCGGTAGTATCAAGAACATCAGCAGGTCTTTTTTTAGCCCACAAATCATTATCACCTTCATATATAAATACCTTTTTAGGGTTGTAAGATAATATCAGTTCATCTATAAAGTATAAAAGGTCAGATGCTTGTGATCCTCCAAAACCACTATTGATGATTTGATGATCGGGAAACTCCTCTTGTAATTTTCTCCATAGGCGTACGCTTGAACTACCTGTGAATACAATGGTCTCTTTACTGGAATCCCAAATACTGTCATACTTGGCGGTGATATCTTTTACCTCTTTTGTAAATACATTTTCTACTTGCCCAAAACTGGTTAAGGAAACAAAAAAAATAAGAACAGTAAGTGTTCTTATTTTTTTTATGGTTTTAAGGTTGAGTTGTTGTTGAGACATACTTTTATTTATTAATGGTTTCTGTGAATTTTTCAGTTAGTGCCCATTTGTAAACCTGTGATATCCAATTATCCGATGCTAAATTTTGGGTTTTCATCCCAAATCCATGTCCGCCTTTAGAATACATGTGCATAGCGGTATTTTTGCCATTTGTTAACCATGCGGAATATAAGTCGGCACTTGGTTTTGCCAAACCTAAAGGGTCATCAGATGCACAAATCACCAACATAGGCGGCGCATCTTGCGGTACACTATATTCCCCTAAAACTGTCATCCAAGGATAAACTGGTACTATGAAGTTTGGTCTGTTGTTTTCCGTTGCATTAAATGTAACTCCCATGGTAACGGCCCCGCCAGCGGAAAAACCCATAAAGCCAATTTTATTGGGGTCCAATTTCATATTACTTGCATTGGTTCTTACATATGTAATGGCAGAAAGCCCATCCGCAATAGATAAAGGTAAAACGGGCGTTACCCTTTCACCTATTTTAGCCGGGTTGGTTGCTCCTTCATCGGTAATCTCTTTTATACCATCAATACCGGTAGGTACTAACCTATATTTTAAAACAAAAGCGGTGATACCTTTTTTATTCAACCACTTTGCAACTTGTCTACCTTCGCTTTCAATACTTAGGCCGTAAAGTCCGCCACCTGGTGCAACAATGACACTGGTGCCGTTTGGTTGGTCAGCTTCAAATACCTCTAATCGTGGTACGGAAACATTGGTGACCACTTCGTTTTCCCAAATATCAGAATAGTATTCTCTTTCTGCCGTTGACCAGGTTACATCGGCATTTTTTTCAAAGGGCAGATCTACCATCTTTTGTGCAAGTACATTCATGGAGATAAAAATACAGGTAACTAAAATAATTTTCTTCATAATATCTTTTTTATTGCAATGTTTCTATAAGCATGAATAGTAATGCGGCTAGTACTCCGCCAATTATAGGACCTACAATAGGTACCCATGCATAGCCCCAATCACTTTTTCCTTTATTTTTAATGGGCAAAATGGAATGTAATAATCTTGGTCCAAAATCACGTGCAGGATTTATAGCATATCCCGTAGGGCCTCCTAAACCAAAACCTATACCCATCACCAATAAGGCTACTGGTAGGGCATCTAATGAACCTAAAGAAACAGGACTATCTCCCATAGTGCCCCCGGCAATATAAAATACACCGAATACTAAGGCGAATGCACCTATGATTTCTGTAACCATATTCCAAAACGGACTTCTAATGGCGGGTGATGTAGAAAAGGTGGCTAAAATAGCACTTGTATCTTCCGTTTCTTCATATTGTTTTTTATAATTGAGCCATACCAAAAAATTTCCCATCATTGCCCCTAAAATTTGAGCTAGGATATAGCCAGGTGCCAATGACCATGAAAATTTACCGGCTACGGCCAAACCAATGGTGACAGCTGGGTTTAAATGGGCACCGCTGGTATCTGCGGAAACAAAAACACCAATAAAAACGGCTATACCCCAAGCTAGGGATATTCCTGTCCAGCCAGAATCGCTTCCTTTGGTACCTTTTAAAACTAAATTGGCAACAATACCATTTCCTATTAAAATGAGTAATGCGGTTCCAATAAATTCAAAAATATATGTTATCATAGTTTGGTTGGATTTTAAGTCGTTTAAGATAATTAAAATCGAGGAATTATAAATTTTTAAATCCTTTTATTGAATATATGATAATATAAGATCATTGTAAATGCGTTTTTTACATGAGACCTTTAATTGCTGATCAATGTGTTTGATTTATTTAATTAGGTTATGGGCAAATAATCAAATGTAATCCCTCCTTTTAGAATTATTGCAGCTTATATGTTTCAATAGCCGTATTCAGCTAGTACCTAACACCTTTCACATTCATTTTTAGAGTGTAAATAGCACCCATTGCCGTAATGAATAGTATGTTTTGGTCCTTACCTCCAAAAGTGATATTGGCCGTCCAGTTTTCGTTTATAGGAATATGATGTATTTGTTCGCCTTTCTTGTTAAAAACAGTAACACCATCACCTGTAAGATATATATTGCCTTTATTGTCAATGGTCATGCCATCTGAACCCATATTGGTGAAAAGTTTTTTACCTTTTAGGGTTCCATTAGGTTGTATGGTGTAAGCATATGTTTTTTTATCCCCAATATCAGCAACGTAAAGTGTTTTACCGTCTGGAGTACCTATGATACCATTGGGCTGAACAAAACCAGAAGCTATAATAGATACCTCTTTTCCATCTGGAGATATGTAATACACATTCTTTTCTGAAATTTCTGCCTTAGTTCTTGTCCAGTATTCTCTTTGGTAATAGGGGTCGGTAAAATAGATACCACCTTTTAAATCTACCCAAATATCATTAGGACCATTAAGTTTTTTATCTTCAAAAGAAGTTAATAGGGTATCAACATTTCCGTTACTGTCAATTCTCCATAGTTCATTATTCTCGTCTGCAGCGGCCAATAAATTTCCGTCATGGTCAAAATATAGACCGTTTGCCCTACCCGAAGGTTCTTTGAATATACTTAGCGAATTGTCATTTGCATGCCACTTAATTATTTTATCATTTGGTTGATCGGTAAAATAAACATTGCCATCTTTATCTGAGGCCGGACCCTCTGTAAAACTGTATGTACTATCTACTTTAACTAGCAACGTATCGTCTGCTATTATAGATGAATGTTGGGCTTTACAAGAGAATACAAGAATGCCTAAGGCAAGAGAACTGATTATGGTATACTTGGTTTTCATGTGTTAAGCTTATAGATTCATTAAATAATTCATGTTATACTGCATGCTTTCTATAGGTGTGCTACTATATTCTTCTTGTTCAATGTAAATATGTTCAACACCAGATAATTCTTTTAACTCAATCATTAAAGGTATGTCAAGCACCCCTTTACCAAATTCAGTACTTACTTTTTCATGCATATTCATATCCTTCAAATGCCATAACGGAAACCTGCCCGGGTATTTTTTAAAATAATGTAAGGGGTCTTTACCGGCAACAACCACCCAACCCAAATCAAGTTCCATATGCACTAGATCCTTTTGGGTATTATCCATAAGAACATCATAAAGAATCTCTCCTTTTTCAGATTCAAATTCATATTCATGATTATGATAGCCAAATTTTAAACCTTGCCTTTTACATGCTTCACCAGCGATATTGAACTTTTCAGCAACCCTTTTGTAATTATCTATAGTTTGTCCTTTAGAAGGTAACGACGAACAAATCAAATATTCCTGTCCAGATGCTACTGCATGTGCTATAGTCCGTTCAAATTTATCATCTAAATGTACATGACCACTGGTAAGTGTCATGCCTAATGCTTTACAGGTTTCACCCATTTCCACAGGTGATAAACCATAGTAATAGCCTTTATTTGACCCTGCACTTTCAATTTCCTTAAAACCTAAGCTTGCAATTGTTTCCAAGGCTTTTTTAGGATTTTTCAACATGGCTTCTCTAAATGAATAAAGCTGTACGCCGTATATTGAATTTTTAGGAAATGCTAAATTAAGCTGAGGCGTTAAAAGGGTAGCGGCACTGAACAGACCTGCCCGTTTAAGAAAATTTCTGCGTGTTTTCATAGGTGTGATAATCTATTGTTGTTAGTTGTTGTTTTAGCAATTGTAATTTCATTTGTAATGGTTGCATGAGTAGTGCAAATGATGATAACTACTTATGATTTTAAATGTACGAAAACAAAACAGGATTTTTAGCGAGAGAATCTATGGTTGCTTACTTTTGTGAAAACCACATTCATGAACAATAGAAAGGAACAATTACAGGCACTTGATCGATTATTGACTATCATGGACGAATTACGGGAGCAATGCCCTTGGGATAAAAAGCAGACCATGCAATCCCTTAGACATTTGACCATAGAGGAAACCTACGAGTTGGGTGATGCCATTTTAGATAATGACCTTAATGAGGTGAAAATGGAATTGGGGGATGTACTTTTGCATATTATATTCTATTCAAAAATTGGGTCTGAAACCAATGATTTTGATATAGCTGATGTAGCTAATGCCATTTGCGATAAATTGGTGAATAGACACCCACACATTTACGAAGACGTTAAGGTGTTAAATGAAGATGACGTAAAAAGAAATTGGGAGCAGATCAAGTTAAAAGAAGGTAAGAAAAGTGTATTGGAAGGGGTTCCAAGGAGTTTGCCGGCTCTAGTGAAAGCAAATAGAATACAAGACAAGGTAGCGGGAGTAGGGTTTGATTGGGAAGAACCACAACAAGTTTTTGAAAAGGTACAGGAAGAATTAGGCGAACTTCAAGAAGAGGTGCAAAAAGGTGATATTGAAAAGATTGAAGCTGAATTTGGTGACGTACTTTTTTCAATGATCAATTACGCTAGATTTTTGGGGGTTAATCCAGAAAATGCGCTGGAAAGAACCAATAAGAAATTTATTAAGCGTTTTCAATATTTAGAAAATAGCGCAAAGGAAATAGGCAAGGATATGAAAGATATGACCTTAGAGGAAATGGATATCTATTGGAATAAAGCTAAGACCTATGAGTAATTTTTAGTTATTAAGTTCAACGTCCATGATTTTCTCTAGATCTCTATGTTTTATAGGTTTTATGAAATAATTTGAGATTTCAGGAAAGCTCTTTGCTATTTCTACATCTTCTGCGTTTATAGATGAGGTTAACATGACAATTTTAATTTTCTTATTTATTTTGGACGTTACTTGTTGAAAGTCCCTAATAAAATCGAAACCGTTTAAAATAGGCATGTGAAGGTCAAGAAAAATTACATCGGGTAAATCTTCAATGGCATTGACGTTATCCTGTATAAATTTTAAGGGCTGTAAAGAATCTGGAAAGTCAACAATTCTACTTGCAGATAATTGTTTTAAATAACGTTTCATTACATATTTAGATATATCGTCATCGTCTATAATCCAAATTAATGGGTCTTGGGACATAATTAATGGTAATTGGTGTGTTAGGTGTATATAACGAATCGCTAATGCATAATAGTATCTTTTGTGTTGGTTGAATAGCTAATTGGTCAAATTTTAACTTATTTCCCTAGTAGGATTTTTAATCAATTTTTTAATTTAAATTAATGATTTTGAGTGTTTTATAATATTTTATTCTAACTTTTGAATGGTTAATTTAATTTTAACTTATTGTAAAATTTATTTGTTATCTACCATCTTGTATGCTGATGAATTAGAGCAACTAGTGCTGTAAAATTCAATGATTTTAACTGGCTGAAAGCAAAAAAATATTGTTCAATTAGCGGTACCTTTGTTAAAAATTAGATTCAGTTTTGTTAAAGAACTACACTAAGGAATTTCGATATAACATTAAGCTTTCTGTTCCGGTAATTTTAGGAATGTTGGGTCACACCTTTGTACAGTTGGCAGACAATATTATGGTTGGTCAATTGGGCACAGCGGAATTGGCTGCGGTATCTTTGGGTAATAGTTTTGTTTTTATTGCCATGTCATTAGGTATTGGTTTTTCAACCGCAATTACACCTTTAGTTGCTGAAGCAGATGGAGCAGGTAATAAAGAAAATGCCAAAAGCGCTCTAAAACATGGTCTTGTTTTATGCACTGTTTTGGGGTTGTCATTGTTTGGTTTAATTCTATTGTCAAAACCAATTATGTATGCCATGAAACAACCATTGGAAGTGGTTGAGTTGGCATTGCCCTATTTAAATTTAGTAGCATTTTCTTTGGTACCCCTAATTATTTTCCAAGCATTTAAGCAGTTTTCAGAGGGGCTTTCTCAAACTAAATACCCAATGTATGCTACTATTATTGCCAATGTCATAAATATAGTTTTGAACTACCTATTGATTTTTGGCAATTTTGGATTTCCAGAAATGGGAATTGTTGGTGCTGCCGTAGGCACTTTGGTATCAAGATTCTTTATGGTTCTCTACTTATGGTTCATCCTAAAAACAAAAGAAAAGTTCAAGTATTACGTCACTAAATTCAATTTTGCCAGTTTGGAGAAGACGGTAATGCAAAAAATTGTAGAATTAGGTTTTCCATCTGCCTTACAAATGTTTTTTGAGGTAGGTATATTTACCTCTGCTATTTGGTTAAGTGGGGTTTTGGGTAAAAATGCCCAAGCGGCAAACCAAATTGCACTTAATTTAAGCAGCATGACCTTTATGTTTGGAATGGGGCTTGGGGTAACTGCAATGATCAGGGTTGGTAATCAAAAGGGTTTGGCTAATTTTAAAGAATTACGACGTATTGCCCAATCTATTTTCTTATTGACATTTTTGCTGGAAATTGTATTTGCCGCATTGTTCTTGATAGGTAGACACTGGTTTCCATCATTATATTTAGATATTGATGATATGACCAATTTTGCGGATAATACAGAAGTATTGATCATTGCGGCAGAGTTGTTATTGGTAGCTGCTTTCTTTCAAATTTCAGATGGGGTACAAGTGGTAGTTTTAGGTGCTTTACGTGGTTTGCAAGATGTAAAGGTCCCTACATTGATTACATTTATATCTTATTGGATTATTGGCTTTCCGGTGAGTTATTATCTATGTCTTCATACTGATTTAAGAAGTACGGGAATTTGGGTAGGATTGCTCACAGGGCTTACGGCATCAGCTATTATGTTGTATCTTCGATTTAATTATTTAACTAAAAAACTAATTGCTGCTTAAGAACGTATTTTTAATCTGTAGCAGTTTATATTCAACTTATAGACCAGATTTTTATGGAATTTCCAAAATTTTTATTGGGCGATAATACTGATTATCCATCGGCAATTTTTGTTGTGCATACCGAGTTTCCTCGATTTATAATCAATCTTGAAAATGATGAGGTAGAATGGCTTGAAGAATTCTCCAAGGAAGATGAAAAAGAGTTGGAAGATGAAGCCGAAAATTTAATTGAGGCCGCAACTGCTTTTTACGATCGCGAAGTTTCAAGGTACGAAGATTAACTACTATGCTTGAAGAGCTTTTACAGTTAGATCAAGATTTCTTTTTATACCTCAACGGACTAGGTACTAAGAATTGGGACAATTTTTTTCAGTTTGTTTCCAACAAATTCAGTGCTATATCACTTTACCTTTTTTTGCTCATTCTTTCCTTTCAGAAATATGGGACCAAGAAGACTTTGGTGCTTTTGTTTACTGTGGCCCTTTTAATTACGGTTACTGATCAATTGGGTAACTTCTTTAAGTATGGGGTGGCAAGGCTAAGACCTTGCCATGATCCGGAGATAGCTCCTTACATGAGACTGGTAAAGAGTTATTGTGGTGGCAAATTCGGGTATTTTTCGGCTCATGCCGCTAACTCTTTTGCTCTAGCAGTTTTTTTTGGTAGTATTCTTAAGTCAAGTGTAAGGTATTTGGGTGTGTTTTTGGTGTTGTGGGCTGCTTTGGTCGCGTATAGCCGTGTATACATTGGCGTTCATTTTCCTTTGGATATTTTGACAGGGGCTTTTATAGGCTCTTTGTTCGGCTGGTTGTTTGTAAAGTTATTTATATTTGCACTTCGCAAATTCTCCCTATGATATCTAATCTAAGGTACTGGTTTTTAATTGTTTTAGTTTTTTTGGTATACGTTGCAGGTATGTTTGTAACGTTATTTGAAAATGATTCCGCCCAATTTTCTGTAATGGCCATGAGAATGGTGCAGGAAAGTGATTTTTTTAGCCTTTTTAAAGGACCGGAAGAGTATTTGGATAAACCGCACATGCATTACTGGTTGGCAGCTCTTTCCTATAAGATCTTTGGTATACATGAGTGGTCTTACAGAATTCCTGGAATATTGGCCACCTTATTGGCAGCCTATAGTTGTTATGGTTTAGGGAGTTTACTATACAATAAAAATGTAGGTAAACTTTCTGCTTTGATATTTATGACTGCACAGACGATCGTACTTGGGGCAATTGACGTGCGTACCGATGCAGTTTTAACGGGCTTTAGTATTCTAGCTATATGGCAACTAGCTACATATATAGAGAAAGGTAGCGTAAGGGCTATTATTATTGGAGCGTTTGCAGCCGGTATTGCCTTCTCTACCAAAGGTCAAATAGCGTTATTGGTTATTGGTCTGCCCATCTTATGTCATTTGTTTTACACAGGGAAATGGAAGGCTTTTATAAGCTATAAGGTATTAGTGGCGCTATTGGTTTTTGCAGTGACTATAACTCCAATGTTGTATGCTTACTATCTTCAGTTCGATTTGCATCCGGAAAAAGTTATTCGTGGTAAGGCTAACCGAAGTGGCATATTCTTTATTTTTTGGGAACAGAGTTTTGAAAGGTTAAGCGGTGAAGGCATTGGAAAGAATAGCAGTGATTACTTTTTCTTTTTTCACACATTTTTATGGGTGTTTCTACCATGGACTATTTTGGGTATTGTTGCCTTTTATAGTAAAATAAGAACATTTATCGGTCAAAAATTTAAGTATGCAAATGGGTCGGAATTTTTAACCATAGGTGGTATAACCTTAATATTCATAATCATCAGTTTTGCCCAGTTTAAACTACCTCATTATTTAAATATTACAATCCCGTTATTCGCTGTAATTACCGCGGCATACATTAATAAACTATATACTGTTAGTAATACAAAGACTGTAAAATATTTAATGATCGGGCAATATTTTGTTCTAAGTATTGTCTTTATTGCTTCGGCTTTAATTTGCTTCTATGTGTTTAAGTTACGTAGTATGGTGGCTTATTTCTTTTTACTGGTTGCGGTAATTATTATTGTGTACTATGCCCTTAAAAGAGAAGGTGTTTTTATGAAACTGGTTACCATTTCAGTATGCGCTTCGTTATTGCTGAATGCCGTTTTAAACTTGCATTTCTATCCTAATTTATTAGACTATCAAGCAGGTTCATCAATGTCAAAAATTATAGCGGAAAAGGATATTCCTGTAGATCGAATTTTTAAGGTAGGTAAGGATCATACGTGGTCATTAGATTTTTACAATCGTTATCCTGTTCAAATTACGTCTCCAGAAATGTTGAAGAACAAAAAAGACATATGGGTCTACGTAAATGATGAGGAAATGGCCAACTTACAGGAACAAGGTTTTGATTGGGATTCGCAACTTTCTGTAGATCAGTTTAGAATTACTCGTTTGCAAGGTAAATTCTTAAATCCTAATACGCGTAAAAAGGTCACACGTAAAATGCACTTGTTACATATTTACTAAACCTCTTTTGTTTGTTGTTTAGGTGATTCTATTACTCGCAATTTAATTTTTTTGAAGTGATACCATACTCCAATTAAAGATACCAAGGCGGTAATTAAAAAGAAAAGAACACTAACACTTACAGATACATTTTGATCAAGCTCTAAGAACTTAGCTCCGTAAAAAAAGGTCACTTCTCTACTGCCAATACCACCTAAGGTTAATGGTACTACCGCTACGATAGACGAAATCAAGAAAATTATGAGATATGATATTTGATCGATATCAATATGAAGAGCTAAAAGAATACACCAAATACTTATTAATTGTGCAAGTTGTACCAGCGCTGATAATACTGTTGATTTCCAAAATATTGGTAGTACATAATTGAAGAATTTTTTATTTAGAAGCCAAAAAATAACAACAGAAAATGGTATGGCAGTAAAGAATATCCAATGATAACCTGTTAATAGTTTGTTATCCAGAAAACCAAGCAGCAAACATGCATAGATGAATAATAGTAGTAAGCCTCCAAGACGGTCTAGTACAAGTACGCTTACGATTCTTTTGGTCTTAACTTCAAATGTTTTTTTTAGGATATACCCTTTGTATGCATCACCACCTATGCCACCAGGTAAAAATAGGTTATAGAACATACCTAATAGATACAGCTTAAAGTTGCTCTTATGGGTAAGCATAATTTGCAAGCGATGAAAGTAAAGATTTAATCTTACTGCGGCTACAAGCTTAGAGATGACAAAGAATAGTAAGCCCAGTAATAAGTAAATTAAATTACTGGTGGACAGAATACTTTTTATTTCACTTACATTGATTTTAGTGAAAATAAAATAGATTAAAACGGCACTGATCAGTACTTTTAATACGGTAGTTACTTTCTTATTTAACTTGGCCACCTACGCTTACTTTTTTAATGCGGTACGGTCTTTTGTTCTGAGATTCATAATAGGTTCTGATCAATAATTCCATAACAATACCTATTGTAAACAATTGAATACCTGCAAAAATGAACATCATACCTACTGTCAATAAAGGTCTTGTACCGATATCTTCGCCCAAGCCGAACTTAACGATCAATAGATATATATTAATGAAAATACCAATAATAATCATTAATGAACCAGAAATACCGAATAGGTGAATTGGACGTTGAAAGTATTTGCGAATAAATAGTAACAGCATCATATCTGCAACTACTTTAAATACACGTTCCAACCCATATTTAGAAACCCCTGCATTACGTGCATGGTGTTTTACGGGTACTTGCTTTATCTGTCCTCCTTCAAGAAATGCCAATAGGGTTATAAACCTGTGCATTTCTCCATAAAGATTTAAATCCTTGGCAATATCACTTGTAAAAACCTTCAAGGCACAACCATTGTCCTTGATATCTAGTTTGGTAACACGCCGAACCAAGAAATTGGCAATTTTAGAGGGTATCTTCTTAACTAGAGAGTCTTTTCTCTTTTGACGAATACCGGTAACAACATCATACTCGCCACTTACGGCATAGGTTAGCATTTGGGGAATATCAGAAGGGTCATTTTGCAAATCCCCATCCATAGTAATGATATATTCTCCTTCGGCATAATCTATGCCTGCTGCCAACGCCAAACTTTGTCCGTAATTTTTCTTTAGTTCTATAAGATGCACCTTGTCATCTTTTAAATCTTTTACTACTTTCTTGGTTTTGTCTTTTGAAAAATCATCAACGTAAATGATTTGATAGTCATAACCTACCAAACTTTCGTGAATTTTTTGGGTTAAAAGAGTAACATTATCTTCCTCATTGTATAAAGGAACAACTACCGAAAGTAGAGAAGTGGTAACAGGCTGCATTGGGTTGTTTTTGAAATCAATGCAAAGTTATGTTTTTTAAACTAAAGAAGGTCTACTGTAACACCAGTAACGATTTAGGGAATTTAATGGGATTTTAAAGCCTTTAAGAGCTTTTCTGCAGCTAAGAAGGGTGATGAATTTCCGTTAATGACTTCATTTTTTAATTGTGGCAGTAATTCCATAGTCTTTGGGTGACGATAAAACTCTGATAATAATTCTTGTTCCAAATACTGAATGAGCCAATTTTCATTTTGTCTCCTACGGTTGTTTAGAAAGTGACCAGATGCTTTCATGGTATTACAATAGGTAACTATTAATTCCCAAATTTCATGTAAGCCTTTAAGTTCAATGGCAGAACAGGTCAATACTTCTGGAGACCAGCCATTTTCTTTAGGTGGAAACATATGTAGCGCCCTTGTAAATTCCATTTTTGCCATTTTTGCACGTTGTATGTTGTCTCCGTCGGCTTTTGTAATTACTATGGCATCGGCCATTTCAATAATTCCTCTTTTTATACCCTGTAGTTCATCACCCGCACCAGCTATTTTTAATAATAAAAAGAAATCTACCATGTCATGAACTGCCGTTTCGCTTTGTCCTACTCCAATGGTTTCTATTAAAATACAGTCGTATCCAGCGGCTTCAAGTATTACGATACTTTCCCTGGTCTTTCTTGTGACACCGCCTAATGATGAACCAGATGCAGATGGTCTTATATACGCATTGGGATTTTTAACCAATTCTTGCATACGTGTTTTATCTCCAAGAATGCTTCCTTTGGTTCTTCTGCTTGACGGGTCTATGGTCAATACGGCAACTTTTTTACCCGTGGAGGTAATCAGATCTCCAAATTGCTCAATAAATGTGCTTTTACCGGCGCCAGGTACACCGGTAATACCAATTCTTATGGAATCTTGTTTTTTTGATATACACCCGCTAATTATCGCATTTGCAATTAAACGATGTTGAGGCTTTGTGCTTTCTACAATAGTAATAGCCTTACTAACTATGGCAACATTATTTGCATAGATACCTTCAAGAATTTCAGATGTCGTAAGGTTGGCTAAATTCATGGCAACGGCTTCTATTGTGTAATTGTAACGTAAATGTACTATTTGTAAATGGGAATCATGATTTTGGTAGTATCCCAGGCTAAGTCCAAATAATCTTGCTGCTGTATCCCTTCTTTCAAATGCTCAAAATCAATGGAGAAATTCTCTACTGGATTTTCTAATGTTTTTACCGGGACTTCAACCGTTAAATAATCAAATCGTGGGTCATGTGTGGTTTGGTTACCATCTACACGGGTTACTCCCCAATCTGGTATTTGAGTATTGAATATAACTTTCCAACTATTCCGGTTAGGTACCGTCCATAATGAATATTTACCCGCAGGTAATATTTTATCAATTATTTTAATGTTTTGGCTAGTAGAAAAGGTGGTAGGTTCATTTGCCCCGGTTCGCCAAACTTTACCAAACGGTACTAGGTCTCCAAAAATAATTCGTACTTTTTTGGACGGGCTGGAATATTCAACCTCTAAAGAACTGCCTTTTAATTCTAGTTGTGCGGTTTTAGCGGGGCTAAACTTTTTAGTCTCTTGGTGTATGTAAGGTATGATTACCAAATAAACAAGTGCCACAATAAGGGCTATAACAATGAAAATTCTCTTTATTAGCTTCATTTATTACCAGTAATACTATACACGAAATTTAACTTTTCTTACCTAAATCAAACTTAAAGATAGAAATGTTGTTGTATAGATCACCAGGCCTTAAGAGGCTTTTAGGAAAATCTGGTTGATTTGGTGCATCTGGGTAGTTTTGTGTCTCAAAACATATACCAGGGAAATCATCTGGAGTATAGACCACCAAAGCTGGCTGATTGGTGTATACCTTCATGGTAATGCCCGAACTTTTAGAATGTAGTTCTGCTACCTTTTCATTACCAATATCTTTCACATAAATAGTATCAAACCTTTGTAGACCTATTTTTTTAGGTAAAAGAAAATCGTACTCGGTTTTACGAACTGGAACAATATTTCCTGTTGGTAGCAAATTCTCTTGTGTTTCTAATCTATAAGGACAATTGAGCTGTAGTTCGTACTCATCTATGTACGGATTTTTATCTAATTTAAAATAGGAATGATTGGTAAGGTTTATAACCGTACTTCTATCCGTCATTCCCTCATAAATGACTTGCAAGGCATTATTCATAAGTTTATAGGTAACACTAACGGTTAAATTACCTGGGTAGCCTTCTTCTAAATGCTTGCTGTTATAGGTAAATTTTACAAATGGTTTATCGCTATGGTCCACTTCCTCTATGTTCCAATATTTTTGATGAAACCCTTCTTTACCTCCATGTAAGTGTACACCGTCTTCTTGATACAGGTCATATCTTGCTCGGTCTATTACAAAACCACCATTAGAAATTCTACCTGCGTAACGCCCAACGCTGGCACCTAACACATGATCATCTAATCTATATCTGCTTGGATGGTTGTAGCCTACAACTACATTGGTGAATTCGCCATCATCTCCTTTAACAAGTAATTTTTGAATGGTTGCGCCATAATCTAAAACCATTAGGGTCAAATAGGCATTGGAAATTGTAACTTGTTTCAAAGGAAAATTTTAATAGTGTAGTGTAAAAATAAAAATTTTTGCCACATTCTATTTTTTATATCGTCCTTAATATAACAACAACCAAAAACCAATCTAATTAACCGATGTTTCAAAGCAATGTCGTAGAGAAATGTAAAGCGAACGACCGGGCTGCCCAGTTGCAATTATATAGAAAATATTGTGACGGTATGTTTGTGGTAGCAAACCGCTTTGTAAAGAACGCGGATGATGCTGAAGATGTCTTACAGGAATCTTTTATTAAGGCATTTCAAAAAATACATCAATATAAAGGTGAGGTAACTTTTGGCGCTTGGTTAAAAAGAATAGTGGTAAATAAAAGTATAGACTTTTTAAAATCAAAAAAAGATAAGGTCTCCATTGATGAACAGGATATGCAGGTAGTTGCAGAAGATGATAATTGGAACGTATCTGCTGTAATTAGTATTGATGAGGTAAGGTTGGCTATTGATCAATTACAAGAAAAATATAAATACGTATTACTCATGTTCTTGGTTGAAGGGTATGATCATCAAGAAATTGCAGAAGTATTGAATATTTCATCCTCTGCTTGCAGAACAAGATTGTCAAGGGGAAAAAATCAATTAAAGGAATTATTAAAAGAAAAGAATTATGGAACAGGATCTTAGGGAAATGTTCAAAAAAGATAGGGAGAAGAAAAAACATGCCATAAAACCAGGTCATGAAGAACGGTTTTTAAAGAAATTGGAAGAATCTATTCCATCAAATAAAACAACAAAATGGGGTTGGTTGCACATTGCGGCATCTGTTGTTGTACTGGTTAGTTTGTCATTGGGCTTCTGGTTTTTAAGCGGAAATGATGAAAATACAGTAACGGTTGTGCAAAATGATAAAGAGGAAAAGCAGAAAACCGAATTCACATTTGGTGATCTATCTCCAGATTTAAAAAAAGTAGAGAATTATTATGTGGCGAACATAAATTTGGAATTGGCTAAGCTAGAGGTTTCTCCAGATACCAAAGGTCTTATTGATAGTTTTATGGAGCAGCTAAATAATTTGAACCTAGAATATAAAACCTTAAATAATGAATTAAAAGAATTGGGTCCTAATGATCAAACCATTACGGCGCTTATAGAGAATTTACAGTTACGCTTACAATTATTACAGAAATTAAAAAGAAAGTTGAACGAATTAAAATTATCAAAAAATGAACAGATCAATGACACTAGTATCTAAGCAACTCATCATTGCATTAGGTCTTTTAACCTCTGCCGGCTCTTTTTCGCAAGCAGAAAGTAAAACTTTTCAAGAAAGATTTATCGTAGCAGAAGATGCTGTGGTAAATATCAATACCAGCTATGCTGATATTGAATTTGAAACTTGGGACAAGGATGAGGTGGCCATCACGGCCACCATTACCTTGGAAGGTGCTACTACAGAAGAAGCGAAAGACTATTTTGAAAACAGCCCTATTGAAATTTTGGGCAACAGCAAAGAGGTTAAAATTTCCTCAAAGTCCAAAAACAATGATTTTTTTGCAAGTTTTGATTCAAAGACCTTTTTTGACCATAATGATATGCACATAGAGGTGCCCGAAATTGCATCATTTGTAGTTAGTGTGCCACAAATTGCACCTTTTCCAGAAATGCCACCTTTACCACAGACCGAAGCTTTTATATTCGATTATGAAGCATATCAAGAAGATGGTGAAAAGTACATGAAAAAATGGCAAAAGAACTTTGAGAAAAGTTTTGATAAAAAACATCAAAAGCGGTTGGAAGAGTGGGCTGAGCGCATGGAGGAGAAAAGTGAGGCAATGGATAAAAGAATGGAGGAATACAATCAAAGGCGTGAGGAATTGATGGAAAAGAGAGAAGAAGTTTTGCAAGAGAGACAAGAGAAAATGGAAGAGAGGCGAGAAAAAATGGAAGAGAGACGAGAAAAAATGCAAGAAGAAAAAGAAGAACGTAGAATGTTGATCAATTCAGGTGAAGGTTCTCCAAATATATTCTATTATTCATCCGAAGGGAAACAAAAGAATTTTAAGATTAAAAAGACCATTAAGATCAGTTTACCAAAGTCTACCAGAATAAAAATGGATGTACGTCATGGTGAGGTGAAATTAGCTGAGAATACCAAAAACTTGAATGCGAACCTTTCGCATTCAAGCCTTTGGGCAGTAACAATTGATGGTGAAGACACTTCCGTTTCTGCTGCCTATACACCGGTTTATGTAAAAAAATGGAATGTTGGCCAATTGAATACATCCTATTCTGAGGAGATTTCACTGTCAGAGGTTGTACAATTACAATTGCAAGCAACATCATCTGAAGTAACGATAGATAAGTTGATGAACAATGCGTTTATTAAAAACAATTTTGGAGCAATACATATCCTTGAACTAAGCAATGATTTGGAAGAGCTTGATATTAGTGTGAAAAACGGAGAACTTAACGTTAAGTTACCTAAAGTAGCCACTAACATTTATGTAAAAGGTAATTCGTCAACGCTAAAATTGCCTTCGCATGTAAACGTAGTAGAAACTAAAAATGGATCTACAGTAGTAAATAAGGGGTATCACTTAAAAAACAATAGTGGTCGCTCTATACTAATTACATCTGATTATAGTGAAGTAGTGTTACAGTAGTTATTTTAATAATTCCAATGTGCCAAATACATTGGCATCAATCCAACCTGCATTTTTATTCTCTCCAGGTACAAAGACAGATCCTATTAAATTTTCTCGTTTTTTGCTATTATCGTTATCGGCATAGGCAATAGCAAAACCTATTCTTTTTCCTTCGCTCAAAACAACCGGTTTTACAGTAGGCTTATCATTAAATATGCTAGGGTATACCTTTACGAGCATTTCCCAATATGTGGTATTACCTTCTGTTTGGTGCTTAGAGATTACATGATCATTATAAAGCGTTGGTTTTTCATTTACACCTAAGTCTACCACATTACCATCCAAGGCAACATGATAGGTAAATGCATTATGATTAAATCTATGTTGACCACCTGAATTGTCTTCATCAACATACACAATTACGCAATCATCATTCCACCATAATTTTAAAGGGTCTTCGGTTTGCTCTAATAAGGTATCATCCACTATCTCCAGTAAAATATAAAGTCCGTCTTCGTTCCAGGCCATTTTATATTTACCGTTATAATCATCATGGTCAAAAGGACCGCCGATCCAATTTTGGTCTATAGGTTGCCATTCTAACAAATTCCAATAATTCTCTATAGGTCTACCGTCTAGTGTTGGAGCTTCTTTAATATAGGAGACGGGAGTTATTTGAGTGTTTTTTTTGCTTTTGCTATCAGAACACGAAGTAATGCATAGTAGAAGTAAAAAATAAATAGTCCATTTCATAATACTGGTTTGGAATCTATAATTTAAACACACTATTCTCTTAATTATTGTAAGATTAATAGTACTTCAATATCTGGGGCAAGATAAAATAAAATTAAACGAACCTAATTGTTTACAATGTTAACTCTTACAGTATTAGATTTTTATTGTTTGTTACCAAATAAAAAAGCGCCCCTAATGGAGCGCTAATCTATTCGTGGTGAACATAGTTCTTAATGTGTATTCTCCTTTAGATAATCTCCAAAGTTAGCTTTAAACCTATTTAATCTAGGTATAGAAACATTTCTGATGTAAGAATTGTTAGGATTATTCTTTTCATAATCTTGGTGATACGATTCTGCTTTGTAGAAAACGGTATATGGTGTTACCTCTGTGGTTATAGGATCATTATCATATACTTTATTGTCTACTAGGGCCTGAATGTAGCTTTCAATAATTTTCTTTTCGTCTTCATTTTTATAAAAGGCAATAGAGCGGTATTGTCTTCCACGATCTGGTCCCTGTCTGTTCAACTGTGTGGGATCATGAGATCCAAAGAACACCTGTACCAATTGAGTGAATGAAATTACCTTTGGGTCGTAGTATACTTCGACAGCTTCGGCATGGTCCGTTTTGCCATAGCCAACTTCTTCATACGTTGGGTTTTTCTGTTCTCCGCCGGCGTATCCAGATACAACTTCCTTTACACCTTTTACACTTTCAAAAATAGCCTCTACACACCAAAAACAACCACTTGCAAAATAGGCGGTTTCGTATTTACTTAATTGTTGCGGACTCAATTTAACCTCTTCATACATTTCTTCCTGCTGCGTCTCTTTGGCAGGTGTGTTTTCGGAAATTGTATTTTTTTTATTCTTGGACTGGCAACTAGTAGCAATTAAGCTTGCACCGGCCAATAAAACGATTTGTAATAATTTCATATTTCTTTTTCTTTTGCAATTTGTTGCATAATTTACAAAGTACTTACGAGGTAAACGGTTAAAATATGTTAACGAGATACTAAGATGGCATATTTTTGAAAAATGAACGAACTGCAAAAGGTACTTGATTCTTATTCTTTACATAATATAGGTATATTGGATAGCACAATACCAATGAATAAATATATACCTCTGGATCTATCCAAATCTAACGAAACGTTGCTAGATGTGGACATTACAAATCCTGTTACCTGTCAATCATATATTGATACTGTGGTAAAGAGTAAGGATGGTATTGTTGCCTATGGGGGTTATTTAGAAGAACGAAATCTTTATGCGGATAAAGATGGGTTCTCTGCAGCTCATAAACCCAAGCGCAATATACATTTGGGAATAGATTTTTGGACCAATGCAGATACTAAGGTCTTAGCTCCCATAGATGGCAAGGTGCATAGTTTTAAGAACAATAATGTAGTCGGTGATTATGGACCTACCATAATATTGGAGCATACCTTACATCACATTACTTTTTATACATTATATGGTCATTTATCTATAGAATCTTTAACCGGTTTGTTTAAAGGAAAAGTATTTAAGGCAGGTGAAACCTTGGCAAAGTTGGGAACACCTGATATTAATGTGAATTATGCACCTCACCTTCATTTTCAAATAATAAAAGATTTAGAAGGTAATGAAGGTGATTACCCTGGCGTTTGCGCATTGGAAAACTTACAACACTATAAATTCAATTGTCCAAACCCCAATTATTTATTGAAAATAAAAGGTAGTTCTTAAAAGAACATTCTTTACTCCTTTTAAAACAAGCTCACATGGTCTTATATGTAGCATTTTTGTAATACAAGAATAGAAATAGATTAAAAATTGTAAGAAAAAACCTATTAAATCGATAAACTGCACAAATTTGGCGATTATCTGTTTAAAATTTTGTAGGAAAAAGGACTACAAAAAATGGTGATACATCGAATAAGTGCCCTTTCATCGTAAAAACTGTACCTCTTGTCGAATGGGAAATACGTTTACTTAGGGGTAGTGGGTTATCAATAGACCAAATTTACCTACTTTATTATGCGTACTATTATTTTTTTATTCCTTGTTATCTGTTTGGGAACCCAGTCCCAAGCACAAGAGAAGTCACCAAACACAAAAGTGCAGACTATTGTTATGCCCATGGCAGATATAACAGTAAAGTCTGATGTAAACACTCAGGGTTTTCAAACAGCAGCAAGGTTTTTTAAAGTGAAGAATGCCAGAGTTAAGCAAGCCTTACTTTTTAAACCAAGGGTAAGAACAATGTCTTTTGCCTAATTTAATTCTTCGACTGCAGCATCTTTGGTTACCTCTGCTACACTTGCAGGTAGTACAATGGTTTTTAAAATTTTCCAAACATTATTTGCAACTATTCTTTGACCTTCAGCAGTAGGATGAATTCCGTCCTCTAGATTTAAGCTTGGGTCGCCAGCTACTCCTTCTAACAAAAACGGAATTAAGTAAATATTGTTAGATTCTGCTAATGCCGGATACATAGCTTTAAATTGAGAAGCATAGTCAGTTCCCATATTTGGTGGTATCTGCATGCCCGCCAATACAATCTTGGTATCAGGATTTCTATCTTTTACCATATCGATCATTTCTTGAAGATTGTTCATGGTCTCGGCAATGGGTATTCCGCGCAAACCGTCGTTAGCACCTAGTTCAAGAACAAAAATGTCTACAGGCTGGTTCAATACCCAGTCTAACCTGTTTAAACCGCCGGATGTGGTTTCTCCACTTAAGCCAGAGTTAATGACCTGGTAGTCTAAACCTAATGAATCTAATTTTTGCTGTATTCTATTGGGAAACCCCTCCTTTACATCCAAACCATAAGCTGCGGTAAGGCTATTTCCATAAAACAAAATGACTTTGTCATCGGTAGAAACATCTTCCTCTTTATCCGTATTTTCTACCTCTGCTTGCGTTTCAGATGGCTTTTTTTCGGTAGTTTCTCCGCATCCAACGAACAACAGTAGCACTAAAAAATAACGAAACTTTAATACTTTCAACATAGTCTTAACTTATTAGATTCCAAATCATTTGTTATTTTGCTCTCTTGTACCAAAATGATTTATGACAAAGATATTAAACGTACGTAATCTAAAGAAAACGTATAACAGCGGATCAAGAAATTTGACGGTTATTGATGACATTTCCTTTTCAATTGATGAAGGGGATACTTTTGCAATTGTAGGTCCGTCGGGAAGTGGAAAAACAACTTTGCTAGGTTTATGTGCTGGGTTAGATGAAATTAATGAGGGTACAATAGAACTTTGCGGACAAGACCTAAGTGCTTTAAATGAAGATCAGCGAGCTTTGTTGCGCAATGAAAAAGTTGGTTTCATATTTCAGGATTTTCAACTACTACCCACGTTAACAGCTTTGGAGAACGTGAGCGTTCCTTTAGAATTACAAGGAGAAAAAAACGCAAGTAAAGATGCTATGGATCTTTTGGCTAAAGTTGGTTTGGCAGGTAGGCATGATCATTATCCATCACAGCTTTCTGGTGGTGAGCAACAACGGGTAGCTCTTGCCAGGGCTTTTTCAAATAAACCATCTATTTTATTTGCAGATGAACCTACCGGTAATTTAGATGAAGAAACCGGTGAGAAGGTAATTAAACTATTATTTGACCTGAATAAGGAAATGGGTACCACTCTGGTCATTGTAACCCATGATCTTGAATTAGCTAATTTAAATAAACGTGTCTTACGACTTAAAGGGGGCAAAATAGTCATCAACGAAACTACATCCATATCTTGAGCGAATTTCAAAGAACATCTAAGGCAAAATTTAATTGGTTGTTGAAAATGGCTTGGCGAGATGGCAAGGCAAGCGGTAAAAGGTTGCTATTGTTTATGGCATCCATAATATTAGGAATTGCCGCGGTGGTTTCCATACAATCTTTTAGTAATAACCTTAAAAATAATATTGGACTACAGTCTAAGGCCCTAATGGGAGCAGATTTCTTGATTGATAGTAATCAGCCTGCAAATGAAAGGGTAGTGGAGTTAATGGATTCTTTGGGCGGCTATAAGGCACGTGAGGTGAAGTTTGCGTCTATGGCAGCCTTTCCTAAAAGTCTATCTACAAAATTGGTTCAGGTAAGGGCCATTGAAGGTAATTATCCTTTTTATGGCGAATTGGAAACGGAACCCAAAACTTCGGCTTTTGATTATCAAGATAAGGGTGGAGCATTAGTTGATGCCACCGTAATGTTACAGTTTGACCTAAAGCCTGGGGATAGTGTAAAATTGGGCACCACTACCTTTCCTATTCTAGGCGCTTTGATTACTGCGCCGGGCAGTACAGGTATAGGTGCAACTGCCGCACCGCCCATTGTGGTACCTTTTCGTTTTATGGAAGAGAGTGGGTTGCTGCAACGGGGTAGTAGGTTAGGTTATAATTACTATTTTGAGGATGACAAAGTTGATTTAGAATTACTTAATGATAAGGTGGATCCGTTATTAGATGCAGAAAATGCAGATATGGATACGCATACAGATACCAGTGAGCGTTTGGGGCGTAGGTATGAGAATGTAGGTAGGTTTTTAAACTTAGTTGCGTTTATAGCGCTTCTTCTAGGGTGCGTTGGTATAGCAAGTTCTGTTCATATTTATATCAAAGAAAAACTAAAAGCGGTGGCGGTACTAAAGTGTTTAGGTGCAACGCGAAAACAAACATTTTTAATATTTCTACTGCAAATTGCCGGAATGGGCTTGTTGGGCGGTATAATAGGTACGGCAATAGGACTATTGTTGCAACAGACTTTTCCACTCATATTACAAGAGTTTTTACCTTTTACCGTTGAAATATCAACTTCATACCCAGCCATATTCGTTGGTTTGTTATTAGGCGTTTCTATGTCGGTGCTTTTTGCTTTATCTCCTTTGGTACATACTTGGTTCGTTTCTCCGTTACAAGTGTTGCGCGTGCAAGAAGATACAGGTAAAAAATCACGTCCATATCAAATCTGGGTAGTGGTGGCTATTGTATTTTTTGTGCTTTTATTTGCCTTGTGGTTATTGGGTAGATGGGAGTTTGCCTTGAGCTTTGTGGTTGGTATATTAGTAACGTTCTCTATTTTGGCAGGTGTCTCAATAGGTTTCATGAGGCTCATTAAAAAGTACTTTCCAAAATCATGGAGCTTTGCTGCACGCCAAAGTCTTTTAAATTTGTACAGGCCAAATAACCAGACCGTAGTTTTAATTTTAGCTATTGGTATTGGCACATTCTTAATTAGCACTTTGTATTTCACCAAAGATTTTTTACTTGCCAAAACAACTTTTGAGGCAAATGCTGAAAGTCCAAACCTTATACTTTTTGATGTACAGACAGAACAACGTAATGACGTTGAAAATACGATAACACCAAAAGGTTTACCGGTTATAGATAATATTCCTATAGTTACCATGCGCATGGAGCGTATTAAGGATCGGGATGTGAATGACATTAGGTTAGACACCACCACTAGGGTGAATAAATGGATATTGAATCATGAATTTAGAACTACGTATAGAGATTCTATGATCGGTTCTGAAAAGTTATTAGAAGGGGAGTGGTTGCCGTCTGTTCCTCCTAATACCGAAGTTATTCCTATTTCCCTAGCGGATAATGTTGCCAATGACGCCCTTGTAAAATTAGGAGATACGTTGTTGTTCAATGTACAGGGTAAAATGATGACTACCGTTGTAGGTAATATTAGGCAGGTAGACTGGGCACGTATGCAGCTTAATTTTTCAATTGTTTTCCCAACCGGGGTATTGGAAAAAGCTCCCCAGTTTCATGTGGTAACGACCAATGCGCCGGACAAAGCTTCATCTGCCAATTTACAAAGGGAATTGGTAAAGAAATTCCCGAATATATCCATCATAGATTTACGACAGGTGGTAACATTGGTTGAAAATATATTGGATAAAATTTCATGGGTCATCACCTTTATGGCTTTTTTCAGTATTCTAACTGGTATCATTGTTTTAATAGGATCGGTTCGTAATAGTAAATACCAACGTATTAGAGAAAGTGTATTGTTAAGAACCCTTGGTGCACAGAGTAAACAGATATTGAAAATTAATGCATTGGAGTACCTATTTTTAGGTGTTTTAGGAAGTGGTGTGGGAGTGTTACTTTCTTTACTAAGTAGTTTTTTACTGGCTTATTTTATTTTTGATACTCCATTTATTCCGTCGTGGGTGCCATTTTTGGTGGTATTGCCGGGTATAACATTGTTGGTCTTAGCCATCGGTTTATTTAATAGTAAGGGAGTGTTAAATAGTCCGCCATTGCAAGTGTTGCGAAAAGAAGGATGATGCAAAAAGATATTGCCCTTATAATAGTTTTGGCTTAATTATTTGTTGATGTGGGTTTGCCAACATAGAAATATAATAGGTAATCCGTATTCGGGTCTAGAAATCGAAACAGCTGCGTTCGTATTGTTGGTTGTTGATAGTCTTCTTCATCATACACCTCTAATAAAAGTGATGCATAATCTGAACGAGAAAAACCTCCTTTTTTAGCAGTAATTTCAGATGCTCGTTGATTAAATAGTATACTTTTTGGTTGAGCTTTATTTCTAAAATGTATTAATGGTAATGTTTTCAAAGTTTTTGCGAGTTCATAATTATGGCGCTTAGCAATTGACTTTAAAGAATCTCCCAAAGCATAATCACTCACTATTGCATAAGTACTATCCTTGCTTATTTCTTTTAAAAGGTTGGTGTAATTTTTATAGATACCATCTGTAATTACACTTTTTACAATTAACTCTTGCTCAAAATCATCTAATGTCTTTAAAAGTGCTGAGAAGTACTCAGGATACTCTTTTTCAACGGCTATGTTAATAGCTTCATCATATGTCACATTATTTGTTTGGGCGGCAGATTCATTAAAAGATAAAAAGAAAACAAATAGGTATAGATACGTGTGTAATTTCATTAAGTAAGGATATTCTGTTCTAGTTGAAATTTAGTACTTTATATGGTATTAATTTCTATAACTTTAAGGAATACATAACTTTTATAAATTATACAATTATGAATTTACCGGCAATTTTTTCATTTACATTAGGTATTTGGCAATCTTTAGTAATTGTAGCGCTTTTTGTTTGGGTGTATTGCTTAGTTGATATTGTACGCCATGAATTCAAGAATGACGGTAAAATTACATGGTTGCTAATTGTATTTTTTCTTCCAATTTTAGGTTCGCTTCTATATTTATCCACAGGGAAAAGTAGACGTATGCTAAAGGCATAATCTAAAATCCCTTTTTATTATTTTCCGTTTTCCATAGCCGCTTATGACTTAATTACGGATAAATTACTCACTATACGTGAATTGTCAACTAATCAGCATAGCTTTGCACCTGAAATACAAAAGTGATTGTTATGCCGTTATTTACCGAATTAAAAATATCTAGAAACTTAGAAAAAGCACTTGAAGATCTAGGTTTTGAAAATACTACTCCTATTCAAGAGAAAGCTTTTCCCATTGTAATGAGTGGTAGTGATGTTGTAGGTATAGCACAAACAGGTACCGGTAAAACGTTCGCCTATTTACTTCCTATTTTAAATACTTTAAAATTTTCAAAGGATATTCATCCAAAAATTATTGTATTGGTGCCTACACGTGAGTTGGTAGTACAAGTAGTGGAAGAGGTAGAAAAATTGGCAAAATATTCAGGAACAAGAGTATTAGGGGTGTTTGGAGGAAAAAGTATGCTAAAGCAAAAAGAGGCATTGGCATTGGGGACAGACATTTTGGTTGCCACACCTGCTCGTCTTTATGATTTGATATTATCCAAGGCTGTTCAATTAAAACAGGTTAAGAAACTGGTTATTGATGAGGTCGATGTTATGTTAGATTTAGGCTTTAGGTTTCAATTGGTCAATATTTTTGAATTATTGCCGCAAAGAAGGCAGAATATTATGTTCTCTGCCACCATGACAGATGATATTGAACTGTTTATTACGGATTTCTTTACAGGTGTTCAAAAAATTGCTGTTGCTGTAAGTGGTACTCCTTTAGAAAATATTACCCAATTTAGGTATGCGACACCAAATTTTTATACCAAGGTGAACCTTTTGGTGAGCTTATTGCAAAATGAAGAAACGTATAATAAAGTTTTAGTGTTTGTTTCCAGCAAGCGAAGCGCAGATTTGCTGTTTAAGGAATTGTCTGAATTTTTTAGCGAAGAGATATGTATTATACACTCCAATAAAACCCAAAACTATAGACTGCGTTCCATAAATCAGTTCGATGAAGGTAAGAATCGAATTTTGGTTACTACTGATGTTATGGCACGTGGGTTAGACCTGCAAGAGATATCTCATGTTATAAATTTTGATACTCCCACATATCCTGAAAATTACATGCACCGTATAGGTAGAACGGGTAGGGCAGAAAAACAAGGAACATCTATTTTATTATTTACACCACAAGAGGAAGAGGCA
The DNA here is from genome assembly GCF_001447995.1 of Maribacter dokdonensis DSW-8. NCBI lineage: Bacteria > Pseudomonadati > Bacteroidota > Flavobacteriia > Flavobacteriales > Flavobacteriaceae > Maribacter > Maribacter dokdonensis. The sequence goes on along the minus strand of NZ_LDPE01000001.1, from coordinate 1,281,966 downwards.
AAAAATGCCATTGAAGAATTAATGTCTCACCAAGTTGAGCAATTACCATTGCCCGATGATGTGGAAATTGCAACACAGTTAACTTTTGATGAACAACCAAAACATAGAGAGCGCGATAATCCATTGAATATCAACGAAGATGAACGTGGCTCAAGTTTTCATGAGAAGTCTGAAAAGAACAAGAAGGAAAATCAAGGCGGTTCCTATAAGCGTATTATTAAAAAGAAATACTCTAAACCCAAAACCCGAGGCGACAAAAACTACGGTAAACGTGGAAGAAATAAAAAATAATTTTATGATTTCAAAATTGGTTTTATATTCCAATTAACCCATTTTTCTGAAAGTATTGATCGATGAAATGCATACCCTATCGGTATGCTGTTTTTAGACCAAAAACCGTTCGTCGACACTTTTTGTCTATTCACCTTAAAACTCTTCACTAGCCGAAAATTATTACAGTTTAGCGAGGTCAACCGGCTTGTTCGCTTTGCTGACGGTACTTTTATATTGTTCAATAATACGATATGAAAGCATTTTTTACCTTACTAGTTTTAATTTTCGCCGGAGCATTAGCATTGGCGCAAACACCCCAAGCAGATGATAAAGTTCACACTACTGAAATGGGTATTGTTATGGTTGATAGCCTTAATGATATTAACGCTGAGAAAAAGACTGTTGACTCTAACGAAACATCTGTAGCTCGCTTGTACAGATATAAGAATGCAAGGGTTAACAAAGAATTGGCATTTATTACCAATAAAACTTATGGTAAGTTGGCATAATATTTGCCCTATATAAAAAGGTGCAATGAAGCACCCTTTTAAAGAATTTAATTATGATGTTATTTACTTTTTTAATTCCGGCTTTAATAATTGTTGCGGCAATATCATTATCTAACAACAACAAAACGAAATTACGTGCTATTAAGGTTCCCGTGAATAAGCGTAAGTCTTAATTTTTAGTACCGGGCTGCTTTATAGTATAGTTACTTTTAGCTTTAGCCTCATCTACTTGGCGTTTTACATCTGCGAGTAGAGCTTTGGAATCATACACAATTCCATCTTTTACAGTATATTTTACACCACCAACACGAACCACCTCGTTATCTTCGGTAAGTTTTACAGCTCCTGTGCCGTATAAAACTTTAAAATTTTGAAGAGGATTTTCTTCAACAATGACAAAATCTGCCAACTTACCTATGGCTACGGAACCTATTTTGTCATCCATACCCAATGCTTCCGCACCATTTAAGGTAGCAGATTTTATAATTTCCAATGGGTGAAAACCTGCTTCACGCAATAATTCTAATTCTCTTATATAGGCAAATCCATAAAGTTGAAAGATGAAACCGGAATCTGAACCGGTAGTAACTCTACCACCTCTATTCTTGTATTCATTGATAAAGGTCATCCAAAGTTTATAGTTATTTTTCCAAGCTACTTCTTGCTCGGTGCCCCAATCATGCCAATATGAACCATGTGAGACTTTACTAGGCTGATAAAATTCCCATAAAGAGGGTAGTGTATATTCTTCGTGCCATTCAGCTCTTCTTGCGCGTTGCAAATCTCTGCTAGCTTCATAAATATTGAAAGTAGGATCCATGGTAAAATCAAGCTCCAAGAGTTCGTTCATTACATGGTTCCAATGTTCTGAATACGGTTTTGCCGCTTGTGCCCATAGTTTACCGGCATTTTCAAAGCGATCTTGTTCATTTTGGTAATTATAATCTAACGGAAAATCTTGTACCGTACGATCATCAAAAAGTGCCTCAGGTAGTCCATACCAATGCTCCATTGAGGTTAATCCTGCTCTTGCAGAATGTAAAACGTTCCAACGGGCTACGCTCATTTGTGCATGATGGCAGGCAGAACCTAATCCTAGTTTTTTATTTTCATCTAATGCCGCGGCCATAATTTCTGGTTCTGCACCAAAAAACTTAATGCCATCTGCACCTTTTTTTGCATTTGCACGTACCCATTCACGTGCCTGTGCCGGAGTTGATATTGGCACATCGTTTAAAGGATTGAATGCTTTACTGGTCTGTCCAAATGCGGTATAGGAAATAATACGAGGTGCAATAATTTCATTATTTTCACTTTTACGTTTTAAATCTAAAGCAATATCTATTCCTCTACCTGCAACCTCACGAACGGTAGTGACGCCATGTGCCATCCAAAGTTTAAAAACATAGTCAGGGTCTGCACCTTGTGCATCGCCACCAATATGGGTATGCATGTCAATAAAGCCAGGCATTAGATACATGTCGGTACAATCCAATTCTTTACCACCTGCTTTTAATTTTGGTCTTTTGGCGTCATCAATTGCCACACCAGGGTATCCCACGACCTTTACATTTGTAATCCTGTTGTTCTCTACAACAATATCAATAGGTCCTTGTGGTGGTGCCCCGTTACCGTTAATGAGCATTACGCCTCTAATGATCAATTGATCGTGCGGTCCGTCTCCCTCAAGAGATTGTGCATGCATGGTGAGCAAAACGGATATGAATATAGCCGTTAGGAGCAGTTGTTTACGTAACATAGGGTGGTTGTTTGTGTTAGTTTCCTTAAATATAGAGAAAGCAGCAGAAAGAACAGTGACCGTATGTCAACTTTACAAATAAAAAATGGAATTGATATTTATATCCTATAAGATTAAGCAACAGGTGATAATTGCTGCTTTATTTCTTGAAATTTAATAATGTAGTTGGTTCCTTTCTTAGACATATCCCTAGTAATAGTACCCTTTAATTGTCGGGTAAGATTATGGATTAATTTTAATCCTAAAGATTTTGTAGTCTTATAATTAATGGTTTCCGGGAAACCAATACCGTTGTCACCAATTTCTAGAATGTAACAACTCTTCTCGTTAGTATCTTGTTGGAGTTTTATACTGATAATACCTTCTTTGTCCCCTTCAATACCATACTTTAATGCATTGGTCAAAGCTTCGTTGATCAATAATCCTAGTGGTATGGCGGTATCAATTCCTAATTTAATGTCTGGAATATCTATTTTTAAATCTACATGGTTGTCATTGCCTTTAATAGATCTTATAAGGTATTCACCCAATTCCTGAACATAAGATTTATACTCAATATGGCTAATGTCATTACGCATATACAACATTTCATGAACCATGGCCATGGCTATGACCCTATTCTGTGTTCCTTTTAAAAGCCCTTTCATAGGTCCGGTTTCTATGTTTCTTGATTGCAAGCTTAAAAGACTGGAAACGGTTTGTAAATTATTCTTTACCCTATGGTGTACCTCTTTTAATAGATTTTCCTTTTCATGCACCTGTAAATACAATGCTTTTTTAGAACTGTACATGGTATTGTAGGTCTTTAGCAAAGTTTTGCCCAAGGTGTTGCCTAAAATAAAAACAGAAAATAAGATGGATACCAAGCTAAATATAGGTCTAGATGCTTCAGGTACCATATTCTGGGTAATGCTCAGTTCTGGTATGGTCTGTGTAAAAACCAGAAGAATGAGTATAATAATGATATTAAGATAGATTCTACCATATCTTGTACTATATATAAAACCTCCAAAAGCTATTAAAGGTATCATGAATATAAACGGACTAAAAATTCCGCCGCTATATAAGGTAATGACGACTGCCGCAATTAACCCGATTATAGATGAAAAATTGAATGTAGGTAGAATAACCTTATGAGACCTAAAATATAGTAGATTGATACTATTCAATATTGAAAAGCCAATAAATACAAAAGGGATGATTTGGGTAATATTTAAAAAGAAATAGCATAATACCCCAAATAGAAAGGAGATAATGCTTGTGGTATAATTTACCCTTAAAAATAGTTTGGTTTTATCCTGTAGACGTTCTTTGTCAATGGTAAATCCGGGCATAGATATTATTTATGTACTAGAAAACATACGAATTACGTAATGTAAATCTAATTATGTTTTTATCATTATACTAGTATTTTCGTGTTTAGTATAGTTAAAACGACGAATATTATTCTGAATAACGCATTTTTTTTGTCTAAATAATGGTTAAAAATATGAAATAAACTGTTAATGGCTGATTTCATTTTAGAATCCAAAAAATGAATTATAAAGTTGATTGAGGTATATGTAGTTTATTTTAAGTGAGTTAAACCGGGGTATTAAAAAAGGCATCCATAATGGGATGCCTTTTTTAGATATTGATTTCTATTTAAATTAATCTTGGGTTAAAACCCATGATCCATTTTGCAAAAGTGGCTCTGCCTGTTTAAATTTTACCGTTTTACTTTCCCCGCTCATTACATTTTTAATGGTAACACGCTCATTACGGCCAATTTTTGGCTGTTCTCTTGTAATGGTCTCGGTAATTGCTGGGCGTTGACCTTGATTTTGACTAACAGCTCTACTACGTGCCGCTAACTCATCGCTATTCGGTATTTCTTCTTTTGTAGTCTGTAGGTTTTCTTTTTTTCTAATGTTTCTTTCTTCTTGAATAGCATTTGCATTTTCAGAAGGTAATTCACCTTTGAAAAGGAAAGAAACCACTTCTTTGTTCACTTTTTCGATCATAGATTTAAAAAGCTCAAAAGCTTCAAATTTATAAATCAATAAAGGATCTTTTTGCTCATGAACGGCTAATTGTACAGATTGTTTCAACTCATCCATCTTACGAAGGTGCGTTTTCCATGAATCATCTATAATAGCCAAGGAAATGTTCTTTTCAAAATCTGTGATCAACTGCTTACCGTTACTATCATAAGCATCTTGAAGATTGGTGACAACATTTAAGCTTTTGATACCGTCTGTAAATGGAACTACAATTCGCTCAAAATTATTGGCATTATCTTCATGAACTTTTTTGATCACAGGGAAAGCCGCAGCGGCATTACGCTCCATCTTATCATTATAATGGTCGTATGCTGCTTTATAAATTTTTCCGGTTATCTCCTGAGCAGATAATTTTCCAAATTCAGCTTCATCTACAGGAGCTGTCATAGAGAAATATTTGATCAGCTCAAACTCTAAATTTTTATAGTCGTTGGCAGCCTTGTTGCTCTCTACGATCACCTCACAGGTATCATACACCATATTGGCGATATCCAATTTTAATCGCTCTCCTTGTAGGGCGTGACGGCGTCTCTTATAAACAACTTCACGTTGGGCGTTCATTACATCATCATATTCCAAAAGACGTTTACGTACACCAAAGTTATTTTCCTCAACTTTTTTCTGAGCTCTTTCAATAGACTTGGTCATCATACTATGCTGAATTACTTCGCCATCTTCCAAGCCCATTTTATCCATCATTTTAGCAACCCTGTCCGAACCGAACAAACGCATTAAGTTGTCTTCTAAAGAAACATAGAATTGAGAACTTCCAGGATCTCCTTGACGACCAGATCTACCACGTAACTGTCTATCTACACGACGAGAATCATGTCTTTCCGTACCAATAATTGCTAGACCACCGGCTTTCTTAACCGCATCTGACAATTTAATATCGGTACCACGACCAGCCATATTCGTTGCTATGGTTACCACACCGGCATTACCTGCTTCGGCGACAACATCAGCTTCTTTTTTATGAAGTTTAGCGTTCAAAACGTTGTGCGGTACTTTACGTACACTCAATAACTTAGATAATAATTCTGATATCTCTACAGAAGTTGTACCGATCAAGACAGGTCTACCTGCTTTACTTATTTTGGTTACTTCTTCTATAATAGCGTTATACTTTTCTCTTTTGGTCTTATAAATAAGATCATTTTTATCTTGTCTGGCAATTGGTCTGTTTGTTGGTATTTCCATAACATCCAACTTATAGATTTCCCAGAATTCGCCAGCTTCTGTTACAGCGGTACCTGTCATACCAGATAATTTGCTGTACATTCTAAAATAGTTCTGTAACGTAACGGTAGCAAAGGTTTGTGTTAGCGCTTCAATCTTTACATTTTCCTTGGCTTCAATTGCTTGGTGTAATCCGTCCGAATATCTACGACCGTCCATAATACGACCAGTCTGTTCATCTACGATCATAACCTTGTTGTCCATTACTACGTATTCCGTATCTTTTTCAAATAGGGTATATGCCTTTAATAATTGGCTCATGGTATGTATACGCTCGCTCTTTACGGTGAAATCTTTAAAAAGCTCTTCTTTTAGTTCGGCTTCTTTTTCAATTTCAAGATTTTGATTTTCAATCTTCGCTATTTCTGCACCTATGTCCGGCATTACGAAGAAATCTTTATCCTGCTCGCCAGAAATATAATTAACCCCTTTATCGGTCAATTCTATCTGGTTGTTCTTTTCATCTATAACAAAAAGTAGGTCTTCATCAACAACAGGCATTTCCCTATTGTTATCTTGCATGTAGTAATTCTCGGTTTTTTGAAGTAATTGTTTTACTCCTTCTTCACTTAAGAATTTTATTAAAGCCTTGTTTTTTGGAAGTCCACGGTAAACCCTTAATAAAAGGAAGCCCCCTTCTTTGGTATCACCTTCGGCAATCAACTTTTTAGCTTCTGCCAAAACACCGGTTAAATGCTGACGTTGTTTTCTTACGATCTCATCTACCTTTGGTTTCAGCTCATTGAATTCATGACGGTCACCTTCTGGTACTGGACCAGATATAATAAGTGGTGTACGTGCATCATCTACCAAAACTGAATCTACCTCATCTACAATGGCATAATTATGTGGGCGCTGTACCAAATCTTTTGGTGTATGCGCCATGTTATCCCTTAGGTAATCAAATCCAAATTCATTATTTGTTCCATAGGTAATATCTGCATTATAAGCTGCACGTCTACCATCTGAATTTGGTCTGTGGTGATCAATACAGTCTACCGATAACCCGTGAAACTGAAATATGGGCGCCATCCAAGCACTATCCCTTTTTGCCAAATAATCGTTTACGGTAACCAAGTGGGCACCGTTACCGCTTAATGCATTTAAATATAAAGGTAGTGTTGCAACCAAGGTTTTACCTTCACCTGTTTGCATTTCTGCAATTTTTCCTTGGTGCATGGCAATACCGCCAATTAATTGAACATCATAATGAACCATGTCCCAGGTTACCTCTTTTCCGGCGGCATCCCATGAATTTTTCCAAATAGCATCTGTGCCGTCAAGAGTAACATAATCTTTGGAGCCTGACAGGGTTCTGTCATATTCAGAAGCGGTTACCTTTAAGGTTTCGTTATTGGCAAAACGCTTTGCGGTCTCTTTAACCACGGCAAAGGCTTCTGGTAATATTTTATTGAGTGTTTCTTCTGAAATAGTGTAAGCTTCTTCTTTTAACTTATCTATTTCAGTATAGATATCTTCATTTTTATCGATATCGGTAGAGTTTTTAACCTCTTCCTCTAAAGTGCTGATTTGATCTGTCTTTTCTTTGATGGCATCTTGAATGGCCCTTTTGAACTCTATGGTTTTTTGCCTTAGCTCATCATGACTAAGATTTTCAAGCTGCGATTCAAATGATTTTATCTTATCTACTAAAGGCTGTAATTCTTTTACGTCTTTCTGTGATTTATCACCTACAAAAGCCTTTAGGATGGAATTAATGAAACTCATATATTTTAAACTATTAGAATTGAAACTTTCTTACTTGTTATTAAGCAAGAATATATTTCAAAATGTTTTAGAGCCGATAAATATTTTCGACACTATAAAAGAACAAAAGGTATTCCAGTCTTGATTTTTGAACGGATTTACCTAAAAACATGTCAAAATTACATAAAAAAAAAGCCTCCAAGGAGACTTTTTAGTAGTAATTATGATATCGAATATTAATATTCGTCCTCGTTCCAGAGGTAGTCTTCTTCCGTAGGATAGTCCGGCCAAATTTCTTCTATAGATTCGTATATCTCGCCACCTTCTTCTTCCATAGATTGTAAATTTTCTACGACTTCTAATGGGGCTCCAGTTCTGATGGAGTAATCTATTAACTCATCTTTACTTGCCGGCCAAGGTGCATCACTTAAATAAGATGCTAATTCTAATGTCCAATACATAGTAATTGTTTGATTTTAATTTTTTGCAAAAGTAATTTTTAAATTGAGACAGCAAAGAAATTACGTGTAAATTTCAAGTAATCGCAATATTTTTTTCGCATTTGTTTATTGATAACGAATAAATTACGGAATTATTAGTCCTTTTTATTTGGGATCCATTTTATTTCATTCGCCTGTAGATTATACGACAATTTTCGTGCCAATACAAATAGATAATCAGAAAGTCTATTTAAAAATGACAGCACATTGATATCAAATGGTTCTGTTTGAAATAATAATGTAGCTATTCTTTCAGCTCTTCTACAAACGGTTCTTGCTATATGACAGTATGACACTGTTGTATGGCCGCCAGGAAGAATAAAATGTGTCATTTGTGGAAGTTGCCCATCCATTTCATCAATAGCTTGTTCTAAATAATTGATTTCAGTGTGCCCAACTTTGGTGATTTTTAATCTTTCTTCTCCGTTTTTAAGCAATTCTTTTTCTGGATCAGTGGCTAAAATGGCACCTACGGTGAATAAATGTTCTTGTATGATTATTAGTTGCTGCTGGTGAACTTCATCTATTTGTTGATCTCTAATGAGTCCAAGCCATGAGTTTAGTTCATCTACCGTACCATAACTGTCAATTCTAATGTGGTGCTTTGGTACACGAGTACCACCAAAAAGACCCGTAGTACCGTCATCACCTGTTTTAGTATATACTTTCATTTTGTAGTTTATGGAATTAGGGTATAGATGAGTTAATTTGTAAGCTAAGATTAAGCAAAGGGTTTAAGATTAGTTAGCTATTCTTCTTTTTTGGTTTTACGCTCATAATCTCCCATAAATTTTCTTGACTTACGGGCGCTAGATTTGCCTTTGTTAGTTATACGTATGGCTATATAAATAGCAAATACAACTCCTAAAACTATATATATGGTATTACTTTGCATTGAAATTTACTTTAGTTTAAAATTACTTGTTTAAATCCGTATTTTAAAATGTTCCTTTACTTGTTCCTTTCTAAAGAAAACAATGCCACAATAAAAGAGGTCTAGTGTAACGCGAACATGCTCCATTTCTTTGAGTTGTTTCCACTTTTTTAAATTTTGTGGGTTTTTATGAATTCCGTCTAAAAGTAGCATGGTATCATTAGAAAGGTCATTCACTTTAAAATTGGGCTTATTTATATCGGTTATATCGCCAAAGACAACAGCTGCATTGCTATCAACAATAGATATATTTGGACAATTCGTAATTATTTTTTCTTCGGATGATTTACTGGTGTTCAATAAATGAATAGTTCTATAATCAAAATAGTGAACACTTTTAACTAATACTTTTAGTGTAATGGGAAGTTTGATTTTTGTTTTCTTGTACAGACATTTGGTGACATAATTATATACAAATGGAGAATGCACACCATGCTGATTGGTAGCAGAACAAAGAAACTTTAAATAAGAAATTAAGCGGTACACGTATTACTTTTACAATTTTGCCAAAAGTAAGAATAGTGATGCAACTTATAATTTATACGGTAAGAATAATATGTGTTGAAAGTAGGTTATGGTAAGAAATAGGGTAGGTATAAGATCGGGGCGAAAAGGAAAATTAATGATGTATTAAGAAAGTTTAGCTCTGTTCAATTTAGTAGTGAATTTCAAAGCCTTGATTACTCTGTTGTTTTTGTTCTTGTACAATCTTGCAACTTCAATCGTGTTTTCAGTTTCAATAGTTGGTACGGTAATATCATTAATTTCAATTGTTTGAACCATCTCTATTTGTGCAGTTTCGATTTCCAAAGAAACATTCTCATTGTTAGCTTGAGCCTGAGCGAAGAAACATGTGAAAAAAAGAGCGGTTAAAAGAATAATTGATTTCATAATATTTGTTTTACACTGCTAAAGTACAGGCAAGCACAAACATATTTTGCCGCTCGTCGTCGGTTACCATTTAACTATAGACGAATGGTAAATTGGCTTCGTTTATTATTTTTGGACAAGATGAAAATTCAATTGGAAATCAGGTGTTGTAATATCCTCAATAACCGTAGGTATTGGTGTTGATAGCTTTAGTTTTTAAAAAAGCTAGTTATTGATAGAAGGTATGATATACAGTTGAATGTTTATTTGAGTTTGAGTTTGAGTTTGAGTTTGATTTTGAGACTTGAACTTGAGTTCGTATTTAAAAAGTAGGTTTTGGTAAGAAATGGGGTAGGTATAAGATTGGGGCGAAAAGGAAAATTAATGATGTATTAAGAAAGTTTAGCTCTGTTCAATTTAGTAGTGAATTTCAAAGCCTTGATTACTCTGTTGTTTTTATTCTTGTACAATCTTGCAACTTCAATCGTGTTTTCAGTTTCAATAGTTGGTACGGTAATATCATTGATTTCAATTGTTTGAACCATCTCTACTTGTGCAGTTTCAATTTCCAAAGAAACATTCTCATTGTTAGCTTGAGCCTGAGCGAAGAAACATGTGAAAAAAAGAGCGGTTAAAAGAATAATTGATTTCATAATATTTGTTTTACACTGCTAAAGTACAGGCAAGCACAAACATATTTTGCCGCTCATAGTTGGGCGACATTTAACTATAGACGAATGGTTTTTACCATTCGTCTATTATTTTAATCAATAAAATAAATGTGGGTTTTATTGCTAAAACAAAGGTTAGCCTTCCATTAGTGCAGAAAGCTCAAACCATCTTTCGGTCTTACTGTCTATGGCATCGGTAATGTCGTTCAACTCAATAGATAAGTTCTTAATGTCATCACCACTCAATGATCCATCGGTGAATTTTTCTTGAAGCGCTACTTTAGATTTTTCCAATTTCTGAATCTCTCTTTCTAGCTTTTTAAATTCTTGCTGTTCAGCATATGAGATTTTTGTACCTGTATCGGCTTCTTTCCAATTGGTCTTATTGGTAGGCTGTGATTCTTTCTGCTCCCTTTTTTCTTGTATTTGACTGTCTTCGTATGCACGATAGTCAGAATAGTTGCCAGGGAAATCCTCTATGACAGCATCGCCCCTAAATACAAATAAATGATCTACGATTTTATCCATAAAGTAACGATCGTGAGATACTACCATTAAACAGCCTTGAAAATCCATTAAGAAACTTTCCAGTACGTTCAAGGTAACAATATCCAAATCGTTGGTTGGCTCATCTAAAATTAGAAAATTAGGGTTTTGTATCAATATGGTACATAAGTACAAGCGCTTACGTTCGCCACCACTTAGTTTATCTACAAAATCATATTGCTTTTTCCTGTCGAACAGAAAGCGTTCCAATAACTGCTGCGCAGAAATTTGTTTTCCCTTCATTAAAGGTATGTAGTCACCAAATTCACGAATGACGTCTATAACCTTTTGGCCTTCTTTTATTTTTATCCCTTTTTGGGTGTAGTAACCAAACTTTATAGTGTCACCTACTACTACTTTACCGCTGTCTGGTTGATCGCGCCCACTTAGAATATTTAAAAAGGTAGATTTGCCAGTACCGTTTTTACCTATAATACCAATACGCTCTCCCTTTTGGAAAACATATTCAAACTTATCTAAAATAGGTTTGTTAGGAAAAGATTTAGAAATCTTATGAAGCTCAAGAATTTTACTTCCCATACGCTCCATGTTCAGTTCTAATTGAATTTGATGGTCTTTTCTTCTTTGACTTGCTTTATCTTTAATTACAGCAAAATCATCTATTCTGGATTTCGATTTTGTTGTACGTGCTTTAGGTTGTCTACGCATCCATGCAAGTTCCTTTTTAAAAAGGAGTTCTGTTTTGTGATGCTCTACCGCTTCTTGCTCTATACGGGCCTCTTTTTTCTCTAAATAATAGGAATAGTTTCCTTTGTAGGGATATAACTTTCCATTTTCGAGCTCTATGATTTCATTGCAAACACGTTCTAAAAAGTACCGGTCGTGTGTTACCATGAACAAAGTCATGTTTTCTTTGGCAAAAAACTCTTCTAGCCACTCGATCATTTCTAAATCTAGGTGGTTGGTAGGTTCATCCAAAACCAAAAGATCTGGCTTGTTGATCAAGGCGTTGGCCAAAGCCAATCGTTTTTTTTGCCCACCCGATAATTTATCGACCTTGGCACTTAGGTCATCTAACTTCAGTTTTGATAGAATCTGCTTATACTGAGTTTCAAAATCCCAAGCTTCAAAACGGTCCATTGCTTCAAATGCTTTTTGGTATGCATCTGCATCTTCTGGGTTTTGAAGCGCCTTTTCATAATTTTTAATGACTTCAAGAACTTCGTTGTCAGAAGCAAAAATGGTTTCCTCAATGGTCAAGTTCGGGTCCATATTGGGTTCCTGAGCAAGAAAAGATACACGGGTAGATTTACGATAGTTCACTTGACCACTATCTGGAGTGTCCGCTCCTGAAAGAATATTAAGTATAGATGTTTTTCCTGTACCGTTTTTAGCGATTAGGGCTATTTTTTGGTCTTTGTTGATCCCAAATGAGAGATTGTCAAAAAGCACCAATTCGCCATAGGATTTTGAAATATTTTCAACGGTAAGTAGATTCATAAAAGGGTAACTGAATTTTATTTTTTGCGTAATTGCTTGGTCTTAAAATAATAGATCAAATATAGATAGCGAATTGCCAATGTCAACAAAACTATTATTAATAGTATAGAGAATACCTGAATTTTAAATAACCATAAAATACTGGTAATGCCTAAAAGTATTGTCAAGAAAACGGAGTAGGTAAATACCCACTTGGGAACTGTTTTCCTTAAAAGAATAAATGAAATAAAAAGGTTAGGAGCAAATGCCCAAAGTGAATTAAAATTTGCTTTGGTAGCCAAGTGGTCTGTAGCAAACCAAAGGAACAGTATAAGTACGCCCGCTAAACCTGTAATTGTAAATAATGTAAAGTCTAACCATCTATTTCGGCGTAGGTTTTTATAATCACGGTACGTAAAATAACCTACGATTACCAAAAGAACGCAAAGCCAAAATAAAGGGGTTGCAATGAATAGCGATTTATCTTCTTGCTCTGGTATGTCTAGTAGTATTGATTCTTTTTTAACTATAGGTTTACCGTTTAAGGTAGTATGCTTCATTTGCTCATACACATATATAGGAAGAAACAAATGCTCGTAAGGTGTCGCTGCTCTGTCAATTACAGAACCTAAAGCTAGGTCAATACCAAAATTTGACCACGAATTAGGGTTCAATTTTAAACGTATCAGCTCCCTAAATGTTAGTTGTTCTTTTAGATGATTGTAATCGAATTTAAATGTGTTGCCCAAAGTTTTTTCAAACACCATTGGTATTCTGGTGGCACAGTTGTCAAACAAAAAGTCATATTTGTATTTTTTGTTTTGTGGTAGCAAGTTATGTTCCAAGAAGGATACAATAGCGTTTCGTTGTTCAAGGTCAACATCTAATACTTGCTCCTTAACCCAACGTTTTTCTTGTTGATAGCTGTATTTAAAATACTTAAACGGTATTCGTGAAATGGTATAGGATAATTTACCGCGGGTGAAATTTAAATAGAAATTTGGATCCTCAAAATCATAGGTGCCGTAACCATATACTTCATCTATACCCAAAGTAGGATCTTGTAAACGAATGGCACTATGTCCAAATTTAGCGGCTAAATCTTCACCCGTGCCCACTGTTAATAGGCTAATTTTAGATAAAGGCGATAACTGGGCATCTTGAGCTTGACCCCAAAAAGCAACAATACATAAAAAGAGAAATAAAACGATTTTTTTGAACATAACCCTATTGGTACATAGCGTTTACAAAGATGCGAATAATAACAGACTTCGCAGATATTGCTTTTTTATAATTTTTTGTAAAATTATCTGTATACAGGTTTTAAGATTGTAATGCATAAAAGCCACCTCAATGGGGTGGCTTTTACTTTAATTATATTCAGTTGGCGATTAAGAAATGGTAACGACCAGATCATCTTGCTTCACCATACTGCCTTCTTTTAAGCTTACTGATTGTACTTTGCCAGATTTAAATGCGGTAACCGTAGTTTCCATTTTCATAGCTTCAATAACGAATAGGGGATCGTTCTCTTTTACTTCTTGACCTTTTTTAACCAATACTTTATATAAAGAACCTTGTAACGGCGCACCAATTTGGTCATCGTTTGCCGGATCTATCTTTTCGTTTTCTTCAATTTTAAGATTTAAAGAGGTGTCTAAAACATCTACGAACCTATTTTCACCGTTTACTTGAAAGAACACGGTTCTCATACCTAACTCGTTTGGTATACCTACAGATAATAATCTAATAATTACAGTTTTGCCCGGCTCTAATTCTATCAATGTTTCTTCACGCAATTTCATACCATAGAAGAAATGCTTTGTAGGTACCAATGCTAGGTTGCCATACAGCTTGTAGTTCTCATGTGCTTTTTCAAACACTTTTGGATATAGGGTGTACGATAGAAAATCCTCCATTTCTATGGCTCTTGTAAAACCTTTTTGAAACTTCTTCTTAAAGGCTTTGAATTCTTTATCAAAATCCGTTGGCGCCAAATGGGCATTTGGTCTGTTCGTGTATGGCTTTTTGTTTTTCAGAATAATCTTTTGAAGCTTTTTAGGGAATCCGCCAACGGGCTGACCTAGATCTCCCATAAAGAAACTGATAACAGAATCTGGGAAAGATATTTCTTCGCCCCGCGTCATTACATCTTCAGTAGTAAGCTCATTGGTTACCATAAAAATGGCCATGTCGCCCACAACTTTTGAGCTAGGTGTTACTTTGATTAGGTTCCCAAAGAGTTTATTGACATCAGCGTACATTTTCTTTACTTCATCAAATCTGTCACCTAATCCTAATGCTGTTGCCTGTGGACGTAAGTTTGAGTATTGACCACCTGGAATTTCATGACCGTATACTTCTGCAGTACCAGATTTTAGTCCAGATTCAAACGGGTAATACAATTCTCTTGTATCTTCCCAATAATTAGAAAACTGGTTCAGCTTCGGCATATCGAATTCATGAGCCCTTGGCTGATTTTTCATCATTTCAACTACCGAATTAAAGTTGGGCTGAGATGTTAATCCAGAGAGACCGCCCAACGCAACATCGATCACATCTACGCCAGCTTCAATCGCTTTTAAGTACGTTGTTGTCTGTAATGAAGAAGTATCGTGGGTATGTAAATGAATAGGCACGTTTACAGTGTCTTTTAACGCGGTTACCAATTCTGTAGCGGCATAGGGTTTTAAAAGACCCGCCATATCCTTGATGGCGATCATATGCGCACCGGCATTTTCCAGGTCTTTTGCCAGCTGTGTGTAATATTTTAGGTTGTACTTGGTTTCGTTGACATCTAAAATATCACCCGTATAACTCAATGCGGCCTCGGCAATACCACCGGTTTTATTACGAACATAATTAATACTTGGCTCCATGGCCTTTACCCAATTGAGCGAATCGAATATTCGGAAAATATCAACTCCGTTTTCCCAAGATTTCTCTACGAATTTTTCTATTAAATTATCTGGGTATGCTTTATAACCTACTCCGTTTGATCCTCTAAGAAGCATTTGAAATAAAATATTGGGTACAGCTTTGCGTAGCTCTCGTAATCGTGTCCACGGACTCTCATGTAAAAATCGCATACTAACATCAAAAGTTGCACCGCCCCAAACTTCCATACTAAAGGTGTTTGGGTGGTTCTTTGCATAACTCTCGGCAACGCGCAACATGTCATACGTACGCATTCTAGTTGCCAATAGTGATTGATGCGCATCGCGCATAGTGGTATCCGTATAATGAATTTTCTTTTCATCCATTAACCAAGCACAAAATTTTTCGGGACCCATTTCGGTCAGCATATCTTTTGTTCCCTTTGGAGGCGCTTCTAACGGATTGAATTTTGGAACCTTTGCATTTCTAAAGACCTTGTTCTCATCTATATACTTTACATCAGAATTACCGTTCACAATAACTTCCGCCAAAAAGTTCACCACCTTTGAGGTTCTATCCTGTGGTAGTTTAATATCGAATAGGGCAGGAGTGTTCTGTATAAAATTAACGGTTACCTTACCTTCTTTGAAAGTAGGATGCTGTATTACATTCTGAAGGAAATGTATGTTGGTCTCTACGCCTCTAATTCTAAATTCTTTTAACGCACGAACCATTTTACGGGTAGCACCGTCAAGTGTTCTGCCGTGCGAGGAAACTTTCACCAGCATGGAATCAAAAAATGGACTCACTTGATATCCTTGATAAATACTACCGGCATCTAAACGAATTCCCATACCAGAGGCACTACGGTACGTGGTTACCGTACCATAATCTGGGGTAAAATTGTTGCCCGGATCTTCGGTGGTCAATCTACACTGTAAGGCAAAGCCATAAGTGGCAATGGTTTCTTGACCGTATATTTTGATTTGCTGACTATCTAATTTATAATTGCCGGCAACGAAAATTTGTGTTTTTACCAAATCTATACCGGTTACCATTTCTGTAACCGTATGTTCTACCTGAATTCTAGGGTTTACCTCAATAAAATAGATATTGTCATTGGGATCTACCAAAAACTCTACGGTTCCAATATTGTTATAGTTAACTTCTTTGGCAATGTCAACGGCATATTTATAAAGGTTTTGTTTTACTTCTTCGCTAACGTTATGGGAAGGTGCGATCTCTACCACTTTTTGGTGACGGCGTTGAACGGAACAATCGCGTTCATGTAAGTGGCGAATATTTCCATGGTTATCTGCTACGATCTGTACCTCTATATGTTTAGGGTCTTCCACATATTTCTCAAGAAACATGGTGTCGTCTCCAAATGCATTGAGAGCTTCATTTCTGGCAGAATCAAAATTCATTTCTAGATCTTCATCTTTTCTAATAATGCGCATACCACGACCGCCACCACCAGATGCAGCCTTAAGCATAACAGGGTAGCCAATAGTAGCGGCTTCTGACAAGGCAATTTTTAAAGAAGTCAATTTCTCTTTATTGCTTTCAATGATAGGAACGTTACATTTTACGGCTACTTTCTTGGCAGTAATCTTATCGCCCAAGGCATCCATCACTTTTGGGTCAGGACCTATAAAGATGATGTCATTGGCAGCACATTGTCTTGCAAATTCAGAGTTTTCAGAAAGGAATCCGTAGCCTGGGTGTATGGCATCTACATTTTTAGCCTTTGCCAATGCTATAATTTGAGGAATGTCCAAATAAGGTTTTAATGGCTGATTATCTTCACCAATTTGGTAAGATTCATCGGCTTTGTTGCGGTGTTGAGAATAGCGGTCTTCATAAGTGTAAATGGCAACCGTTTTAATGTTCAGCTCGGTACAGGCACGTAATACACGTATGGCTATCTCACTTCGGTTAGCTACTAAAACCTTTTTAATTTTCATTTTTTGACAATATTTTTATGGTTAGTGTTATGATGTATTCTTGTTATAAAAATCTATTTTTTGTTGATTATTGTTACATTGGTCATAATTTAAACTTAATATCTTAACTAAACAATACTATGCGTGCATAATATTTTTCATATCCCTATTATTTTGTGATATGTTATAGTGAAAGTTAGTTTTTATTCTGATGGGGTGGGTGTAAATAAAAGTAAAACAGTTATTTAGGTGTTGATTTGAACTGGTTTTAGGTTTAGTGAAAACAAAGAATACTGTTGTTGCTATAGTATTTTTATGTTGAAAATCTTTACCACCATTTAATTATATTATTTTAGAGCAAATATTGTTAAAGGGGCATACCTATCTTGCCCCTTTTTTGACCTTAGGCGAAATATTATGAAAAGACATATTCCAAATTTTATTACTCTTTTAAACGTTTTCTGCGGTTGTGTGGCATCGGTTTTTGCCGTTTTGAATAAATTGGAAATTGCCGCAATTTTTGTGGCTCTGGGTATATTCTTCGATTTTTTTGACGGATTGGCAGCACGTGTTCTCGATGTAAAAAGTGAATTAGGCCTTCAGTTAGATTCTTTAGCCGATATGATCACAAGTGGTTTGGTACCGGGTATTGTAATGTTTCAGTTGTTGGCAATGTCGCAGACAAGTGGTTGGGGAGATGGTTCTCACTTTTTTCTTGAAAGTGGTGCCATTACATTACAGCATCTATTGCCTTTTTTCGGATTTGTAATTACAATGGCTTCAGGTTATAGATTGGCTAAGTTCAATATTGATGAAAACCAGACCTCTTCCTTTATTGGTTTGCCTACTCCGGCCAATGCTTTGTTAATTCTTTCGTTACCGCTTATATTAATGTATCAAAACAATGAATTGTTAAACGGTATTATTCTCAATCAATGGTTCTTAATAATTTTGACATTGGTAAGCGCCTATTTGTTGAATGCCAATTTGCCCTTGTTCGCATTAAAATTTAAGAATACCAGTTTTAAGGATAATGCCATGCGTTATATCTTTTTAATTATTAGCCTGGTGCTTATTGTAACCATGAAATTTATGGCCATCCCTTTAATTATTATATTCTATGTAGTAAGTTCAGTAATACAAGAGAGACTTTAATACTGTACATTTAGGAAAGATAACTATGGAGAATGAAGAATATGAGTTTTGGTTAAGTGGACCAATTGAAGGTGTGCCAGATTTGTTACAGCCTGCCGCACATGCACTTTTACAATCAGAACGAGAGTTAAAAAAGTATACTGCTGATTTCCCTAAAGAATTATTATGGGCTAAAACGGAAGGTAGGGCTTCCGTAGGTTTTCATATGAACCATGTGACGGGAGTATTAGATCGCATGTTGACCTACGCTAAAGGTGAATCGTTATCAGATGAACAATTTACTTTTTTGAAACAAGAAGGGACTTTTAATCTTAATACAGAGGTAATCTATTTGCAAGAGCAATTTTCTGCTAAAGTAGAAGAGGCTATTGGGTATTTTAAAACCGTTCCAGAAAATTCACTTACCGAAGAAAGAACTGTTGGTAGAAAAAAATTACCGACAACCGTTATAGGTTTATTGTTTCATGCAGCGGAGCATAGCCAAAGACATATTGGTCAGTTATTGGTTACTGTAAGTGCATTACAAGCCGATATTTCATAAACTTTTAATTTCCATTTTTTATTAGCATGAATACAACGATAGTAATTATCGGCGCAGGATTATCTGGTTTGTTAACAGCATACCGTCTACAAGAACTTGGTTTTAATGTAAAGGTATTAGAAGCTAGAAGTCGTATTGGAGGAAGAATACATACCGTGGAATCCAATAAAACCAAAGTTGAAATGGGTGCCACTTGGTTTAATGACGGCCATTATCATTTATTGGATGTTATAGAAGAGTTCAATGTTCCCTATTTTGAACAATTCATGACCGGTATATCTTATTTTCAAACATTTTCAAATGTGCCACCTCAAGAAATTGCTGTCCCTAGTGATAGCCCTAGTTATCGTTTTAAGAATGGTACGGTAGATTTAATAAATGCAATTTTCTCTAAACTTGCGCCAGAAACGGTTTTGTTGAACGAAAAAGTAGATAAGGTTATTTTTGAGAAAGATAAAGCCAAAGTGGTAACTAAATCTCATACGTTGGTTACCGATGTCGTTATTTCAACATTGCCCCCTGCAGTTTTAATTGATCAAATTGATTTTTCTCCGTCATTGCCAAATGAGTTGCTAGCCGTTGCAGAGCACACACATACATGGATGCAAGATTCCATTAAAGTAGCGTTGACCTATAAAATACCATTTTGGAGAGCGCAGGGGAAATCGGGCACTATATTTAGTAATGTTGGTCCTTTGACTGAGTTTTATGATCAGTCTAATGTAGAAAACAATTCATTTGCCCTGGTTGGTTTTGCATCGGGTAGTTGTGCCCGTTTTACTAAAGAACAACGTATAGAAAAAATTGAAGCGCAATTAAAAATGGTTTTTGGTGATGATGCTTTACATTATGAGGCGTATCATGAAACGGCTTGGTTTAATGAAGAATTTACAAAATCGGACATGCAGGCAGACCATTTGTTTCCACATCAAAATGGAGGTCACGCTGTATTTTCTAAACCTCTAAATGGTAATAAATTGTTTATTTCTGGTGCAGAAACTTCAAAACATCACTCAGGCTACATGGAAGGCGCTATTTTTGCAGCTGAATCTGTTGTTGCAAAACTCAAGAAACTGCACAACAAGTAGCCAATTATAAATGTCAGTCACCTTACTATCTTCGCCGTTACAAGGCTTTACCGATTTTAGATTCCGAAATGCGTTTCATAAATATTTTGGAGGTATAGATACTTTTTATGCGCCATACATTAGACTGAACGGTAAAATGGTTATAAAAAATTCGTATCAGAAAGATTTACAACCTGATAATAACACTACTCTAGAGGTAATACCGCAGGTTATGACGGGCGATGCCGATGAGTTTTTATTTGTGATTAAGTATATTCAAAGTTTAGGTTACAAGGAACTCAACTGGAACTTAGGTTGCCCTTATCCAATGGTAACAAAGCAAGGTATGGGAAGCGGACTCATTTGTAATCCTGAGAAAATTGACCATATTTTAAAACGTGCGCATGAAGAAACAGATGTAGTGGTTTCCATGAAAATGAGAATGGGCTATGAGCACGCAGAAGAAATTTTAGATGTTTTTCCAATTCTAGATAAGTATCCGTTAAAAAATATTGCCATTCATGCGCGTATAGGAAAGCAGCTGTATAAAGGCGGTGTAGATTTAGATGCTTTTCAGAAATGTATAGACGGTACCAAACACAAACTCTACTATAATGGAGATATTACCACTGTAGCTAAGTTTGAAGAAATGAAAGAGCGCTTTCCTAGCATAGACCATTTTATGATGGGCAGAGGGCTGATCGCCGACCCATTTCTACCTAGTATGATCAAGAACAATACCACCGAATACCCAAAAGACCGTTGGAAGATTTTTTCGGAATTTCACGATACAATATATCAGCAATATGATGAAGCTTTATCGGGACCAACACCTATAAAAATGAAAATGAGGGGGTTTTGGGAGTATTTTGCACTGTCTACTTCTAATCCGCATAAAGCTTTTAAAAAAATAAAAAAAGCTAACAATCCTAGGGCTTATCAACAAGCGGTGCGTGAGATATTGAATAACGAGTGAGATTTTTCTTATATTGTAAGATATTGCAAATAACTTATTATGAAAAATAAAACCACCAAGTTTTTATTAAAAGTAGTAATGTTTTTTCCAATTTGTTTTGGAGTAATGCTATGGTTTGATAAGTTTGATTTTAATGACTGGGAATTTCAAATTATTGTAGGGTTTGTTGGGGCATTTGGTATAACTTTTTGGCAACTATTTGATTATGAAAAATATAGTGAGATTTCATATGAAGATTTTCTTGAATCTAAGCATAGTTTATGTTTGGAAAATAGCGAAGAAAACTGGCGTCAACTTAATGAATTAATTGAAAATCCTTTAGTAGAATCAGAAATTATAGAAAAAACAAATGTTAAGCTGAAGTTCCAAATAGAACGAAGATATTCAGATTCAATTCTAACGGTACAAAGAACGTCAGATGCTATTATAGTTAGCATTGAGAAAAAGTTTTTTTCCTTTTTGCCTGATCGTGCAGATAATTACCGAACTATACAAAGGATTGTAAAAAGTAGCCAGCAAACCCAGAGCATACCAACAAGCGGTGCGCGAGATATTGAATAATGAGTAGCGTAACCATTATCTTTGCTACCTTGTTCTAAAAATCGCTAGTGAAAGACCTTCTTTTAATAACACCGCCCTTTACTCAATTAAATACTCCGTATCCGGCAACGGCATACATAAAGGGTTTTTTGAACACAAAGGATATTTCTTCTTACCAGTCAGATTTAGGGATTGAGGTTATTTTATCACTCTTCAATAAAAATACATTTCGGCAGCTGTTTGCAATGGCTTATGAGGCAGATGCCATTGTAACTGAGAATACCCAAAGAATATATGCTCTTCGTCATGAATATTTAAAAACCTTAGATGCGGTTATTCTATTTCTACAAGGTAAAAATGATACTTTGGCAAGGCAGTTATGTACCGATAGTTTTTTGCCAAAAGCCTCTAGATTTCAACAATTGGATGATTTGGCATGGGCATTTGGGAATATGGGTATGCAAGATAAAGCCAAGCATTTGGCAACTCTGTATCTGGAGGATCTTTCAGATTTTATAGTAGAATGTATAGATCCCAATTTTGGCTTTAGTAGATATGCAGAAAGGCTTGGGCGCAGCGCCAATTCTTTTGATGAGCTATATGATCACTTGAATAAAAAGCCAACCTTTATTGATGAATTAACCCTCAATATATTAAAAAAGCAATTAGAGGAACACACACCCAAATTGGTTTGTTTTTCGGTACCCTTTCCAGGGAATTTATATAGCGCCTTTCGTTGTGCCCAATTTATAAAGGCTAATTATCCTGATTTAAAAATTGCCATGGGTGGCGGATTTCCAAATACAGAATTGCGCAGCCTTACCGATGTTCGGGTGTTTGAATTCTTTGATTTTATAACCTTGGATGATGGTGAACTCCCGTTAGAATTGGTACATCAATATATAGTTCATGGAGAAGAGGAGTTAAAGCGTGCTTTTGTCTTAGAGGATGGTAAAGTTGTTTATAAGAATGATAGTTTAAGGCAAGATTATAAGCAACAAGATGTGGGTACTCCAGATTATGCTGATCTGCAATTAGAGAATTACATTTCGGTCATTGAAATTGCCAACCCAATGCATAGTCTGTGGAGCGATGGACGATGGAATAAGCTTACCATGGCTCATGGTTGTTATTGGGGGAAATGTACCTTTTGCGATATTTCTTTAGATTATATAAAAATCTACGAGCCGGTTGCCGCAAGTATGCTTGTAGATCGTGTAGAAACTTTAATTGCCCAAACTGGTGAATCTGGTTTTCACTTTGTTGATGAAGCGGCACCACCTTCGTTAATGAAGGCTTTTGCCTTAGAGGTGTTAAAACGAAATTTGACTATCACTTGGTGGACGAATATTCGTTTTGAAAAGAATTTTACCCAAGATTTATGTTATTTATTAAAAGCATCGGGTTGTATTGCGGTCTCTGGTGGTTTGGAAGTTGCATCTGACCGACTTTTAAAACTGATAGATAAAGGCGTAACGGTAGCGCAAGTAGCACAGGTTACTAGAAATTTCACGGAAGCGAATATCATGGTACATTCGTATTTAATGTACGGCTATCCAACGCAGACCGTTCAAGAAACGGTAGATAGTTTAGAAATGGTAAGGCAGTTGTTTGAGTTGGGAATTATACAATCTGGCTTTTGGCATCAATTTGCATTAACGGCGCACAGTCCGGTTGGTTTAGATCCTGAAGAATATGGGGTAATGCCAAAATTAAAAGATATCAGTTTTGCGAACAACGATATAGATTTTAAGGATAAAACCGGAATAGATCACGGTTTATTCAGCTTCGGGTTAAAGAAATCGCTCTTTAATTTTATGCACGGTATCGGTTTTGATATGAGCTTACAAGAATGGTTCGATTTTGATATTCCGCAGTCTACCATATCACCCGATTACATTTATGATTGCCTGCAGCAAGAAGTGGTCTTAAAAACAAAACCTACCGCTAAGATTGTTTTTATTGGACAAATGCCACTAGTGCAAGAACAGGTGAAAAAGAAAAAGGGTAGGTCATGGGAGCAATTACAGTTATATTTCCATTCCACCACGGATGTATACGAAATTACGGTCGATAAAGAACAGGGTGAGTGGCTTTTGGATAATTTAGAGAAAATAAGTCCAACCAATAAACCAATTACTTTTGCCCAATTAAAGAAAGATTTTGAAATACAATTTGAGGATTTTGAATTGTTCTGGTATTCTAAACCTATACTGGGATTACAGGAACACGGGCTTTTGGTATTATAAAAAAGCCACAATGAATAACAAAGTGGCTTTTTATCCATAAAAGTTAAATTACGAATAGCTATACGTATAACCTACCTCTGTACTATAGGACGTTGATAAAAGAGTGTCTACAAAAATCCATTCAGAAGTTACTTCAGTAGTAGTGAAAGTGGTCATCATAAATCCTCTTCTAGAAGCATCAAAATAATTTAGGTTGTCTATTAAGGTTGTCATTGCTTCTTGAAAACCTGCTATTAATTCTGGGGTGACGGTTGCACCCAGGTAAGTTTCAAAACCAGGTGAGCTAACGGAAGAAGTTGCCAATTCAATGCCTACTTCAGAACCATCTGCGGCAATCAGTGTATTTTGCCAAGCGTTGTGGGTATCGCCGGCAAGTGTAACAATTTTTTTGCCGTTCAACGCTCCGTATATGATTTCACGGTCTACTGGGTAGCCGTCCCAAGCATCTAAGTTATATGGAATAACAGATGTTACCCTTGCTATTTCTTCCGGTGTCAATGTTGGGTCGTTATTAAGATGCCTAAGTTTTATGGTCACTAGTTCTGTAAGGATAGCGGCAAAATTGGGTGAGCCAAAGGCGGTAAGTAATTCTGCCGGCACGTTCATTTTACCCATAAGCACTTGTTGCCCCAGTACCTGCCATCTTGCAGAACTGTTACCGATTTCTGAAATGACCCAATCTCTTTGTTCCGTACCTAAAATAGAGCGGTTGGGGTCTGATAATGCTGTTTGGAATGCAACAGCGTCAAAACCGGTTGCAGTAAAATAATCTGTGATGCTTAATTGTTTGTCCCTGCCAATTAAACGAGTATCCATCAACACCAGATTTACCAGATTTCCAATATTTACAGATCTGTAGATAAGGCTATTATCATCTGCAGAAATTCTTGAGAATGGTAAAAACTCGCTGTACGCTTGTAAGGCATTTTGCTTTCTTACTTCAAAACTACCTTCGGTAGCTTCATCATGGTTTTCAGCACCTTCTTTATAGGTGTCATTGGCAATTTCGTGATCGTCCCAAACACAGATAAAAGGCTTTTTTTGGTGCGCCAATTGTAAGGATGTATCCGATCTATATTGTTTGTATCGGGTGCGGTAGTCATCCAATGAAATGATTTCTCCCTCTGGTTCATGAGAACGATTTAAAAATGCATTTTCTGCTGTTGAGCCATATCCTCCGGCACCATACTCATAAAAGTAGTCTCCTAAATGAACAATGATATCTGCATCGGAATTTGCCATTGCATCGTACGCATTAAACAAACCTGCTTGGTAGTTAGAACATGAACAAACTGCTAACTTGGCTTGCGTAGCATCGGTTGGTAGTGTAATGGTTTCACCAACCACGGAAATGGAATTATTAGAAGTACTTATGAATCTATAATATAATTTTTGATCAGCTTCCAGCTCGGTCAATTCAATGGCCAAAGTATTGTCCCTAGAGGTTTCAGTTGTTATTTTTCCGGTTCTTAATATGCTACTAAAATCCGATTGCGTAGAAACTTCCCAGATAATTTCAACATTTGCCGTGGTATAACGTGTCCATATGATTACACCAGAATTACTTGGGTCAAAACTGGCAACCCCGTAACTAAAGTTTTGTACAGTTAATTGAGATTCGTCATATTCAACTTGTACATTGTCATCTTCGCTACAGCTTATAATGTTTGGGGCTAAAATTATTCCCCCGGAAGCCATTAAGGTTTTTTGAATAAAATTTCTTCTGGTGTTTTTCGTCTTTTTCATCTGGTAAATTAGTTTCCTCAAAATTGTTTTAATTCCGATCAATCTATGTTAGTTCAACTTTATGTTTGTGTTATTGAAACTATCGGTAACAATAATGGCCTAAGGTCAGTTGGTTTTATAGCCGTTCTATATGAATTTCTTAAGTTTGGAGCATAGCTTTAGAAATATGACCCCTAAAATCATTACCCTGAAAGAAAAAAAGTTGATAGGCTTATCTGCTGAAATGAGTTTGTTGGATAATAAAACCCCTCAACTTTGGAAAACGTTTAGGCAACTTAGTAAGGAAGTGGATCATAGGGCGTCTGAAGATTTTATATCACTGCAACAATATCCTAGCCATTATTTTGAACGATTTAGCGCTGGTAGCGAATTTGTAAAGTGGGCTTGTGTTGAGGTTGATGAAGTGGATAATATTCCCGAAGGCATGAATATGTTGCTATTGGAAACTGGCTTATATGCTGTATTTCATTATACAGGCAGTGCACAAAACGCACCTACTTTCTTTCAATATATTTATGGGGAATGGATTCCTAACTCAGAATATCAATTAGATGGTCGCCCACATTTTGAAGTGCTTGGAGCAAAATATAAAAACAACGATCCCAACTCAGAAGAAGAAGTTTGGATTCCTATAAAAGCAAAATGAAACAACCTGAAAAAGCACCCTGGTACTATCTCTTATTATTGATATTGGCTGGGGAAAGTGTCTTTATTTTGCCGTTTGTGCTACAACGTGTTTTTAGACCTACTGTTTTAAAGGTTTTTGAACTCGATAATGTTTCTTTAGGTTTGTGCTTTTCGGTATACGGTTTTGTAGCGTTGGTCTCATATGTGCTTGGTGGTCCGTTAGCAGATAAATATCAACCAAGAAAGTTAATAGCCATTGCACTTTGGATGACTGCAATTGGCGGTTTGGTATTCGCTACTTTTCCTAATTATGCTACATTACAGGTTCTTTACGGATTTTGGGGCTTTACTACCATATTTCTCTTTTGGTCTCCCATGATAAAAGCTACCCGTGTTTGGGGCGGTATAAATTCTCAAGGCAGGGCATTCGGGTTTTTAGATGGTGGTAGGGGCTTGGTAGGAGCCTTGTTCGGTACACTTGGGGTAGTGGTGTTTTCTTATTTTATGACGACGGATTTGGAAGTCGCTAGTTTGGAAGAGAGCCGTTTTGCTTTTAGATATGTTATTTTAACTTCTGCAGGTATTGTAGCCGTAGTGGGTGTTTTGGTATGGTTGTTCATGAAATTACCTGCAGATCAGGAAAAAGAAATTGTCATTGATCGTATTACAGCTTCGCAGATTAAAGAGGTGCTGCGGTTGCCATCGGTTCAATTGTTAATGGTCATTATTTTATGTGCCTATGTTGGCTACAAGATTACGGATATTTTTTCGCTGTATGCTCAAGATGTAATGTTGCTTAATGAAGTTGCCTCAGCGGAAGTTGGTACTGTTTTGTTGTTTGCAAGACCGGTAGTAGGGGTGTTGATCGGTATTGTTGCAGATCGATCTAGACCTAGTTTGTTTTTGTTCATAGGTTTTGTAATAGCCTTCTTTGGTTCTTTGATTTTTGCTCTAGGAGTAGTTGAAAATGTTTCTTATGCTATGTTCATATTTTCGATTATGATTGTGGCGCTTGGTGTTTACGCCATACGTTCATTGTATTTCGCGGTTATGCAAAGTGGTAGAATCCCTTTGGTTTTAACGGGTACCGCTGTGGGTATTATTTCATTGGTAGGCTATACTCCAGATATTTTTGCCGGACCCGCAATGGGGTACTTATTAGATGCATCACCGGGTTTAAAAGGGCATCAACATGTATTTTGGATGTTGGCTGTATTTTCTTTTGTGGGCGGATTGGCAGCTTTTAGATATTTGCAACTTTATGGTAAACGGTTTTATGGTAATTTCTAAGAATCTTAATCTTTTACTTTCAGCTGTAATCGTCATTATTGCAGGCTTGGTGTATGGCGCCTATCCTACCTATGTTATGCCAGAACTTTTGGGTTTTCAGGTGGTAGATTTAGAATTGAAGAACATGTTGCGTGCCGTAATGGGAATTTATATGGGAGTTGGCCTATATTGGTTATTTGGTGCTTTAAATCCCAAATTTTGGTATGGGGCAACGGTCTGCAATGTGCTTTTTATGGGAGGAATATCATTTGGTAGAATAGTAAGTACATTGTTTGACGGTGTATCCCCTTTGTTTACTCCCGCATTAGTATTAGAATTGTTGTTCTTTGGCTGGGGATTATATAACCTTAAAAAGTATAAGGAATAGTTCTTGTTTTTAAAAATCTAGCTTCTTTTTACGTAGCTCAAAATTCTGCCCTAGATATACTTTACGTACCATTTCATCTGCAGCTAGATCTTCTGGAATACCGGATTTTAAAATTCCGCCTTCGAACATTAGGTAAGAACGTTCTGTAATGGCAAGTGTTTCCTGAACATTGTGATCGGTAATGAGTATACCGATGTTTTTGTTCTTTAGTTGCGCTACAATACGTTGTATGTCTTCTACGGCCACGGGGTCTACTCCTGCAAAAGGCTCGTCAAGAAGAATAAACTTTGGATCGGTAGCCAAAGCTCTTGCAATCTCAGTTCTTCTTCGCTCCCCACCAGATAACAAATCCCCACGGTTTTTTCGAATATGCCCCAGACCAAATTCCTCAATGAGCGATTCCATTTTCATGTGCTGCTCTTTCTTGCTTAATTTGGTTAGTTGTAGTACGCTGAGAATGTTCTTTTCTATACTTAGTTTTCTAAATACCGACGCTTCTTGTGCCAAGTACCCAATACCGTTTTGTGCTCTTTTGTACATGGGGAATTTGGTAATCTCCATGTCGTCTAAATAGATACTTCCGCCGTTAGGTTTTATAAGGCCAACAATCATGTAAAAGGATGTGGTTTTACCCGCACCGTTTGGTCCAAGTAGCCCTACGATCTCTCCTTGGTTTACCTCAAGGGAAATTCCTTTAACCACCCTACGGCCTCTGTAGGATTTCATAATATTGTCGGCACGTAACTTCATGTTTTCAAATCTATTGGTTATTGGTCTGCTAGAAAAGTAATTAGGGATTTTTTAACCTTCTTGGTTTTCTAATTCTTCCCAGTATTCATAAGCTCTTCTTAAGTGTGGTATAACAATAGTACCGCCTACCAAAGTAGCTATACTTAAAGTTTCCATGACCTCTTCTTTAGATACACCTTCGTTGTATGAACTTTCTAAATGATATTTTACACAATCATCGCATCGTAACACTGTAGAAGCCACAAGACCTAATAACTCTTTGGTTTTCACATCTAAGGCACCAGCGGCAAAAGCATTGGTGTCTAAATTGAATATACGTTTTACTATTTTATTATTATCGGCCAATAACTTATCGTTCATCTTAGAACGATACGCGTTAAATTCTTCAATTTGATTTGACATTTCTATTTGCTTTTTTTTCTTTTTCAGCTTTTCTTCTTTCTTTTCTCAATACCATAGCAGAAATATAGATACTTACTTGATATAAGATCAATACCGGTATGGCCACTATAATTTGGCTGGCAACGTCTGGCGGAGTTATTACGGCAGATAAGATCAATACGACCACCAATGCTATTTTCCTGTATTTTCTCATTATTTCTGGGGTTACCAGGCCTATTTTGGTCAAAAAGAAAATAATGATAGGTAGTTCAAATAAAACACCACAGGCAATTACAGATGCTCTAACGGTAGATATGTAAGACGCAAGGTCAAACTCATTGGTAACCTCTGAACTTACTTGGTAGGTGCCTAAAAAGTTAATGGATAATGGTGATACCACATAATACCCGAACAATACACCTAGAAAAAATAAGAAAGATGCTATGAAAATAAAGCCTCTAGAATTTCTTCGTTCTTTTTCGTAAAGTCCAGGACTAATGAATTTCCACATTTCATAAAGAACATAGGGAAAGCCAATTATGAAACCGGCCCAGATCGATGTCCAAATATGTGCGGAAAATTGCCCGGACATTAATCTACTTTGTATGGTAAATGGAAGTTTATCGGCACAAAAAGCCGAGTCGAATCCAAAATATGTTGCGATATCACAAAATAATTTGTAGGTGGGGAAATCCATTTTTTTAGGTCCGAAAATAACCGTGTCAAAAATGAAATCTTTCATTAAAAAGGCAACACTTCCAATAATGACAACTGCCAAAACTGATCTTATTAAATGCCATCTTAATTCTTCTAAATGGTCTAGAAATGACATCTCGTTAGGAGAGGTAGTAGCTTTGGAACTCATTATAAAATACCTTCGTTTATTAAATTATGTAAATGTATAACACCAATGTAGGTATCATTATCCATGGCCAACAGTTGTGAGATTCCCTTTTTCTGCATTTGCTCTAATGCTTTTATGGCTAAAGTATTGGCAGATATTGTTTTAGGGTTGGTGGTCATGATATCTTTGGCGGTCAATCCTTTTATATTATCATGCTTATTTAGCATTCGTCTTATGTCGCCATCGGTAACAATACCAACAACTTTTTCTCTATCAAGTACGGCAGTGACCCCTAACATTTTTTTAGAAATTTCAACAATAACCTTTTTTACCTCTTCGTCTTGTTGTACGCTTGGCACTTGGTTTTTGCTCACAAGGTCAGAAACTCTTAGATAAAGTCTTTTTCCCAATGATCCGCCAGGGTGATATTTTGCAAAGTCAGAACTGGTAAACCCTTTAATTTCCAGTAGAACAATGGCCAAGGCATCTCCCATTACCAATTGTGCGGTAGTACTTGTTGTAGGAGCCAAACCATTTGGGCAAGCCTCTTTTTCTACATGGGTATTTAAGATATAGTCTGCCTGCTTTGCTAAAAAAGAATCGGTATTACCGGTCATTGCAATTAATTTGTTTGTACCTCTTTTTATGAGCGGTACCAACATCTTAATTTCGGGCGTATTTCCACTGTTAGAAATGCAGATGACCACGTCATTATCCTGTACGGTTCCCAAATCTCCATGAATGGCGTCGCCAGCATGCATAAAAATTGCGGGAGTACCTGTAGAATTCAAGGTAGCTACAATTTTAGTGGCAATGATGGCACTCTTGCCAATACCAGAGATTATAACACGGCCTTTTGCCTGGATAATGCAGTTTACGATACTGGCAAAATCGTCGGTCAAAAGAGATGAAAGTTGTGCTATAGCATCACGCTCAGTTTCAATGGTTTTTTTCGCTAAGCCAATAATGGTGTCCGTTGCAATCAATCTATTATTCAAATTATGGATTGTATTCCTAAAAGAATGTATTATCTTTAAGATGACAAAATTAAACAAACTTAATTTTAAATGCCGATTATCGCATAATAATTTAGAAACGCCAAGCTTGGCAAAAGATTAATTTTGTTCGCTTATAGATTTTTAAAGTAAGTAGTGTCCCCTTAAATGTAAAATGTGACAGACAGTAAAGAATTTGACAATATCGATTTACATTCCTCATTAAAAAAATATTTTGGGTTTTCTCAGTTTAAAGGACTTCAAGAAGAGGTAATTAAAAATGTTTTAAGACAGAATAATACGTTTGTAATTATGCCTACCGGCGGTGGTAAATCGCTTTGCTACCAATTACCTGCGTTAATGCAAGAAGGTACCGCAATTATTGTATCTCCACTTATTGCTTTAATGAAGAATCAAGTAGATGCCATACGTGGTGTATCTTCTGAGAACGGAATAGCACATGTGCTCAACTCATCATTGAACAAAGGTGAAATAAAACAGGTAAAGCAAGATATCACCAACGGCGTTACCAAACTTTTATATGTTGCTCCAGAGTCATTGACAAAAGAAGAGAATGTAGAGTTTTTGCGCTCGGTTACTATTTCTTTTGTAGCGGTAGACGAAGCGCATTGTATCTCTGAATGGGGGCATGATTTTAGACCTGAGTATAGAAACCTAAAATCTATTGTTGAACGTTTGGGCGATAATATTCCTATTATAGGACTTACCGCAACGGCTACACCTAAAGTGCAGGAAGACATCATAAAGAATTTAGGAATTGGTGGAGCCACTTTGTTCAAGGCATCATTTAATAGACCCAATTTGTTTTATGAGGTACGTACCAAAACGGAGAATATTGAGGCGGATATCATCCGTTTTGTAAAACAAAATTCAGGTAAATCTGGTATTATATATTGTTTAAGCCGAAAAAAGGTAGAAGAATTGGCCCAGGTTTTACAGGTAAATGGCGTAAGTGCCGTGCCGTATCACGCCGGTTTTGATGCTAAAACTAGATCTAAATACCAAGATATGTTCTTGATGGAAGATGTAGATGTGGTTGTGGCCACTATTGCTTTTGGTATGGGTATAGACAAGCCAGATGTTCGTTTTGTTATACATCATGATATTCCTAAAAGTATAGAGAGTTATTACCAAGAAACGGGTAGGGCAGGCCGTGATGGTGGCGAAGGTCATTGTTTGGCATATTACTCTTATAAGGATATAGAGAAACTTGAGAAATTTATGTCCGGTAAACCGGTGGCAGAACAAGAGATAGGAAATGCGCTGTTGCAAGAAGTTGTAGCCTATGCAGAAACCTCAATGTCTAGACGTAAGTTTATGCTTCATTATTTTGGTGAGGAATTCGACGAGGTTAACGGTGAAGGGGCAGATATGGATGATAACACCAGAAACCCAAAAGAAAAGGAAGAGGCTAAGGATGGTGTAGAAAAGCTATTAAAAGTGGTGACCGGAACTAGTGAAAAATTTAAATCAAAGGAAATTGTAAATACCTTAAGGGGTAAGACCAATGCAATAATATCATCTCACAAAACCAATGAAAAGGAATTTTTTGGTATTGGTTCTGATAGAGATAAGGGGTATTGGATGGCCTTAATACGCCAAACATTGGTTGCGGGACTTTTGAGAAAAGAAATAGAGCAATACGGTGTACTTCATGTAACTGATAGTGGTAAGGAGTTTTTAAAGAAACCTTCTTCTTTCATGATGACCAAAGATCATGTGTACAATGCCGAGAATGATAATGCTATTGTAGGAGCTGCTAAATCTGGCGGAATTGCAGATGAGAAACTTCTAAAACAATTAAAAGATCTTAGAAAAGGTCAAGCAAAGAAATTGGGAGTACCGCCATTTGTGGTCTTTCAAGATCCTTCTCTAGAAGATATGGCTCTTAAATATCCTATTTCCCATGAAGAGTTGCTTAATGTTCATGGTGTAGGTGAAGGTAAGGCCAAAAAATATGGAAAGCCTTTTATCGCTTTTATAAATACATACGTTTCTGAAAATGAAATTATAAGGCCAGATGATCTTGTGGTAAAGAGTACCGGTGCAAATTCTGCTCTAAAATTGTATGTGATACAGAATGTTGATAGAAAATTGCCTTTATCAGATATTGCATCGGCAAAAGGACTTGAAATACCTGAGTTGATCAAGGAAATGGAGCAGATCGTCTATAGCGGAACAAAGTTGAATTTAAACTATTGGATCGATGAGATTTTAGACGAAGATCAACAAGAAGAAATACATGATTATTTCTTAGAGGCCGATAGTGATAACCTTGAAGAAGCTATGACAGAGTTTGATGGCGAGTATGAGGAAGAAGAATTACGTTTGTATAGATTAAAATTTATAAGTGAGGTGGCTAATTAATGTAATTGGCGCTTATAAAATTAAAATTCCCTTTGATTTTCTTTATTGAAAAACCAAAGGGAATTTTTTTCAAACTCACTTGAAACAACTTTTAACGGGCGGCAGCCGCGCCGTTGTCTATTTTTCCTCTACGTAATTGTCGTTGTATTTTTCTAATGGCAGACTCAATAGATTTTTCTGGTTCTATAATATTGTATTCGCCCCAAAAGTCTGGATCGGCAAAACCTAGTGCTTCGTCACTTAATATGATAGAAGATTTCATTCTATCCTTTGACCTGGGTATGGCGTTGGTCAAGTTTTGTTCCCAGTCCGTCACGGCCATTTCACAGCTCATACTATATACTGAATTGAATAGTCTTTTATCCCAATTAACTTTAAATTCAAGAAGAACATTGCTGTAACCATAATACCATTTTCCATTCTTTTCCCTGTAATCTACACGGTAAGATACTTCTGTTGGCCAGACCTCTGCATTTTTTGGTTTCTTGCGAACAAACATTTGAGAAGCAAGGCGCTTATCGGTAATATTCAAAGAGTAAATGGCACTGGTTAGAATTTTATTTTGAGCATCTATATATAATTTTCCTTCATATAACGGATCTATAATTTCTGGCTTTTGCTTAAAGTCTATTACATAAATAAGTTGGTCGTTTACTCGCGTAGAAGTATCAAAAGAGAAATCATAATAGTTTAATGTTTCTGGGGTAAATATATATTTAGGGTATTTTACCATGTCCACGAACAAAGTATTGAACGGTCCGCCTTGTAATTTTAAGGCAACGGTATCAAGTTTTGAATAATCAGTGCTTTTACGAGCCTTGTATAATTCAAGGGCATCTGTTCTATTAGAGGAGTATGGTGTTTTGTAAACGTTTACAACAGCTTCTGAAAGACTTACATTTGTTCTTCTCTTTTTTATGGTTTCCCTATAGAAAGCTGTCATCACCGTATTTTCATCTAAGTAATTGCTTCCTTTTTTATCTAAGGTCTCTTTTACTAAAGCTTCGGCATCGTTAGGGGCATCTATTTGCGCTTCGGATAATGCCATAACAAATTCTTCCATAAAGATTTTGTTCTTCTCCGGTTGTAGATCGGCTATATTCAATTGCTTGGTCTTGTAACCTAAGAAGGCAATAGTTAAGCTGTTTCCTTTAAATTCATTGGGTACTTTTAAAGAAAATTGACCCTCTGAATTTGTAATGGTGGTGACATTGGTATTGTCAACCGTTAGGGTGGCAAATACCAGGGCTTTCTTGCTGTCAGCGTCTAAGACTTCTCCTGTATACTCAGTGAAATTAGTGTTTTGGGCCGCCATTGATTGCGTTCCTAATCCCAAGCAGCATAAAAGAATTAAAACATAGTAAACGCTAAGGGGCTTTTTAATATTGAAGTTGTAAGTTGACATGGTGCAAATTTTTTACTTAAAATAATGATTTTTAGTGAATTAAGCTAATTATTTAACCATTATTCATTTTGTTGATGTGGAATTTTTGGAGTGTTATAGGGAACAGACTTTATTTTTCTCCATCAAACGTTTTTGAAGAAGTGCTTACCAATCTATTGATCTCTCTTAATTCTTCTTCGGTTAAATCTCTCCACTTTCCAACGGGTACATCTAGTTGAACATTCATGATCCTAATACGTTTTAGCTTTTTTACCCGATAATCCAAATATTCGCACATACGCCTAATTTGTCTATTAAGACCTTGGGTCAATATGATCCTGAATTGATAAGTGCTAACTTCATACACCTCACACTCTCTGGTTACTTGGTCAAGAATAGGAATGCCTTTTCGCATTCTGTTCAGAAAATCGATCGTTATCGGTTTGTCTACCGTTACCAAATACTCTTTTTCGTGATTGTTACGAGCACGTAAAATCTTATTTACAATGTCGCCGTCATCGGTTAGAAAAATAAGTCCTTCACTGGGTTTGTCCAATCTACCTATTGGGAATATACGCTTAGGGTAATTTATAAAATCAATTATGTTGTCCTTTTCTACACCGGTGTCGGTAGTGCAAACAATACCTACAGGTTTGTTGAATGCTAAATAGGTTGACTTGCCTTTGGGTTCCTTGATCAGTTCCCCATCTACTTTTACGATATCTCCAGCAGAAATTTTGGTTCCCATTTCCGGTACTTGACCGTTAATGGTTACCCTACCTTGTTCTATAAGTTTATCTGCAGCCCTTCGTGAACAAAAACCCGCTTCACTTAAGTATTTGTTAATTCTTGTTTTACCGGCATTATCTTGCATAGTCAACTTCTTGTTTCTATTATTTTTTTCTCTGTAGTTCTTGTTGATATATTTCGCGCCCTAATTGTGCTAAAAATGGAATGCCTATTTCATCATACTCATATACATCATCATTGAATATACCATCTTTATTGACCAATATAGTGGCTGTCAATAGAAAATCTATATTATTTTTTGTGTCCTTAATGTAAGCGCAATCAGTTAATGTTCCATAGGCAAACCCAACTTTGTTATATATTTTGATATGTTCTGGTATATCATCTTTAGAGTCGCCAAAAAGAAAAAACTTACAGTAGCTATCGTAATATTCTTTTTTGTCATAACCCATTTCTTTTGGTACTGTGTGCATAGCATTTAACAGGTGATCGCGCTGCTCTTTGTTTAAATGAAATTGTTCATTTAAATTAAAATTCTCTGGAAAAATAATTCGCTTTAATAGGTTATGCTGAGCAGATAAGGGATAATAGTTTTTTTGCTTAAAGCTAAATGGCTCGTTAATATATTCATCATTTTCATAATATCCTTTTCCCTTTTCTATTTCAAACAATGCTAAAGGTTTTGGCGTTTTGTTTAAAATGGGTTGTGTTATACCGGTGGTAGAATCATTAAGGTAAATAATGATGGGTTTTGTTCTTAAATCTTCTGAATGAAAACCAAGTCTATGTGAGAGCCTAACAGGAGCTATGCCTTTATTTTTTAAACTTTGGTTGATGGTTTCAAAACCTAAAAATTCTATTAATCTATTATTGGCTAAATTATCACTGACGGCAAATATCTCATTGACATCATCTGCAACGGTACTTTCAATAGTATCACCTTCTATGTAATATTTGGTGTGTATGGTAAGGGTGTCGGTCTGATTTATTTTTTCCATTGCCAAAACCGCGGTTGGAAATTTTACCGTACTGGCCGGATAAAAGTATACACTATCACTTACCTGAAAATCATAATCCGTAAATAGCACACTGTCATTTCTTCTATCAATTTGGGTGTACCTAATTTGAACCTGATATTTCTCAATACTGTCCATCACCCTTTTAATACTAATGTCTTTTGTAGCTAAGGCCGTCTCAAGAAAGTTTGGATTTTGTTGCTCGGCGGTGCAAGAAACTAATATGAAGCAGCAAATGAAAAGTAAACAATGTTTCATGTAATAGGTGTCAGATTAAGGTGTGTAGACTTCACCTCTGTGCGGTTTTAATAAATCTCTTACCTTGATCATTTCGTTTTCTTCAACGACCATGAAGGCTGTGCTGTACATGTCATTGATTTCGTTAAAACCGGTAATGTTAAGTGCGGTTTTTTCTAGTGCTATAAATTCATTGAGGTGCTTAACATGGTGCTCTGCGGTCTTAAGTGCCGTAGGACCTCTGAAATCCCAAATTAGTTTTATTTGTCGGTTCAAAAATGTCTTGTATTGGTTTATAAAATAAGTAAGCAAATTTACCGAAAAAACCTTAGCCCGTTTACTATTTAAAGGTTGATTGCAATTTTTAAAAATAGCTGTGCTTATTGATTATTAGGTATTTGTTTATATTGTAACTCCCAAAAAAAGGTGTTAAGTAAATCATTAAGCACTTGCACACGATTGGGTAATTGCTATTTTTGCTCGATGTTTTCTAAGAAATCTAAATTATTGTTCAGCAGGTTTTACCTTTTACTTGGTATAGGTCTTATTGCTATTGTCTATACCTCATGTGAAGGTATGTTTAAAAAAGAGGAAGAAAGAAAGGCTATTGCTAGAGTAGGCGAGTCCTTTTTATATAAAGAAGACCTTGCTCCACTGATTACGGAAAATATGTCAAAGGCAGATAGCGCATCATTCGCTACAAACTATATTAATAATTGGGCGTCTAAACAATTACTGCTGTCCAAGGCCAAAATAAATTTATCCGAAGAAAAACTTGCACAATACAATGCTCTGGTAGATGATTATAGAACGGAGCTCTATACTAGTGTGTATAAAGAAGCTTTGGTGGCCCAAGCAACGGATTCACTAATAACATCGGAACAACTTCAAGCTTTTTACGAGCGCGCCAAAGAGAATTTTAAACTAAAGGAACCTATTGCCAGAATTAGATTTGTAGCCTTGCCGAAAGGATTTTTGGACAAAGATGAAGTTGGTAAGCGTTTAAAAAGATTTAAAGAAGATGACCTACGTTATTTAGATTCTATTGGGGTTCAGTTCAATAAACTGAATTTTAACGATTCAATTTGGGTTAGAAATACAAGAATATTCGAAGAAATACCTCCAATTACCGCAGAGAATGCCAATAGGTACTTAAAAAATTCACAATTTTTTGAATTAGAGGATTCAATCGGGGTATATTTGGGAAAAATAGTAGAGACAAAGGATATTAATGAAATTGCTCCGTTGTCATTTATTAAGCCTACCATAGAACAAGTTTTATTAAGCCGTAGAAAGATGGACTACCTACGCAAACTAGAAACTGAATTATTAGATGAAGCAATCAAGGATAATGAATTTGAAGTTTTCGAAAACAAAAAATAGTATTTACATAGGGGCATTGCTGCTTTCCGGTTTTGCTATCGCGCAAGATTCAATACCAAATGCAGAGGCAGATCAAGCCCAAGCAATGGAAGCTGCTGAGGAAGCCGTTACAGTAAAAAAAGATTCATCTAACAATTTTAAGAGAATTAAATTAGATGGTATTGCCGCTGTTGTGGGTGACTATGTAATATTGGATTCTGATATTGAAAAAACGCTGATCGATCTTAAAAGTCAAGGTGCTTCCACTGAAGATATTACACACTGCGGGCTTTTAGGTAAGTTAATGGAAGATAGGTTGTATGCCAACCAAGCCGTTCAAGATAGTATTCTGGTCTCTGATGATGAAGTAAATGCTACTGGCGACCGCCAATTACAGTCGTTGGTGCAGCAGATCGGATCTATGGACAAGGTGTTGAAATACTACAAGAAAACGGACGAGGCTAGTTTTAGGGAAGAGCTTTATAAGATCAATAAGTTGCGTATGTTATCTGAGCGTATGCAGCAAGATATCATTAAGGAAATTGAAATTACACCGGAAGAGGTTCGTCAATTCTTTAATAAAATTCCTGAAGATGAACGACCTGTGTTTGGCGCTGAGTTAGAAATTGCACAAATTACCAAAGAGCCAGAGCCTTCTGAGGAAGAGAAGCAAAAGGTGGTTGATAAGCTAAACCAGATTAAGGCAGATGTGGAGGATAATGATGCTAGCTTTAGTGTAAAAGCTATTCTATATTCTCAAGATCCAGGATCTAAATCAAAAGGTGGTTTCTATAGTATTACAAAAGATACCGGTTTTGATAAGAAGTTTAAGGATGTGGCCTTTAGTTTAAAAGAAGGTGAAGTTTCTGAGCCTTTTGAAACGGTTTTTGGCTATCATATTATTTACATAGAAAAAATTAGAGGTCAAGAATTGGATTTGAGACATATATTGATCCAGCCAGAAATATCTCAAAATGTGTTGGATGAAGCTAAGGCTGAATTAGACACTATTCGTAAAAAGATTATGGATGGGGAATTTACATTTGCTGAAGCTGCATTGAATTTTTCTGACGAAAAGGAAACAAAATTTGATGGCGGACTTTTACGTAATCCTGTAAATTTCGATTCTAAGTTTGAGCTTACAAAAATGGATCCTACCTTGTACAATCAGGTTCAAAATTTAAAGGATAATGAAATAACGTATCCGGTATTGGAAGAAGATCCAAGAGGAGGTGCACCTAAATATAAAATCTTAAAGATTACCAATAGGTTTGATGAGCACGTAGCGGATTTCTCAAAGGATTATACAAAGATTCAAGAGCTGGCACTTACCGAGAAAAAGTACAATGCCATTAAAAAATGGATGGACGAGCATATTAAAGATACCTACATCAGCGTTAATGACGAGAACAAAGATTGTGATTTCGCTAATAATTGGGTAAAAAAGTAATATATGTCAGACGTTGCAGCAATTGAACGCCTAGTAGTAAAACATGCTGAGCTTAAAAAAGAAATAGCCAAGGTCATTATTGGTCAAGATGAGGTTATTGAACAAATTCTGCTTTCAATTTACACAGGAGGGCATTCATTGCTGATAGGAGTGCCAGGGCTGGCCAAAACTTTAATGGTGAATACCATTGCCCAAGCATTAGGACTAGACTTTAAAAGAATACAATTTACGCCAGATTTAATGCCAAGTGACATTCTTGGTAGCGAGGTTCTGGATCAAAACAGAAGTTTTAAATTTCTTAAAGGCCCTATTTTTTCCAATATTATTTTGGCGGATGAAATCAACAGAACTCCACCAAAGACCCAAGCAGCACTTTTAGAGGCAATGCAAGAGAGAGCTGTGACCATTGCCGGTCATCAGCATAAATTGGAACTGCCATATTTTGTTTTAGCTACGCAAAACCCAATTGAACAAGAAGGTACCTACCCTTTGCCGGAAGCACAGCTAGACCGTTTTATGTTCGCGATAGAATTAAAATACCCTTCTATAGCAGAGGAAATTAAAGTGGTAAAAAATACTACTTCGAACACCAAGCAGGTGATCAATGCGCTTTTTAACGCTAAAGATATCATTGCTATTCAAGAATTGGTACGTAGAATTCCTGTTGCGGATAATGTTGTGGAATATGCTGTAAAGTTGGTAAATAGTACAAGGCCTAATCTGGAAACAGCATCAGAATATGTAAAACAATATTTAGATTGGGGTGCAGGGCCAAGAGCCTCTCAAAACCTTATTCTTGGAGCTAAGGCCAATGCGGCCATTCATGGTAAATTCTCACCAGATATAGAAGATGTGCATGCCGTTGTTAAAGGAATTTTACGCCATCGTATCATTAAAAATTATAAAGCAGAGGCAGAAGGTATCACTGAAGAGGATATTATTGATAAACTGCTTTAAAAAAATACCACCTTTTTCTGCACTTTTTCAAGGATATGAACATTTTTGATAGGAAAAATGTTTGATATCTATCTACTTTTTAAAGGATTTGAGAAAAAGTAGGTAATCATACTTATTTAGTTTTAAATGCGTTCTTTATTACGTAATTTTACGAAATTGCGTTAACTTAAATGAACTAACAGATGACATTTGATTTTGATACCATTAGAAGACCAAGTAATATTCTAATCGAATAAAACATTCAACAATCAATTAATCTGTCCATTTGTAGTAATAGTGTTCTTATTTTCCACAAATCTTCAGAGAAAATTATGAAGTCGCTATTTCACTATTATATCCAATTAAATATACAAATCACTTATTAATGAGCATTTATAAAGATTACCTTAAGGAGATTGAAGAACGTAAAAGTCAAGGTCTTCATCCAAAGCCGATAGATGGCGCTGATTTACTTAGCAAGATTATTGAACAAATTAAAGATGTAGATAATGAGTATAGAGAAGATTCTCTAAATTTCTTTATTTATAATGTGTTACCTGGTACCACTAGTGCTGCAGGTGTAAAGGCAGAATTTCTTAAAGAGATTGTCGTTGGTGAGTCTGTCGTGAAGGAAATTACACCGGCTTTTGCATTGGAGCAGTTGTCGCATATGAAAGGCGGTCCGTCTATTAAGGTATTGTTAGATGTTGCTTTAGGTGATAACAAAGAATTGGCGTTGCAAGCCGCAAAGGTTTTAAAGACACAGGTGTTTTTATATGAGGCGGATACAGATCGTCTAGAAGAAGCACTTAAAAACGGAAGTGAAATAGCTAAAGATATTATTGAAAGCTATGCACAAGCCGAGTTTTTTACGAAACTACCGGAGATTGAAGAAGAAATAGAGGTGGTGACCTACATTGCCGGTGTTGGTGATATTTCAACCGATTTACTTTCTCCAGGGGGTGATGCACATTCAAGATCTGATCGAGAATTGCATGGTCAATGTATTTTTGAGCATAACAAAGAAATGCAAAAAGAGGTGCTTGAACTAAAAGAAAAGCACCCTGACAAGCGTGTAATGCTTATTGCCGAAAAAGGAACAATGGGTGTTGGTTCTTCAAGAATGTCCGGTGTAAACAATGTTGCATTGTGGACCGGTATTTCCTCTAGCCCATATGTACCATTTATCAATATTGCCCCGGTAATTGCGGGAACTAATGGTATTGCTCCAATTTTCTTAACAACCGTTGGTGTAACCGGAGGTATAGGATTAGATCTTAAAAACTGGGTACAGCAAAAAGATGAAAATGGTAACACTATTGTTGATGAAGACGGTGAACCAATTTTAAAACAGATGTATTCTGTTGCCACGGGTACTGTCTTGACCATAAATACAAAAGAGAAAAAATTGTATCATGGTAAAGTTGAGTTGAAGGATATTTCCGCAGCATTTACACCACAGAAAATGGAGTTCATGAAAGCAGGTGGTTCTTATGCTGTAGTTTTTGGAAAGAAACTACAAACTTTTGCCTGTAAGGTATTGGGTATAGATGTACCTCAAGTATATGCACCTTCAAAAGAGGTTTCTATTGAAGGACAAGGATTGACCGCGGTAGAGAAAATATTCAATAAGAATGCAGTGGGTACTTCTGGAGCTACTTTGCATGCGGGATCATATGTTCGTGCAGAAGTAAATATCGTAGGTTCTCAAGATACCACTGGTTTAATGACATCGCAAGAATTGGAAATGATGGCTGCCACGGTAATCTCTCCAATTGTTGATGGTGCATATCAATCAGGTTGCCATACGGCATCTGTTTGGGATGATAAATCAAAAGCCAACATTCCTAGGCTTATGAAGTTTATGAACGACTTTGGTTTAATTACAGGTCGTGATCCAAAAGGGGTGTATTTTCCAATGACGGATGTAATTCATAAAGTATTAAATGATATCACCGTGGGTGATTGGGATATTATTATTGGTGGAGATTCTCACACCCGTATGTCTAAAGGTGTAGCCTTTGGTGCTGATTCTGGTACCGTTGCTTTGGCATTGGCTACAGGTGAGGCTTCTATGCCTATTCCTGAGTCGGTAAAAGTTACCTTTAAAGGGCAAATGAAGTCTTACATGGATTTTCGTGATGTAGTTCATGCGACACAACAACAAATGTTAAAGCAGTTTGGTGGTGAAAACGTATTTCAAGGTCGTGTAATCGAGGTTCATATTGGTACTTTAACAGCTGATCAAGCGTTTACCTTTACTGATTGGACAGCAGAGATGAAGGCTAAGGCATCTATCTGCATCTCTGAGGATGAGACATTGATAGAATCTCTTGAAATTGCTAAAGGCCGTATTCAGATAATGATTGATAAAGGCATGGATAACGCCAAGCAAGTTTTAAAGGGACTTGTAGAAAAAGCAGAAACCAGAATTACTGAGCTTAAAACCGGTATTAGACCATCTTTAAGACCAGATGCCAATGCTAAATATCATGCAGAAGTTATTATCGATTTAGATGAGATAGCTGAACCAATGATCGCTGATCCAGATGTAAATAACGAAGATGTTTCCAAGCGTTATACGCATGATACTATTAGACCTTTATCTTACTATGGTGGA
This sequence comes from Maribacter dokdonensis DSW-8, assembly GCF_001447995.1. Classification (NCBI taxonomy): domain Bacteria; kingdom Pseudomonadati; phylum Bacteroidota; class Flavobacteriia; order Flavobacteriales; family Flavobacteriaceae; genus Maribacter; species Maribacter dokdonensis. The sequence continues at coordinate 1,238,982 of NZ_LDPE01000001.1, read as the reverse complement.
ACCAAAAAGGTGGACCTAGGTTTCGTAGGGTCTTGTATGGTGCATAAAGGCGATATGAAAATTTTGGCTCAAATGTTGAAAAATATTGAGGCACAACAAGGCAAAGTAACCTTCCAGGCGCCATTAGTTGTAGCACCACCAACATATAATATTGTAGACGAGTTAAAAGAAGAAGGTGATTGGGAAGTACTTCAAAAGTATTCAGGATTTGAATTTGATGATAGTGCACCAAAAGGATTGGCACGTACTAAGTATGAAAACATGCTTTATCTAGAAAGACCAGGCTGTAACCTTTGTATGGGTAACCAAGAAAAAGCAGAGCCAGGAGACACGGTTATGGCAACATCAACTCGTTTGTTCCAAGGAAGGGTCGTAAAAGATTCTGGTGAGAAAAAAGGAGAATCTTTATTGTCTTCTACCCCTGTAGTGGTGCTATCTACCATTTTAGGAAGAACGCCAACTATGGCAGAATATGAAGCAGCAGTAGACGGTATTGTTTTAACGAAGTTTAAGCCATCAACAAAACAGTTGGTGAGATAATACATTGTATATAGCATAATGGAAAGCCCGGGCATGTTTGCTCGGGCTTTTTTTCTTCCATTTTTTATAATCATTCTTAATTTCATATGCGCTCTTAAATTCAACGTACATTTCGTATCTTGTACGGATAAGATAGATTAACAATTTTATAAATAAATTTTATGGCTTTTGACATAGATATGATTAAGAAGGTTTATGCTTCCATGGCGGAACGTGTAGACAAAGCAAGAGAGGTAGTGGGAAAACCACTTACTCTTTCAGAAAAGATTTTGTATTCTCATTTATGGGATGGTAGCCCTACTGAAGCATTTACCAGAGGAAAGGACTATGTAGATTTTGCTCCTGATCGTATTGCTTGTCAAGATGCTACGGCACAAATGGCGTTATTGCAATTTATGCAAGCTGGGAAGCCAAAAGTTGCAGTACCTACTACAGTTCATTGTGATCACTTGATCCAGGCTAAAAGTGGGGCAACTGCAGATTTAAAATCTGCAAATTCCACAAGTGCCGAAGTTTTTGACTTTCTTGAGTCTGTTTCAAATAAATATGGAATAGGTTTCTGGAAACCAGGTGCAGGTATTATTCACCAAGTGGTATTGGAAAATTATGCTTTCCCTGGAGGGATGATGATTGGTACCGATTCTCACACTGTGAACGCAGGTGGTTTAGGTATGGTCGCTATTGGTGTAGGTGGAGCAGATGCTGTTGACGTTATGGCGGGTATGGCTTGGGAACTTAAATTTCCAAAATTGATCGGAGTAAAATTGACCGGTAATATTTCTGGTTGGACCGCTCCTAAAGATGTTATTTTAAAGGTTGCCGAAATACTAACCGTAAAAGGTGGTACCGGTGCTATAGTTGAATATTTTGGTGAAGGAGCCAAAAATCTTTCCTGTACCGGTAAAGGTACCATTTGTAATATGGGGGCTGAAATAGGTGCTACGACGTCTACTTTTGGCTATGATGAGTCTATGGAGCGCTATTTAAGGGCTACGGATAGAGCTGATATTGCAGATGCCGCTAATAAGGTTAAAGAACATTTAACTGCAGATGCTGAGGTGTATGCTGATCCAGAACAATATTTTGACGAGGTAATCGAAATTAACCTTTCTGAATTGACTCCGTTATTGAATGGACCATTTACACCCGATCTTTCTACAAAAGTGGGTAGTGATATGACAGAAAAGGCTACATCTAATGAATGGCCGTTGGCTGTGGAGTGGGGGCTTATTGGTTCTTGTACAAACTCCTCTTATGAAGATTTGTCTAGAGCTTCTTCAATTGCGCAACAAGCTATTGATAAAGGATTAAAAATGAAAGCGGAATTAGGGATCAATCCTGGTTCTGAGCAAGTAAGATATACGGCAGATAGAGATGGTATTCTTGGAATTTTCGAGAAATTGGATGCTAAAATTTTCACGAACGCTTGTGGACCATGTATTGGACAGTGGGCGCGTTATAGCGATCCTAAAAATGCACCTAAGAACAGTATTGTACACTCATTTAATAGAAACTTTGCCAAAAGAGCGGATGGTAACCCTAACACGCATGCCTTTGTTGCATCGCCTGAGGTAACTGCTGCAATAGCTATTTCCGGTAGGTTGGATTTTAATCCAATGACCGATAAGTTGATCAACGAAAAAGGTGAAGTGGTCATGTTCGATGAGCCAACTGGTTGGGAACTTCCTCCAAAAGGTTTTGAGGTAGAGGACGCTGGTTATCTGGCTCCAAAAGAAGATGGATCTAGTGTTACCGTAAAAGTAGCTTCAGATTCAGAAAGATTGCAATTATTGGAACCGTTTACTCCTATTAAGGATGAAAGCTTAATGGGTGCAAAATTGTTGATCAAAGCTTTTGGGAAATGTACTACAGATCATATATCTATGGCTGGACCGTGGCTACGTTTCCGTGGTCATTTAGATAATATCTCTAACAACTGTTTAATTGGTGCCGTTAACGCGTTTGGAAAGAAAACCAATATGGTCAAAAATCAATTGACCGGTGAGTATGGAGGTGTTCCAGATACGGCACGTGCATACAAAGCGGCAGGTGTAAGAAGTATTGTAGTTGGTGATCATAACTATGGAGAAGGATCTTCACGTGAACACGCTGCTATGGAGCCTCGTCATTTAGGTGTAGCTGCGGTAATCGTGAAATCATTTGCACGTATTCATGAAACAAACCTTAAAAAACAAGGTATGCTAGGCTTAACATTTGCAAATGAAAATGATTACGACCTAATTCAAGAAGACGATACTTTCAATTTTATTGATATTGCGGATTTTGCGCCAGATAAGCCTTTAACAGTAGAAATAGTGCATGCTGATGGTAGTAAAGATGTAATTAAAGTAAACCATACGTATAATGCCGCACAGATTGGTTGGTATAGAGAGGGTTCAGCTTTAAATGTGATTAAGAGAGAAAACGCATCTTAATACAACCTTTTAAAATTTATAAGGAAAACTCCTGATATTATTCAGGAGTTTTTTAGTTTTGACCCCTAGCTTACTTTTATGAAGAGACAAACGGTTTTTACCTTATTGATCATTGCATTCGTGCTTTCTTTTTTTGTGACACCCTTGGGTGATTATAGCAAAATTATGCTCAACAGGTTTTTTGCCACTTCACCAACCATAATTAAACCAGAAAAAAGAGGTAAGATTACTGATTATGACTGGAAGCTTAAAGATGAAAATTGGAAGTTTTTTAATTTTGATGAGGCAAAAGGAAAAGTAGTATTTATAACATTCTGGACATCGTGGCACATGCCTTCTCAAGCACAATTAAAAGATGTGCAATACTTGTACGATATGTATGGTGACAAGATGAAATTCTACGTGATTACGAATGAGGAAAGAGCCCCTGTAGATTTATTTATGGAAGAACAAGGTTATACATTTCCGGTAACCTACCAAATTATTGGTGAGCCTAGTCCTATAGGCTTATTAAAGCCACCCGGGTCATATCTAATTGATAAAAATGGAGCTATTGTAATACATCAAAATGCAATTGCAGATTGGGATAATAATAAGATAGATAAGCTATTAACTAAGTTAATTGAGGAATAACCAATTACTTTTTAAAGTACTTAAAGGGAACAAATAGCATTCCAAAACATTCACCATCACCTTTGCCTAAGTGTTTATGATGCATTTTATGTGCTCTTCTAACACCTCTACTGTACCAGTTATTGGCATTTCTAAACAACTTAAAACGTTGATGGATAAAAATGTCATGCACTAAAAAGTAAGCAATACCATAGGCCAGAATTCCAAACCCCAACGGGTAGCCATACCAAAAACCTGTAGTGCCTGAATAAAACAATGACATACTTACAATGGCATAGAAAATAAAGAACAGATCATTTCTCTCGAACCAAGAGTCGTGATCTTTTTTATGATGATCTTTATGTAAACTCCAAAGAAATCCGTGCATTACATATTTGTGGGTAAACCACGCCATGAATTCCATAAATAGAAAAGTGCCTAAAAAAATCAATATCCAAATCACAATATCCATTACACTAAGTTCATTTTAAATTTAACGTATGAACGGGCCAATAGTCCAAATTTCTGGTAATTAGGCACCCTAATACGTGCATTCTTTATTTCTAGAGAGGGAGTGCCCTGTAGTTTTTTGAGTAGCTTAAAATAATATTTGTAAGCGGTATAAACACCAAATTTTGCTTCAGCTGGCAGCCCTACAATACCTTGGTATCCTAATTTAAAGTCTTCTTTTATTTCTTCAACAATGCGTTTTTTAGAGGCTTCGTCCAATTCCTTCAAATTGGTATTAGGAAAATAGGATCTGTTCAATTCTTCGAAGTCGGCTTTTACATCCCTTAAGAAATTCACTTTTTGAAAAGCTGAACCTAAAGCCATGGCAGATTCTTTTAACTTGTTATAAGCTTCTACATCACCTTTAACAAAAACTTGCAGGCACATGAGACCTACAACATCTGCCGACCCATAAATATATTCTTTGTATTCAGCATCTGTTCGGTATACATTCTTAAAAAGATCCATACGCATACTTTTCATGAAAGAATCTACAAGGTGCTTGGGAATATTATATGTATGGTACGTATGTTGAAATGAGTTTAAAATTGGGTTGAGACTAATTCTGTCTTGTAAAGACGCCTCCAATTCTTGCTCAAATTTATTAAATAGGACTTCTTTATCGTAGTCATGAAAAGTGTCCACTATTTCATCTGCAAAACGTACAAAGCCATATATATTATAGATATGACTGCGTATAGAAGGGTGTAGCATCTTTGTGGCGAGAGCAAAAGAGGTACTATATCGTTTGGTTACGATTTTACTACATTGGTACGAAACTTGGTCAAAAGTATCTTTCATAAATTACTAATTATCCTTTATAATTAATTCTGACACTAGTTTACCGGAGATTAAGGCTGGGGGTACTCCTGGTCCAGGTACAGTCAGTTGTCCTGTAAAATATAAATCACCTACTTTTTTACTTCTAAGATTAGGTCTTAAAAATGCCGTTTGGGTCAAGGTATTTGCCATGCCGTAGGCATTACCTTTATAAGAATTGTACCGATCAATAAAATCATTGACACAGAAAGTTTCCTTGAATATAATATTATTTCTAATGTCTTGGCCTGTTCTTTTTTCAAAACGATCCATAATTAAATCAAAATACTGATTTCTTAAAGCCTCGGTATCTTCTAGGTCAGTCGCAATAGGAACTAGAAAAAAACCTGTTTCGTAACCCTCTGGGGCCATGCTGCCATCTGTTACCGATGGGAAATTTGCATAGAACAAAGGATTTGTAGGCCATTGTGGTTTGTCATATATTTCTTTGGCATGCAGTTCAAAATCGGTATCAAAAAACAGATTGTGATGTTCTACATTTTTCAATTTTGTATTGAACCCTATATAAAATAGTAAAGAAGATGGTGCGAAAACCTTTTTCTCCCAGTACGTCTTACTATACTGCTGATATTTGTCTTCTAGCAAACTTTCAGAGTGTTGATAATCTGCACCGCTCAGTACTTTGTCTGCGTGATGAACTTTGCCCTTACAAATAATACCGGTGGCCTTGCCATTAGTTACTTGTATTTGTTCTACCGTTGCATTGGTGTGTATAACGACTCCTAATTCTTCTGCCAAATTTTTCATTGCTTTTATAACTTCGTACATACCACCTTTTGGATGCCAAGTACCTAAGCCAAAATCAGCAAAATTCATAAAATTGTAGAAAGAAGGCGTATTGCTTGGCTTTGCACCAAGAAACAAAACAGGAAATTCTAAAGTAGAAACCAATTTCGGATTTTTAAAAGACTTACGAACTTGTGAGCTAATGGTTTTAAAAAATTGATCAATTTTTAGAATAGTTTCTTTAGTAACCAATTCTAACGGTGAAAGACCTGGTCTTAGAACTACTTTGTTAATGGCAATGTCATAATTTTCCTGTGCTTTATCAATGAATTTTTTTAGTGCTTTTGAGCTTCCCGGCTCTATTCGTTCAAATTCATCACAAATTTTAGACATAGAATCACCAATGGTAATTACATCGTCACTGAAGAAAATTTTATAGGCAGGACTAAGTTTGTCTAGTTGATAATAATCCGAGGTTTGTTTATTGAAATCGGCAAAAAATTTATCAAAAATATCGGGCATCCAATACCAACTTGGACCCATATCAAAAGTAAATCCGTCTTTTACAAACTGTGAAGCCCTACCGCCAACAGATTCATTTTTTTCAAAAATGGAAACATTCCATCCATTTTTTGCTAAATAGCAAGCTGCAGATAAAGATGAAAATCCCGAACCTATTACTACACAACTTTTTTTCATTATTCTACAGATTATAAATTACTGACCAAGCTATCTATAGAGGTAAAAGTTCTACAGAAATTTGGCTTAACGGCGTCGTCAATAAAATTGATCTGTCTGCCCAAAATCCAGAAATTTGGATTTTGATAGTCCGCAACCAACTTGCTGAATTCTTCCAGATATTTATTTACACGATCCTTTTCTGGGAAAATGGTAAAGTATGAGACAAAATAAATGTCATCAAAATACTTAAGTACATCTTCTAAATTTTCTAAAGGTATCGTGGGGCCCAAGTAAATACACTTATAACCTTTCAATATAATTTCATAGTTAATATAGAGCAATCCAATATCATGAATTTCGTTTTCTGGTAAGAAAGCTACAAAAACCTTATCTGTCTTTGTTGGTTCCAAGTGTTGTAATTTTTCAATATTCAGTAGTATCTTTTGTTTGATAAGACTGCTCATAAAATGCTCATGAGCAGGACTGATCGTATCTGTCTGCCATAAAAGACCAAGTTCGTTTAACAGAGGTACAAAGGTTTCCTTGAATATTTCCCTAAAGGAATTTTCACTTAGAAGGGCATTATAAGTATTGAAAAACATGGTTTGGTCAAAATTGACCATGGCTAATTTAAATGCGTTTATCGCTTGGCTTTTGTGACTATGTTTTGCTACAATTTCACGAACAACATATGGTATTTCTTTATCTGAAATTTTAGCAATTTTAGATATTTTGTGACCATTGTTGTAAAGTAACGTCACATTGAGCAACTTCTGTAAGCTTGCTAGACTATACGTTCTAATATTAGTATCTGTGCGTTCAGGAGATAAAAGATTATATCTTTTTTCCCAAATTCTAATGGTGTGTGCCTTAATACCAGAGAGGTTCTCCAAGTCTCTAATACTAAATTGTTTTTTTACATTGTTCATGTTTTTCGAAAAAGGATTAAACAAATCTACAATTTATTAAAACGCCTAGCAGTACCAAAAAGTTAAAATTATCAAAATAAAAAAAGGTTAGACCTTGGTCTAACCTTTTGTGCCCACGACTAGATTCGAACTAGCACGTCCTTGCGAACACTACCCCCTCAAGGTAGCGTGTCTACCAATTTCACCACGTGGGCAAATGTGAAGTTTGTTGGATGGCAAATATAGAAACCTATAGTTCAATTTAAAATATATTAACCATAATTAATATGCTAATAGTTTTAAAATGAATGAGACTGTTGGTAATGGGTTGGTGTAACACCTTTAATTTTTTTGAATTTTTTATTAAAGTTAGATATGGAATTGAAGCCAGAAAGGTCTGCTACCTCATTAATGTTCAATTCTTTGTTTGAACCTAGCAGTTGACAAGCATGTGCTACACGTAACTCGATCAGGTATTGAAAAAATGTTTTGTTAGTACGTTGTTTAAAAAAGCGGCAAAATGCATTTGGTGTCATATAGGCCATTTTAGCAATTTGCTCTAACGAAATAGGCTGATGGAAGTTCTTCAACACAAAATCGAACACAATCTGTAAACGTTCACCTTCATTACTACTTAATGACTTGGAATAAACAAACCGACTCAATGTTTGCTTATTTGCTCGCCCTAGTTCATCTAATAATTCTAAAAATAAAATAAAGCGCTTAAGTTTATTTTGAGAGCTCAATTTTACAAGTTGCTGAGCAATTTTCTTTTGGTTTGTTTCTACTTTAAATCCTGCAGTGGCATTACTAAAAAAGGTTTTAAACTCATTAAAATAGGGGAGTTCAAAAAAATCTGCACCAAAAGACCGGGAAGTAAAGAACACGGTAATCATATGCGCGTCTTGTTCATTGAGAACACTTTTAAATACGTGAGGTAAGTTACCGCCTATTACGAAAATATCTCCTTTTGAAAATTGATGGACACTATCGCCTACCAATAACTTACCACTACCATTTATAATATGACTTATTTGAATTTCTTCATGTTGATGAAGTTTATTATAGAAAATAGGCTCTTTATCGACTTGAACGATTAAATGTTCATTTATAGGTTTTGGTATTTTAAAGGGATACACTTTCATGTGCATCTAAGTTAACATTATATATTTTATATGGAATAATTACATGGTAGTATAGTATCAGGTTTAGGTAATATGAATACACTTGATTGGTAAAGCCCATCTTATTTTTGGGTATCATCAAAAGAATATAAAATGAGTATATCATGGACAGGCGTTATGCCGGCAGTAACAACAAAATTTACCGATAAGGATGAATTGGATCTAGACATGTTTTCGGTCAATATAAAAGCTCAGTTAGAGGCAGGAGTGAGTGGAATAATACTTGGAGGTACTTTGGGAGAAGCAAGCACACTTACGTATGATGAAAAAAAGGTTTTAATGAAAGAAACCGTGCAGTTGGTAGATGGTAAGGTGCCGGTTATTATCAATATTGCAGAGCAAACTACTAAAGATGCCAAACATGCGGCAGAGGTAGCAGAAGAATGCGGTGCTACTGGATTAATGATGTTGCCACCAATGCGGTATAAAGCTAATGATTATGAAACGGTAACGTATTTTAAGGAAACGGCAAATAGTACAAAATTGCCCATTATGATCTATAACAATCCTGTAGATTACGGTATAATGGTCACATTGGAAATGTTGGACGAGTTAATGGTATGCAGTAATATACAGGCTGTTAAAGAATCAACAAGAGATATTTCAAATATTACCCGTATAAAGACAAAATTTGGGGATAGGTTAAATGTACTGACCGGGGTTGATACGCTTGGGTTGGAAAGCACATTGATGGGTGCCGATGGTTGGGTTGCCGGATTGGTTTGTGCATTTCCTGCCGAGACTTGTGCCGTATTTGAATTGGCAAAGGCAGGTCGTATAAAAGAGGCATTGGAAATTTACCGATGGTTTTTGCCATTGTTAGAGTTGGATATAAGTCCGCAATTGGTACAGAACATTAAAATGGCAGAAGTTGCTACGGGTATAGGCACAGAAAATGTTAGGGCACCTAGGTTACCTTTAGTAGGAGCAGAAAGAGAAAGAGTAGCCGCTATAATAAAACAGGGTATAGCTAAAAGGCCTACATTACCAGATTATAAGAACTTGGCTTAAATTTTAAAACTCATACTAAAATATGTTGCGCCTGAAACTTTAGTGAAATGTAAACAGAATGTAGAAATTTGTTACGGGTACTTTCTTTACTTTTGGGTAACACGATAAAAATAAAAAATGATCAGCGGTACAAATGCAATAGGGAATAAAGCTTCTAAACAAGGTGAGAAAACGTTCAAGACTTTTGATCCTAAAAACAATGAGAACACGGAATGGACATTCTATGAGGCTACAATTAATGAAATCAATGAAGCAGTTGCTTTGGCAACGGATGCCTATACAGTTTTTAAAGATTATTCAGGAGAAAAAAAAGCTGAGTTTTTAGAAGCTATTGCAGATGAAATAGAAGCTTTAGGGGATGAGCTGATAAACACGTATTGTAGAGAGTCTGGGCTGCCTCAAGGAAGAGCGGTGGGCGAGCGTGGCAGAACTATGGGACAATTGCGAGCTTTTGCAACCTTGATTAAACAAGGGTCATGGGTAGAAGCCGTTATTGAAAAAGCACAGCCAGATAGAGAGCCATTGCCAAAATCTGACATAAGAAAAATGCTATTTCCGTTGGGTCCAGTAGTGGTATTTGGTGCCAGTAATTTTCCTTTGGCATTTTCTACGGCGGGTGGAGACACGGCAAGTGCTCTAGCCGCAGGATGTCCCGTAATCGTAAAAAGTCACCCTATGCATGCTGGTACAGGTGAACTGGTTTCTTCGGCGATCATTAAAGCGGCGAAGAGGACAGGTATGCCCAATGGTGTATTTTCTAATTTAAATAGCGGTGGTATTGAAGTTGGCCAGCAGTTGGTAAAACACCCAAAAGTAAAGGCCGTAGGTTTTACCGGAAGTATACATGGTGGAACCGCACTTTATAAATTGGCTAACGAAAGAGATGAGCCAATACCGGTATTTGCAGAAATGGGAAGTATAAACCCAGTGGTTTTGCTGCCATCTGCATTAGAACAAGAAGGTGATACTTGGGCAACTAAATACGCTTCGTCAATTACTTTAGGTGCGGGTCAGTTTTGTACAAATCCGGGATTGATTTTAGGAGTACAAGGAGAACATCTTAATGAATTCATAGATACTTTGTCTAAGGAGATTCTAAAATTGGAGCCAACAACCATGCTCCATCCTAATATATATGCTAAATATGTGGAAGGTAAAAAGGAACTTTCTGAACAAGATGGAGTGGTAATAACTGCAGAGTATAAGAAAGATGTCAAGGTTAATAGTGGTCAGCCTTTAATTTTAAAAGTAAGTGGTTCGGATTTTTTAGCGAATACAAAATTGCATAGAGAGGTATTTGGACCTTTCTCTATAGTGGTCATGTGTAAAGATGGCGCTGAGATGGAAGATATCATCAACCATTTGGAAGGTCAATTAACGGGAACAATTTTGGGCAGTGAAGAAGAACTGGAATTGAACGCTGGAGTTGTAGATGCATTAAAGGGCAGAGTAGGTCGCATACTGTTTAATGGTGTACCCACAGGTGTAGAGGTAAATTCTTCTATGGTACATGGCGGACCATACCCAGCTTCTACAGATTCTCGTTTTACATCGGTTGGTACATCTGCCATACGAAGATGGGTACGCCCGGTGTCATATCAAGATTGGCCTAATAGACTTTTGCCAGATGCACTGAAAAATGAAAATCCCCTAGGTATAACGCGTCTTGTTGAAGGTGTTTATACAAATACGGAAATTTAGGTTCAGCTAAATGTAGTTTAAGATTTTAGTTATTATGGCCAGTAGTACTTTTGTTTGTATTGATGCCCACACCTGTGGTAACCCCGTTCGGGTGATAAAACATGGCGGACCAAATTTGGTGGGTGCTACAATGAGCGAAAAGCGACAGCACTTTTTAAAAGAATATGATTGGATCAGAAAAGGGCTAATGTATGAACCGCGCGGTCATGATATGATGAGTGGTAGTATATTTTACCCTCCAAGTAATCCCAATAATGATTTTGGTATTTTGTTTATCGAAACCAGTGGTTGTCTACCCATGTGCGGGCACGGGACCATCGGGGCAATTACTATAGGTATTGAAGAAGGGCTAATTGTGCCAAAAACACCTGGTATTGTCCGTATGGAGACTCCTGCAGGATTGGTACATATAACATACAAGCAAAATGGTACTAAAGTAGACTGGGTAAAGCTGACCAATGTAAAATCATATTTAGCTGCTACAGATTTGACTATAGAATCTTCATACCTGGGTGAATTGACTTTTGATGTTAGTTATGGGGGTAATTTTTATGCTATTGTGGATCCGCAAAAGAATTTTAGTGGAATACAAGATTTTTCCGCAAGCCAGTTAATTCAATATAGTCAAGAACTCAGGGAAAACATAAATGTTAAATATCCCCAAATGTTTATTCACCCAGAAGATGCTACCATAAAGAATGTAACCCATATGTTATGGACGGGAAATACTATCTCTGAAAAGGCTAACGCCAGAAATGCGGTATTTTACGGTGATAAAGCAATAGATAGGTCGCCTTGCGGTACAGGTACTTCTGCTAGAATGGCACAATGGCATGCAAAGGGGAAATTAAATGTGGGTGAAGATTTTGTTCATGAAAGTTATATAGGCTCACAATTTATTGGTAGAGTAGAAGAGGAGACCACCCTAGCCGGCAAGCTTGCGATTATACCCAGCATAAAAGGTTGGGCAAAAATTTACGGAAAGAATACCATTACCATAGATGATGATGATCCCTATGCTCACGGATTTCAGGTCATATAAATTATAGAAAATAGTAGATGAAGAATGTAATAATAATTGGCGGTGGCATTGTTGGTTTAAGTACAGCTTACTATTTGAACAAAGAAGGTTATGAGGTTACAGTAATAGATAAAGGCAATATTAGCTCTGGTGCTTCATTTGTAAATGCAGGTTACATAACTCCAAGTCATATTATTCCATTAGCATCCCCTGGTATGATTTCAAAGGGAATTAAAATGATGTTCAATTCTGCGAGCCCTTTTTATATGAAACCTAGGTTAGATGTAGATTTTTTAAAATGGTCATGGTATTTTCATAAATCTTCTACTGAGGCAAAGGTTGAAAAGGCTATAGGGGTAATTAAGGATATTAATTTATTAAGCAGGGAATTATTTACGGATATTAAGAATTCAGGTGATCTTGGCAATTTTCAGTTAGAGCGAAAAGGGCTATTAATGTTATACAAAACGGAAGAGAGTTATCTTCACGAAAAAAAGGTGGCCTATAGAGTGGCACAAGAAGGTTTAGAGGTTACCGACTTAAACAAAGACGAATTAAGAATTATTGAGCCTCATGTAAATATCGATGCAGAAGGAGCTATACATTATGAGTGTGACGCTCATACCACACCAGATGAGATAATGCCTAAACTATTGGCGTATTTAAAGCAAAGTGGTGTAATCATAAAAACTCAAGAAGAGGTTATTGATCTAAAGACATCAGATAATAGAATAAAAGAAATTATTACCAATAAACAATCTTATACACCTGATGAGGTAGTATTGGCGGCAGGCTCATGGAGCGGTGATCTTGCAAAGCGTTTACATTTAAAGTTGTCTTTACAAGGAGGTAAAGGCTACAGTATTAATGTAGCTAGGGAAACGGGTATTTCTGTTCCGGCCATATTAATGGAATCTAAAATGGCAGTAACACCAATGAGCGGTTTTACAAGATTTGCGGGTACTATGGAGTTTTCAGGGAACAATAATATTATAAGGAAAGAAAGGGTTGCGGCAATAGCTAATGGGGCAAGTTCTTTTTACCCTGACCTGAAGATCAATGAGGCCGAAATTAAAAGTGTTAAAACAGGTCTACGACCAGTTTCTCCAGATGGGTTGCCATATATAGGCAGATCGGCAAGTATTAAGAACTTAACAATTGGTACTGGTCATGCCATGATGGGGTGGAGTTTGGGACCTGCTACTGGTAAGTTAATAACCGAGTTACTGTCTGGTAATAAGACTTCTATGGACATTTCTTCCTTTGATATACAACGTAGTTTTACATGATTGCTTAAAAAGTTTAACGTTAGATAAATACCATTCACCGACACTTAAGCGTCATTCACCTACACTGGTCAATTTATTTGTGACTTATCTCTGACATTTGTAGTATCAAAATGAACAACAATGGATATTTTACTAATAGAAGACGATTTAATAGAAGTAATGAAGTTGAAACGAACTGTTTCTAAACTTAATTTAAAGCATTCAATCGTTGAGGCAAAAAATGGAGAATCTGCTCTAACGTATTTAAGATCTGGAGAAAAACTTCCAGATATCATTCTATTGGATTTGAACATGCCAAGAATGAATGGTATAGAGTTCTTATCCATTTTAAAAGAAGATGAGCATCTAAGATACTTACCTACCATAATTTTAACTACTTCAGAAAATAGAGCAGATTTATTAAAATGCTACGAAGTTGGTATAGCCGGTTATGTTATAAAACCACTGAAATATGAGGATTATGAGTACAAACTTAATGCTGTTTTAGAGTACTGGAGTGTTAACCAACTAGTGAAAGGCTAACAAAAAAGCTCATTTCACAACATTTTCCTGCATTTTCGTATTAATTTTCCTACGTTTGAGGAACGTTATTAAAAATAGGAAATGAAGGGAATTGTATTTACCGAGTTTTTAGAAATGGTCGAATCTGAATTTGGATTAGAGACCGTTGATAATATTATAGAAAAAGCAGATTTGCCTTCTCAAGGCATATATACCTCTGTAGCTACCTACGAATTTAATGAGATGGTAGCTTTAGTTACACAGTTAAGTGAAGAGGTAGATCTACCTGCTGGTGACTTAATATACGCATTTGGACTTTATTTATTCTCAAGTTTAAAAAATGCTCATCCAGAGGTAATACAAAGTTATTTGTCTCCCATTGGTCTTTTGTACTCTATAGAAGACCATATACATGTACACGTTAAAAAATTATATCCGGAAGCGGAATTACCTACATTCAAAATTCTTGAAAAAACGGATAATTCCATTTCTATGATCTATAGTTCTTCTAGAGGATTGTATAGGCTGGCTCATGGCTTAATTGAAAAAGCATTTGAGCATTTTAATGGTAAGGCCAATATCACCTACGAACTTTTAAAAGATGATGGTACAGAAGTAAAATTTGACGTAGTACAACATGGATAGTAAAGAAGTTGTTCTTTTAAAGAAGGCCCTTGAAAGACAAAAGAAAGCCCGTCAACAAGCTGAAAGGATTTTAGAGGAAAAATCTAATGAGCTTTATGAAGTGGCAAGTCATTTAAGGGAGTCTAATGCCAAGCTTGAAAATTTATTGAGCGAAAAAACGTCTGAACTAGATGGCGTATTCATTAACATCATAGATCCTTATGTTGTTATGGACTTATCCTTCAATGTGGTAAGCATGAATCAATCTGCAAAAAACTTTTTGGGCTACGATCATAATAAAGAGGAGATCAACCTCTGGAAAATGGTACATAAAGATTACATGGAGTATACCATAGAATCTTTTAGTAGTTTAAAAGAAGTTGGGCAGCTTAAAAATTATAGAGCTAAAATATTGGTGAAGGACAACGTTGAAAAATGGGTGGAAATCAATGCTAGCTTAGTATTCAACAAGGAAAAACAACCTGTTGCAGCTCAAGGTATTGTAAGGGATATTACCCAAGAAATGGAGGTGAGGGAGTTGTTGTCAGAACAGAAAAGGCAATTAGATGTAATTGTAAATAGCTCACCGCTAGGTATTATTCTTGCAGATTCCAATAAAATTTTAAAGGTTAATTATACAATGACCTCCTTATTAGGTTATACTCTTAATAGCTTCATGAAAATGAATGTTAAGGATTTTACGGATAAAGAAAGTATAGAACTAGCCAATGAATTCTCCACTAAACTGAACAATGGTGAAATTGATAATTATACCATTCATCAGAAGTTCATAAAGAGCGATGGAGAAAAATTACAAGTTAAATTATCTGTCAACGCGGTAAGAAATATATATAGGGAAATCAGCTATATCGTAATGATGGTTGAAGATATTACCCAACAATTAGAAGCAGAAGAGCGTTTAAAATCTGAAAGGGAAAAGTATAGCAGTATTATCGCCAACATGAACCTTGGTTTAATAGAGGCCAACAAGCAGGGTGTAATACAGTTGGTAAACCAGAGCTTTTGTGAAATGATCGGTTATGAAGAAAATGAATTGCTTGGTATTGATGCCAAGAATATTGTAAGTTTTGATGATAAAAGTAAGGTCTCAGATAAAATTGAAACACGTAAATCTGGTAAATCTGATTCTTATGAATTAGAGGTTGTTACCAAATGTGGCGAAAAAAGGCATTGGTTGGCGAGTGTGGCACCGAGATACAATAAACACCATGAAGTAATTGGTTCTATTGGTATTTCTTTAGATGTAACCAAACAAAAAGAATTAGAACTTCAAAAAGAGAAATTGGTAAAGGATCTTGAGAACAGTAACCAAGGTTTACAAGAATACGCACATATTGTTTCTCATGACCTTAAATCGCCTCTTAGGAGTATTAGTGCTCTTGCAACTTGGCTAAGCGATGATTACAAAGATGTTTTAGATGAAGGTGGTAAGCAGAATTTAGAACTTATGCAAGAGAAAGTAGCTTCTATGGATAAGTTAATCCATGGCATACTAGAGTATTCTACGGCAAACAGCTCTGCCTTGGATAATTCTAAAGTAGACTTGAACAGTGTTATAGCAGATATCGGCGAAACTATTTATATACCTGATCACGTTCAATTGAAAGTGCCAAAATCATTGCCTACCATAATGGCAGATCGAATTAAAGTTCATCAGGTTTTTCAAAATATAATTGGTAATGCGGTAGTTCATATTGAAAGAGAAGTTGGTTTAGTAGAAGTACTTTATGAAGATACTGGAGATTACTGGCAATTTACCATCAGTGATAATGGGGTAGGAATTCCAGAAGAGTATCACAAGAAAATATTCGACATCTTTCAATCTATAGGTAATAATGAAAGGTCAACGGGTATAGGTTTATCGATCGTTAAAAAAATAATTGATCGTTACCAAGGAAAAGTCTGGGTAGACAGTGTAGTAGGCGAGGGTACCCAGTTTCATTTTACAATAAAGAAAGACCATAACGAATAAGGAAATTATGAAAATAGTTCAAGCGATAAAAAAGGGCGATGAGCCTTTTGTTTTTCAAAATTCAAATCAATTAAAGGAACCTTTGGTTTTGGTGTTCGGTAACAGGTATATGTTGGAAAGTGAGCATATATTTAATGAGGTTAGAGCTCTTTTCCCAGAAGGACATATTGTTTTTGGTACCACCTCAGGCGAAATCATAGATGATAAGGTTTTAGAGGGTACGGTAGTTTTAACGGCCATAGAGTTTGAAAAGAGTAAAATCTTGGTGAAAAGATGTAACGTAAAGGACTATCAACATGATGACAAGAAAATGGGAACGAAATTGGCTGCCCAATTTCCTAAAGAGCATTTAAAGCATTTGTTCGTTATTTCTGAAGGTAGTAGTGTAAACGGCAGTGCTTTAATTGAAGGCATTGAGCATTTAAACAATAATGGTTGTGGTCTTTCTGGAGGCTTATGTGGAGATGATGACCGTTTTGAAAAAACTTTGGCTTCTTATAATGAAAGCCCAAAAGAAGGAGAGATAGTTGCTATTGGTTTTTATGGTGATACTTTAGAGATTTCAAGCGCAAATTATGGAGGGTGGACAACCTTTGGTCCTGAAAGAATCATAACAAAATCTCAAGGTAATATACTTTATGAACTTGATGGTAAACCTGCTTTGGATCTTTATAAAACATATTTAGGTGAAAAAGCCAAAGAATTGCCAAAGTCGGCATTATTATATCCGTTGAGTGTTAAGACCACTGAAAATTCAGAACCTTTGGTACGTACAATTTTAAATATAGATGAGGTTGAAAATACAATGACCCTTGCAGGTGACATTCCAGAAGGTGCCAGGGTACAATTAATGATGTCATCTGTAGATGATATAGCAAATGGGGCTTTTCACGCAGCAGAGTTGGCAATGGAAAATAGAAAAAGTTCTCCTGAGTTGGCTTTATTGATCAGTTGTATTGGAAGAAAACTGGTTATGGACCAACGTACCGAAGAGGAAATTGAAGAGGTGAAAGCGGTAATTGGAGATAATACAGTTATAAGTGGGTTTTACTCTTATGGGGAAATGGCGCCATTTAGTGGTCAAGATAGTTGTAAATTGCACAACCAGACCATGACCCTAACTTTATTTAGTGAATAATGCATTCTCTCTTAAAAAGACAAATACGAAAATATCTACCGGACGAATTAAAAGCGCACCCAGAAATGGAGAGCTTTTTGGAAGCCATTGGCAAGTCATATGAAAATTTTGACGATAAATTTTCTATGCTCCATAGAGCGTCTACTATTAGTTCAGATGAACTTTTTGAGGCAAATAAAAAATTACAGAAAGAGGCATTACAACAAAAGAACATTCTTGTTTCATTGGAAAAGGCCATAGCAAGTTTAAGAGAGAATTTAAACGATGAACAAGAATTTGATTTTGATATTCAGAACGAATTCAACGCGGAACACTTGGCATCATATATAAGTAATTTGGCATCTAAGGTGTCTAATATGACCTTGGAGAAAGATAAATTGGTGGCACATTTAGAAAACCAGAACGAGTCTTTGAACAATTATGCGCATATGGTTTCTCATGATCTAAGATCACCGATAAGAAATATTAGTGCATTAATGAACTGGATAATGGAAGATGAGAAAGATAATTTCTCACAGACCAGTAAAGATAACTGCTCATTGGTATCTGAGAATCTTATAAAAATGGATAAGCTGGTTACTGGTATTCTAAACCATGCTACAATGGGTGAGACCAAGGAGCATAGAGTTCTCTTTAGCCTAGAAGAAAGTTTAAGGGATATAGAGAAGACTATCTATGTTCCAGAAAACGTTACGTTCAAATATGCAAATGATTTGCCTAAGATGGAGTTTGAAAGAGAGCGGTTAGAACAATTGTTCATGAACCTATTTCTAAACGCGATTACGGCAACGGAACATCTGGAAAATGGGATTATTGAAGTTGGTTATGAGCCAGATGATTTGTTTTGGAAATTTAGTGTTAGTGACAACGGAAAAGGAATTCCAACTAATCACCAAGAAGGAATTTTTCAAATGTTTAAAAAATTAGAAACTACCAATAATGCTACGGGTATTGGACTTGCAATTGTTAAGAAAATTACAGTTCTTTATGAAGGTAGTGTTTGGTTAGAGTCAGAAGAAAATGTGGGTACCACATTTTTTATAACTTTAAAAAAGAATACATGATAGAGCAACCAAACCTAAATTATGTTGATGAACTTGCAGGTGATGATGTTGCCTTTAGAGGTCAGTTCATAGATATTATAAAAACAGAGTTTCCATTAGAGAAAGAAGAGTATTTTGGTCATGTAACCAATACTAGATTTAAGGAAACAGCAGAAATTGTACATAAGTTAAAGCACAAGTTCAATATTTTAGGAATGCAAGATTCATACAAACTTGCAGTAGCCTATGAAATGGAATTGTTAGAAGGAAAAGAAGATAGTAAGTCAAAATTCATAAAAGTTCTCCAAACTATTGATGAATATATTAAAACAATATAAATGAACTGTATTATTATTGATGACGAAGCTATGGCAAGGGCAATTGTTAGACAATTGTGTTCAAAGATTCCGGATTTAGATGTTATTGAAGAGTTTGATAATGCCATATCGGCCATTAAGTTTTTAAACCAACAAACTATAGATGTTATATTTTTAGATATACACATGCCTGGCTTTAGTGGTGTTGACTTTGTACAGACCTTAAAAGATCCACCAAAAATAGTATTAACTACCTCTGATACCGATTTTGCTATTGCTGCCTACGAATATGAAAGTATTGTTGATTATTTAGTTAAACCAATTACCCAAGAGAGGTTTGAAAAGTGTATTGATAAGATTTCAAGCCTTCCAGCTCATAAACCTATGCAGACAGTAGCACCAGGTAAAGAAAAGGAAGAGGGCGAAGATCTTTATATTAATATAGATAGAAGACTTATTAAATTAAAATTGAACGAGATTTTAGTCATTGAAGCTAAGGGTGATTATATTGACGTTAAAACAGAGAAGGAAGATTACAGGGTTCACACTACATTAAAGAAAATAAAAGAAAAATTACCTGAAAGGCTGTTTTTGCAAATTCACCGTTCCTATATTATAAATTTCACTAAAATTATTGATATTGAGGATAATAGTGTATTGATAGCCAAGAACGTTGTACCTATAAGCCGTTCTAACCGCCCCGAATTAATGCGCAGATTAAACTTGCTATAAGATATGATAGCTGGATAGGGTTTTTACCAATTTTCGTGGTAAATCTTTTTGAATATTTCTGCTAATTGTAGTTTGTTTACCGGTTTTACAACATAGCCGGTTAGCTCCTCAAAATGTGATGCTCTTTTTATATCGCTATCTCGCATAGATGAGCTCACCATATAGATGTTAATGTCATTTAAAATTTTTGGTTTTAGCTTTTTAAATTCATTTAAAAAGCCCCAACCATCTAAAAATGGCATATTGATATCCAAAAATATCACTTCGGGGAGTTCCAGTTTTTGATTGGTACATTCAGCAATGTATTCAACGGCTTGTTCACCATCTGTAAAAGTAGATACAATCAATTCTTTTGATAATTGTTGAATTGTTTTCTCCATTAAATATAAGTAAAGCTCATCATCATCTATTAGTAATATGTTTGGCTTTGTATCCATAATTTTAAAATTTTATTTTGAACGTTGTTCCTTCTCCAACTTTACTGTCAATAGTTATTGTTGCATGTAAAGCTTCTAATTGAGATTTTATTAAAAAGAGACCCATACCTTTTCCAGATATGTTTCTATGAAATCTCTTATATAATTTAAATACATTTTCACCATGTTTTTCCAGATTTAGACCCATACCGTTATCACGTACATATAACACATTATGTTTATTTTCTATAGCCGATTCAAATTCAATATGTGAAGCAACATTGTCTCTCTTATATTTAATGGCATTGGAAACTAAATTTTGTATAATACTCTGCAAATAGAATTTTGAAAAGGTTATATGGTTCCACGCATCTAATTTCACCAATACATTAAAATCGCTATCATCTAATAGCGTTTCGGTAAACTCATGTTTTACTTCTTCAATAAGTTCCGTCAGGTCAATATTTGACTGTTTAATTTCTTTATTATCCAAAATAGACACATATTCGTTAATGTCTTTGGTTAAGTTGGTAATGCTTTTTGCAACTTGATCTAACTTTGGTAGTAATTGATTTAGTATTTCTGGATTTTTTTCTTTCTGTATCATTTCAACAATAACAGACATACTGGTAACAGGAGAACGCAGGTTATGGGAAATTAAATAGTTAAAATCGCTTAGCTGCTTGTTTCTAATTTCTAACCTATTGTTCATTTTGATGACCTTGATATTGTTTTCTTCTAATTTATTTTTATTTCTGGTCAACAATATATTTTTGCTTTCTAGCTCTTTGTAAAAAAGTTCTTTCTCTGATTTCTTTTTTTGAAAAACATAACACAATGTCAATAGACTTACAATTGAAATTGCATTAAACGTTATTAGGCTGTCGTATAAAGGTTTTGTATTTGCAGCTATCAGCCTTGGAGGAATTTCTACAATCATAAACCAATTGGTAGGCGTTACTATTTCAGATGCTATATTGGTTGCTGATCCAAAAGAATTGGACGTTCCATTCAGTATAATGGGCTGTAAGCGCCAAATGTGTTCTTTTTCTATTATAGTACTGTCACGGGTAGTACCTACAGCTATGGATATTAGATTTTTAGGTAAAAGATCATCTACTTTACCAGATTCATAGGGTAAGTCTTCTTTGTGTAAGCTACTACTAATTACACGTTGGCTTTCATCTAAGAGGTATAGTTCGGTATCGGCTATTTTGTTTTTAAGTTGGTCAAGAACCCTTTTCATTTTAAAGTTGATGACTACCAAGCCTATTTTAGTTTCAGTGGTGTCAAATATGGGTGCTACCGCTCTAATGACGGGTTTATGTGGTTTCTCAATTGCACCATTTTCTCTGTTAAGACTAATATGTGAAAGGTATAGCTGATTCTTTTGTAGTGCCAGCCCTTCTTTTACGTATAAATGATTTTCTTTGTTCTGTAGATTACCAATGGTAACGGAGTCTGCACCATTTCTTACAGCTCTAAAAAACTCTTTTCCGTTTAAATCAATGAAACGAAATTGGTCATAATCGGTAATTTCTTTTATTAGTTCTATATAACGATCCATGAATGCAGTGTGCTTGTTCATGGGGTCAAAATTAACGGGGTATGCTAAGTTGGACCAATACTTGGTATCGTGAAGTAATGTATTACATTGCTCAAGAAAGTACTCTTTTTTTATTTTAGCATCGCGCTTTTGGTATTCAGATAATCCTGCAATCTGTTTTTCTTTTTGAGCGTAAAAGACATATAGCGTAAGGGCCAACAACGGTAGGTATAATCCTAAAAACATTTTTAAAACTCTCTTCCACATAAAATATCAATTAGAGTTTCATTTTAATTAGTAATTCTTGGCTAGGGAAGTGTATGTGTATCTTACGCTAAAGTAAATAAAATTCTTACATTTATTACTATATTATTATCGTATTTCAAAAATAATGTTGATTTTTTAATGGATTGGCAATGTATTTTGTAGGAAAAAAGGAAAGTAATTTTAGAACCCTACAATTATGTCTATTTTGCTTTTAAATGAAATGTTCAAATGCGAAATTTATTTGATATATAGGAGAACTAGTCAAAGTTTAGTTTTTTATGGAATAGTGGTTTTTTAAGAAACAACCATTTCGCTTTTAAGCCAATTTCTGTAAACTCAAAACCAGCGGCTGTAGCAGATGCAATATTACTGTATTTGGCATATATACTTAAACTAAATCTTTTTGAAAATTGATGTTTAACAGAGGCTTCTGCTCTAAAGATATTAGTATTTGGGTCTTCCTCTACTTTTTGTATCCCTGTTGCGGCACTAACAGCATAGGTGGTTTTCTCCGAAATCTTTCCTCTAACATCTGCAAATATTTCTACTGCTTGGTATTTTTCTGGACTAAAATAAATAGTTGGCACCTGATCTTTAAAGGTGATATATTGATAATTTAATCCCATTTTCAAAGCAGGTTTTCTAAGCACATTGTAATATAATGAGGTAAATAGAAGATTTCTTACATTTTCATCGCTTTGCTGGGTATGCATTAATTGTGTGTACCACCCAAAATTAACATTGGTACCAAGGTTGTAATTCATCCCATAATGGTTCTGAATAATTTCACGCTCAATTAGTTCGGCATTAAAGTTTTGCACTTCACGTTGATATCCTAAAGTTAGGTTCTGCATTTTAAACGGCTGTAGGTCTAACTTTATATCAATTACGGGTTGGGTGTAAGAATCATCTAAAAATCTAGAGTTGTTGATACCTACATTAGCTTTTAAGAGTCCCTTTGGAAACAATTTGTAATGAAGCCCGGCTACTACCACATGAGAGTTTGCCTTATTTACCGTTACAGTATTTTCGGTAGTTCTATAAAGATATGATAATGTTGTTTTAAACTTGGTTGAAAAAGGGACGTCTACAGTGGTATTGGTAAAGAAAGCGGTATTGTTACCATTATCAAAAGTGTAGGCGGCATGTTCTTCTACGGTGGGGGTGTGCATCAAATTCAGCTTTTCTATAAAGCCTTTAGCATCTTTTTGATTCTTATAAAACTTTAAAGTTTGATTGGCCATTTTGTATGCAGGAATAATTCTGTCAGATGCAAAAAGCGCATTTGCCTTACCTAAGTTACCATCAAATGACGCACTGTCATTGGCCAAGATCCTGTCGTAGCTTTTAACGCTAGATTTTGCATCACCGGTATATAAACCTAAGGTTGCCCTCAACGCATGTATCCAATTTCTGTTTTGATAATGCACTTCTAAGCTATCTATTTTTTTCTTTGCCGTCATGAATTTTCTATTCCAGATCAAAGCTTGTACATATCGGTCATAAGTACTTTCTGTTAAGGGAACATCATCAATTTGATCTACCTTAACCGTTGCAGTTTTTGAGATTCTTAAAGCTTCTTTATCGTTCTCATTTATATGTTCTGCCAAAGCAATGCCATTTAAAGCGGTAATAGAATCTTTTTGATTTGTTGCGTAACGTGCGTACATGTTCTTAGCCTTTTCTCCTTGTTTTATTATTAAATAAAGATTGGCTAGATTAAGTAATACATCTTTATCATTAGGAAAATCTTCAAAGATTTTTTTGAGCGTTTGTTCTCCCTTTTTATATTGTTGATTGTTTACAAAACTATTGGCATAGCCCAGTCTCATATACTTTCTGGAAATTTTGGCACTTTCATTTTCTGGCTGAAGGGCAATAGCTTTTTCTACCCAACTTAAAGCTGATTTGTACTCTTTTAAGTTACTTAACGTATTTGCATAACCCAAAACGGCACCAAATTTTTCAGGAAATTTTTCCACTAAGTCAGCATATAACGGCTTGGCCTGTTCATATTCTTTTGCCCATAGAAAGGACTCATTATAATTGATTAAAATTTCAAAGTCGCCCGGGTATTCTTTTAATAGCTCAGAGAACAAATTTGTGGCTTTTTTAGGCTCACCGCTTAGGCCAACGGCCCTGCCATAACATAGCTTTGCAGTTTTATTGTTAGGATCTTCTTTAAGGTATTCTCCAAAAAATAGTTCGGCCTCTTGAAAGTTACCTTGCTCAAGTAAACCAAAGCCTTTGGTCATATCAGATTGCGCGGTTAGCACAGATGTGGTTACCAGAAATAGGAATATTATTTTTCGGATCATTTAAAAGTCAGATTAATACTACAAATACCTAACGGTAATTATTGCGATTTATTTGTTTAGAAGAATATTGTAAAGTTAAAAGGTCTCCTATTATTCTAGAAGTAAGATAATTGCCATTGGTCTACAGTAATGTGTAAACCACCTAAACTACCACAAAATAAAGGGCAGTTGTTCAGAAATTTGATGTCAAATGAAATTATTTACACAGACACTAAAAGGATAATAATGGGAACAAATAAAGTAGTACTTACAGAATTATCTCCAGAACAATTATTAATGACGAGCGTATCTGTCTTTGTCATTGGGGGTAATTATATTGCCAATCAATTTTTAAGTAGGTTTTTAACAGGTACGGCATATGGTATGCCCTTTCTGCTCATAAGCTTAGTACTGATGTTGGTTTTGTTTGGCTTTTCGTATCACCAAATAATATCAAAAGATTCAACTATTGGTGTCAATAACGCTATGGCATTTAATAGATTTAAAAACTTTATAGTGTTGATAGCATGTTATGAGCTCGTACATGTAACAATCAGTTATATACATTTATTTTTAGTTAAGCACTACTTAGGTGTTATAGAAGCAAAGGTGTATGCATCAATGGCTTTGATCGGACATTTTGTTTATTTCGTTTTTTGGGTAGTCGCGGTAATTTTGATTTCCAATGTAACCGAAAACGATAGAAAGTTTAAGATTACCATTTCAAAAGCCTTAAAATATTCTTTGTATGCTGTAATGGTCAGTTCCATTATTGCAATGGTATGCGTTTCATTTTCAGAAACTCTTTTAAATATTGTTGACTTTTCACCATTGTTATTTCAATATGTTTTGGCTACACTATTGTTTGCTATCTCTAGTGTGCTTACCTATTACTATTTATCATTGGGTAAGTATCTTCCCGTAATAATATCGGGTGTGGTAGGTCTTTCACAGATTATATTATTGGCATTTTTTCATAACAGCTTGGTAGTTATAATTCAAGTTTATGTTATAGCCATGGTAGCGCTTCTTGTTGCACAACTTCTTTATGTAAGCCATAATCTAATACTAAAAAAGGTTAGTTGAAATTTAGCTTTTAGAAGTGGGCAAATAGCTCTTTAGTTCCTGCTTATATGGCTCAGTTAGTTTGTTGTAGTGATTGCAGATTGTTTTTAACGTATTGATTTTGTGTTGTTTGTGTTCTGAGTTTTTGCTTAACCTATAATAGCTCCCGTTCGTCTACAGTAAAGCTTCATCCACCTAAAATCCATCTTAAAAGCTTTGTATTTACTGGATATTTGTACCAGAAATAACCCAATAGATTTTAAAACTTAACCTTATGAAACTTGCTATTGTAACCGCATACCCCCCTAGTAAAGTAACCTTGACCGAGTATGGATATCACTTGGTAAAACACTTTAGATTACAAAAAGAGGTCACAGAAATTATTCTGATTACCGATAAGACCAAAGGTGAAAAAGATTTGAATTTTGAAGAAAAAGGATGTAAAGTCACAGTTAAAGAATGCTGGAATTTTAATGACTACACCAATGTATTTAAGGTTAATAAAGTCATTGCTTCTACCAAACCGGATGCTGTACTTTTTAACCTCCAATTTTTAAAGTTCGGAGATAAAAAAATACCGGCAGCGTTAGGCTTAATGTTACCGTTATTGTGTAAGATGAAAGGTATACCTACCATATCATTAATGCATAATATTATAGAGCAGGTAGATTTAAATAATGTAGGTATTATTTCAAATAAATTTTTTCAAAAAATTTATAGCGGTATAGGTAATCTATTAACAAAACTGGTGCTGACTTCAGATGTTGTTGCAGTAACTATGGGTAAATATCAAACTATTCTGGAAAACAAATATCAATCTAGAAACGTGGCCTTAATTCCTCACGGCTCTTTTGAAACACCAGAAGAACCTGATTTTAGTTTACCTGCCGGACCAAAGAAGATATTGGCTTTTGGAAAATTTGGTACATATAAAAAGTTGGAAATAATGATCGATGCCATAGAGTTGATCAGAAGGCGTACTAATCAAAATTTGGAGATTGTCATAGCTGGTACAGATAGCCCTAATACTCCTGGGTATTTAGAAAGCGTTAAAAAGAAGTATGCACATGTAGATCAATTATGCTTTACCGGTTATGTAGAAGAAGGCAATGTGCCTACAATATTTGAAGAAAGTGCAGTTGTGGTATTTCCATATACTTCTACCACAGGTAGCTCCGGTGTACTACATCAGGCAGGTAGTTATGGTAAAGCTGTTGTTTTACCTGAGCTTGGAGATTTAAGTACGTTGATTAAAGAAGAAGGGTATAAGGGTGAATTTTTTAATTCAAATAGTGTATCATCATTGGCAGATGCCATAGAAAATATATTGGTCCATGATTCTTATCGCGAGTATTTAGCCAAAGCTAATTACAGAGCGGCAAGCGCTATACCCATGTCAAAAGTGGCAAAAATGTATATAGAATACTTTAAGGTAATACAAGTGGCCAAGTCTAAAGGTTTCACCTTAGATGTTCCGTTGGTAGAAAAGAATATAGTGTTTTAAACTTTTTGGTTAGGTTAAGTGCAAAGAGGAGTAGTGTGGTTAGCTACTCCTTTTTATTAATAGGGACTACAATGGTTGAAATTAAATAATCAAGATCAATTAGATTCTTACTTAAATGACTATTAAGTAAGAAACGCTTACAACTTAAAACCAGTGATTTAGCTGGTGTATGATTTTTTTTAAATACTAAAACTTTCTTAAATACTTACAATTTTTTAAAAATACTGCGTTATATGTAGGTTAAATCTTACTTTTTAAATCATGAAAATACTAACCATAGATGATCAACAGTTGATACTCTTATCTGTTGAAAAAAGACTAACTGAACTTGGCTATGATGTGATGACTGCTGATTCTGGCCAGAAGGGAATTGAGTTGTATGACTCTTTTCAACCAGATTTGGTCCTTGTTGATATAAACATGCCAGATATTTCTGGTTTAGAAGTTGTGAAACATATTAAAGGGGGCGAAAGAAATGCTACGCCTGTTTTAGTAATGTCGGGCAACACGGAAGAAGCTATTATTATGGATGGCTTTACGCTGGGCATAGATGACTATATGAAAAAGCCAGTGAGCTTGTCAGAAATGTCTGCACGTATTAAAAGACTTATTGGAGCACCGGTTGTTGAACTAAAAACTGAAATTTCTACTGGCGGTAGAATGCTGCAAAAAAACTGTGTTGGTGTTGTTATTCCTTGTTATAATGAAGAAGAACGTCTTTCTGGCACCGAGTTTAAAGATTTTGCACATAGCAACCTTGGCTATCACCTTTGTTTTGTTAATGACGGTAGTACGGATAATACCTTAAAAGTTTTAGAGGAACTCAGAAAAGGGAACGAGAGTAATATCAGTATCTACGATTGTGAGAAAAATGGCGGTAAGGCAGAAGCGGTACGTTTGGGAATGCTTCATATGGCCAAAGATCCGCAATTAGACTATATAGGCTTTTTAGATGCCGACCTATCTACAGATTTTAGGGATTTTGATGATTTGGTGGAAACCCTGGATAAATCCAATTTCAAAATAGTTAGTGGTTCTAGAATGAGCAGAATGGGTGCAGATATTACCAAGGAATCTGCACGTAAGGTTATTAGTATGACCATCAACCTTATTATCAGAACTATTTTAAGAATGCCTTTTAACGATACCCAATGTGGGGCTAAAGTTATGGATCGCTCTGTAGTGCCATTACTTTTTAATAAACCGTTTATTACCAAATGGTTGTTTGATGTTGAAATGTTCATACGTATGCGTAAGCATTACGGTAAGGTAGAGGCTAAAAAACTTATTTGTGAGCAGCCATTAAAACGTTGGATCCATGCAGATGGTTCTAAACTTTCTATGAAAGATTCTGTAAAAATTGTTGGCCAATTGGCAAAAATAGCTATCGTTTACAGATAATACCTATATCACAAATCCCTCTTAAACCACCCTATCATTATGTCAACAATAAAGTTAGCATTTAAGCGAATTTCCCCTAAACAATTGTTTATGGTTAGTGCTTTGCTGGTAAATGGCGGTAATTATCTTTATAATTTGCTATTAGGTAGGTTATTAGGTCCAGAAGCTTTTGCCGATGCGGCTTTATTGGTGACATTACTCTTGGTTTTGTCTTTTGTAGGTATGACCTTCCAATTGGCTACCACCAAATTTGCAGTTTTATTTACCGATCAAACATGGGTTGCCTTTAAGAATACCATGTATAGATATGCACTTGTTTTTGGGGTGTTTACCGGTATTCTAGTACTAATTTTCTCAAAACATCTGCAAGCATTGTTCAATACGCAGAACCATTATATGTTCATGATTTTTGCCGTTGCCATACCCTTATACTTTGTTATGAGCGTAAACAGGGGTAGATTTCAAGGTGGTCATGATTTTGGAAAATTGGCGGGTACATATCAAACAGAAATGTGGAGCAGGTTATTACTAACGTTCGCCTTACTATTATTGGTACCCTTGGAATCTGGAATTTTAATTGCAGTTGGTATTTCCCTTTCTTTTGTATTTGGACTTTTTCCTTCAGATTTTAAAGGAGTTAAGGTTTTCTCAAAAGATAGATTACCTGCAGTGGATTTAAAACAAGTATGGATTTTTATTGGTTTGACCGCTGGTTATGAACTTACTCAAATCATTATTAACAATAGCGACATCTTATTGGTGAAGCATTATTTTGATGATAAACAAGCTGGTCTATATTCATCACTAGCCTTAATTGGTAGGGTAGTGTACTTTGTTGCCTGGATGTTTGTAATGCTGTTAATGCCTACGGTAATTCAAAAACAAAAAGATGGAGAACCAACGGCACCCGTACTTTTTAAATATGTATTTTTTATTGGAACATTATCTGCATTCATTGTGGCGGTATGTTATTTGCTGCCCAATTTGATCATCACTTTAATGTTTGGAGATGCCTATTTAAGTATTGCTCCGCTACTTTGGAAATATGCGTTGGCAACTTCGTTGTTTGCCGTCTCTAATATTTTTGCTTATTACTTTTTATCACTTAACCAATACTCGCCGGTAATATTATCGGGCTTATTGGGCTTTTCACAAGTAGCATTGATCATGCTTTACCATGGTAGACTTGAAACTGTGGTACATATGCAGATTATAGCAATGGTCATATTATTGGTTGCGCAACTATTATTTTTCATCATTAAGAACAAAACTGAAATAAAAATTATAACGAAATAAAAAACAAGGTTTTCATATACCTCATGTCACTTTATATAACCTAGTTTATTAAAATTAACCACAATGAAATTAGCAATTGTAACGGCATATCCGCCCAGTAAAGTAACCTTAACAGAGTATGGTTATTATTTAGTGAAACACTTTAGACTTCAAAAAGAAGTAACCGAGTTGATACTGATTACCGATCGTACCAATGAACCAAAAGACTTGAATTTTGAAGGTGATGGTTGTAAGATTACGGTTAAAGAATGTTGGAGTTTTAATAACTATAACAACATATTTCGCATTAGTAAGACCATATCACAAACAAAGCCAGATGCCGTTCTTTTTAATCTGCAATTTTTAAAGTTCGGGGATAAAAAAATACCTGCTGCACTAGGGTTAATGCTACCCTTCATTTGTAAATCTAAAGGAATTCCTACCATATCATTGTTACACAATATTCTTGAGCAAGTAGATTTGGAGAATGCAGGTTTTACTAAAAATAAATTATTACAAAGTATATACAACTTTATTGGCACTACGTTGACCAAATTTGTATTGGCTTCAGATATTCTTGCGGTAACCATAAGTAAATATGTAACAACCTTAGAGCAAAAATACAAGGTTAAGAATGTGGCCTTAATTCCACATGGTGCTTTTGAAACTCCGCCAGAGCCGGATTTTAAACTTCCTGAAGGACCAAAACAGGTTATGGCTTTTGGTAAGTTTGGAACATATAAAAAAGTAGAGATTCTTATAGAGGCGGTTGAAGAAATCCGAGCTAGAAGCAATGCCGATATTGAAATTGTAATTGCAGGAACGGATAGTCCTAATACACCAGGTTATCTTGATGAAATGAAACAAAAATATAGCCACGTGCCGCAGATCAGGTTTACTGGTTATGTAGCGGAAGAAGACGTGCCTAAAATATTTGGGGAAAGTGCGGTTACCGTTTTTCCTTACACATCTACTACAGGGAGTTCAGGTGTTTTACACCAGGCTGGTAGTTATGGTAATGCCGTTGCTTTACCAGATTTAGGAGATTTAAGTGTTTTGGTAAAAGAAGAAGGTTATGTAGGCGAGTTTTTTGATGCGCACGATACATCATCTTTAGCCAATGCAATTGAAAAGATCATTACCGATGATAGTTATAGAATTCAATTGGCAAAACAAAATTATAGAGCGGCATGCTCATTACCGATGTCCGATATTACACAAATGTATGTAGATTACTTTAAGGCGATACAGAAGTCTAAGGAAACCGGATTTAATATTGATATTTCGACTATGGAGAAGAAATTGGTTCATTAGAATCGATATGGTTAGTGTTATAAGGGCTGACTAGTCACCAGCCCTTTTTTTATGTTTTCATTTACCTGAAAATGATCGTGTAGAATGAAATAGATAATTACTCCTTTTTAATCTGTTCCACCAATTCAAAATACGAAGGTTTTTTATTGCCCAATGTATCTAAACAGCCAAAATAGTGCTGTTTTTTTGTTTTCCAGGGTAAGCTTCCTGCCACGGCACTTGGTACTTTTTCAAAATCATATAATGTCCAAAACATATATGGGACTTCGTTTTCTTTCAATACCTGTTGCATTTGACTATAGTATTCTTTTTGTCCTTCTTGGTCTGCACCTCTATAAAAATTCCACGCACCTTTGTATGATGATATCCCATACTCTTGAAGTAATTTAGGTTTGTTGGGCACAGCTGAATTCAAGGTGTCATAAGCTGTTTTGAAATCTTCGATATCCTTATAATAATGAAAGGATACAAAATCTACTTTGTCGGCAAGTTCTATACCGGCTTCTGGGGTAGACCAACCTATAGTGACCGGATGTTTTTTGTCCCATTTTTTGATATTTGCGATCATTTGCTCTAACCAGTTTAGAACCCGTAAACGTCCGCGGGATTCAAAATCCAGGTCTGGTTCGTTTTTAATATCCCAACCTAATACTGCAGGGTGGTCTTTAACGGCATTGACTATTTGCTGGGCGTGCCTGTGTGTTAAAGTCCAGTTAGAAACATCATAATCCCCATAGAAATCGAATAAAGTGATTAGAACGTCTAAATTGTAGGCTTCGGCGCTGTCTAAAAGTGTCTTTAACAGCTGCAGTTTTTTATGATCAACTTTATTTTTGCCAAAGTCTTCATACTGTATGAATATACGAATGGTGTTGAGCCCCATATTTTGTATGATCTTAAAATCTTGCTCTATAATTGTATCATTGAACTTCTTGCCAAACGTATCCCAGGGCGAATCTTTAGGGTAGTAGTTGATTCCTTTGATCTGGTGGATTTTCTTTAATTGGTCATCAATGTTTCTTGGCTCAGTAGGCATTGTATCAACCGGTGAGGGAATTTCCTTTAAATGTCTTATGCGCCAAAAGCCATCCTCCAAAAGCATCATTACTTGATAGCTGGTGGTATCTCTTTCGGTCAACAATAAAGTTTCTCCTTCATAGATTTCTTGGTATTCTTCAACGTTATAATCTTTAAAAACGACCATGGTACCATCTGCCGTATAAAAGTCTAAAGCAGAGTTGTGGTTTAGTGTAGTGCGCTTGTACCAATGATTGTTTTTTTTGTTGAGGTCTATATTATCATAAAGCCTTACCCTTGCGCTATCGGTATAAAAATCCTCTATTCCGTATCGGTCATTTTTCTTATAGGCTATGTTTCTCACGTGCCATGCGTTCATATAGTCATTGGTGATTTCTGCCAGAGCTTGTTTTTCCATAGGTCTACCGGGATTGTCTAAACTGACCCAATCAAGATTTGGTTTGTAGACATCCTCCATGGGAACTTCTAAATGTAACATGGAAGTCTTATCTGCACCCGTATTCATAAATGCCCATGCAGCGCCAATACCATAAAGAACTAGTCCGTTGATAGCTAAAAAAGTAATTATGAGTACTGTTCTGTACAATGTTTTATTCAACTGTATCGCCATCTATATTTTTTATAAATTCTTTGGTTATACCTGCAGCGTTAATTTTAAGTTTGTATTTACCTTCCGCTAAAAAATATTCACCAAGAAAAATGTTACATACACCATTTTTGGTAGTGGTTTTTTTAGAGGAAATAAAAACATCATCCATATCATAGATGTCTAATTGCACTAGCAAACCATCTGGTATTAACTGCTTCATAAAACTTTCAAATGGTCCAATATCTATATTTCTATTTCCTTTTGAAAAGTGAACAGGATAGTCTTTAATGGCAGCGTTAAAGGTAAAGCTGGTGGTGTTACTTTCTGCTGCTCCGGTTACAAATGCTTGTATTTCCCACTCGGCTGCTTTATCCGGGTGTAATGTTTTTGCTTCTGCAATTCCGTTTATGGTTGTGCCTATAGTATACAGGTAGGCATCTTGATCAGTTTTTATTACAAAGGTTACCAATGTACCATTGGTTACTATGTTGCCATATTCATCTTTAATAATGTCCGATGTAAAAGTGATGATCTGGTTTCCATCTGCATAATTATGTGCGCTAGTACTGCTAATGGAAAAATTAGTAGCATTATTTGGGTAAACTATTGTGGCAAGTTCTTTAGAGGTTGTACCGTTACACTCGGCCGTAACTAATATTCTGCCTGATTTTAAGGTTGACCTAACATTATAAAATGCGAAAAAACTCTCAGTTTCAATTTCAACTGCATCGATATTATCCTGGAACTGGTATTTTACGGTGACCTTAGTGCCATCGTCTAATGGGTTGTCAAAAGCGTCTGTGGGGGCAACGGTCAACATAGAGTAATCATTGTAGCCAGCTGTAACGCTGCGAGGACCAAAATACGATTCTATATAAGTGGCTTTTGGGGCGTTCGTGGCAATATCAAATTTTCCCTTTTTTATCATATGTCCGTCCATTAGAAGTTCCCATCTACACGGACCGGCAACTCTGGAATAGTTTTTAGGAATATGAAACACCATGTTTTCTTTTTCGGATAACTCGGGGGACAAAAGCACACTGCCAAAGGCATTTTTAATGTGTAGTTTAAAATTATCAATGTCTATTTCTGCTTTGAACACTAATGAAATAGCATCACCCGCAACGCTATGAGTAACATTAGAAACTATTTCAACGGTAGGTTGCGAGAATGCAGTAAGGTGTTCTTCTTTTTTACCTGAACAACCAAGTAATATAAGTGCTAATATGTATAAGGCTGTACTGCGCATACTATTTTGGATTACCTATATAACTGTTAATCTCAAATTTCACATAATCGTAACCTTTGCCTTTAAAAGGTTGGCTCTGCTGTTTGCCATGAATCAATTTTCTGTCCGGAAAAATTTTATCTGCAATAGCTTTATTGGGCAACCCATTGACAAAACAATTTTCTAAACTGCTACTTATAACTTCTAAACTATCTAATGCCAAGGGTTTGTAATTAAAGAATTGTTTACGTTGAATACGTACCCCTTCTGTTATAAATTTATGATCTACCCAAAGTAACTCGTTATTTTCATCATAATAAGAAATGATCAATTGTGGTATAGTAACTTCTTGTACACCGGAGTTGAACAAAACACCCTCAAAACCTTGATCCGTATATTTTAAATCTTGTAATGCAACGTGTTTATATAAATCGGTATTTGCGGTATTACCGGCAGACTGTAAATTAAACTTGGTAGGTTGTTCTTCAAAACTGACCGGCGTAAATTGGTCTGGATCAAAAGTAGGGGGTAAGGTGTCTTTTGTAGATGACCATGCTATACCCTCAAAGTTAATTTTAAAGGTAGTAGTTTCTTTGGGCATTAGCTTATGCTTAATTTGATGTTTGGCGTTATAATTAGCCAGTTCTTTATCATTATCATTGTACAATGTTGCTTTTATTACTACATCTGCAGGTGTATTATCTACATTTTGTAGCTCTCCAATTACACTGTATTGCCCCTTGTATTTTACCAATTTGGCAGATAAAATTTCTAATACGGGTTGTTTTAGAACATCTTCATGGTAGGTTTCTTGTGTGGTGATCTTTCGTCTACCATGATTGTAATAAGTTGTGCCGTTAGCTGTAAATAATTGGTCTGGAGGTATATCATTATCTACCTTTTTAGCTTTAATGTACCATTTGTTTTTACGCTTTATGAGTTCATGATAATCATTATTAAAGACATTTTCCAAAGGGGTAATCCATCTTGTAGCTACTTTGGCCTTTGCACTATTTTCAGTCTCATCGTAAATTTCAATACCTAAGGAATCCAGTTTTGCATAAGAACTTAGTATACCATCGGTAACCGAAACTTCTAGCATATACTGAGCTATATCAATATGGTCTTCTGGGTCAATATAAGAGTGTGCCGTAGAGAATTCTTTAAAGTCCAATGCATCATAATAGGATTCTACTACGTTAGTAGGTGACAACTGAGCAACATTTTTCACGTAGAATATATACATACCATATCCTAAGCAGATAAGTATCAGCAATGCCCACCAATGAGAAAAGGTTAATAATTTAGGAGGAAATCTGTTGTACGGCAATTCTAATTTCATGAAAGAATGTACCGGTGTCTTTCGGGATTTTAACAGTCTAACCCATATCATTTGGATGTTTACAAATATGGCAATGAGCACGGTGGTCAACGGTATTACGCCCCACATGATCTTCATAATTGTAGGTACATCTTGTTTGGGCATAATTTGGGGTATGGGTGCAACATTAAGTTTTTCCCAAACCATGATTCCATTTTCTAATTGTTGCAAGCGCTGCCAACCGCAATAATAGAGAATAGGGTCATAGAACTTATCATTGGAGAAAATATACTTTAAGTTGTATTTCTCGGGTACGGTCAAAAACTGTTGTAAAGAACCTATACCTTCTACACCTCTAAATTTAGAGTTCTCAATTCTTTCAATGGCCCTTGTAGTCAATTCGGGCAATCGCCTTGCGGAATGGTAGTTGCCATCTACCGTCATGGCTCGGCTCTGGGCAGATAACCATGCCATTTGATCACCAAAGCCCAGTGGTAGATATCGCCATGAGTCATGCGAATCTGCACCCAAAAAGTTGACAATGGGCAACATTTTAATTTTAGCGGGTTGCGATGGTCTAAAATACCCCAAGGTCATGGTAAAGAGCACCATGAATAGCATTCCGCCTGCAATGAGACCGCCTAAGACCCTATGGTATACACCGCCAAATTTAGATTGTATAAGTACCTTAAGGTCTCCTTCTACCATACGGTATGCAAATTCTGCAAATATGGGCAATGCCATAATGGTAGCCCATAAAGTAAATCTATCTAGGGTAAGAATATTAAATGCAGTTTCACCTAACATCATTAACGGAATAGGCGTAGTACCGCCGGTTCCCAAAATGGTCAAAAGGGCAAATGACAAACCGAAGAACACATATCTTTTACTAAAATATCTGTAAAAGAAATAAGGGAGTATAAATAGAAATACACCCCAAGGAATAATAAAAAATACTAGTCCAGATGAGGTTACTTCCAGAAAGTTATCCCTAGATCCATGTGGTATGGCAACTTGGGTAATGGGGTTTCTTTTAGAGTTGTACCAATAGGGGAAAATACAGAAAACCAGTAAAAAAATTGCGGTACCGCCAAACTTGGCTATACGCCAAAAATGCTGTAAAGTGGTTCCCCAAAAGACTTTAAAGGTAAGCGCTTTATAAGAGTTTACTTTTTCCCTTGCAGCATCCATAACAGCCATACCCATTAATGGAGCTATAAAGAATACCATGCCGAACAAAGGGGTAACATGATGTGAGGTCACCGTAACCGCAAGCATGGTGGCCGAGGTTATAAAATATCTTGTTTTACCCGTTTTTATCCAAAGGTAAATTTCGGTCATTGCATGTAATAATATCGACAATGCAGAAACGCTTGGCAGTTGTCCAAAAATGTGCAAGGTTTCTACAAATGTTGATGAAAATACGGCCATTACGGCACCGTAGCCGGCAATTCTTCTGCTCCCTGTCATAAGAAGGGTATACCTATAGGCACCGGTAATAAAGAGCACAATGGCTATGAGTGCCACAGCATACATACCAAATTTGAGTCCGCCAATGTATGAGAGAATTCCAATTAATTGATGTACTAACGGTGGGTAAGATTGTACTGTAAAACCGGTATACCATCTATACTCCCAAGGATCAAACCAGCTATTGGCATAATGGTCAGCAAAAAATAGGTGGATCAATGCATCGTAGGTAGACTCTAGAGTAAAAAAAATGGCAGAACCATGAAAAGCTAGCCCTACGATTAAAGCCAATATTAAGAGGGTGTTGGTTTTTTTCTCCAAAGTTTATATAAGCATCAAAGTCAATTAAAAGTACTAAATATAGCAGATGAAGATTACATTGGAAAGCGATAATTCAAAATATTAGTAATATAATACTTACATGATTGTATAATGAGCTTAATCGTTGTGATGATATTTAATATGATCACCAATGTCCAAATGTGTATTTCTTAAAGGTGTTTTTGAAAGAAACTTCTTTTCATAGTCTATCTTTGTACTTGATTTAATAGGTGTTGAGCAAGATTCAAGTTTTTATTTTAGATACATTTAAAAAGCTATTCCAATTTTTGGGTAGCACTCATTTTACCAAGTCGGTATTGACTGTAATTGCCGTAATTACACCACTGGGTATAGGTATTTCTACGGGGTATTCAGAAATAGGTGTGGCTATTTGTTTTGGTGCTTTTTGGTGTAACCCAAGTGATGTTCATGGCAGTTTAAAACACAAGGTATATGGCATTTTATTTTCTGCCGCTTTGGTTATGGTCGTTAGTTTTATAGGGGGTTACTTGCATTATTCTCCATGGTTGTCAGTAGTAATCTTAGGTGTGGTCAGCTTTGCAATTTCCATGATTTCCGCCTACGGATTTAGGGCTTCTCTTATTAGTTTTTCCGGTCTATTGGCATTGGTCATCAGTTTTGCGCATACTCCAGACCAGTTAAAAATTTATGAATTCTCTTTATTGGTTGGTCTTGGAGGTATGTGGTATCTGGCCCTGTCCCTTTTATGGTATAAGATAAACCCAAAAGGGCAGACCGAGGAAGTTTTATATGAAACTATTGGGAATACCGGTAAGCTATTAAAAAAGAGAGGTAAATTAATAGGTAAAAAAGCCAATAGGAAAAAACTCAAAAAAAGTCTTTTTTTACTACAGAGCGAATTAACCGAACAGCACAACACTTTACGTGAAATACTTATTCTTTCACGTAAGAATTCTGGTATATCGGTATATAATGGAAAGCGGGTTTTGGTTTTGGCTCAATTGATAGAAATGTTGGAAAATGCTGGTGCAAACCCTGTTAATTATTTAAAAATGGATGAGCAATTTCAAGGTTATCCTGAGTTTGCAAAACTGTTTCAACATATTATTTCAGAAATGGCAGAACAGTTACAGATGATTGCTGTTATTGGAAATAAGCCAACAAAAATACCCAAGCACAATAAACTGAAAATTCTGTTTAATGACTTGGATAGCAAGATTCAAGAATTAGGGGGCATAAAAGATGCACAGGCCTATGAAGCTTTTATCATGTTTCAGAATTTTCTGGAGTACCAAGAAAAACAGTTCGATAAAATTAAAAGAATCAAGTGGTTGTTAAGTGATCATGATGTTGCGTCTGAAGAGTTTATAGATAAAGAAATTTTAAAACACTTTTTAATTTCCCAAGATTATAGTCCGCGTATTTTGTTGCGTAACCTAAGTTTTAGATCTACCATTTTTAGGCATTCGTTGCGTATGGCAATTACCTTAATGATCGGTTTTGTTTTGGGTAACCTATTTTCTTTTCAAAATGCGTATTGGATTTTATTGACCATTATTTTAATAATGAGACCTAATTACGGTTTAACCAAAGCACGCTCCAAAGATAGAACTGTAGGAACTATCATTGGCGGACTCATAGCCACTGTCATTGTTTTTTTGGTACAAGATGTTTATGCATATGCGATTTTGGCGCTCATCTCTTTTG
Source organism: Maribacter dokdonensis DSW-8 (assembly GCF_001447995.1). NCBI lineage: Bacteria > Pseudomonadati > Bacteroidota > Flavobacteriia > Flavobacteriales > Flavobacteriaceae > Maribacter > Maribacter dokdonensis. The sequence goes on along the minus strand of NZ_LDPE01000001.1, from coordinate 1,200,435 downwards.
TAATAGCGTTATCTATGCTTCAAAAGAATTATAAGGCATCGGCAATATACGTAACGCTCAGCATTGTTTTTATTTACGGTATTCTTCAACCAGATGTAATGACCGTAATACAATACCGTATTTTAGATACCCTTTTGGGGGCTGTGCTCTCGTACCTAGGTTTTTTGTTTTTATGGCCTAGTTGGAGTTTTCAAGAGATACGTAAAGATGTTGTCAAAAGTGTGGAGGCGAATAGAACATATCTGTCTGAGATTGCAAATTTTTATATTCATAAAGGCAATGTACCTACAAGTTATAGATTGGCACGAAAAAATGCATTTTTAGAGACTTCCAATCTTAGTTCTGCTTTTCAAAGAATGACGCAAGAACCGCATTCCAAGCAGAAGAACTTAAATGAAATTTATCAATTGGTAGAGCTAAACCATAATTTCTTATCCTCTTTGGCATCATGGAGTATTTATATACAGCACCATACAACTACAGAGGCTTCTGAACGTTTAAACAATATTATTACTAAGATCGATGAGAACTTAGAATCGGTATTGAAAATGTTATCTATTGATGCTGCGGATAAACAAGTTATAAATTTAGATGAGGTAATATCGTTTGAGAAACAACTGCCCAAATTTCAATCTGAAGAGGTGAATTTAAGTGCAGACGATTCACATAAATACAAAAGAAACCATCAAGAAGAACAACTGATTTGGGAACAGTTACGATGGTTGTATTCTTTAAGTGTCAATATGATGAAATTGACCTCTAGTTTATAAACAGTGTATTTAGGAAATAGGTTTTTATATTAATCATCAAAGTCCATAAATTCCTGTAGTTTTTCAAAGAATTGCCCAACATGTAGACCATCTGCCAAACCATGATGAACATGAACCGATACGGGCATTTTTTGAATGCCATCTACAGTAGTCATTTTACCAAAACTAATTTTTGGGCAGCTGTCCGGAAAATCAAAATGCCTAGCATGGGAAAGTGATGTGAAATCTATCCAAGGTAATGATGAAAAATGAATTACATTTTCACCTGATAAAGCTGGCATTAAACTTTTGGAGTTTTTTACTTCTTCAATTCTAGGTGCTGCCAGCTCGCAAAAAGTATTAAAATCTTCATGATAATCAAGGTAGGAAAATCCAAAAGTTCCATTTGATCTGTTAATAGTGGGCGATGCATTTATTACATCGTATTCATAAACCTTATAACCCTCAATACGGTATTTAAATGCTGTAATATTATTTGCGGCTTTTAATGATTTATGCAAATAGTACATGAAAAAGGAGTATCCGTTTTCTTTTGAATTTTTGTAGGCAGTTGAACAATCTATTTTAGCGGTAATGCCATAGAACGGTTCACTGAATTTTGAAAAAAAATTAAAGTGTTCTTTTCTAGACCATTCATGGATATTAAGTTCTTTTCGCATAGTATAGTTTTTGCTCAATGAGATATTGAACTGCAAGATATTGGTTATTTTAAGTAATAAAATGTTTATTCTACGGTATGTCTAACAAGAACTTCATTATCTAAAATGACATTGGTAGTCCAAATAAATTGGGCATCCTTATTAGGGTCGTCAAATAGCGTGGTGAAATTAGTATACGAAGGTTTATTGTCCACACCAATGGTCTCATTTGTGTATGTTGATGCATCTTGCCAATCAGAGTCATCGAAATTGGTATGCATCCATCCTTCTGGTATTTGCCAATGTAAGGCGTAAAATTTGCTGCCGTCATTTCCGCCATTGGTATCACAGTTTTTAGAATATCTATATCCGCCATCTTCAGAAGTACAATTTAAATCTATGATAGGAGCCGTATAAAATGTTTGTGCTTTCCAGTCTTTGTTCGTAATGGCAATTGTTTCTTCTTTTTTATTTTTAATGACAGCCACCATACCGCCATCACCTGCATGAAAGGATTTTCCCCTATTTTCTTCACAACCAATACCAAGGTGCTCTTCCCAATCTACCAATTTCATGGCAATGGTAAATGGTCTAAGTACTTTAAATTTAATAACGCTTGAATTGAATTGCGTGAACGGAACTTTATCCTTGCCTACGGGTTTACCATTGACATACATTTCAAAATAATTGTCTGCAAAGATATATGCGGTAAAAACCTCCCCATCATTATCTATTTCAACAATATCCAAATCATTGTAATAAGTCATAGCTTCTTGAACAGTATTATAATTTTTTCCTTCGCACGCGTTGTATAGATCTACGGCAAACGGAAAATTTTCATTAGTGTAGTTGGTTTCTGCTGGCACGGTCCATTTTTTTCCATCTATAGAAGTAATTTCACCAACATCTGTTTTTCTACCACGATCACATTCGTAAATATCTTCTAGCAGGTTAGTGGCAATACCTTGGGTAATGCTTGCTGTGCCCGTATATGCTTTCGCCGTTAAAACGGTTGTGCTTTCATCGGTTTTGTTTTTTGGTTTATTTTCTCCACAACTATAAACTAAAAATAAAACTAGAAAAGGTAAGATAGTTTTAAAAGGATTGATATTCATTTTTAATGTGTTGGTTATTTTAACTTGTTTAAAGTTATCGGTATTTTTAGAATAATAGAATGATACTTAAGATTACTATAGCATTTTTCTAGCAGAAAATTCATTGTTTTTTAACGCAGAATTTAATTTTCGAATTCTTCTGTAGTTTTATAATCAATGCTTTTAGTCTTTAAGTATTCCCATATTTCAATGGTGTTACCTGCGTTTTTTAGCGCTATAAAATCATCTTGGGAAAGGCAATAGGTAAGAAAGCCGTCAATATAGCTTACGGGAATCTTAAAATTTTCACTCATGGTCTGTTTTGAGAATTTATCAATGATTTCCTTTTCCAGTTGCTTTTTTTCATCACGTTCCACCATTTTTTCCAATGACTTTGTTCTGCCAGAAACCCTGTTCGCAATCTTATGGGTGTTTATGACAACGGTTAATGCTGCATATCCAAGAATTTCAAAGACTTTGCCGTATTCGTCCGTTGTTGCTAGTTTTACATATTTTCCTCTATCGGCCTCTTGCAATAACCTTTCACTTTGGGTCATTTTGGTGAAATCTGCATTTTGTAATCCTAAAGTGTATGATGTAGTTGTAGGCTTTATGTCAAGTCTATCTATATCACGATCCAATTCGCCCGTTAAATTATAGGGTGTAACCGTAACTTCTTTAAGGTCTATTATATTTTCAATTAGGTGAATAGTTACAAAACTGCTATTTAGGTAAGATTCATTGATGATAATTTCTTTGGGAAGATATTGTACGGCAGAAATACGCAGTGAATCTTTTAATCTAACTTCAATGCTGAAAAGGCCAAAAGAGTCGGTAATGGTTGATTGTTGGGTGTTTAAATTAACGATAAGTACATTAGATACATCGTTTTTGGCATTGGACACCGTTCCTTTTAAAATTACAGTATTATCCTGTCCATATCCGGAGAAAGAAATTAGGGAAATAGCAATTAAAATGAATATATATTTAGGCAATGGTCTGGTTTGCTATAAATATAAAACGACGTTAATTATTAAATGAAAATATTAAGTTAAATGTAACTTGTTATTATTTAGTGTCTTAGTTTGTTCTAAACAGACCTTTAAAATTACTTTTTTAAAGTTTATGCTTCCATTGTTGATAATAGTCTTCAATTTTTAATTTATCATCTGCGGACAATTCTTGTGTCTTTAAAAAGTAATACACCCTACGGGAAATTAAAAAATCATCTGCTCTCAAAAGTGCTGTTAATTGAGAAATGGTATTGGGTGTAGTTAGTTTTTTTTCTTTTAGTATGTTCAAGAATATATCAATTTCTTGATAGCTGAATTTGGCAATCAAAGGGTTTGTTACATTTATAAAAGCAGTGTTTAATTTTTGTTCAGTTTGCAAAATATCGGTTAGGTATAAGACACGATTAGCAGAGTTAACAGCAGGTAATAATTGTTGGGCACCGTATTGATAAATATCGCCGGGAGCACTATTCCAATACCGCATACTGGTTCTCAATAGCTCAGGGTTTGTTTTAATGGCATTTATTATGGCGTTGACCGTTTTCTTTGAAAAATCTTTCTTTCTGATTAATTGTTCTAGTGCAAATAGTTGATAATTGTCTTTTTGTAAGAAAGACTGCAATTCGCTTTTTGAATATGAATTTCCGGTAATATCCCTAATGTGCTGCTTTACATCTCCGTGTGCCCAATGCCATAGGGAATAGCAGGTCCAGACCGCTCCTTTTACATAAGTCGATTTTTCTAGTAAAATAGTCTCACCAGACATTGCATCTACGCCCTCACTGCCCACCGTACCTACAATTTCATCTTTATATACATTTTTTAGGGCAGAGTTCTCATTCTTTAATATTTCATGTAGTTTTTTATAATCGGCATTGGTGAAGCTTTTTCCTTCTGATTTTTCCAATGCAACGTCATTAGGTAACACAAGCTTGTTAAAGTGTCCTAATTCATCCCAATAAATGCGAACCACATCTATCTTACATTGATTATCGCCACATACTACAGATTCTACATCCATGTAAAACTCATGAGGTAATGCCTTTTCATTAGTTATTTTCACCAATGTGCAGGCTACCGGTTCGGTTAAACTGATGCCTTTATGTATAACATGTAATGTATGCTTTATTTCATCTGTAGAAATAAAGCTGACCCATGGAAAAAGGCAAAAAGATAAGGCGAAATAGATGATGTGCTTCATATGTTATATCCAAGTTAACTATAACATCTTACTTCAAATAATTTGGCATGATCTGCGCCATAGGTACTTTTTAAATTAATACGTACCGCAGTGGTTTCTATGGTTTCAAAATTAAATTTGATCAAGCGGGTTTTGTTTTTATCTATACTGCCTATTTTAACCCAATTGCCATCCATGCGAGCTTCTATATCCAAGGATTGTAATAGTTCCTTAGGAACTTTTGTGGTATACACATCATTTTCTAAACTATCTCTGCGTAGCATCAAGTTTCGTTTTACATTGGTATCACATTTTAATTCAAGCTGAGAGATATTTATACGGTCATCCCATTCAATTTGAACATGCGCCGGTAGTCCGTCAGATTGCCAATGATGTGGATTGTCATTGTAATCTTTTGACCAACCATCGTTCAATAATTTTGCATCGCCAGAAGATGTACTAGAGCCAAATATCAATGCTGCTCGTTTAACCAGATCTGTGCTGTCATTTGCAGGTTTGTTTGGAATAAATGCATCGTCCCTAATTAATTGTTCTTGCAATTCTTCAATATATGTTTTTCCCAATTTACGTGGTAAAACTTTCTTTTTTACACACAAGGCAGCCGCCGTACCTATTGCTTGCCCTTCAAGCGCACATGTAGCCATTATACGGGAAGATGATAAGGCTATATGTGTCTGACTTATATTTCTACCTGCAAATAAAAGATTAGGTACATTTTTAGAATACAGGGAACGAAATGGTATTTGGTACGGCTCTTCAAAATCTGCGTGAAAATAACTGGGCGGTTCGTTAAGGTTCTCAATTCCGCCAGGGTTGTGTTCATCTAAGGACCAACCGCCAAATGCCACTGCATCTTCAAATTGTTTGTTCTTTAATAAATCTGGTTCGCTAAGAATATAATCGCCAATAAATCTGCGGCTTTCTCTTTTGCCGGGTAATGAAGAAACCCAATCTAAAGCATAGTTTTCTGTTTCGGGAAATTTACCTGAGTTTTTCATATAGTCCCAAACGCCGTAGGCATATCCTAAAAGTTTATGTTTATTATCTTCGAATTCACCAATAATATCTTCATCACTACCTAACTCTACCCACCAAAAACCTAATTCAAAAGGTTTTAACTGTCTTCCTTTGTGAGATTTTTCCGCGTCATATTTAAGGGTGAAATGTGGCGGTTCAAAAGGCATAGGTCTACCCATGTCTTTTGAACCTAAAAGCACGGTAGAGCCCATTTGCCAACCATCTGCCTCTTTGGGCGCATATTTCTCATTAAATTCAGAAGAGGCTTCCCTACCGGTTCTGTATAGTGCGCCAGCGGTAGCACCCAATAAGCCATCACCTGAGCAATCTATAAAGATAGATGCCTCTATGGTAAATTCAGTTTCAGTGGTCAATTGCCAACAATAAGCGGCTTCAATTTTACCGTCGTCTGACATTATGGCTCTAATTGCCGTGGTATTCAGTTTTAGATCAAGGTTTTCTTCCTTGGTGATAAAGTCATACAAAATATGGTCCCAAACAGGGTAGGAGTCTTGTGGGTTATGAAAGCGATTGTGTAATAGTATTTCTTCAATGATACCGGTTTCTCGTTCTGGCAAACCGTTTCTTAAATGATTTACCCCGTTGAGGTGAACACGGATTTCGCTTGAAGAGTTACCGCCTAATACAGGGCGGTCTTGAATTAAAACTACTTTAGAACCATTTCTTGCAGCAGCTATGGCGGCACACATGCCTGCAGCTCCGCCACCAATAACGGCAACGTCATAGGTTTCTGTTTTTCGTCTGTCCGGTCTTGGCTTTTTGCCGGTACCCATTTGGTGCCATTGATTGGGGTCCGTATTGCCAAAAGGCTTTTCTGATGTTAGGTCTGTACTATTTGCTTTTTCTGGGTCGTTTGAATATCCGGTTAATGGTATAACACTTGCGCCTAGAGTTGCTTTTACAGATTTTTCAAAAAACTTTCTTCTTTTCATTTTGCGTTAAATGGTTGAGTTGATCTTAAGTTGTTTTGATATTTTAAATCGCATTTATCTTTTTTAGTATAATTGATTAGCGAAAAGCAAAATTTTGACAATTAGCTGCACATCTTATAAAAAAAAATGAGATTGTTCAAAGCAAAAAACAGGTTTAGATAATACGAGAAAAACTATCTCTTTTCTGTTATTGTTAAATAGTAATAATATGAATTTTCACCTTATGAAGTAAGTGTAAACATTGGGTTTTAGATACCTGTCTAGTTTTTTATGAGTGTGTTTTATGCAAATTTCTTTTCTGTTTGATCATTATGGGTATACATGCTCTATCTAAACGACCTTAGAATAGGTTTTTTAGGAGATTTACATTCATTTGAAAAAAGGAAAGTTTAATAGAATAGCAGATTGTAGAAACTGCTATTCTAATTTTCAAAAGTTTGTCTTTATGCCCTTTGAATTATTTCATGGAGTGCAACCCTATAGTATTACCATCTCTATCCATTAAAATGGCTACAAAACCAAATTCGCCAATAGACATCTTTGGTCTTATAATTTTTCCGCCTGCTTGTCCTACTAAATTCTCTTCAGTAGTACAGTCTTTGGATTCAAAATAGACCACAGTATTGTTACTGTTTGCTATAAAATCTTCTTTTTCTACCAATGCCCCAGTAATATTTAAACCTTTTGGGTCAAATGGAAAACCAGATTGCTTGCCAAATTCAATAGGAAAATCAATAAGTTTAATATTAAAAACTGTTTCATAGAACTCTTTGGCACTTTGTAAGTTTGAAACATGGATATCAAACCAGTTTACAGGATTTACGTTTGTCATTTTATTTTCTTTTATATTTTGTTGCTTTATTGCACAACAAAAGTGCCTTTACTTTAAAATATAAAATTGTAAAAATGGGACAAGCTTACTTTTTGTTGTCAAAAATCATGGACATTTTTAAATCATCCACATAAAACTCTTTAGGAGTAAGCCCTGTAAATTCTTTAAAATCTTTAATGAAATGTGCTTGGTCAAAATATTCGTTTTCATAAGCCAAATCGGTAAGACTCGTAACTTCTTCAGTTAATAATTTTTTTAAAGTATTCTGAATTCTAATAGTTTTGGAAAGTTGCTTGGGACTCAACCCAATAGTGGATGAAAATTTTCTGACCAGCTGTCTTCTATGAATGTTATTTTGTTTTGAAAGTTCATTCACAGAAAATTGTCCATTGGCCTCTAAAATGGTCTCAATAGTAGATTTTACAATATGGTCAATATTTTTTTTATCTATTAATCGGGCAAGTAAAAAGGTTTCTATTAGCGCTATTCGTTCTGCAGTAGAGTGGGCTTCTAGAATTTGGTTTCCAAGTATTTCGCCTTCCTTGTCAAACAATACATTTAACGGCACTGCAGTATTTTGTATTTCTTTAATATTGATGTCTGCAAAAGGGAAAAATCCGTTTGGCTGAAATCTAACTACAAAAGTACCGGTAACACCTAGTGGTTCTACAATATACGGTTGTGTTAATTGCCCAATTAAAAAACACTTAGGTAATATGAAACTTTCTTTTGAATTTGGGTGATGTCTATAGGTATCTCCGTAATGAAAAATTAGTTTCATTGTACCATCGGGTATTATAGTATTTTTTACAGGAGTGTCTTCAATAGCACTTTCCAATGTCCAGTAACATTGAACCCATTCCTTTAAATTCTGTTGTGGTTCAAATATATTAGGATTCATTGCTAGCTATTATTTGTTTTGAGAAGTTTTAGGAAAAAGAAAGAACGATTGATTAGTTACAGCCATCCTAAGTTTATCCTCTATTGCTTTTAATCTACTCTATAACACCGAGATTTCAATAATTAATCTGGTAAGAAAGATACTATAATCTTTGAAAATCAATAGTATAGGTGAGATAAAAGTACGAAGCTATGGATCAGCGAAAATTAATTTTCAACGGCAGAAATAGAAACGGGAATTTCATAAACCTGTAAATGAAAATAGGGTAGTGCGGCCAGTAAATGGTCAAAGATATCTGCCATAACATACTCATAGTTTTCCCAACGTTTATCTGAGCTAAATGCATATATTTCTAAGGGTATGCCTTGTGGCGTAGGTGGTAATTGACGAACCATTAAGGTCATTCCCTTATTTATGGCAGAGTGGGTTTCTAAATAATCGTTCACATATTTCCTGAACACTCCTATATTGGTCAAATTTCTACCGTTAATGGCAAGGTCTTTATTGATGTTGTTAGAGGTGTTGTAAGAATTGATCTGCTCGTTTCTGGTTTTAAGGTATGGCGCAATTAATTGTATTTTTTCAAATTCCTCCAAATCTGTTTCAGAAAGAAAACGTATACTTTTTTGACTTAAGATCAATGCGCGCTTAATTCGTCTTCCGCCAGAATCTTGCATACCACGCCAGTTCTTGAAAGAATCTGATATTAAGGCATAGGTAGGAATGGTCGTAATTGTCTTATCAAAATTCTGAACCTTTACCGTCGCCAATGATATTTCTATAACATCGCCATCTGCACCAAACTTATCAAAACTGATCCAGTCGCCAATACGCACCATATCATTGATACTTACTTGTATACTAGCCACCAACCCAAGTATAGAATCTTTGAAAATAAGTAGAATAACGGCAGAGCCGGCACCCAGTGCGGTAAAGAACTTCCAAACTTGAATTTCGGTGATAATGGCGAAAATAGTGAAGATACCTACGATCCAGGCAAAGATCATAAACACCTGTATGTAACTGCCCATAGGTTTATCTCTAAACCTTGGCTTGGTCTTTAAATAATCATTAATACTGGTAAAAACACTTTTGACTACATATAATGCAAGCACTACAAAAAGTACATGTAAAAACTTTAAAACAATTTCTGCGGCATAGTCAAAGCCAATAAAGGCAAAGGGTACAAATTCTATTAATATGCTTAACGGAACAATATGAGCCAAATATCTGGGCACCCTGTTGGCTACCAAAAAATTATCGAAATTGGTTTTTGATTTTCTTGCTAGCCTTAGTGAAACTGAACGTAGAACTTTCCAGATCAAAAGATCCAAGAACCAAGCCAACACTAATGCAACAATTAATAATATGGCTAAATTAAGATATGATGCGGCAGTAGTACTAAGTCCAGCTTCTGTAAGATAATTAAAGAGTATTTTATGAAAATCGTCGTTCATTTATCATGTTCTTTCAACCTTACAAAGGTACTATTTGTGAAAGCAACAAGTTAAACTGTTAAGGTAATTTTATTATTTACTATGTATGGCCAGTACGGGTACCTCTGCATAATAGCCCAGGTTGTTCAATGATAGTCTCCCAAAACCAAATCTTTCCCAAAATGACGGTTTTTTGTCTACATAACTGATCATATTTGAATGCCTTATAGCTACAAAACAATTTAATGCAATGGCCATTTTGACATTGCGCAAGGTGTTAAAGCTATGGGCTACGTCTTTTAGCTGATTACGTAATTTTACTTTGTTCCTTTTTTGACCAAAACTTAGGTTGCTCGGCTGTTCTAAACTAAGTACTTGTATGCTTGCGTTGCTTAGTTTGGCAATAGTAACCAAATATTCAATTTCAGATTTTTTAATGTTCGTATTAAAATTAGTGGTCAATACAATTTCTTTGGGTTGATTGAAATCTACATTGCCGGGAACAATTAATATTGGATTTTCCTTTACGTTCTTTAAAATTTCCAAGGTATGTTGACCATATGCTGCTTCGTTTTTATTTGCCGAGCCTTTAGCTCCCAATACAAGTAAATCAAATTGTATCTTCTTGTTCAGGTTTTTGACTGCACTTAAAAGTGACATAGACTCAGATACGGCATAGAAACTATGCTTAGTATTTTTGTTTAAGCTATGTAATCTGGCAATGGTTTCTCTTAAACCTTTTTTAGAATTGTTTTCTGATGTTTTATTGAACGCTTCATCTGGATCAAGAAGGCTTAAACTATCAAGACCATATGTTTCTTTGGCATAGGCATGCAATATGTAAAAGCTACACTTTCTATCTTCAAACAGCTTTATAGCGTAAAGCATGGCATTCCATGAATTTTTTGAGAAATCTGTGGGTATTAATATACTGCTTTCCATACTGTACGTTTTAGTTATTGTTAATATTCTTTTATTTAATTCAATACATGATTAGTATACTTGTCTTAGGCAATCATAATGTTTAAATTTTGTTTATCAACATAAAATGGTTTGTTGTAGTTATAATGCCATATTCAGGTTAATATGTTCGTTTTCTTGCTCCACTTTTTCAATAGTAAGTTTTTGTTCCCCGACCGGAAATTCCCATTGAACGGTATCACCTTCACTATATCCCATAACTGCTGCACCCATTGGTGTAAGAATTGAGATTTTATTGTTCTTAATATCGCTGTCCGTAGGCATTACCAGTTTAAACTTTTTGTGCCAACCGCTATCAGAAACTATGGTGACCAGGGTATTTAACCGTATTACATCTTCGTGCATATCGTTAGCGTCTAAAATAATAGCAGTTTCTAGTTCTGATGCCAGCTTTTTAACAGATTTACGTAAGGTGTCATCTTTGTAATACCCAGATAGGTTCATTAATCTTTTAAGTACTACAAATTCTTTTTTTTCTATAACCAGATTTCCGTACTTCATATGCTGTGTTTTATGGTTGTACATTTAATTTTAATAGCTTGTCCATTGCCATTCTAAGCGCAGCCGAGAACATTGGCTAGCTTATTTCAAATAATTTCGACCACGCTCGTTGTGGCAGTATTACGTATTAAAATTTTTTATTGTTTGTTGATCAACTATGTATATCAAGGAAAAATACCTCGTTGTACATAAGCTTCTTCCAATCTTTCAATAGCAATGATGAATGCGGCGGTACGCATATCCACATTTCGCTTTTTAGAGGTCTCGACAACCGTGGTGAAAGAGGCTGACATTTTCTTTTCTAATTTCTCCATAACCTCATCTAACGACCATATTTCGCCATTACGGTTCTGTAGCCACTCAAAATAACTACCTATTACACCACCAGAATTGCAAAGTATATCGGGTATAATTTCAATCCCTTTTTTTAGTAGTATATTTTCGGCGTCTACATCGGTCGGTCCATTTGCACCTTCAGCAATTAAATACGCTTTAATCTTGTTGGCGTTCTTTGCCGTTATCTGGTTGCCCAATGCGGCAGGAATACATATATCACAATCTAACGAGAAAAAGTCTGCGCTATCAATGGTTCTTGCTTTAGAGAAACCTAAAATACTTCCCTTGTTACCTTGGCTATAGGCCAGCAATTGGTCTACATTTATACCTTCTTCATTGGTAATACAGCCATATGCATCTTGTACGGCAGTTAAGATAGCGCCTTCTTTTTCTAAGAAATACGCAGCCCAGTACCCTACGTTACCAAAACCTTGAACAATGAATTTTTTGTCCTTTAGGTCAATATTGTTATTTTTTGCCCAGAATTTTATAGTTAGAAAAACACCGTAGCCCGTAGCTCTATCCCTTCCTTTAGAACCGCCTGCACCAATTGGCTTACCGGTAACTACATGCATATTGGTGGAGCGTTCCGCCGGTGATTTGGTAGACATGTAGGTATCAAGTATCCATGCCATGGTTTGCGAATTGGTATTCACGTCTGGAGCAGGAATATCTAACTCAGGTCCAATATTGTCGCCCAAGGCATAGGTGAATCTTCTGGTAATCCGTTCCAATTCGGAATCTGTGTATTTCGTGGGGTCTAACTGTATTCCTCCTTTGGCTCCACCATAGGGCAAACCTGCTAGAGAAGTTTTCCAGGTCATCCACATTGCTAAAGCCTTGGCAGCATCTATATCTACAGTTGGGTGGTAACGTAGCCCACCTTTGTATGGGCCAAGAGAGTTGTTATGTTGCACTCGGTAACCGGTAAAGATCTCAACTTCACCATTGTCCATTCGTACAGGAAAATGAACAACAAATTCATTGTTGGTAACCTCAAGAATTTTTCTAATGTTCTTATTAAGGTCAATAATGTCTGCGGCATTATCAAACTGTCGCATTACATTTTCTAGCATACCTTGTTTAGGTGCTTTTTTTGGAGCTACTTTTGCTATCATTATATGTAGTTTAATACTAATTCATTATTTAATTCACTGCTAGACATTTCATTGGATATCACGGTAATGGGTTTGTTGGTGAAATCCATAAAATGAACATATTCACTGCACGAATGAATGTTATATTTATCTTTTGTGATCGAACAATAAGAATGGTGCGTACAAGTGGAGCATATGCTGCGCATATAATTTTTCATCGAGCTCATATTATGATGTATTAAAGTGTTCTTACTGTTGTTTGTTATTCTAAAACCGTCTGAGGTTTAAAAGGATAAAAAATTAACGCCAAAAGGGTAATGCCAATAAGTACTAATAGGGCAAATGCCAGTTTGGACATTAGAATATTGTTGTCTAAAGTTTTATTGGAAAGTTGAGTGAGTTGTTTGCTTTCTTCTAATTGTATTTTTGCTAGTATATTTAAATTATCATCTATTTCGGAAAGAGTTTTTAATGAGGTTGACCTTATGCTGCTTTGAATATCGTTATTGGATTGTAGCTCTTTATCTTCCAATATTCTTAGCTTTTTAAATTTGTCGGTCAGGGTATTTAAGGTATTATATTCGGTAGCGGTCAGTTCTGTAAGTGCCACTTCATTCAATAGATTTTCTACTTTTTTATTTTCTTCTTGGTTTAAAATAAAATCATGAGCTGTAAGTCTTAGTTCTTTTTCATGGAAAATGTTATTTAACTGATAAATAAAATCTTGAACCTTAACCCTATCTTCATACACGGTATTTACCGTTGTTTGCAACGTAGTAAAATGTCTTTGGTACAATCTATTTGAACCCAAAACCAACAAAAAAGTGATGCCTAAAATAAAGATGGCATGCATTCTTTGCTGTGTTTTTAATTTTGAGAACATAAGTGTTATAGAGATTAAATTATGATTGTACATTTTGCGTTAATAGGAATCCACTTGGTGTTTTCTTAATAAATCAGCCAACCTATTTATAGAAGCCAAGTGGATTACATCAACCAACTAAAAAAAATTAAAGGACTTGTAATTCGCCTGAGTTGATAGCGTCTTTGTAGTCTGCAGTTACTACTGTATGACTACCAAAAAAACGACCACCATCATTTCTCTTAATTTTAATTTGTGTAGTACCGTCCTTTTTTTCCTTAACTGAGGTAACTACAACTTTCTCGCCATGGGCCTGCCTATAATTGGCAATACCACCACGTTTGATTATAAAATTTTCTCTTGGAAAATCTATGTGTTTATACTTGTGCGATTCGGGTTTTCCTATTTCAAAAACATCACCAACACGAACCTCTGGTTGTGTAGAAGTGTTGTCTTGAGCGGTTAACATACTTACTGAAAATAACAGGGCAATTGCATATTTTATCATAACTGAATAATTTTAGAATTAATTAATATTTGTTTTTAAATGGTTGAAACTTTAGGAGTGATTTTGTTGGCTTGGTTTGGTTGGATAACTTTTTCTATGACCAGGGACATCATTTCACCTGGTAGCCCAAATGAAATTCTATCACCGACGGCGCGACCTATTACCGATGCACCTAAACTGCTGATTACTGAAACTTTGTGGTGTTTAGCATTGCTTTGCTCAGGTGGTACTATGGTAAAAGTTTGATGTACGCCCGATGCTCCAGTAACTTTTATGGTTGAATTAATAGTTACTATGTCAAAAGGGATATCTGCAGTATTCAAAACCATGGCAATACCCATATTTTGAGCTAGAAGTTCTAACGCGTTTTTATGCGCATAATCTTCAATAGAAAGATTATTCTCTAGATGATTTTTAATAGCGATGAATTCGCTCTCTTCCAAAACTAGACTACCGTATTTCATCTACTGCATTTTTAATTGTACTACGTATTACCAAACTAGTGGTAGTAGCTTTATTGTTCGCAATAGAAAATGCAAAGGGTATGCCCTAAAAGTGATTTTTTGAAAACATGTAATGTAAATTACTAACAATCAATAGTCTATAATTTTAAAAATAATTTTTGATGAAACCTGAAGTGGGGAGTATTTACCCGATTGGGTAGAATTTCCCCGATTTATTGGCACCGCCAAAGGGTATAATATTCTGAGGCTTGTCTCGATTTAAAAGTTTGTTTCCTTATGAATGCCTCATGGGCATACCTTGAGATGTTTTATTTTAGTTTTTCGCGTAAAGTTTTACGATCGATTTGAAGAATTTGGGCGGCTTTGGTTTTGTTTCCTTTCGTATGAACCAATACGCGTTGTATGTATTCTTTTTCCATTTCATAAAGTGGCCGTAACCCATTATCAGGAAAATCAATTTGATATTTTAAGGCTTCTGGCAAATCTTTTACTTTAATAATACCATCGGACATTATTACGGCGCGTTGAATAATATTTTCAAGCTCCCTTATATTACCGGGCCAATTATATCTTTCAAGAATTTGAAGCGCTTCAGGGGCAATACGCAGAAGGCGGTCCTTAAATTCTATGCCATATTTTCGTATAAACTTATCGGCTAAAATAGAAATATCGGATTTTCTTTCCCTAAGTGGTGGCACGTTGATTTCTACAACGGTTAACCTATAGTAAAGGTCTTCTCTAAATGAGCCGTTTTTTATTTCATCTTTTAAATTGGCATTCGTAGCGGCAATAATCCTTATATCTACTTTTTCAACTTTTTGAGATCCTACCCGTGTAATTTCCTTTTCCTGTAAGGCACGTAATAACTTGGTCTGTACTGCCAGTGAAGCAGTGCCTATTTCGTCTAAAAAGAGTGTGCCGCCCTTGGCCGCTTGAAAAAATCCGTTTCTATTTTCATTTGCACCGGTGAAGGCACCTTTTATGTATCCAAACAGTTCCGCTTCTTGTAAGTTTTCTGGAATAGCCCCACAGTTTACTGCAATGAAAGGTTCTCTTGAGAATTTACCAGAATAATGTATGGCCCTTGCAACCAGTTCTTTTCCGGTTCCGCTTTCACCGGTAATTATAATGGTAGCTTTGTTGTCTTTGACCCTTTCTATAATATTCGTCACTTTTTTAAAAGCGACTGATTCTCCTACCATATCTGAATATAGGTTAGGGGAGGCCGTGGCAACTTTGCTGTTTTTTCTATGGGCATTTTGTTCAAATGCTTTCTCTATAGCGTCTTTAAGTTCGGATTTGGTAAAAGGTTTGGTCAAATAGTCTGTAGCACCAGATTTTATGACTTCTAAGGAGTCTTCTACAGAAGGGTAGCCGGTTACCACCAATTTTGGAATCTCTGGGTAATGTTCATTTGCAAACTTCAGTAATTGTAATCCATCAATTTCTGGCATTTGAATATCAGTAATAATAAGATCTATAAAAGTATCCTTCAAAATAAACAGGGCCTCTTTAACTGACACCGCCTTATAAGTATGGTATCCCATAGCTTGTAAATGCCTTTGCAAAAGCTCTAGAATATCTATATCATCATCTACTATGAGTATGTTCTCTTTGCGCAAATCCATAATTACAATTTAGGAAAGTTGACCGTAAAAATAGTTCCTTTAGGCGTATTCTGTTCATGCTCTATGGTACCTTTATGGCTCGTAATTATACCATGAACTACACTAAGGCCTAAACCAGTACCTTCACCAATAGGTTTGGTAGTGAAAAAGGGTTCAAAAACCTTATCTTCCAATTCTTTTGGTATACCTTCTCCTTGATCGGCAATTTTTAAAAGAATATGATTTTCTGTATCTAGGACCTTTACTGAAATAATACCATTTTCTGGGGAATAATAAATGGCGTTCATAATTAGGTTGAACAATACTTGGGTCAATTGTACTGTATCTGCCTGTAAAACCAGATCTTCATTTTCATAAGTTGTTACTAGTTTAATTTTTTTATCACGTAATGATGGTGCTAGTAATTTTATAACGCTTGTTACAATAGGAATTAATTGAACCCTTTTCATTTCCTGCGGCATTTCGCAAGCAAAGAACATAAGTTTTTTAACGATTTCTCTACTAAAAATGGCACTGTCCATGATTTTTTCAAGATCTCTTACAGACTGCTTATCCGTCATTTTATCGGTAAGAAGTTCGGCAAAGCCAAGTATATTGGCCAATGGGGTATTTAATTCGTGAGCTATGCCAGCTGTAATCTCACCTAATATGTGCAAACGATCGGTTCGCTCCATTTTTCGTCTTGTAAGAGCTTCACTGTCACGAATTTGTTTACGTTCTATAAGATTGCCAACATCTAAGGCAACGTTGTTCAACAACGTTTGTTCCTCTATTAAAAAGTCATCAATGCTATATTTTTCTGAAGGATAGCCAACCATTACCTCGCCTTCTAACTTATTAAAGACTTTTATTTTTGAAGATAAACAGACCATATTTGGCTTAAAGTCATCTGTTTGTACAGTGTATTCACCAACTTTTAGAAAAACTTCGGTTACTTGCTCAAATTGCCATGCCCGTTTTAAGCAATAAACAATGGCTTCTAAAGATGCATCAATTTGATCATAATCTGCATTTACGATAATAGAAGTTACCTCATATAAACAGGTTAGTTCTTTTACGCGTTCCTTTAATTTTGCCTCTGCCGATGTCATAACTATTGTTGTTCAATTTGCTTTATAAAGGTCAACAATATTTGGCAGAAATGAAATGTGCAATAGGTTAAACTATGCTATTTACATTCAAATTAGGGTAAACTGGATATTTAAAAATTTTAAAAGATCTGTGAAGGTTTATGAGGCTTTTACACCATTAAAAATGAAATCCATAAATTGCTTTTCAAGTTCAATAGGGTTAATACTTGTATTGCTATTGTCTACATACTTGTTATAAGACCATCTCAATGATGATACTATACTATTTGTGGCAATTTCAATGTTCATAGGTCTAAATTCTCCTTTCTCTACACCGTCTTCCAAAATAGAGGCAATTTTAGAAATATAGTCTGATCTTTTGGCTACATATTCACTAAGTGCAGGCTCCTTTAAATTTCTCCATTCATTTGCCATAAGTGCCAGCTGGTATGGTTTTTCAAATGTGAACTGTATGTGTTTGGAAATTACCATTCTCAGCTTATCCTTTGGTGAAAAAGTTGAATCTATAATATTATCCATATAGGTTTGAAATTCTTTGGTAATCCCAATCACATAATTTTCTAAGAGGGCATCTTTAGAGTCTATATAATTATAAATATTAGCTACCTCAAAGTTCATGCGTTCCGCAATATCTCTCATGGTGGTGGCTCTAAATCCTTTTTCATGAATCAATTTCAATGTTTCCTTGAAAAATAAATCCTTTTTCACACTCTTCGCCATCATAGTACAAACATTATAATAGTAATTAACAGATGTTATTCTTTTAATTAACAGTGTAAATATAATTTTATTTCATTTTAACATTTAAATATGTAAGAATTTATTTGTTTTTTAACTATTACATGCGAAACGATCACTAAAACAATAATTAATATCCGTATCCTTTTGTAGGAAAATACATTATATCTTAGATTCACATACAGAAAGGGCTATTTGACAACAAAAAATAATCCCCTTACAGAACCATTGGTATTTTTGTTTTACTATTAATTTTTTAATGAACACTTGTTCATGTAAAAATTAAAAACATTAATCTTTTAAGTATAGAATTCGCGGAATATGAAATTAATGCACGCTTACTTCACAAGACAGAGGAAGTCACACCAGACGAAAATGAACAGATTTAATATTTTGTTTATTAAACTTTTAAGTCTATGTGCTAATCTGCTGAAGACAAATACATATTCTAAATATAAAAGCCCTGCATACATACAATCTTGTCTGGTTGCATTTGTGCTGTTTTTTGCAATTGATGCCAATGGACAGAATTTTGAAAGCGTATCTATAACGGGTGTTTCAAGTGGTACCGTTGAAGATGCCTATTTTAATGCTACTTCACCTACTATACCGGCATTGGCTTTTGTAAGGGTTCAAAAAATTGGAGGTGCACCTAATAATGGTCGAGTTGGATATAATAATACTGTTGACAATTTCTTTTATTTTAACCCTAGTGATAGTGGATCAAATGCACCTTCAAGGATAAGAATTAGTTTTTTACAAGCGGATCAGACGACTTTGATACCAGTAAATGATTTTAGAATAATTATAAATGATATAGATGGTACACCGGCACCTGCTGATCCTAATGTACCTATAGAAAATGAAGCGGTGGGTACAGACTGTAGTAATTCCGTACGTTTTACGGCTACTGATATTCCCACAAATATTGCAATAGACACAACGCCGCCAACACTTTTGTCGGCAGGTACGGAATCTGAGTCAAACGGTCCTGAAAGTAATTTAATGTTCGAGTTCAATGATGTAAATTTTATTGAATTCGATATCTATGCTAATCCAGGTTTTGTAAAAGAATTTGATCTTAATCAAAGTGAATATCAGATCAATACATTTTTATACTCTGTTTGTGTTGGTGATTCTGACGGTGATGGTGTGTTTGATAATGTTGATATTGATGATGATAATGACGGAATTTTGGATATTGTTGAATCTAATGGTAATGATCCCAATGGAGATGCTGATGGTGACGGTCTACCCAATTACCAAGATGTTTTAGATAATTCTGGGGATGGGGTTCCTACATATAATGCAAATGCCGATGGTAGTGTTACCAACTATACAGATGCAAATTCAGATGGTGTACCGGACGTTTATGAGGCCAGCCAAGATAATGATAGCTTTCCAAATCATTTAGATTTGGATTCTGACGATGATGGTATTCCAGATAATATTGAAGCTCAGGCTACGGGTTCTTATGTAGCACCGTCTGGTAACGATTCCGATGGCGATGGATTAGATGATAATTATGAGGGAACAGGTAACCAAGGCTTACTACCTGTTAATACGGATGCTGCTTTTGTAACATCAGATAATGTTCCAGATTTTTTAGATCCAGATAGTGATAATGACGGAATACCAGATACGGTAGAGGCATATGATACCAATGGAGATGATATTCCGGAGATAACATTGTCAGGTAATGATACAGATTTAGATGGTATTGATGATAATTTTGATCAGAATGCTGGTGGAATAGATGACCCAGATGCAGCAACGAACAATAACCAAACTCCAAATACTTTTCCAGATGATGACCCAGCTGGTGGAGAAAGAGATTGGAGAGACCCAAGAGATAGTGATGGTGATGGTACAACGGATAACAATGATACGGATGATGATAATGATACCATTTTAGATGTAGATGAATATACCGGTATTGATCCTTTTGGCGATGAAGATGGTGATGGTATTTTAAATTTCAAAGATGTTAGACAAGATGTAGGTGGAACGGGCGATGGTACGAGTACTAATTATACCGATGCTGATGGCAATGGAGTTCCAGATGCTTACGATGTGGATAATGATGGTTTACCCAATCATTTGGATACGGATAGTGATGGTGATGGTCATTTAGATGCCACAGATCCAAATCCGTATGCACCAACAGCTCAAGATGAAAGTGCCAATGCCACTTTAGGTGTAGCTACAAATATTAATATTTTAAGTAATGATGATTATTTGCCAAATAATGACGCTAATAATCAAGGTACAACTGCAATAACCAGAGTTGGTGGTACTGCAGGCGGAACAGCAATTTTAGATCCTTTTACGGGAGAATTGGCATATACCCCTTTATTGACAGAGAATGGATCAACGGTGACAGTAATTTACGAGGTCTGTAATACCGATCCGGACCCAGATGTTTGTGAAACCGCAACGGTTAATATTACGGTAACCAATGATCCGGATACCGATGGTGATGGTACGCCAGATTCTAGTGATGACGATGATGATAACGATGGTGTCCTAGATGGTGATGATAATGCACCTTTTGATCCAAGTAGCTGTCAAGATTTGGATAACGATGGTTGTGATGATTGTTCTGCTACAGCTAATAATGATTTTTCTGTAGGTGCTAACTTTGATCCTGCAAATGACGGTACGGATACGGATGGTGATGGATTATGTGATGCTGGTGATCCAGATGATGATAATGAC
The DNA here is from genome assembly GCF_001447995.1 of Maribacter dokdonensis DSW-8. NCBI lineage: Bacteria > Pseudomonadati > Bacteroidota > Flavobacteriia > Flavobacteriales > Flavobacteriaceae > Maribacter > Maribacter dokdonensis. The sequence goes on along the minus strand of NZ_LDPE01000001.1, from coordinate 1,179,656 downwards.
GGAGTTTTAGATGGTGATGATAATGCACCGTTAGATCCAAGTAGTTGTCAAGATTTGGACAGCGATGGCTGCGATGATTGTTCCGCTACCGCAAGTACGGATTTTTCTGCGGGTAATAATTTTGATCCGGTCAATGACGGAACGGATACCGATGGTGACGGATTGTGTGATAGCGGTGATACAGATGATGATAATGACGGAGTTTTAGATGTAAATGATAATGCACCTTTAGATCCTAGTAGTTGTCAAGATGCGGATGGTGATGGTTGTGATGATTGTTCGGCAACGGCTAATACCGATTTTTCTACCGGTGCTAATTTTGACCCTGCAAACGATGGACTTGATACCGATGGTGACGGAATTTGTGATACTGGTGATACTGATGATGATAATGACGGAGTTTTAGATGTAAATGATAATGCGCCCTTAGACCCAAGTAGTTGTCAAGATGCAGACGGCGATGGTTGTGATGATTGTTCCGCTACGTCAAGTACTGACTTTTCTGCAGGTGCTAATTTTGACCCTGCAAACGATGGACTTGATACCGATGGTGACGGAATTTGTGATACTGGTGATACAGATGATGACAATGACGGTGTTTTAGATGGAGCTGATAATGCACCTTTAGACCCAAGTGTTTGTCAAGATGCAGACGGAGATGGTTGTGATGATTGTTCCGCTACATCAAATACCGATTTTTCCGTAGGTAATAATTTTGATCCATCCAATGATGGTATAGATACTGATGGTGACGGAATTTGTGACTCTGGTGATGATGATGATGATAACGATGGCGTTTTGGACGGAGCTGATAATGCACCTTTAAATCCTAGTAGTTGTCAAGACTTGGATAACGATGGTTGCGATGATTGTTCGGCTACGGCAAGCACTGATTTTACTGCAGGTGCTAATTTTGATCCTGCCAATGACGGTACCGATACCGATGGAGATGGTACTTGTGATTCTGGTGATGACGATGATGATAATGATGGTGTTCTTGATGTAAATGATAATGCACCATTAGATCCTAGTAGTTGTCAAGATTTGGATAACGATGGTTGTGATGATTGTTCTGCCACGGCAAACAACAATTTTTCTGCAGGACCTAATTTTGATCCCGCCAATGACGGTACCGATACTGATGGAGATGGAATTTGTGATTCTGGTGATGACGATGATGATAATGATGGCGTACTTGATGTAAATGACAATGCACCTTTAGATCCAAGTAGTTGTCAAGATTTGGACGGTGACGGTTGTGATGATTGTTCGGCAACGGCAAGTAATGATTTTTCTGTGGGCAATAATTTTGATCCATCAAATGACGGTATAGATACCGATGGTGACGGAATTTGTAATTCTGGTGATACTGATGATGACAATGATGGTGTTCTAGATGGTGATGATAATGCACCGTTAGATCCAAGCAGTTGTCAAGATTTGGACGGTGATGGTTGTGATGATTGTTCTGCAACGGCAAACAATGATTTTACTGCAGGAGCAAACTTTGACCCTGCCAATGATGGTGTAGATACTGATGGTGACGGAATTTGTGACTCTAGTGACCCTGATGATGATAATGACGGTGTAGAAGATGGTTCAGATACTGCACCTCTTGATCCTTCTATTTGTCAAGATTTGGACAGCGATGGTTGCGATGATTGTTCAGCTACCGCAAGTAATGATTTTGCTGCAGGTAATAATTTTGACCCTGCTAATGATGGTGTAGATACTGATGGCGATGGTATTTGTGATTCTTCGGATTTAGACGATGATAATGACGGTGTGGCAGATGGTTCAGATACTGCACCATTAAACCCATCGATCTGTCAAGATTTGGACAACGATGGTTGCGATGATTGTTCAGCTACTGCAAGTAATGATTTTGCTGCAGGTAATAATTTTGACCCTGCCAATGATGGTATGGATACAGATGGTGATGGCTTATGTGATTCTGGTGATGACGATGATGATAATGATGGTGTTTTAGATGTTAATGATGATGCACCATTAAACCCATCAATTTGTCAAGATTTGGATAACGATGGTTGTGATGATTGTTCCGCTACCGCAAGTAATGATTTTTCTGCGGGTGCTAATTTTGACCCTGCAAATGATGGTGTAGATACTGATGGTGATGGTTTGTGTGATTCTGGTGATACCGACGATGATAATGATGGGGTTCTTGATGGCTCGGACACCGATCCATTAGATCCTTCGGTTTGTCAAGATTTGGATGGTGACGGTTGTGATGATTGTGGGGCAACGGCAAGCAATGATTTTTCTGCAGGAGCTAATTTTGATCCGGCAAATGACGGTATTGATACTGATGGAGACGGAATATGTAACAGTAACGATGAAGATGATGATAATGACGGTATACTTGATGCTGTAGAAGGTACTGGTGATTTTGATGGTGATGGTATTCCTAATAATGAAGACCTGGATAGTGACAATGATGGTATACCTGACGTTGTGGAAACAGGCAATGGTAGTCTAGATCTTGATGGAAACGGGTCTATAGATCCTGGTGAAAGTAATCATGGTTCTAATGGTATTCCAGATGTTGCTGAAGATGGTGGTACGGATGGAGCAGGTGTTTCTGCCACTCCTTTGAATAGCGATAATCAAGGCGGTCCAAACTTTTTGGATATAGATTCAGATAATGATGGTATAAAAGATTTAGTAGAATCACAGCCCGATGCTGGTTTGGTTCAAGCTTCCGGTGATGATACGGATAATGATGGTATTGATGATGCATTTGATGTTGATCAAGGAGGAAGTTTTACCAATTCACCGGTAAACACAGATGGAGATGTACATCTGGATTATTTAGATTTGGATAGTGATAATGATGGTATTATAGATAATATTGAATGGCAATCCACGTCTGGTTACCAATCACCTGGTACAGATTCAGACGGAAATGGTTTAGCTGATAATTATGAAGTTCCGCCAGCCGGTTCTGGACAATCCATTAATGAACCTGAAAATTCCGATGGTCAAGGTAGTCCGGATTTTAGGGATACTGATTCAGATAATGATGGTGTTAGTGATACGGTTGAAGCATATGATATAGATGGAGATAATATTGCGGATACTACACCTTCAGGAACAGATGCTGATAATGATGGTCTAGATGATGCTTTTGATTTGGTTATTACGGGATCAAATGGTATTGAAGATACTAACGGGGCAACAAATAACAACCAAAATGTTAATGATTTTCCTAATGATCAAGATCCTTTTACGAGTGAAGTAGATTTTAGGGATGCCAATGTGCACTTGACTCCTATAGATACGGATGGTGACGGTGTTAATAATAGTGTAGATAAGGATAATGACAATGATGGTATTTTAGATTATGTGGAGTCTTTAGGTTTTGAACCTACGGATACCAAAGGAGATGATTGTGGTATTCCCCCCGGTTCCTTTGTAGGTGGTTCTTATATATCTTCTACCGGTAGTGGTCCGGGTACAGTTGGTGCAGAGTATCGTTTCTCTACAGTGGTAACTTCATCTCTTGGGGTGTTAGATGCAATTGTAGCTATAACCGATATTGACAATGCAACCTTAACTTCTATTGATAATGGTGGTTTTGGCAGCAATGACGCTTGGCAACCTAGTTTTGATGTAGGTGGTGGTGTCGGTGATGTTGGTAGTATGACCTTTAATATTAGGTTGGTGGCTACGGGCACGGATTTTCAGGTAAACCTTATTCGTTTCGGAGGTGTTATTTATGATATTGATGGAGCTAATACCGAAGAAAGCGTTACACTTGCAAGACCTGGTTTATATGCTGTTGATGGTAATACTTTGTTGAATATTTCTGAGAATTTGGCAACGGGTACCACAACATTTGAAGGACCTCCACAAACATGGTCAGGTGTAGATTTTGGACCAAGATTGGCTGTATATTTCAATTATTATGAAACTACCAATTTCACAGTAACATTTTCGGGTGAACTACAACCAGGATTTTCATCAAATGATTATTTAGGTTCTATTTTGTTTCAAACTTGTGATATCAACGGTTTGTTCACTTCATCGAATAGTACTTCGGCTGCTAACTCTGCCGGTTCTCCTTCCGGAACGCAATCGGGTCCTGGGTCTGCACCGGTATATACTATAAATGAAGGTATAGATAGTGATCATGATGGTATAGAAGATCATTTGGATATTGACTCTGATAACGATGGTATTCCAGATAATGTAGAAGCACAAACTACAAGTGGTTACGTAGCAAGAAATGCAAATACTGATGGCAATGGTAATGATGATACTGATGGCGATGGTTTAGGTGACGAATATGAAGGAGCAGGGGATGAAGGTGTTTCCCCGGTAGATACAGACGGTGACGGAATTCCGGATTATCTGGATTTGGATACCGATGGCGACGGACTTTCGGATACTGAAGAAGCTGGTTTTACAACGGCGTCCAACAATTTGGATAATGATCATGATGGTTTGTTTGATGAATATGATGATGTAGATACTACAGGTTTACCGTTCGATTCTAATGATGATCAAGACAATGGGGCATCTGATCTACCGAACAACGCGGTGATTACCACTTCAGAAGTAGATTACAGAGAAGACGGTATAGATGATAATGATTTGGATGGCATTGCGGATTCTGTTGATTTAGATGATGATAATGATGGTATACTGGATACGGAAGAAAGTCCGTCCGGTTTAGATCCAAGTGCAGATGCAGATGCAGATGGGGTACTCAATTATCTTGATCCTGATTTAGGTGTAGATGATAATGGAGACGGTATTATTGATAGTTTTGATACCGACGGTGACGGTGTTCCAAACCATTTTGATTTGGATGCTGATAATGATGGTATTTATGATGTGGTAGAATCTGGCAGTGGTCAACCCTTTACCAGTGGAAGGTTAGACGGAGCTGTGGGTACGGATGGTGTTCCAAATTCTGTTCAGGCTAGTGGTCAACAAAATAGTGGTTCAGTGAATTATACAGTGCTGGATTCTGAGGCAACACCAGATGGTATTGCTGATTACTTAGAGTTGGATGCGGATGGAGATTTATGTAATGATGTTATAGAGGCAGGTTTTACAGATGATGATTCAGACGGAGTTTTAGGAGATGGTGCGCTTGTGGTAGATACTGATGGGGTTGTGACCGGAACCAATGTGGTTGACGGATATACTACGCCAAATAATGTGGATAGTGCTACTAATACTGATTTCGACTTTCAACAACCAGGGGAGATGCCTACAATTGCATCAAGTGCTGAACAACCACAAGATGTTTTAACCAATGGCAGTTCTCCAGAAACATTTACCGTAACGGCATCTGGAATTTCCTTGGCATATCAATGGGAGGTAGATGATCAATCAGGTGGAGGTTTTGAAGCTATAGATGATGCAAATGGAACAGATATTTACACGGGTAGTACAACGGAGACATTAACCTTGACCGGAGCTACCGTAGCTCAAGACGGATTTGAGTATAGGGTGATAATTACAGATTTAACCTTTGTATGTTCTCCGTTAACGTCTGATGTTGCTTTACTGACTATTGATGTAACTGCACCGACTATTACAATAGATGTAGTTTCTACCGATGATATTATCAATGCGGTTGAAGATGATAGTGACGTTACCATTAGTGGAACAACCACAGGGGCTGAAGACGGTCAGACGGTAACAGTAACCTTGAACGGACAAACATATACAACCACGGTAACGGGTGGTGTGTGGTCGCTGGATATTCCGGCAGTTGATGCACAGTCTTTAGATGCTACGGAAACAATCACTGCAGATGTTAGTGATCTGGCAGGAAACCCGGCAACACAGGCAACAAGAGATATTGAGCATGATGATACCGCACCTACAATAACCATAGACGTGGTATCTAACGATGATATCATTAATGCTCTTGAAGATGATAGTGATGTTACTATAAGTGGAACGACTACTGGAGCTGAGGATGGCCAAACGGTAACAGTAGTATTGAACGGAGAAACGTATACAACTACGGTAACTGGTGGTGTATGGTCTTTAGACGTGCCTGCAACTGATGCACAAGCACTGGATCCTACAGAAACCATTACTGCAGATGTAAGTGATTTTGCTGGTAATGCGGCAACTCAGGCTAATCATGATATTATTCATGATGTTACGCCGCCAACCATTACAATTGGTGTAGTGGCTAATGATGATGTTATTAATGCTTTGGAAGATGATACCGATGTAACAATAAACGGTACAACAACTGCCGAGGACGGGCAAACCGTTACAGTAATATTGAACGGAGAAACATATACCACTACCGTAATTAGTGGAACATGGACTTTAGATGTGCCTGCGGCAGATGCACAGGCATTGGATCCTACGGAAACCATTACGGCAGATGTAAATGATGTTGCGGGTAATCCGGCTACACAGGCAACAAGAGATATTGAACATGATGTTACGATACCAACGATAACAATTAATGTTGTAGCTGTAGATGACATCATAAATGCAGTTGAAGATGATAATGATGTTACCATAAACGGAACAACAACAGATGTTGAAGACGGGCAGACAGTAACTGTAGTGCTGAACGGGCAAACATATACAACTACGGTAACTGGTGGTGTTTGGACATTAGATGTGCCTGCTGCGGATATTCAAGCATTGGGTACTACACATACAATAACGGCTGATGTGAGCAACGATGCTGGTAACCCTGCCATACAGGCGACCAGGGATATTGAGCATGATGCCATTGCCCCAACTATAGCTATAAATGTTGTTTCTGCAGATGATATTATCAATGCGGTAGAGGATGACAGTGATGTAACGATCAGTGGAACTACTACAGGTGCCGAGGATGGGCAGATCGTAACGGTAACCTTGAACGGTCAGACATACACGGCAAGTGTAACTAGTGGAACATGGAGCTTTGATCTACCTGCGGCCGATGCTCAGGCATTGGATCCAGCCGAAACGATAACTGCAGATGTAAGCGATGTAGCAGGTAACCCTGCCACACAGGCAACTAGGGATATCGAGCATGATGTTACAGCGCCGACCATTACTATAGATGTAGTATCTAACGATGATATTATCAATGCTGTAGAAGATGATAGTGACGTGACTATAAGTGGTACGACTACTGGTGCCGAAAATGGTCAGACAGTAACCGTAATTTTGAACGGACAAACCTATACGTCTACTGTTACAGGAGGTACTTGGAGCTTTGATCTACCTGCAGCCGATGCCCAGGCATTGGATCCAACCGAAACGATAACTGCAGATGTAAGCGATGTAGCAGGTAACCCTGCCACACAGGCAACTAGGGATATAGAGCATGATGTAATTGCACCGACCATTACCATAGATGTGGTATCTACCGATGATATCATCAATGCATTGGAAGATGATAGTGACGTAACCATTAGTGGTACAACTACAGGGGCCGAGGATGGCCAGACGGTAACAGTAACTTTGAACGGACAAACCTATACAGCCGTTGTCTCGGGCGGTGCATGGAGCTTTGATCTTCCTGCTACAGATGCACAGGCATTGGGAGCTAATGAAACGATCACTGCAGATGTAAGCGATGTAGCGGGCAACCCTGCCAATCAGGCAACTAGGGATATTGAACATGATGTAACTGCACCTACCATTGCTATAGATGTGGTATCTACCGATGATATCATCAATGCGGTTGAAGATGATAGCGATGTAACGATCAGTGGTACTACAGATGCAGAGGACGGGCAAACTGTGACGGTAACCTTGAACGGTCAGACATACACAGCAAGTGTAACTGGCGGTACTTGGAGCTTTGATCTTCCTGCGGCAGACGCTCAGGCTTTAGACCCAACCGAAACGATCACTGCGGATGTAAACGATGTAGGGGGCAACCCTGCCACTCAGGCAACTAGAGATATAGAACATGACGTAACTGCACCTACCATTGCTATAGATGTGGTTTCTACAGATGACATCATAAATGCTGCTGAAGATGATAGCGATGTGACCATTAGTGGAACTACGGATGCCGAGGACGGACAAATTGTTACAATAGTGTTGAACGGTCAGACATACACAGCAAGTGTAACTGGCGGTACTTGGAGTTTTGATCTACCTGTAGCAGACGCTCAGGCTTTAGATCCAACCGAAACCATTACGGCAGATGTAAGTGATGTAGCAGGTAATCCTGCCACACAGGCAACTAGGGATATCGAACATGATGTAACTGCACCTACAATTACTATAGATGTAGTATCTACCGATGATATTATCAATGCTGTAGAAGATGATAGTGACGTTACTATTAGTGGTACTACCACCGGAGCCGAGGACGGGCAAATTGTGACAGTAGTGTTGAACGGACAAACCTATACTGCTGTCGTGACTAGCGGTACTTGGAGCTTTGATTTACCTGCGGCGGATGCTCAGGCATTGGATCCAACCGAAACCATTACGGCAGATGTAAGCGATGTAGCAGGTAACCCTGCCACACAGGCAACAAGGGATATCGAGCACGACGTGGCTCCACCTACAATAGCTATAAATGTAGTGTCTACGGATGACATCATAAATGCATTCGAAGAGAATAGTGATGTAACGATTAACGGAACTACAGATGCGGAAGACGGACAGACCGTGACGGTAACCTTGAACGGACAGACATATACGACCACGGTAACGGGTGGTACTTGGAGTCTGAATGTACCAGTTGTAGATGTTCAGGCATTGGACCCAACGGAAATCATTACTGCTGACGTAATTGATGTTGCTGGTAACCCTGCCACACAGGCAACTAGGGAAATTCAACATGATGTTATTGCACCGATCATTACCATAGATGTGGTATCTACTGATGATATCATCAATGCGGTAGAGGATGATAGTGATGTAATGATCAGTGGTACTACCGATGCAGAGGACGGTCAAATTGTGACTGTAATCTTAAACGGTCAGACCTACACAGCAAGTGTAATTGGCGGTACTTGGAGTTTTGATCTACCTGCAACAGACGCTCAGGCATTGGATCCAACCGAAACGATCACTGCAGATGTAAGCGATTTAGCCGGTAACCCTGCCACTCAGGCATCTAGGGATATCGAACATGACATAACTGCACCGACGATAACCATAGATGTGGTTTCTACCGATGATATTATCAATGCAGTGGAAGATGATAGTGACGTTACTATAAATGGTACGACCACTGGAGCAGAGGACGGGCAAATTGTGACAGTAGTGTTGAACGGACAGACCTACACAGCAAGTGTAACTGGAGGTACATGGACCTTTGATCTACCAGCTGCTGATGCTCTGGCTTTAGATCCAACCGAAACGATCACTGCAGATGTAAGTGATGTAGCAGGTAACCCTGCCACACAGGCAACAAGGGACATTGAACATGATGTAACGGCACCTACCATTACTATAAATGTGGTATCTACCGATGATATTATCAATGCGGTTGAAGATGATACCGATGTAATGATCAGTGGTACTACGGATGCCGAGGACGGGCAGATCGCTACAATGACCTTGAACGGACAGTCGTACACTGCAATTGTAACAGGAGGTACCTGGAGTTTTGATCTACCTGCAGCAGATGCCCAGGCATTGGATGTAAATGAAACCATTACTGCTGATGTATTTAATATAGCAGGTAACCCTGCACCGCAAGCTACACGTGAAATAACGCATGATGTTACGGCACCTACCATTACTATAGATGTAGTATCTAACGATGACATCATAAATGCGGTTGAAGATGATAGCGATGTGACGATCAGCGGTACTACGGATGCGGAAGACGGACAGGTCGTAACAGTATCCTTGAACGGACAGTCGTACACCGCAGTCGTAACAGGAGGAACTTGGAGCTTGGATATTCCGGCAACAGATGCACAGGCCTTGAATGTAAATGAGACTATTACAGCCAATGTGAGTGACCTAGCTGGTAATCCTGCAGTGGCGGTTACTAGAGACATCGTTCATGATGTAGTAATTGGAATCGATATTGATACACCTATAGAAATAGATGATATTGTTAATGCATTTGAAGATAATGATGTGGTTATAACAGGTACAACCACCGGTGTTGAAGATAATCAGATTGTTACAATTACTTTTAGTGACGGTGTAAATACAGTTACATCAACCGCAACTGTAATATCTGGAGTATGGACTGCTAGCGATGCAGATATTTCGACATTGACAAATGGATCTATTTTAGTAAATGCAGAAGTGTCTGACATACCGGGCAATAATGCTGTTGATTCCGAAACTGTAATTCTTGATAACACCGCACCAATAGCTGATAGCTTTAGTACATTCGATATTGATCCGGTATTGACAGGTAATGCAAGTGCCAATGAATCTCTTAAAATTGAACTAGATACGGATGGTGATGGATTAACGGATGTAACCTATAGCATAATTGCGGATGCTAATGGCGAATGGAGTTTAGATACGGGTATGGCAACCCCTACATCTGGTAATTTCCCTGTTCTTACTGATGAGGATGTTATAGAAATAATTATTACCGATGCTTCTGGTAATTCTGGTAATGGTACGGTTACCATATCTGAGGATTCTGATAATGACGGACTTACCAATAACGAGGAAAGTGATTTGGGAACAGATCCTAATAATCCTGACTCTGATGGTGATGGTATTGTTGATGGAGAAGAAGTTTTGGTTGATAATACCGATCCTTTAAATGATTGTGACCATGTTGATGGTATGCCTTTGGGAACAAGTGATTGTGATAATGACGGATTGACCACAGAAGAGGAAGTGACATTAGGAACCAATCCTAATAACCCTGATACTGATAATGATGGTTTAACCGATGGTGAGGAAGTAGACTTGGGTACAGATCCAAACAATCCCGATACCGATGGTGATGGAATTACTGATGGTCAAGAAGTTTTGGATAATACAGATCCTTTAGATGCTTGCGATTCTATAAATGGAACCCCTATTGGAACTTCTGATTGTGATAATGATGGATTGACTACCGATGAAGAAAATTCTTTGGGTACTGATCCTGAAAATGAGGATACTGATGGTGATGGCATCAATGATGGCCAAGAAATAGAGGACAGTACCGATCCACTTGATGGGTGTAGCTCTATTGGCGGTACTCCACCACAAGGTACGGCGTGTGATATTAGCATTGAAAGTGACCTTGTGAATCCAAACACTAACGGTGGTGTCTTTACAATCAATAATATAGAATCATTCCCAAATAATACAGTGAGAATATATAATAGATGGGGTGTGCTGGTTTTTGAAACTAACGGATATGATAACAATGGTAATGCATTTAGAGGTATTTCCAATGGTAGGGTAACGGTGAAAAAGAATGATGAATTACCAGTTGGTGTATACTACTATATAATTGATTACGCCAATGACCAACAGTCTAAATCAATGAACGGTTACTTATATATTAACAGATAAAAGAAAGAACCCCCAACAATAAATTAACTATGAAGAATCTATTTATAACTTTATTTTTACTTGTAGCATCCTTTTGGACGATAAGGGGGCAACAAGATGCCCAATATACACAGTACATGTATAATACCGTTGCTGTGAACCCGGCATATGCAGGGTCAAGAGGAGTTCTTAGTATTGCAGCCTTACATCGATCACAATGGGTAGGGTTAGACGGTGCACCAACAACGCAGACCTTGAATATAAATAGCCCTATTTCTGATAGGGTAGGACTTGGGCTGTCTATCGTAAACGATGAAATAGGAAACGGTACAAACCAAGATACATATTTTGATGCGGTATTTTCTTATACCGTACCTACATCCGAAGAAGGTAAACTATCTTTTGGGTTAAAGGCGGGCGGTCATTTTTTGAACATAGACTTTAATAGACTAAGAAATTATGATCCATCTAATGCGGCCGTTGGGCAAACCAATATAGATAACAAGTTCTCACCTAACTTTGGAGCCGGAGTTTATTACCATACGGAACAGTTTTATGCAGGACTTTCAATACCCAATTTTCTAGAAACGGAGCATTTTGATTCTGGTGGAAATAGTAATTCTTATATAGCTCAAGAAAGAATGAATTGGTATTTGATAACAGGCTATGTTTTTGATATTAATCCTGATTTAAAATTAAAACCGGCATTACTTTTTAAGGCTGTAGAAGGTGCGCCATTGCAAGCTGATCTTTCTGCAACCGTTTTACTTAATGATACATTCTCCTTGGGTGCGGCATATAGATGGGATGCAGCCATGAGTGCACTTGTAGGATTTCAGTTGAACGAAAAATTAATGTTAGGTCTTGCATATGACCGTGAAATTACCGAATTGGGAAGTACATCGTTTAACGATGGGTCATTTGAAATCTTTCTAAGATTTGAATTTTTAACCCGCTATAAAAATATATTGGCACCAAGATTCTTTTAAACCTATTAATTATGAAGTATAGAATAAATAATATAAAGTGTTTACTAGTCATAGCATTATCATTTGGCAGTATGCTTAATGCACAGGATAAGAAAACAAAAAGGGCCAAAGCAGATTTTAATAGTTATGCTTATGCAGAAGCCATTGAATCTTACGAGGAATTGGTAAAAGAAGGTTATACTTCAGAAGAGATTCATAAGAATTTGGGAGATGCGTATTATCAAAAAGGAGATTATAATGCCTCAGCATATTGGTATGAGCAATTATTTGCAGAGCCACAGATAAATGTGGATACTGAATATTTGTATAAATATGCTCAGACCTTAAAATCAAGTGGGAACTACGAACTATCTCACGTTTGGATGCAAAAGTTCGCAGAACAAAAAAAAGGAGATATAAGAGCTTTTAAATTCCAGGAAAATAAAGACTATTTAGATAAAATAAAGGAAAATAGTCAAAGATATGATATAAAGAATATTCCCGTGAATTCTGCTTCTGCTGATTTTGCCCCGTCCTTTTTCGGAGAACAATTAATTTTTTCTACGGCGAGAGATACCGGTAGAATTTTAAAAAGTGTTCATAAATGGAATAATAAGCCATTTACAAATTTGTATACTACCAAAGTAACCGAGAATGGTGAATTTAGTGTTGCTGAAAGGTTGTCCAAAAAATTGAATAAAAAGACCCATGAGAGTTCTACTGCTTTTACAAAAGATGGTTCAACTGTTTACTTTACAAGAAACAATTCTAAAAATGGAAATTTTCTTAGGGATAAAGAAGGTCTAAGTAGATTAAAGATCTATAGGGCAACTTTAAATGATGACGAATGGGAAGATATTATGGAACTTCCTTTCAATAGCGAGAATTATTCGGTAGCACACCCCACTTTAAGCAATGATGAGAAAAAACTTTACTTTGCTAGTGATATGCCAGGAACTTATGGGCAATCGGATATTTTTGTTGTTGATATCAACGAGGACGGCACTTTTGGAACACCCAAAAATTTAGGGAATGAAATAAATACAGAAAGTCGAGAAACATTCCCCTTTATTACCGAAGATGAGGTACTATATTTTGCGTCTGACGGGCATCCAGGACTAGGTGGTCTAGATATATTTGCCACCAAAATTGATGATATGGATGCTTTATATATTTTAAATGTTGGGGAACCTGTAAATAGTGTGCAAGATGATTTTTCATTCATTATGGACCAAATGTTAAAAAAAGGATATTTTGCATCTAGTAGAGAGGGTGGTGTTGGTAGTGATGATATCTATAGTTTTACAGAAACAAGACCTTTAGATCTACAATGTAGTACAGAACTTACAGGGGTGGTTAGAGATGGAAAAACAGGTGAACCTTTAAAAGATGCGGATATTAAGGTATACAATAGTAAGAATGAATTAGTATCTAGTTCAAATACCAATGGTACTGGAATGTTTACCACTGAAGGCAATTGTGCAAAAGGCAACTATAAGATTTTGGCTTTCAAAAAAGATTACGAAGAAGGCGAAAAAATCGTAGTTACGGTAAAAGGTAAAGATTTCAATGATATAGAAATTATTTTAACGCAGATTGACAAATCTGCACCAGTGGGCACAGACCTTGCTAAATACTTGAACATAGATCCAATTTACTTCGACTTTGACGAGTATTTTATACGAGAAGATGCAAGTGTCAGTATTAATAAGGTATTGGTTTATTTAAATGAATTTCCATCTGTTAAGGTACAGGTACGCTCACATACAGATTCTCGTGCGAATGATGTGTACAATAAAAACCTTTCAGCAAAGAGGGCTAAGGCAACTGCAGATTATTTAATTAAAAAAGGCATATCCAGTGACCGTATTACGTATGAAGGATATGGTGAGACAGCGTTGGTAAACGACTGTAGCAACAATGTGCCTTGTAGCAAAGAAAGCCACCAATTAAATAGGCGATCAGAGTTTATAGTTGTAGAATAGAATATATAAATCTCATATATGGAAAGTGGATAGAAGCAATGCTTCTATCCACTTTTTTTGTGTTTTAATTTTCGATCAGGGTGATTGTGTTGTATTCATAAAAATAGTTCTGAACAATGTTAACCTTTCACGGTTTTGAAACATTAATCTAAAACTGAACTAAAATGAAAAGACAACTACTTCTATTTACATGCTCGTTCTACAGTATATGCTCCATTGCGCAATCTATAGACCGAAGTGTGGTTGCAAGTCAAGGAAATACCTTAGGTAATGATGATATTTCTTTAGGGTTTACAGTAGGTGAACCTTTAGTTGGTTTAATAGCTGGGGATGGTGCTATCGATCAAGGATTTTGGACAGGTTATGGTCTTTTGATTATACCGTTAAGTCTTGAAGAAGATGATATAGAAATACTGGTATACCCCAACCCTGTTATTGAAAGTGTTACGGTTACTTCTCCTGAACATAGTATTGACGGTATGGAGCTCTTTGCCATAAACGGACAAAAAGTATCATCGCAGTTATTTGATACTGGAACTACCGAAAATGAAATTGACATGACTATACATGCCGATGGGGTCTACGTATTAAGATTATACATAGCAGAAAGAACGGAAATCAAAGAATATAAACTGATTAAAAAATAGAACTATGAAAAGAAATTACGTTTCAGTACTGGTAATAGTTGCCATGATGTGTGGCTCTTTTATACTAAATGCACAGCAGAAAAATTACATCAATTATCAAGGGGTGGTACGAGATGCCGATAATGAATTATTGGTAGAAGAATCCGTTGAAATCGGTATAGCTTTAAAATTTGGAGCTGCCAACGCACCTATTCAATATAAAGAAAGTCATTTTATTTCAACAGATATAAATGGTGTTTTTAGTCTGCAAATTGGTAGTGGAATTAACATTAGTGGTAATTATGAGAATTTACCATGGGATGAAGCCTCGTTTGTAACGGTTTCTTTTAATGGTTCAGAATTGGGCACGACCGAATTAATGGCGGTGCCATACGCGATAACTTCAGGTAGTGATCAGTGGATAGTTGACGGTAATGCCATAGCGAATAAGAATATAGGTGAAGTGCGTATTACTGAAGACTTACAAGTTTTTGGCGAGTTTACATTAAACGATAGTAATGCCGTGAATGAAATATCTGATGATGGAACGTTATTAGATAACAGTAGTACTATTTTACCAACACAAAAAGCTGTGAAGACCTATGTTGATAGTAGGATTGTTGGTGGTGGAGAATCCCAAAATGCACAAGAAGTACCGTTTAATAATTTGGTATCAGGGCTAACCGCAATAAATGTTCAAGATGCTTTAGATGAACTTGTTATCGCTGGAATAGGAGATGCTGATGATGATACGGATTCCACAAACGAGTTACAAGATATCAGTCTTTCAGGAACTGATTTAAGTATTTCAGATGGATCTACGATAAATTTATCTTCAATAATTCCCCCAGGAGGAACGGATGATCAAAATGCTTTCGAAGTGCCCTTCGACAATACGGGAACGGGTCTTGCGGCAGCGGATACACAGGCGGCAATAGCAGAACTGGCGGCCGACGGATTAGTTGATACGGATGATCAAGATTTATCACTTTCGGGTACTACCCTTCAAATTACAGATGGTGCTAGTGTAGATCTTTCTACTATTATCCCCCCGGGAGGAACGGATGACCAAAATGCTTCCGAAGTTCTTTTTGACAATACGGGAACGGGTCTTGCGGCAGCGGACACACAGGCGGCGATAGCTGAACTGGCAGCTGGCGGTTTGGTAGATACGGATGATCAGGATTTATCGCTATCAGGTACAACCTTACAAATTACAGATGGGTCTAGTGTAGATCTTTCTACTATTATCCCCCCGGGAGGAACAGATGACCAAGAAGCATCCGAAGTTCCCTTTGACAATACAGGAACGGGTCTTGCGGCAGCGGACACACAAGCTGCAATAACAGAATTGGCGGCTGGTGGTTTGGTAGATACGGATGATCAAGCTCTTGTTATGACTGGGGATGTGTTGAGTATTGAAGATGGTACAGGCTCGGTGGATTTAAATGATTATGTTGATGTTACAGGTGAAAGCGGATTACTTTTAGGTGATGGCACGAATATAAGCGGACTTGAAGGTACGGGAGATGGTCAAGTAGCTAAATGGGATGGAGCAACAAATAAATGGGTTGCCGGTACCGATGAAGTTGGTGGAGGGGGAGGAAGTTCCTTGTGGTCTGAAAACGAGAGTGATATTTATTTTGATAGTGGTAAAGTAGGTGTTGGCCTGACAGACCCTAATGCAATACATCATGTTCATGCGGATAGTTATCAGAGTAACTCTCTTTATACCACAGATGATACTGGAAATGCCTCAAATGATGGTATGTATGTAGGCTTGGTAAATGATTTAGGTTTAGGATTTACGGCAACTATTTCCAATCAAGAAGACGGCCCACTTATATTAGGAACTAATGGAACAAATCGTTTAATTATTACAAAAGAGGGTTATGTAGGTTTGGGTACAGCCAGCCCTATTGCAGATTTACACATTTCCAGTACCTCCACTAATCCTTTAATTCTAGAAACTTCAGCTTCTGATAATTGGTTAAGTTTTGAAAATTCCAATGGCTATATTGGCTATGCAGGTATTTATAATGGCGATAATGACATGGACTTTGGTACAGGTGGTGGAAATACTACGGGTAAGGTTAATCTTGTTACTGGTGCTTCTCCTAAGTTAACATTAATTCCTAATGGTAATGTAGGTATTGGCACGATTAATCCAACGGCCAATTTACATTTAATTGGGAATTCAAATCTAAACAAGCCATTATTAAAACTGGAAGAGGAAGGAAATGATTACGCAAGATTGGAATTTAAAAATACCGAAAGCGATGCATTTTGGCATATGGCAGCTGTAGGAGAAAATGGATTTGGTGGTGAACGAAATAGTAAAGTTAATTTTTATTTTAATAACGATCAAGGAGCTGGAAATAGAATGACAATTACAGGGGATGGCAGGGTAGGCATTAATACTAGTAATCCATCAGCAAGATTGACTATTTATCAAGATGGTCAAGCTGTAGGAAATGGTCTGAGTTTTAGTGATGGTAGTCTTAATGAAGATTGGCATATTACTCATGGTTATGGCTTAAGGTTTCATTATGGAGGCACATTAAAAGCTTTTATAAATGCAAGTACAGGGGTTTACACTGTTAGTTCCGATAGACGACTTAAAACGGATATTAAGCCTTTGCCAGGCGTTTTAGATAAAGTTTCTCTTCTTAAGCCATCAACGTATGTCTACAAGTCAGATACAAGAACAAAAACTTTAGGACTTGTAGCTCAAGATGTACAGCCATTATTTCCTGAGCTAGTCAGTAAAAGTAATGATGATGGTATGCTCGGAGTTAATTACTCGGGTTTTAGTGTGGTAGCGTTGCGCGCCATTCAAGAGCAACAATTTATAATAGAAGAACAGACAGAAAAAATATCAAATTTAGAAGAAAGACTTCGTAGACTAGAGGCAAAAATTGGTAAGTAAATAAGCAGTAAATCAATCTTATATTTTACTAGGTAGTTATTACAAATTCAATTCTAAACTCTTTAAGAATATCCTTAAAAACAAAAAAACCTTCCAATTACTATTGGAAGGTTTTTTGTGACCTGGCTGGGGCTCGAACCCAGGACCCTCTCCTTAAAAGGGAGATGCTCTACCAACTGAGCTACCAGGTCAAAATTTAAAAAGAACGTACTAGGTCAATGAGAGATTAAATCAACTCAAAGGTTTAAATAAAAAAGCCTCTTTTTTTTGAAGAGGCTAATATTTAGTTGTGACCTGGCTGGGGCTCGAACCCAGGACCCTCTCCTTAAAAGGGAGATGCTCTACCAACTGAGCTACCAGGTCAATAAGTCATTTTAGAAATTTGTTTCCCTCAATGCGGGTGCAAATATACGTCGATAACTTTATTTTGCAAGTCATTTTAGAGATAAATTTATTTTTTTTTGAAAACCCTATTATTTAGTCCAATTTTGTACAAATGAAAGAAGTGAAAATAGTTTTGGTAGGTTACATGGGAAGTGGTAAAACCACTGTGGGTAGAATCGTTGCTAACCATTTGAATGTTAATTTTTTAGATTTAGATGCTTTTATAGAGGAAGGTGAGAAAATGAGCATAGCATCTATTTTTAAAGAAAAAGGAGAGGTTTATTTCAGAAAAAAAGAAATAGAATATCTCAATAAAGTTTTTTTAAAAGATGAGAGTTTTGTGCTGTCTTTAGGTGGAGGTACGCCTTGTTTTGGAAATAATATGGAGTTCATAAATAGTAAGACACCTAATTCTTTTTATTTAAACGTTGGCATAAATGAGCTTGAAGAGCGTTTGGTAAAGGAAAAAGAGCATAGACCTATGATTTCTCATTTAGAAGATGACAAGTTAACTGAGTTTATTGGCATGCACTTATTTGAAAGAAGCTTCTTTTATAACAAAGCGCACCATAAAATTAAAAGTAATAGGAATACCCCAACAGAAATCGCGGAGATGATCGTAAATAAATTAGTCTAAATACACTCTATCATTTTTGGTTTCAAAATGAACGTTTACATGCTCCTGTAATGAGGTGGATAGTGAAATTCCTTTATAATCCGCTTTTACAGGGTATTTTTTATGGTTTCTATTTACCAAGACTGCAGTTTTAAGCTGTTTTAAAGGTGTTTTAAGAAAATGATGAACTCCATATATCAATGTTGTACCAGAATTGAGGACATCATCTACTAATACAACGGATTTATTCACGAATTCTTCTTCGGCAATTGAGGTACGTACACCGCTTGTTAGGGGGTCTTTTTTATCCATTGACAACTTGCAAAGTACAATTTTTGCTTCAGTAATCTTCTTAAGTTTTGCCACGATTTTTTTTGCAAACTGCAGTCCGCCACCTTCTATACCCGCTATTATAATTTCTTCTTCATAAACGTTGGCTTCATAAATTTGATAGGCTATACGTTCAATTTTATGTTGAATCTGTTGATGTGAAAGTATATTTTGTTGCATGGGTTTTTCTTAAAACAATAAAGATAGTTATGTTTTTAAAAGTATTTGCTAATCGTGAGATTCTTTACTTGAATTATCGGGCGATTGGTTTTCTTCTTTATTTTCGTTTGAGGGAGTGTCTAAAAAGTCGTCAATATCACGACGGTCTTTTTTTGTAGGTCTTCCAATACCTTTTTTACGATAATAATCTTTAGAATATTGCAAAAGCTCATTATGTTCAAAGGCTTCTTTTGGTGTGGTATCTTTTCTATAAATATTCACCAATTTAGCACCTACACGACTGGGCGGAATGTCAAGTACCGTTAATTTGTAGTCAATTTGATTTTTTCGTGCTACAATTTCATCCATTGGATAAACTTCCCTACCTGGTTTGGCGGTAATACCATTAATTTTTACGTGACCTTTCTTACAGGCATTGGTGGCAATGTTTCTAGTTTTAAAATAGCGTGTACTCCACAAGAATTTGTCTATGCGCATTATGACCGGCATTTCTTTGTTAACTTCCAAACAAAAATAAGGGAAAATTGTATCTTGCGCGTTTAAAATAAATTATTGATGAAATTGAGAAATGCTTATTTGTTAATAGCTGGTTTGCTAATACTGGGGTCATGTAAAAATGATGATGATGCTATTGGTGAAATTGTACCGCCAAGGTTATTAAGTGAGGTTACCGAAGAGGATGATGCCGAGATAATTGAGTTTTTAAAAACGCATTTCTACAATGAAGATGAGTTTGAGACTCCACCTGAAGGATTCGATTTTAAAATAAGGTTTGATACTATTGCTGGTGAAAATAGCACTAAACGATCAATTTATGATAGTCCCAATTTAATTACACAAACAATTACGGTTGATTCTGAAGACTTGGGAAGAGAAGATGATAATGAAATTATTGATCAAACACTGTATACGTTAGTAGCTAGACAAGGTGTTGTGGAAGGGAAACCCACCATTGGTGATTTTTCTGTTTTAAGATATGAGGGGCTTTTGCTAGATGGTACTCTTTTTGACGCCTCTACAAATCAACCTATTCGTTTTAACCTTTCTTCGGTTGTGCAAGGTTTTGGTAATGGAATGAAAAATTTTCAGACAGGAAATGGTCCAATTGAAAACGGTGATGGCACGGTAAGTTATGAAGGCTATGGTATAGGTGCTATTTTTATGCCTGCGGCATTGGCTTATTTTGATTCGTCTCCAAATTCAGACGTGCCAACATATTCACCATTGATTTTTAAGGTAGATGCCTTTTCTTATGAACCAGATTCAGATTTAGATGGTGATGGTATTCCTTCGATCCTAGAGGATTTAAATGGAAATGGGAACCTTAATGATGATAATACAGATATTGATTTAGAGTCAATTTTTGCCAGATCAGCTAACCATAATGATGTTGATGATGACGGTGATGGTATATTGACTATTGATGAAATTGAGTTGGATGCCGATGGTAATTTTGTTGGCTTCCTAGATACGGATGGTGATGGTATTCCTGATCACCTGGATAATGATTTGTAGAAAAATCATTTAAAACATAAAAAAAACCTCTTAAGTGTACTTAAGAGGTTTTTTGTTATTTATTGTTTTCTTTATAACATTAAAGACAAACTCAAAATTAGCTGGTCTGGTCTGGTGTCTATTCTACTTGGACCTACATTTGTAATATTTGTATTGATAAAGGAAGCTTCGTTATCGTTAAACCCTCTTTCATACCGTAAATCAATTCCAAGTTTTCCTAAACTTACCCCAGCACCAATATTCATTCCAACTGAAAAATCGTTTTCTACATCATCAATGGTTATTCCGTCAAATTCAGTGTCTAAGATGTACTGAAAAGCTGGTCCGGCAAAAACGTGTAAAGGTCCTACAACGTTAATTCCTAAAAGTACCGGAACATCTAATTTGCTCATGTCAAAATCTGCTCCATCATAATCAGATTTAGTTTTGGTATATACCAATTCTGGTCTCAAGTATACTTTTGATGCTCCAATTTTCCCAAAAACACCAAGATGGTATCCTATGTTTCTATCCGGGTTTCTTGCTGCATCTCCAACAGATTCAAAATAATCTCCGTTCGCACTGTAATTTAATCCTCCTTTAATTCCAAATCCAGAATCGCTTTGGGCAATCCCATAAAATCCAGAAAGAGCTAAAAAAGCTGCTAAAATTGTTTTTTTCATATCGTTGTTGTTTTATGTGAAACTCGTATCAAATACAATACCAGAAGTTTCATTTCTCGTTATACCATGAGAACGGAGGTAAAATATCTTTATTGTTTTGCTATTCAATTGGGTCAATTTCAATTCATTTAAAGCAAAAATGAGGGTAATGTAATTTAATTTGTTGATGAACATCTTTGCTTTTTATTAAGTTTTTACCACCAACAGTTCATTATATTTGCAGCTAGAATTAGAAAGTTTGAAATTTACATTACACACTACAGATACACAATCAAAAGCTAGGGCAGGAACTGTCGTTACTGATCATGGCGTAATTGAAACCCCAATTTTTATGCCTGTGGGTACGGTTGCCTCGGTTAAAGGTGTGCACCAAAAAGAATTGAAGGAAGAAATAAACCCAGATATTATTTTGGGCAACACCTATCATTTATTTCTTCGTCCTAAAACAGAGATTTTAAAAAAAGCGGGCGGATTACATAAATTTATGGGCTGGGATAGAAATATTCTTACCGATAGCGGAGGGTATCAAGTATATTCTTTATCAGGCAATAGAAAGATAAAGGAGGAAGGCGTAAAATTTAAATCGCATATAGATGGATCTATGCATTTGTTTACACCTGAGAATGTCATGGAAATTC
Source organism: Maribacter dokdonensis DSW-8 (assembly GCF_001447995.1). Lineage (NCBI taxonomy): Bacteria > Pseudomonadati > Bacteroidota > Flavobacteriia > Flavobacteriales > Flavobacteriaceae > Maribacter > Maribacter dokdonensis. The sequence goes on along the minus strand of NZ_LDPE01000001.1, from coordinate 1,157,390 downwards.
AGCGAGTGATAGGTGCAGATATTATCATGGCTTTTGATGAATGTACACCTTATCCTTGTGAGTATAATTATGCCAAGCGTTCTATGCACATGACGCATAGGTGGCTAGATAGATGTATAAACCATTTGGAGAAAACTCCATTTGAATATGATTATGCGCAAACCTTTTTTCCTATTGTGCAAGGGTCAACTTATAAAGACCTTAGAAGACAATCTGCTGAATATATTGCAAATGCAGGCGCTGAGGGTAATGCAATTGGAGGACTGTCCGTTGGTGAACCAGCGGAGGAAATGTATGGTATGACAGAGGTAGTCTGTGAAATTTTACCAGAAGACAAACCAAGGTATCTAATGGGAGTAGGTACCCCTATTAATATATTGGAGAATATTGCCTTGGGTATAGATATGTTCGATTGTGTAATGCCTACAAGAAACGCTAGAAACGGAATGTTGTTCACAGCGCATGGTACGATGAACATAAAGAACAAAAAGTGGGAAGATGACTTCTCCCCAATTGATGAAATGGGCACTACATTTGTGGATCATGAGTATTCTAAGGCATATTTAAGACATTTGTTTGCCGCCAATGAGTATTTAGGTAAGCAAATAGCAACAATTCATAACTTAGGGTTTTATATGTGGTTGGTGCGCGAAGCTCGTAAACATATCATAGCAGGTGATTTTAGAACTTGGAAAGATATGATGGTAAAACAAATGGATAAAAGGCTATAATGCTATCAATAATAGATAAATACATTCTAAAGCGGTATCTGGCAACTTTTTCGTTGATGCTTTTGTTGTTCATTCCCATTGGTATAATGGTGAATTTGGCAGAGCAGATCGGTAAAATGATCGATAATGAAGCCCCGCTGGATGAAATTGTTATGTACTATGTGAACTTTACCATTTACATAGGCAATCTATTATTCCCTATTTTCCTGTTTCTTTCGGTTATATTTTTTACTTCTAAACTTGCTAATAATACAGAAATTGTTGCCATATTAAGTTCTGGGGTATCTTACGGTCGGTTTTTAAGACCTTATATTATAGGGGCTTCTATGATTGCGGTACTCATGTTCTTTATGACCATGTTCATTGTACCCAATGCCAGCGTAGGTTTCAATGAATTTAAATACAAATACTTAAAGAAGGGAAAACAAGATAGGGTAACCAACAACATATTTAATCAGTTGAACGAAACGGATTTTATATATGTGAGTAGTTTTGATCCGGCACGTCAATTGGGACACAACTTTACTTTTGAGCGCTTTAAGGAGAATAATGAACTGGATTTTAAGATTTCTGCAGCCAATATTCGTTGGGTAGACAAAGATTCTAGCTACCGCTTAACATCGTACAAAAAACGAACTGTTTTAGGTGATACGGCAATTATAGAAAGTAAACGTAGGTTAGATACCATATTTGCTTTTGATATAGGCGACCTTACGCCTGTTTCTTATGTGGCCGAGACAAAAAATCTTTTTGAGCTGGATACTTTTATCAAGGATCAGAGAAGAAAAGGGGCTTCTAATATAAATACATATGTACTGGTTAAATATAAAAGATGGGCATTGCCTTTAACTGCTTTTATTTTAACTATAATAGCCGTATCGGTTTCATCTGTAAAAAGACGTGGTGGTATGGGAGCAAATTTAGCCTTTGGTATTTTAATTGCTTTTATATTTATCTTTTTTGATAAGGTATTTGGGACTTTGGCAGAGCAGTCTGGTTTTTCTCCTTTGCTCGCCGTAATAATCCCTAATGTAGTATTTGGATGTTTGGCTTTTTATCTACTTCAAAATGCAAAAAGATAGAATATTAAATCTACTGCATTTACATTTCATTGTCTTTATTTGGGGCTTTACCGCTATTTTAGGTAAGTTGATTACAATTGATTCTTTACCATTGGTTTGGATCAGAATGGGGTTGGCAACACTTTTTATTGCGATTTATTTATTGTTTGCAAAGTTTAGTATAAAAATTTCAAGAAAAACATTTTGGTGGTTGCTGGGTGGTGGCGTTGTGGTAGCATTACATTGGGTAACTTTCTTTTTGGCAATAAAGGTTTCTACGGTATCGGTTGCTCTTGCCATGATGTCTACAGGTGCTTTTTTTACGGCATTAATGGAGCCCTTTTGGTATAAACGTAAAATTATAGGGTACGAAATTTTTTTCGGGCTGTTGGTGGTAGTAGGGCTTTATTTAATATTTAAAGTTGAGGCGCAATATGTATTTGGTATGACCATAGCATTGATATCTGCTTTTTTGGCAGCAGTGTTTTCCTTGATCAATGGTAAATTGGTTCAGAACCATAGACCCTCTGTTATTTCATTTTATGAATTGGGTGTAGGAGTTTTATTTTTGTCCATTGTTTTAATTGCTAAAGGAGATTGGAATATGTCCTTGGTTGTTTTACCTACTTCAGATTGGATCTATTTGTCCATTTTAGCTGTAGTATGTACTGCCTATGCTTTCATAGCTTCGGTCAAGGTGATGAAGATTTTAACCCCATATACAGTTATGCTTACCACAAATTTAGAACCTGTGTACGGTATTTTGCTAGCATGGTTTATATTTGGCTCAGAAGAAAAAATGAAACCTATGTTTTATGTGGGAGCTTTAATTATACTCAGTACCGTCATTGCGAACGGTATTTTGAAACAAAGAGCAAATATTAAAAAAAGGGTACCCAAGATTTAGGTATTAAAGTTTTATCTTTGAGCCGCAACTAAAGAAACTTTATTGAAATATGGAATATTTGGATTTTGAACTTCCTATTAAAGAATTGGAAGAGCAATTGGACAAGTGCATGGTAATTGGTGAAGAAAGTGATGTAGATGTTACTGAGACCTGTAAGCAGATAGAAAAAAAACTTTCTGATACCAGAAAGGAGATTTATAAGAACTTAACTGCTTGGCAGCGCGTACAGTTGTCAAGACACCCAAATAGACCTTACACTTTAGATTATATCAAAGCTATATGTGGCGATACCTTCTTAGAGCTGCACGGTGACCGTACCGTAAAAGATGATAAGGCCATGATCGGTGGTTTAGGTAAAATTGGTGATCAGAGTTATATGTTCGTTGGTCAGCAAAAAGGGTATAATACCAAAACTCGTCAATACAGAAATTTTGGTATGGCCAACCCGGAAGGGTATAGAAAGGCATTGCGTTTAATGAAATCTGCTGAAAAATTTCAGGTTCCTGTGGTTTGTTTGGTAGATACTCCGGGTGCATACCCTGGTATTGAGGCAGAAGAAAGAGGACAAGGTGAAGCCATTGCAAGAAATATACTTGAAATGACACGTTTAAAAGTGCCAGTTATAGTTGTTATTATCGGTGAAGGTGCATCTGGTGGAGCTTTGGGAATTGGTGTTGGAGATAAGGTGTTAATGTTAGAGAATACTTGGTATTCGGTAATTTCACCAGAGTCTTGCTCTTCTATTTTATGGAGAAGTTGGGAGTATAAGGAAAGAGCTGCAGAAGCGTTGAAATTGACTGCTACCGATATGAAAAAATTAAAGCTAATTGATGAAATTATTCGCGAACCTGCAGGTGGGGCGCATGCCAATAGAGAAAAAACTTTTGATACGGTAAAAAATAAAATTTCTGCCCATTTTGAAGAATTGCAAAAGTTATCACCAAAAGAATTGGTAAATCAGCGTATGGAAAAATATGCCCAAATGGGTGTTTTCAACGGCTAATCTGTATTTTAGGCTTCAAAAAAATATACCGAGGATTTTATTCCTCGGTTTTTTTATGTTATCAACAGAAAATCGTAATTTATTAACAGTCAATTGTTAGTCAACTGTGAACATCGAAATCTATGTTTTTCACGTTAACTAAAGGTTAATTGTATACTTTCGCATTATGGAGAACACAAAACCTTTTGTTGGTCGTAAGATCGACAAATCTACTATTATAAACCTTGAGAAAGGCAAAATACCACCACAAGCTGTTGATTTAGAGGAGGTTGTGCTTGGTGCTATGATGATAGATAAAAAGGGTGTCGATGAAGTTATCGATATTTTGCACCCCGATGTTTTCTATAAAGATGCTCATAGGTTCATCTATGAAGCTATCTTTATTTTGTTTGAAGAATCACAACCTGTAGATTTATTAACCGTTTCTTCCCAATTGAAGAAATCTGGCAAATTAGAAGTTTGTGGAGGTGATTTTTACCTTATAAAACTGACCCAAAAAGTAGCATCTTCGGCGCATATTGAGTTTCATGCCCGTATTATACTTCAAAAATATATTCAACGTAGTCTTATTAAGATATCCGGTGAGATAATTGAAGAGGCCTATGATGAAGCTACAGATGTTTTTGACTTATTGGATACTGCTGAAGCTAAACTTTATGATGTTACCCAAGGAAACTTAAAACGATCTGCAGAGACCGCTCAGGATTTGGTGATTCAAGCAAAAAAGCGAATAGAGGAAATTGCTGGTAAAGAGGGTATGAGTGGTATACCTTCTGGTTTTGATAAACTAGATAAACTTACCTCAGGATGGCAGCCAAGTGATTTGATCATTGTAGCGGCAAGACCTGGTATGGGTAAAACGGCATTAACCTTGTCTATGGCAAGAAATATGGCGGTAAACTCAAATATGCCGGTAGCCTTCTTTTCACTGGAAATGTCATCGGTACAGCTTATTACCAGGTTAATTTCATCTGAAACAGGGTTGTCTTCAGAAAAATTGAGAACCGGTAAACTAGAAAAACACGAGTGGGAGCAGTTGAACGTAAAGGTGAAATCATTAGAAAAGGCACCTTTGTTTATTGATGATACCCCGTCACTTTCTATTTTCGATTTACGTGCCAAAGCAAGAAGATTGGCTTCTCAGCATGGTATTAAAATGATTATGATCGATTATTTGCAATTAATGACAGCTGGTGGTAGTCAAAAAGGAGGAAACAGGGAACAAGAAATTTCTACTATTTCTAGAAACTTAAAAGCCCTTGCAAAGGAATTGAACGTTCCGGTAATTGCACTATCTCAATTGTCTCGTGCGGTAGAAACACGTGGAGGTAGTAAAAGACCGGTATTATCGGATTTGAGGGAATCTGGTGCAATTGAGCAAGATGCGGATATTGTATCATTTATTTATAGACCAGAATACTATAAGATTGAAGAGTGGGATGATGAGGAACATACACCAACTCAAGGTCAGGCAGAATTTATTGTAGCTAAACACCGTAACGGTGGACTAGAGAATATTAGACTTAAGTTTATCGGTAATCAAGGTAAGTTCGACAACCTTGATGATTTTGACTCTCCTTTTGAATTTCAATCGAAAATGAACGCAAACGAAGAGAATCCGTTCGCAACTAAAAATTTACCAAGTGCAGATGACGCTTTTGGCAGTAGTATGAACAATAGTCCAGATTTTGAAGAGGATAATGATGTACCGTTCTAAGTTTCGGCTCAATTAATATTTTTAAAAAAGTCCTCGTTTAGAGGACTTTTTTTATTTTGTTGCAATTGTTTTTCATTACTGTTCGTTATCTTAACTATAATGGCTTTAACAAGTTCTTGGTTATTCTACCTTATTATTTGCTCTATCTTTGAGTGAATGAAATTAATAATATGTCTAAAATTGTAAGTTCCATTTTCTTTCTTTTACTATCGGTACAAGTATTTGCTTCATCTATTTTAATACCTATGGATGCCGATACTCAAAAAAATCATTTAAAAGCATACGGCATAACTTATTGGGTTTTGTCCAAACAGCAAAAAGTACAATGGTTACTTAATTACAGAGGCGGTTCTTTTTTATTGCCAGATGGGGAAAGTATTAGAAAAGAATGTCAAATAAGGGGAGTAAGCTTTGAAATAATTTCTGATGGACAGGCTAATGCTATTTTGGATGAAATTAGTAGCCCATCAAAAAATCAAGATGCTGTTATATTGGAAAAAGCTCCACGTATTGCGGTGTATTCCCCAAAGGATAAACAACCTTGGGATGATGCCGTAACAATGGCTTTGACCTATGCAGAAATACCTTATACCACCATTTATGACGAAGAGGTACTTGGAGATAAACTAGCTTTATATGATTGGTTGCATTTGCACCATGAAGATTTTACCGGTCAGTATGGTAAATTTTATGGCGCGTATAGAGCAACCCCATGGTATATAGAAGGAAAGAAAAATGCCGAAAAATTGGCTAAAAAGTTAGGTTATGATAAGGTTTCGGAAGAAAAAAGAGCTGTAGCATTAAAGATTAGAAATTACGTGATCGGCGGTGGTTTTATGTTTGCCATGTGCTCCGCTACAGATAGTTTTGATATTGCTTTGGCGGCAGATGGTATAGATATAGTTGAACCTATGTTCGATGGCGATGCGTCTGACCCAAATTACCAGGCTAATTTAGATTATGGTAAAACCTTTGCGTTCACAGATTTTATATTGGAGCGTAGCCCTCTTAAATATGAATTTTCTACTATTGATATGACCGGTAAAAGGGGAAATGTGCCTAAGGAGTCGGATTATTTTTCTTTGATGGATTTTTCTGCAAAATGGGATCCTGTGCCTACTATGTTATGTCAAAACCATACATCTTTGGTAAAAGGATTTATGGGGCAAACAACTGCCTTTACACGCTCTGAAATAAAGCCGACTGTTTTAGTGTTAGGTGAGAATAAAATAAACGAAGAAGCAAGATATATTCACGGCATTAAAGGAAAGGGATTCTTTACTTTTTATGGCGGACACGATCCAGAAGATTATCAACATAGGGTAGGGGATCCAAAAACGGAATTGGAGTTGCACCCTACATCACCTGGTTATAGATTAATACTAAACAACGTTTTGTTTCCTGCAGCAAAAAAGAAAAAACAAAAGACCTAATTTTTATTTTAAGAGGTATCCAAAAAAAATACCATTACCGGTAATAGCCGATAATGGTATTTTAAAACTATTAATTTTAAAGATTACCAAGCGCCAATGAAATGACTACCTGTGGAATTGATTAATTCCGCACCTTTAGTTACTTCACCGGTCTCAGTTTCTACAATGTAAATGTTTCCATTTTGACCAACTGGAGCTTGAGTAAGATAGATTTCTGTTCCATCAACAGCATACCCTTGGTATTGAAACAATTCAAAATCTACTTCATAAGGAATATCATTGATTAAGGTTGCTGTCTTTGCGTTCAAATCAACTAAGGCAAAAAAGCTTTCCCCTCTACCGGAAATACCTTCTGCAGACCCATCATGACGGTATGCTAAAACAGCTTTACCATTGGCAGCAGGTCTCCAGGCTAAAACATAAGCACCGGTAACACCTAAAGCAGCATCTAGATTAAAATCATAAGAATCATCATATAAATTGTCTGCTCCAATTTTTAGGATATGAGAACCTTCTGGGTCACTTTGATTGGCTTGATAAACACTTCCATTGTATTCAAAAGCGTTAATGCTACGGTAACCATTAGTGTTTCCATGTCCTACTGTAGAAGTGATTATTGTAGGGTTTTCCAAAGAAGGATAATCTACTACTATCGTTTTAGAACCTAAAATCTCATAATCGCTATCACTTTCAAGATCAGCTGCATTTTCTTCATCTCTAGTTAAAGTTGCAGGATCAACTTTATTCATACGGGCACCAATGTATAATTTGTCTCCGGCGGCATTTAATGTTGGCATATCAATTCTGCCAATGTAATACCCTTGAGATTCTAATTCTTCACCTATAGACAAATCAATTTGTTGGAAGTTGTTGATTTGGGAATCTACCAAATCTAATGTCACTATACCTACGGTTTGGCTTGTACGAACATAAGAATCATCTGTTACATCATCAGGAGTACCATTATCATCAACAATATGTTCAATATCTACCCTTACTGCACAGCCAGTTTTATCGCCATCAAATAATTTAATCCATCTAGGAGCAGTACCTACATATTCTGCAATACTAATTTCTGATCCTGTTTGTTCAAAATCTTGTCCTCCATTTACAATGTACTTGGTGTAATTACCACCCGTATCACCAGCGTAACTAATATTGAATATGGTATTGCCATCTTCTGAAGCTTGTAATCTTGCCGTTCTGTTAGATGGTGCTATAAAACCATTATTAAATGGGTCTATTTGTACCGTTGGGTCTTTGGCATCTTCACTAGTAACAGCATAAATTAATGTTCCACCGTTACCATCTCCAGGTTCTTCACCCATTTTAGCTCCGGCAATAGTTATCCATCTTGAAGCTACTTCTGCTTCTTCCTCTATCTCTTCTTGCTCTTCCTCTTCTTGTTCAGTTTCTGGAGTTACAGTGTCGTCATCGCTACTACAAGAAGCCATAAACCCTACTGCAGCTATAGCAATGGCAAATGATTTTAAATTTAATAATGGTCGTTTCATAATATATTCTATTTAGATATTTAAAAATTATTGATTATGTAATTCAGTTTTAGATAAAATGCTCTTCCTGGTTTTTGCACCCGTAAATTGTCATAGGCAACTTCATCAAATACGTTTTTGACATCAAGGCTTATAGAAACTCTTTTATTTGGAAACACGTAACTACATCCAAAATCTTGAATAAATTGGGTTGGAATTAAAAACTCTTCTAAACCTGCCACATTAGTACCTTGTTCCTCTTTATAGGAGAATTCATCTGTGAAGTAAGCATTGTAAAAAAGATTAAAACGTGCTGTATTTAGAATAAAATTATTGAATGAATACCGTAGCGAAGTGTTCATTGTAAACAAGGGAACATTTGGAGAGTTTACAATATTATCTTGAAGATTTTTTCTTTGAAGCGTTAGTTTGGACAGGTTGAAATTAAATCCAAAGTTGTCCTTAAAGTTATAGCTGATTTCTGCTTCTACCCCTTTAGAAGTGGTTTCCCTATCAAAATTTCCATATTGAATAGTTTCTCCTAGTTCTTGATTATCCTGAGCATCACCGGGAAAACCAATTAAATTTTGAATTTTTCGAGAAAATAGATTGGTAGAAACCGTAAGTGCGTGATTTTTTATGTTGAACCTTCCGAATCTAAAACCGAGGTTATAATTATTGCTGGTTTCTGGTTCAATGGTAAGGTTGGGTTCAATATTTTCTCCTGCATCACCAAATACTTCGTTCTCATTTGGTAGACGAATAGCTTTTTCAGCAGAGGTGAGAATATTAAGATTTTTTATAAGCAGATAAGAAATTGCATACCCGTAACCATTATAATCTTTATTGCTTTGGTAAACTTCATCAATAACCTCTGTGGCGTTGCTGTTGAACCTCGGAAATGTATTCAATACCTTTTGTCTATAGTGCTTACCGAACAGATTCACTTTTAATTTATCATCAATAGCATTTAGCTCATAACTTAAGGAGTATATATTTTTGTATATATCACTGGTTTGTTGAAAGGTGTTTTCTAAAAGTGATATCATTTCATCACTATCTTCCCGGTCAAGTCCGCTGTAGACGTGGTTTAGAAATACTTTATGGTTTTTATTTATTTCATAACAAATTCCTGTTCTTATAGAAGCAACTTTCCTGTTGATGTTAAGTAGTGTTGGTCCGCCTTCTTGTTGGGATCCCCAAGAATATTCAAATTCATCGCCTTTGTAGTCTATAGCTCTATTTCCTGTCCAGCTATATGCCTCGGCTGTGGTGTCATTCAAAATACGATTTCTCTCCCCAAATAATCCGGTAACATTTACATCTAAACCTTTAAAAAAGATATCTTTTTTAAGATATGTCAAATTAGCCAACAACGCATCGGACTCTAAAAATCTGCCTTTATACGGTATTTTAGTAACAAAAGCACCGTGTTGCACTTCTTTGTAATCATCGGAACCTGTAACGCCAATAAAAAATTGATCCGCCCACTTTACGTCAGTATAACCTGCCTGTATTGTTCCTCCGGTAGACCTATAAGCATCATTAAATCTTTTTGCTGTGATAAGTGTTTCAACCCCTCCTAGACCTTTATCTACAATATTTCTTCCGCTAATTTCATAATCATTGTCAGAATAATTATGAAAACCAGAGGCTTTGACGGTAAAACCAGATTTATCAAAACGATACAACCCGTTAATGCTGGCTTGTAATGTATTAAATGATCCATATGATACGGAAGCATTTAAATTATTACGTGCACCTTTTTTCATTACAATGTTGATTGCTCCACCTAGTGCATCATCAGCCAAATGTCCGGGAATCACTCCCTTGTAAACTTCAATGTTTTCTATCATTGAAGGAGGAATACTGTTCAAACTAAAAGAAGAACCGTACATAGAAATGGGTATGCCGTCAATAAAAATACTAACCGAATTTCCTGATAAACCATTTAAAGAGTATTCTACATTAGAACCTAGTCCGCCGTTTTGTCTAATTTTTACACCAACAGTAGTGTTTAATAATTCATTGGTCTGAATATTTCTAATACTGGCTTCTTCAGTTTTTATAGCATTAACAGCAAAACCTTTGGTTTCTATCTCCGTCTCTTTGGACTTGCCGTTAACATTGACTTCATCTAGGTTTTCAACACTTTCCGTTAACTTATAATTGACTGTAATTTTCTTTTTACTACTGGTAATTTCAACGGTTTTAAAAAGTGTTCTATAACCAATAAAAGAAACAATAACATTGTGTTTTCCTTGAGGTACATTTTCAATGAGGAAGCTACCGTTGTCGTCTGTTAAAACGCCTAGTTTAAGACCCTCTATCATCACAGTTGCAAAAGCTAAAGGATTGTTGTAATCGTCTTTAACAGTTCCTGAAATAGAACTAAGTAACTCTTGAGAATGAACAGATGCAAAGAGTAATATAAAAATGACGGTAAAATGGTTTTTCATTTGGTTTAAAAAAGGTTACTATCTTTATTAAGATTTAGTCTAAATAAATTAGTTTTGCAAATCTAAAGAAGGAATGAAAAGACAAGTGCCGAGAAAGGAATTTAAACATACGCAAAAGGAAGTATTGGTTTGCGGTATTCAATGGATATGAAGAAGGAATTGTTAAGGAAAGAAATACGGGTAAAAGAGCTGTTTAATAATAGTTTTTTAAACAATTCGGTACAGTTTAATGAGGTAGAGGTGACTACTAAGAACAATAGTTCTTTTATTAAGGGAGTGGAGTTTTCTAATGATGAAGTATTACAGGAATTTGATTCGGAAATTTGTGTTTCTAGCGATGAACATTTAATAAAATTACACTTCTCATTAGAAGGTGCTTATGGTTATCAGCCGCTTAAACACATAAAGTATTTGGTGCAAATTCCAGAAAATCATTGTAATATGTTCTATTATCCAATTACAGAGGGTAGAGATATGTTTTTTAAGGGAAATGCAAAATCTTTTGAGATATACCTTAAACCTAGTTTGCTAAAGAATTTGTTAGGCAAAGAATTTGAAAAATCTTTTCAGAAGTTGAAGAATGCTATCCAAAATTCCAATTCATTTGTACTATGGGATAAGAGTAAATTTATTCCACCAAATATTCGTAGTAAAATAAATGAGATCATTCAATGTCCTTATACAGGTGAATTAAGAAAAAAATATCTGGAAAGTAAGCTTACGGTATTGTTGATAGATTTTCTTTTAGGAAGACAAACTTCAAGAGTTTCTAAGAATAATGTAAAACTTTTAAATTCCGATTATTTGGCCTTAGTAAGAGTTGAGGATTATATCAGAAAAAATTTGAAAGAGCCATTAAAAATAATTGATTTGGCAGATTTAGCTGGGTTCAATCCTACCAAGTTGAAAAGGGATTTTAAAAAGTTGTACGGGGTTACCGTATTTAAATATATCACTGCGTTAAGAATGGAAGTTGCCAAAAGTTTAATTACTCAAGACGGGGCTACAATTGCGCATGCTGCCTATGAGGTTGGTTATGCTAATCCACAACATTTTACTACAGCTTTTAAAAGAACCATGGGGTATGTGCCTAGTGAGTTGAAACCTGCGGTACAATAGCATAGGTATCGTGTTTAATCGTCAAGTTGGCTAATCTTTATTTTAGCAGCATTTTAAGTATGTGTTCAACACCATTATCATCATTGCTCAATGTACTGTATTTGGCAACCTTTTTTACGTTTGGATGCGCATTTGACATTGCAAAACTGTAATCTGATAGTGCAAGCATTTCTAGGTCATTATTGTAATCTCCAAATATTATTACTTCATTGGATTTAAGATTATAGCTGTCCATGACTTTTGATAACGCATATCCTTTATGAGCGTTCATGTTAGATATATCTAACCAGTTTTCGCCAGACACTTTAACTTTTAAATCTTTTTCAAAATGTTTTACAAACGGGTATATAAATTGTTCTGAACTTTCAAAATGATATATGGCAATTTTTATTACTTCGGAAGTAAACGTATTTAAGTTATCTATGATTTCAAACTCGGTATAATATTCTGCCAATTTATTTACAAATTCATTCGATTTATTGGTTAAATAGGCTTGATGCTTACCGCAAAGAACAGGGTGTATATTGGGGATTTTATTTAAAGTAGCTAATATTTCTGCTACTTGTTGTTGGTCTAATGGCGTAACTAGAATTTCGGTATCTTGCTTTTTGGCAAATCCACCGTTCTCGGCAATAACAATTATTTCGTCTTTTATGGGAGCAAGCTTATCAATTATACTATTGTATTGTCTGCCACTGGCAGCAACAAATGTGATGTCTCTAGATTGTAATTCTTTAAAGAGCTCAAAGAATTGTTCACTGACTTGGTGGTTAGAGTTAAGTAAGGTGCCATCCATGTCCGAAACAACCATTTTAATCTTTGATAAATCCATAAATTATTTAATTTATGGTAAAGATATTTGAATGGAAGTTAACATGTACTTTAAAGATCAAAGTTTTACCTTTAATTAATAAATACCAGGTATGAAGTTATTTCAAAGACAGTTTAGTTTACCACCTTACCAAAGAGGTTTTCATATTATCACCAGCCTAATCTTAGAACATTTACCAGAGATTCAAGAAATTGATGTTGGTATGCTACAGGTATTTATTAAACACACATCTGCTAGTTTAACCATTAATGAAAACGCAGATCCCACAGTCAGAGAAGATTTTGAGTCCTATATAAATAGATTTGTGCCTGAAAATGAACCTTATTATAAGCATAATTATGAAGGTCCAGATGATATGCCTGCACACATAAAGGCTTCATTAATGGGAGCGTCTGTTCAAGTGCCCGTATCCAATGGGAAATTAAATATGGGAATATGGCAAGGTATATATTTATGTGAACATCGAAATTATGCCTCGGGCAGAAACATTGTTCTGACCTTGTGGGGAAGTTGATATTTATTTAAATTAAAAGAAAAACATAGTTTATGACTACTGAAGAATCTATTCTGAACAAAATTCAAATACTGATTACAAATCATTTTGAAACACCAGAAATGGCATTTAATTTTTTTGATGAGAATAATGATCAAAAGTTGACCAAATCTGAAATTGTAAATTTGTTGAAACAAGCAGAAATAAGTGGATTTATTAGAGGTATTGTTTCGTCAAAATTGATTGAAGGTTATGATAAGAATGGTGATGAGCTAATTGATTGGCAAGAATTTAAAGCGGCTATCGCTAAAATTAAAAAATCCGATTCGTAAGAATCGGATTTTTCAAAAGTGAGATTGTTATTAATTTATTTTACCTGATCTACAACTGCCTTAAAGGCATCTGGGTGGTTCATTGCTAAATCTGCAAGAACTTTTCTGTTTAGTTCAATGTTATTAGCTTTTACTTTTCCCATAAATTGAGAGTAGGACATTCCGTGCTGTCTGGCACCTGCATTAATACGGGTTATCCATAATGAACGAAAAGTTCTTTTCTTGTTTCTACGGTCTCTGTAAGCATATAACATTGCTTTTTCAACCGCGTTTTTGGCTACTGTCCAAACGTTTTTACGTCTTCCAAAGTAACCTTTGGCTTGCTTCATTACCTTTTTTCTTCTGGCTCTTGAAGCTACTGCATTTACTGATCTTGGCATTTCTTTCTAATTTTTTGTAGTAGGCGTCCTTTTTATTTTAAGGAACTTTGATTGCCTAACTCCATGGTTAATAATTTTACCTTTTTAAAGAACTATAATTACTTTAAACGTAATTGTTCCTTAATGCTGTTAACATCATGTTGGTGAACCAATGTATCATGAGTTAAAGCAAGCTTACGCTTTTTAGACTTTTTCGTAAGAATGTGACTCTTAAAGGCGTGCTTTCTTTTAATTTTACCGGTACCTGTTAGCTTAAAACGCTTCTTAGCACTGGATTTTGTTTTTTGTTTAGGCATTTTCTCCTAGTTTATATATTAATCTCACTTGTTTATGCTGAAACTGTCCACCAATGGCGGACAGCATTCAGTATTCTAATATTCGATTTTTAAAAACCGAAATTTTATTTTCCTTTTGTCTTAGGAGCTATGAACATTGTCATACGCTTTCCTTCTAGTTTAGGCATCTGTTCAACTTTTCCTAATTCCTCTAATTCAGATGCTAACCTCAATAATAAAATCTCACCTTGGTCTTTATAGACAATTGATCGTCCTTTAAAAAAGACATATGCTTTTAATTTTGCTCCTTCTTTAAGGAACTTTTCAGCATGTTTCTTTTTAAATTCATAATCGTGGTCATCAGTATTGGGACCAAATCTTATTTCTTTAACAACAACCTTTGAAGCTTTCGCTTTCATGGCTTTATCCCTTTTCTTCTGTTCGTATAAAAACTTTTTATACTCCATAATCTTACAAACAGGAGGGTCTGCCTTTGGTGAAATTTCCACCAAATCCAAACCTAATTCTTCTGCTTTTTCAAGAGCCTGAGGAAAAGGATATACACCTACTTCAACATTGTCACCAACTAACCTAACTTTAGGGGCCGTAATCTTCTCATTAATATTATGAGGATTCTTATTTTCCCTTCTAGGTTGCGGTCTAAATCTTTTACGTATTGCTATGACTAATTCTTTTTAATTAAACTTTTATTTAAAACGTCTTTAAGGTACTATTTATTTCTGTGTTAACCAAGTCTGTGAACGTTGCAATGCTTATTGCTCCTAAATCTTCACCTCCATGCTTACGAACAGATATAGTGTTGTCCGCCTCATCGTTTTCTCCCACGATCAGCATAAAAGGTATCTTAGCCATTTCTGCTTCACGTATTTTCTTGCCTACAGTCTCATTTCTACTGTCTACAAGGGCGCGAATTTCGTTATTTTCTAGGGATTTTAAAACTTTTTCGGCATATTTTTCATGTTTTTCGCTTACAGGTAAAATTATAGCTTGTTCTGGGGTAAGCCACAGCGGGAAATTACCTCCAGTATGTTCCAATAATAAAGCTATAAAACGCTCCATGCTACCAAATGGGGCACGGTGTATCATCACGGGTCTATGTAGCTCGTTATCACTGCCTTTGTAGCTTAAGTCGAATCTTTCAGGTAAATTGTAATCTACCTGAATTGTACCTAGTTGCCATTGTCTTCCAAGTGCGTCTTTCACCATGAAATCTAGTTTAGGACCATAGAAGGCCGCTTCACCGGCTTCAATCACAAAATTCAATCCTTTCTCTTTAGCGGCATTGATGATGGCTTGTTCTGCTTTTTCCCAATTTTCCACTGAGCCAATGTACTTTTCCGGATTGTCCAAATCACGTACAGAGACCTGTGCGGTAAAATTTTCAAATCCAAGGGATCCCAATACATATAAGGATAGGTCTATTACATTTTTAAATTCCTCGTCCAGTTGGTCTGGTGTACAGAAAATATGTGCATCATCTTGAGTAAATCCACGTACACGGGTAAGTCCATGAAGTTCTCCACTTTGTTCATATCTATATACCGTACCGAATTCCGCAAATCTTTTAGGTAGTTCCTTATAGCTATATGGTTTTGTGTTGTAGATTTCACAGTGGTGAGGGCAATTCATCGGTTTTAAAAGAAATTCCTCACCTTCCTTGGGTGTATGTATCGGTTGAAAGCTGTCTTCACCATATTTTTCATAATGTCCAGAGGTAACATATAATTCTTTTTGACCAATATGTGGTGTAACCACCATTTCATATCCGGCTTTCTTTTGGGCTTTCTTTAAAAAGTTTTCAAGGCGTTCACGTAATGCAGCACCTTTAGGGAGCCATAATGGTAGTCCTTGACCTACTTTTTGCGAAAAAGTAAATAGTTCTAGTTCTTTACCTAGCTTTCTGTGGTCTCTCTTTTTTGCTTCTTCTAAAAGTGCCAAATATTCGGTAAGCTCTTTTTGTTTTGGAAATGAGATACCATATATACGTGTAAGTTGTGTGTTGTTTTCGTTACCTCTCCAGTATGCACCTGCTACACTTAATATTTTTATAGCCTTTACAATACCGGTATTAGGAATGTGTCCACCTCTACATAAATCTGTAAATGTATCGTGATCACAAAACGTAATGGTACCATCCTCAAGGTTTTCAATCAACTCTACCTTGTATTCGTTGCCTTGCTTTTTATAGAATGCAATTGCATCGGCTTTTGATACCGCTCTCATTTTATAGTCGTGTTTTCCACGGGCAATCTCTAAAGCCTTCTTTTCTATAGCGGTAAAATCTTTTTCTGAAATAGAGCCATTTGGTAATTCTACGTCGTAATAAAAGCCGTTTTCTATGGCGGGTCCTATAGTTAGTTTAACTCCCGGGTACAATTCCTCAATAGCTTGCGCTACAATATGTGAAGTTGAATGCCAAAAAGCTGTTTTTCCTTCTTTATCGTTCCAGGTGAATAGTACTAAGCTGCCGTCTGTTTCTAACGGGGTAGTGGTTTCAACAATAGTTTCGTTGAATTTTGCCGAAATAACATTGCGGGCTAATCCTTCGCTTATGCTTTTTGCAACCTCTATTGGCGTAGTTGCTTTTTCAAATTCCTTGACCGATCCGTCGGGAAGTGTAATTTTAATCATTTCTTGTACATATTATAGGGTGTCAAAGATAATATGAACTATTCATGTCCGCAATAGAATAGTGTTATGTTTTGCTGTAGTCTTAAAGAAGGGCTATGAGGCTTATGGTTGTTATACGATTGTTTTAGTTGGTGTGGTGTTAGTTTGCCTGTAAGATTTTAATATAATCAACTGTATATGTATTGATTTTTTTATTAAATTTAATACCGCTTTTTTTATTTTGAGTGTAAAGTGCTGTAAATAAATTGGTTGTCGTTACACATGAAAAAACCTTGTATTTATTTTGCAAAAAAAGTCTTGTTCATTAGAAAATAGGTTGTAGATTTGCACCCCGCTAGCGAGGAAGACGAGTTCTGAATCGGGAGTCGGAAAAGGTTCATTTATATGTTGGTTGGTCTGGGAAAAAAAAGAAAAAAATATTTTTTTTTCGAAATAAGTTGCCAGGTTAAAAAACAGTTGTATATTTGCAGCCGCTTAGGGAAACACCTAAGGGAAACGAAGCCGGGAAGGTCGCATGATCCAAGGGCGGAGTGGATGGAAGTTCATTGAAATATTGTGGAGATTTAAGAATCGAGAACGGGTGAGGACCTGTTCGAGAGGAACACGAATTAAGAAACATACCATATAATGTGCCTTGTGCATATTTGGATATATTGAATCGAGAGTCGGGGCCGGGATGGATTTGGTTTCGTTGGGACGAATATTTACAAAACAACGATGAAGAGTTTGATCCTGGCTCAGGATGAACGCTAGCGGCAGGCCTAACACATGCAAGTCGAGGGGCAGCGGGGAAAAGCTTGCTTTTCCGCCGGCGACCGGCGCACGGGTGCGCACCGCGTATGGAACCTGCCTTGTACAGGGGAATAGCCCAGGGAAACTTGGATTAATGCCCCGTAGTACCGTATTTCGGCATCGTTATACGGTTAAAGCCTTCGGGCGGTACAAGATGGCCATGCGTCCCATTAGCTAGATGGTAAGGTAACGGCTTACCATGGCTACGATGGGTAGGGGCCCTGAGAGGGGGATCCCCCACACTGGTACTGAGACACGGACCAGACTCCTACGGGAGGCAGCAGTGAGGAATATTGGACAATGGAGGAGACTCTGATCCAGCCATGCCGCGTGCAGGAAGAATGCCCTATGGGTAGTAAACTGCTTTTATACGGGAAGAAAAAGAGCTACGTGTAGCTTACTGACGGTACCGTAAGAATAAGGACCGGCTAACTCCGTGCCAGCAGCCGCGGTAATACGGAGGGTCCGAGCGTTATCCGGAATTATTGGGTTTAAAGGGTCCGTAGGCGGGCCGATAAGTCAGGGGTGAAAGTCTGCCGCTCAACGGTAGAACTGCCTTTGATACTGTCGGTCTTGAGTTATAGTGAAGTTGCCGGAATATGTAGTGTAGCGGTGAAATGCATAGATATTACATAGAACACCGATTGCGAAGGCAGGTGACTAACTATATACTGACGCTGATGGACGAAAGCGTGGGGAGCGAACAGGATTAGATACCCTGGTAGTCCACGCCGTAAACGATGGATACTAGCTGTCCGGGGCCTTGAGTTCTGGGCGGCCAAGCGAAAGTGATAAGTATCCCACCTGGGGAGTACGTTCGCAAGAATGAAACTCAAAGGAATTGACGGGGGCCCGCACAAGCGGTGGAGCATGTGGTTTAATTCGATGATACGCGAGGAACCTTACCAGGGCTTAAATGCATATTGACAGGGTCAGAGATGACTTTTCCTTCGGGCAATTTGCAAGGTGCTGCATGGTTGTCGTCAGCTCGTGCCGTGAGGTGTCAGGTTAAGTCCTATAACGAGCGCAACCCCTACCGTTAGTTGCCAGCATGTCATGATGGGGACTCTAACGGGACTGCCGGTGCAAACCGTGAGGAAGGTGGGGATGACGTCAAATCATCACGGCCCTTACGTCCTGGGCCACACACGTGCTACAATGGCAGGTACAGAGAGCAGCCACGTCGCAAGGCGGAGCGAATCTATAAAACCTGTCACAGTTCGGATCGGGGTCTGCAACTCGACCCCGTGAAGCTGGAATCGCTAGTAATCGGATATCAGCCATGATCCGGTGAATACGTTCCCGGGCCTTGTACACACCGCCCGTCAAGCCATGGAAGCCGGGAGTGCCTGAAGTCCGTCACCGTAAGGAGCGGCCTAGGGCAAGATCGGTAACTAGGGCTAAGTCGTAACAAGGTAGCCGTACCGGAAGGTGCGGCTGGAACACCTCCTTTCTAGAGATTGTCCTTTTAAGGACGGTCCCTGGCGAAACGAAGAATCGGAATAACGGTCCCGGTCTTTTGGTTTAATACGATTGTTTTCAAAAAAAAAATAGTGTTCGAATAAGAATAAAGATCTCCATAATCATGATATATAAGTAATTGCTTTTCCGGGAAGGTATTTATACTGAAGAGGAAGAGTAGGGACAGTCCCATAGCTCAGCTGGTTAGAGCGCTACACTGATAATGTAGAGGTCGGCAGTTCGAGTCTGCCTGGGACTACAAACAAGAAAGGGTGCCCATGGGGCATTACGTTCATATATTGAAATATTGAAGGAAATTTTAGAAGTTGTGCTACCTGTCAACTGTAAACTGGCAACAGCCGACTTATGGAATTGGGGGATTAGCTCAGCTGGCTAGAGCGCCTGCCTTGCACGCAGGAGGTCATCGGTTCGACTCCGATATTCTCCACATTACGATTGACAATGTTCAATTGGCAATAAACAATTTTTAATTGTTCATTGTTCACTGATAATTGTTAACTGTTCAACGTTCATTGACATATTGGAACAGGAGGTAAGACATTTTTAATGTTTTACCGACTAAAAAAGAAAGAAACACGAATCTTTATTAAGTAAAGAGTACGAATAAGATAGAATAGATTAAAGATCTGGCGACAAGCTGGAAAAGGGCGTATGGGGAATGCCTAGGCTCTCAGAGGCGAAGAAGGACGTGATAAGCTGCGAAAAGCTACGGGGATCGGCACACACGATATGATCCGTAGATATCCGAATGGGGCAACCCGGCATATTGAAGATATGTCATGGCGTAAGCCAAGCAAACCCGGGGAACTGAAACATCTAAGTACCCGGAGGAGGAGAAAACAAAAGTGATTCCGATAGTAGCGGCGAGCGAAATCGGATTAGTCCAAACCGTACATGTTCCGGCATGTGCGGGGTTGTAGGACCACGACATTCGAGATGTAATGAACTAGAACGCTTTGGAAATAGCGGCCATAGAGGGTGATAGTCCCGTATAGGCAAAGAGCATTTAGATAGTGGTATCCTGAGTAGTGCGGGGCACGTGAAACCCTGTATGAATCCGGCGGGACCATCCGCCAAGACTAAATACTCCTGAGAGACCGATAGTGAACCAGTACCGTGAGGGAAAGGTGAAAAGAACCGTGAATAACGGAGTGAAATAGATCCTGAAACCATACGCTTACAAGCGGTCGGAGCCCATATGGGTGACGGCGTGCCTTTTGCATAATGAGCCTACGAGTTACTTTTACTGGCAAGGTTAAGTTCTTCAGGAACGGAGCCGTAGCGAAAGCGAGTCTTAATAGGGCGCCATAGTCAGTAGTAGTAGACGCGAAACCGTGCGATCTACCCATGGGCAGGTTGAAGCTGTGGTAACACATAGTGGAGGACCGAACCCGTTGACGTTGAAAAGTCTTGGGATGACCTGTGGGTAGGGGTGAAAGGCCAATCAAGCTCGGAAATAGCTCGTACTCCCCGAAATGCATTTAGGTGCAGCGTGTAGATAGTTTTATAGAGGTAGAGCTACTGATTGGATGCGGGGGCTTCACCGCCTACCAATTCCTGACAAACTCCGAATGCTATAAAATGTTTCTGCGCAGTGAGGGCATGGGTGCTAAGGTCCATGTCCGAGAGGGAAAGAACCCAGATCACCGGCTAAGGTCCCAAAGTATATGCTAAGTTGATATAACGCGGTGGAACTGCATTGACAGCCAGGATGTTGGCTTGGAAGCAGCCATTCATTTAAAGAGTGCGTAACAGCTCACTGGTCGAGCGGTTCCGCATGGATAATAATCGGGCATAAGCATATCACCGAAGCCGTGACTTTGTATTTATACAAGGGGTAGGGGAGCATTGTAACTGCGTCGAAGGCGTACCTGCGAGGGATGCTGGAGCGGTTACAAACGAAAATGTAGGCATAAGTAACGATAATGCGGGCGAGAAACCCGCACGCCGAAAGACCAAGGTTTCCCCAGCTATGCTAATCAGCTGGGGGTCAGTCGGGACCTAACGCGAACCCGAAGGGGATAGTGGATGGACAACAGATTAATATTTCTGTACCTGCTCACGCTAAAAGTGACGGAGGCGAGAAGTTGGTGCGTACAGACGGAATTGTACGTTGAAGGGAGTAGTAATACCCCGATAGTACACCGAGGCCACGGCCAAGGTGATAATCCAGCATATCGACTTCCAAGAAAAGCGAGTGAAGCAGCCCGTACCGTAAACCGACACAGGTGGTTGGGATGAGTATTCTAAGGCGCTCGAGAGATTCATGGCTAAGGAACTAGGCAAAATAGACCCGTAACTTCGGGAGAAGGGTCGCCCCCTTATGGGGGGCCGCAGTGAAGAGGTCCAGGCGACTGTTTATCAAAAACACAGGGCTCTGCAAAATCGAAAGATGACGTATAGGGCCTGACACCTGCCCGGTGCTGGAAGGTTAAGAGGAGATGTCATTCCTTCGGGGAGAAGCATTGAATTGAAGCCCCAGTAAACGGCGGCCGTAACTATAACGGTCCTAAGGTAGCGAAATTCCTTGTCGGGTAAGTTCCGACCTGCACGAATGGTGCAACGATCTGGACACTGTCTCGGCCATGAGCTCGGTGAAATTGTAGTATCGGTGAAGATGCCGGTTACCCGCAGTGGGACGAAAAGACCCCGTGCACCTTTACTATAGCTTCGTATTGACCTTGGTCAAGCAATGTGTAGGATAGCTGGGAGACTTTGAAGCTGCATCGCCAGGTGTGGTGGAGTCATTGTTGAAATACCAGCCTTTGCTTGTCCGGGGCCTAACTCTCTTATGAGAGAACAGTGCGTGGTGGGTAGTTTGACTGGGGTGGTCGCCTCCAAAAGAGTAACGGAGGCTTCTAAAGGTGCCCTCAATACGGTTGGCAATCGTGTGTAGAGTGCAATGGCACAAGGGCGCTTGACTGAGAGACATACAGGTCGATCAGGTTGGAAACAAGAGCATAGTGATCCGGTGGTTCCGCATGGAAGGGCCATCGCTCAAAGGATAAAAGGTACGCCGGGGATAACAGGCTGATCTCCCCCAAGAGCTCATATCGACGGGGGGGTTTGGCACCTCGATGTCGGCTCGTCACATCCTGGGGCTGGAGAAGGTCCCAAGGGTTGGGCTGTTCGCCCATTAAAGTGGCACGCGAGCTGGGTTCAGAACGTCGTGAGACAGTTCGGTCTCTATCTACTGCGGGCGTTAGAAATTTGAGTGGATCTGACTCTAGTACGAGAGGACCGAGTTGGACCGACCGCTGGTGCGCCAGTTGTTCCGCCAGGAGCATCGCTGGGTAGCTATGTCGGGATCGGATAAGCGCTGAAAGCATATAAGCGCGAAACCGGCCACAAGATGAGATTTCTTTAAAGGGCCGTGGGAGATGACCACGTTGATAGGCTATAGGTGGAAGGGCAGTAATGTCCGTAGCCGAGTAGTACTAATTGCCCGTCAGGCTTGCGCATACGTACGTCCCTTCCTTGTGGAGGGGCGCACGACGATCTTTACTTCTTTCTTTCGATTCTGAAACATACTTGACGATATACATGTTTCTTTCCTTTATAGGAATCCTGTTCCATTCATGTCAACGATATTGCGGCGAAGGCCGCGGTCGGCAATGTCCGATCCAAAACTTAGGTGGCCATGGCGACGGGGCCCACCCCTTACCATTCCGAACAGGGAAGTTAAGACCGTTTGCGCCGATGGTACTGCTATACCAAGTGGGAGAGTAGGTAGCCGCCTTTTTCGAAAGCCCCTTACAGTAATGTAAGGGGCTTTTTTTATACCTTAAAGTCAAGGACTGCCAAAATATCCTTTCAATAATTACCGTAGCATTATCAGATATTATTTAATAGACTTAATTTTGGCGCAAATAGATAATAAGTATTGCTATATGTGCCAAAAGCATATGATAAGGATTAAGTTAAAATAATCGTTATGCCATATCTAAATTCGTTAGAAAAGGAAGAAAAATTTAATGCCATTTCACATGGTGTCGGTGCCGTATTGGCAATGGTTGGTATGATTGTTTTAATCAACGCTAATAGTCATAAATCGGTATATGCAACATTAGGTATTATTATTTACAGTATATCCTTAATTAGTATGTTAACAGTGTCTACAATCTATCACGCTGTTGAAAATAGAATTTGGAAACTAAGGACCAGAATTCTTGATCATATTAATATATACTATCTAATTGCCGGAACATATTCCCCTGTGGCACTTATAACTCTTATTAATGGTAATGGATGGTTGATATTTGGAACGGTATGGGGAATTGCAGCTGTGGGGACTATTTTAAAGTTGTTTTTTACTGGTAAGTTTGAAATTATATCATTGTTGCTATACTTAGCTATGGGATGGTTGATAGTATTAGATTTTCAAAATTTAGTAGATAATACGTCTGAAAATGGAATTAATTTACTTATGCTAGGTGGTGCTTTCTATACTATTGGGATAATTTTTTATGCCGTTAGAAGAATCCCCTATAATCATTTCATATGGCATCTTTTTGTCCTGTGCGGTGCAATAAGCCATTGGTTTTTCATCTATCGAGATGTAGTCTAATAGATTCAACAATAGAATGTAATTATGAATCTATGATGTCTTTATACTCTTCATAAAACCTTTCTATCTGTAGCATGTTCTGGTTTAAGAATACCATCGTTTCTCTCCAAGTATTCTTGTTGTGTATAGATACATGGTTTAGCTCTACATAAATTCTTGATATCTCTTTTTTGTTTTCTAGTAAATAGAAATCTTCGAAGGTAGCTTCATGTAAATAATCATTTAGTAAAATTGATTTTAGGGCAACTAATTTATCCCATACTCTTATTCGTTGTTCAAAATCTGAATCTACATCTATAGATACTATAGCCCTTTTTAAATCAAAATGAAATTTAAAAGATAATCCCTTAACTTCAGTTTTATATAAAGTCCATTTATTTGGAAAGGATTTTCCAAATGCAATCCAAAATTCTTCTCGTAGTTTTCTCGATTCTTCTTTACTGAACATTTATAAATAATAAGCAATGGTGATACCTAGTATAATTACCAAAAGTTTTCGAAGATTGAATTTATGACCTTCAGAACTTTCAAATAAAATTACTGTTGATATATGTAAGAATACGCCAATTACTAAAGCATTTAAATACATGTCGTACCTTGATAGAATAGTTGTTGTATGGGCTAATAAAGTGCCGATAGGAGTCATTACGGAAAATAATAGCATAAAAAAAGCAGCATGTAGTGGCTTAATGTTTGAGCCTAAAAGAAAAATGCTTAAGATTATTGCAATTGGAATTTTGTGAATTAATATACCGTATATGATGGTGTCATTTGTGCCTATTGGAAGACCTTCTAGCAATGAATGTATACAAAGACTAAAAAAAAGTAACCATGGAAAGTTCTGACTTTCCTTGGAAATGTGCACATGACCGTGTTCAGCTCCTTTTGAGAAAAACTCTAAGAAAATTTGAAATAGTATGCCCAACATAATAAAAACACCAATAGATTTTGGGTTGGTATTTGCGTATACCTCCGGTAACATTTCAAAAATTGTTAGGGCTAACAGAAATGCTCCACTAAAAGCTAATAAAAGTTTAAAGGACTCATTTTTTTTGGGTTTTGCAACAACCACAAAAAGAAAACTGATAAGTACTCCTAGAATAGGTAATATATAAATCATGTGTTGCTGATAAACCTTTTATAAAAGGAAATAGGTCATAAATTAAACAGGCGTCAAAATTAGCGTATTTTTGTGGTTCGAGAAAAAATGAATATGGGTAATAATTTTAAGATGGTCGCTAAGACCTTATTCGGATTTGAGGAACTTTTATCTAAAGAGCTAAGAAATCTTGGTGCAAGTAATGTTGTAGAAGGTGTTAGAAATGTATCTTTTGAAGGAGATAACGGATTTATGTATAAGGCTAATCTTTGTTTGCGTACCGCAATTAAAATAATTAAACCTATACATTCATTTGGAGTTAGGGATGAAAATGATCTTTATAAGAAAATCTATGCAATGGACTGGACGGAATATCTTTCTGTCAGTGAAACTTTTGCAATAGATGCTACGGTAAATTCAGATCAGTTTACGCATTCATTGTATGTGTCTCAAAAAACTAAAGATGCTATTGTAGATAAGTTTAGAGATACTGATGGTACTAGGCCAGATGTTGATGTTAAGGATCCAGATTTACGTATTAATATTCATATTCACAATAATGAATGTAATGTATCATTGGATAGTTCTGGTTATTCATTACATAAAAGAGGATACCGTACAGCTACTAATATTGCTCCTATCAACGAGGTACTTGCCTCAGGTTTACTTTTGTTAAGTGGTTGGGACGGTCAATGTGATTTTATGGATCCTATGTGTGGTAGTGGTACTATGTTGACAGAAGCGGCTATGATAGCATGCAATATACCTGCAAATATTAATAGAAAGAGTTTTGCTTTTGAAAAATGGACAGATTTTGATGCTGAACTATATGAGAAGATTGTAGAATCTAGTTTGAAGAAAACAAGAGAGTTTCATTTTAAGATTATTGGATATGATAAAGCACCTTCAGCAATAAGAAAGGCACAGGATAATATAGAAAATGCTCATTTAGAGGATTATATTACCGTTGAAAGAAAAGATTTTTTCAGAACTACCAAACAAACCGAAGGACCTTTACATATGTGTTTTAACCCTCCTTATGGCGAACGTTTGGATATAGAGATGGAAAATTTTTATAGTGCTATTGGAGATACTTTAAAACAGGGATATCCAGGAACCAATGCTTGGTTTGTAACTAGTAATTTACCTGCCTTGAAATTTGTGGGTTTACGGCCTTCTAGAAAAATAAAGGTTTTTAATAGTCACCTAGAATCTAGGTTGGTAAAATACGAGATGTATGAAGGTAGTAAAAAAGCTAAACATCAAAACAGAACTGAGAAATGAAATTAAAACACAAAGTATTAGTTTTTAATTTTTTAGCTTTCGCAATACTTTTTATTGTTTTCCGTGTTGTATTGTATATGACTTTAACAATTAGTTCAATTTATTTATCTGTATTTGCCGCAATTTTAGCATCATTTTTAGCCCCTAAGTTTGCTGTAGCCAAAATTGAAGGTGTTGAAAAAATTGTAATGAAATGGATTTTTACCAAAGGGTTTAAGGTTTTATAAACCTTCGTTCTGTCTTGGTGGCGGACTTTGGGGTTCGGTTGAACTTTCAACTTTTTTCTTTGCTTTGTTCTTCTTTTTGTAAAGAGGCAAGAAGTATGAGATGCTGAAGTTGTATCCAACACCAAAATTACTATCCCAAGTAACTTTATTAAAGCCGGGAACCCATAGGTTTGGAAAACGTTCATCTTCTTTTTGGCTAAGAATGAGTCCTAAGCGCACACTAGCGCCAACATACACATTATGTAATAATTCTACTTTAGTACCAAATACACCTTCTAGCCAGGTTGCTGAAAGCCCTGAGAAGTTCTCGGGAGTATCAGAACCATTGGCGAAATCATCCGGATTCCAGTATCTATTGGTGTCAAAATACTGGTAGTTATTTAAAGTATTGTCAAACGTACTGAATGCCAATCTACCTCCTATGTAAATAAGGTTACGTTCACCATACCAATTTGCATAGTTGTTTTTGTTGACCCCTATCTTAATGTAGTTTCCTGAAGTTGTAAAATTGTAAAGATCTTCTTGTCTTGTTTTTTCTTCACTACCTAATTCTGCCGCTAAATACAAATTTTGTGTTAGTCGGTAATCGGCTACAATTTCAAACCCTGTATAATTATCATCTAAAGAACCAGTGATTATCCTACTTAAATCTATACCTAACCTAAGTCCATAATATTGTTTGTGTTCAACCGTGTCTTTAGGGTTAAGGTCTATAGGTTTATTTTGACCTAATACGGTAACCGTAGTTAAAAGTACTATAAGACTAATGAAATATCTTGACATGTGTAGAATCTGAGTTGGTGACTAAAGACTGTGTGATTTCTATATCTTGAATCCAATTATCGGTATCTGCTGTTACATTTGCTGTTAGTTCATCATAATTGACAATAAAACCGCATCCGCGTGAAAGAAAATCTTCAATTCTGGAATAAGAGAAATTAATGGTGTCCAGGTTTCCTGTTTCGGCACCATCATCATCAGACGCTGAGCTATTAATTAATATAAAGCTAGTACTGTCTTCATCTGTTTTTAGTGG
This sequence comes from Maribacter dokdonensis DSW-8, assembly GCF_001447995.1. NCBI lineage: Bacteria > Pseudomonadati > Bacteroidota > Flavobacteriia > Flavobacteriales > Flavobacteriaceae > Maribacter > Maribacter dokdonensis. The sequence continues at coordinate 1,130,016 of NZ_LDPE01000001.1, read as the reverse complement.
TATAGAAATGGTGCTCAAATTACTGCGGTCTGTAACCGTATTTACGGTTATTGTTTGTCCTACACCAACAACCCTTAAAGTTGAAACTTCTTTTAAGGTGGATGTATCTTCGGCGTCGTAAAATTCTATGACCAACAAAGGAGTGTCACCTTCTACGCAGATATCATCTTTTTCACAAGATGAGATAAAGATTATTCCTAATAATAGTAGTAACCCGATGTGAATTTTTTTCATTTTAGGCTTTCTTTTCTAAAAGTACAACATTTTCTACATGATGCGTTTGCGGAAACATGTCTACAGGCTGAACCTTTGTAATGGTATAAATTTCCTTCATCAGTTCTAAGTCTCTTGCTTGTGTGGCGCTATTGCAACTCACATAAACTACTTTTTTAGGCGCAATGTTCAATATTTGCTGTACTACTTCTTTATGCATGCCATCACGAGGTGGGTCTGTAATAATAACATCTGGCACACCGTTTTGAGCAATAAACTGTTCATTGAAAACATTTTTCATATCGCCAACAAAAAAATCTACGTTTTCAATTTTATTTCGCTCTGCATTTGCCTTGGCATCTAAAATAGCTTCTGGGACAGATTCAATTCCAATTACTTTTTTAGCTTTTTTTGAAACAAATTGAGCAATGGTTCCTGTGCCTGTATATAAATCATATACCAATTCATCACCTTTTAAATCTGCAAAATTTCTGGTGATCTTATATAACTCATATGCTTGTTCTGAATTCGTTTGATAAAAAGATTTGGCGTTTATCTTAAACTTCAAGCCTTCCATTTCTTCGAATATATGGTCTCTACCAGAAAAACAGATAATTTCTTGATCGTATATGGTATCATTCTGTTTTGGATTGATTACATATAACAAAGATGTTATCTCTGGGAATGTTTTAGAAAGATGATTTAACAGCAACTCCCTTTTCTCTTTGTCATTTTCAAAGAATTGTACCAAAACCATAATTTCGCCAATAGATGATGTTCGTAACATTAATGTACGTAACATTCCATATTGGTTTCTTGGATTAAAAAAGGTTAATCCATTTTCAATCGCAAATCTTTTTGTTTCTAAACGAATTGCGTTTGATGGGTCTTTTTGAAGATGACATTTTTTAATGTCCAATATTTTATCCCACATGCCTGGTATATGAAAACCCAAGGCATTTTTGTTGTCAATTTGTTGATCAGATTGAATTTCGTCAAGAGTTAGCCAACGGCTATCGGAAAACGAAAATTCCATTTTATTTCTGTAAAAATATTGTTGCTCTGAACCAAGTATTGGTGTAAGCTCTGGTAAATCTAAATGCCCAATTCTTTTAAGATTGTTTTCTACTTCTTTTTGCTTATAAAAAAGTTGATGCTCATAGCCCATATCTTGCCACTTACAACCACCACATACATTAAAATGCTGACAAACTGGATCAACCCTTTTGTCGGAAAGACTATGGAAATTGATCGCAGTGCCTTCAAAATAAGCTTTTCGCTTTTTAGTGGTTTGTACATCTACCACATCACCTGGTACAGTGTTGTTCAGGAAAATTACTCTACCATCTGGAGCTTTACCTATGGTTTTGCCTTTGGCAGCAGCATCGGTAACGGTTACATTTTCAAAAACTAAACGTTTCTTCTTTTTTCGCATAGCGCAAAAATAATGGGTTTCTTTGGATTGGGAATATAGTTAGTGATAGTATTAACAAGATATTGAAACGTTTTAGCGTAAATTTTATGATTCATATTATAAATTTGTACTTTTGAAATTCTACAAGGATGATTTCTCTCCCACGCTGAATTTTCGACTCTTCGAAAGGAAAAAGGTATAGAAGGAATTGCTAAAGTTTTATTTAAAGTAATTTTATCATGTCAATTTTAGAAAACATCACATCTTCTAAAGATGCTATTGCATTAGAAGATAAACACGGAGCACACAATTATCACCCATTACCTGTTGTATTAAGCAAAGGTGAAGGTGTTTATGTATGGGACGTTGAAGGTAAAAAGTATTATGATTTTCTCTCCGCGTATTCTGCAGTTAACCAAGGTCATTGTCATCCAAAGATTGTTAATGCAATGACAGAACAGGCAAAGACCCTTACCTTGACCTCAAGGGCATTTTATAATGATATGCTTGGCAAGTATGAAAAATATGCTACGGAAACTTTTCATTTTGATAAGTTGTTGCCTATGAATACCGGTGCTGAAGCTGTTGAAACGGCACTAAAAATTTGTAGAAAATGGGCGTATGAGGAAAAAGGAATTGTAGAGAACAATGCTGAAATTGTTGTTTGTGAGAATAATTTTCATGGACGAACAACTACCATAATTTCTTTTTCTAACGATCCTGTTGCCCGAAAGAATTTTGGACCGTATACAGACGGATTTATTAAAATAGAGTATGATAATCTTTCGGCTCTAGAAGAAGTTTTAAAATCAAACACGAATGTTGCAGGTTTTTTAGTGGAACCTATACAAGGTGAAGCAGGAGTTTACGTGCCTTCTGAAGGTTATTTAAGCGGAGCCAAAGCATTATGCGAGAAGTATAATGTACTATTTATTGCAGATGAAGTACAAACCGGTATCGCTAGAACCGGTAAAATGATCGCTGTAGATTATGAAGAGGTAAAACCAGATATTCTTATTTTAGGTAAGGCATTATCAGGAGGTGCATACCCAGTTTCTGCTGTTTTAGCAGATGATAGGATTATGGGAGTTATTAGACCAGGTAACCATGGAAGTACTTTTGGAGGTAACCCTATAGCGGCTGCTGTTGCCATAGCTGCTTTAGAGGTGGTAAAGGAAGAAAAGTTAGCCGAAAATGCTTTTGAACTTGGTGAACTTTTTAGAGATGAACTTAATAAGTTTATTCCGCATACAGATTTGGTAAATAGTGTTCGTGGTAAAGGTTTATTAAATGCTATACTTATTAACGACAGTGAAGATAGTTCTACTGCATGGGATATTTGCATGGCACTTAAAGAAAATGGTCTACTTGCTAAACCTACACACGGTAATATTATAAGATTTGCACCGCCATTGGTGATGACAAAAGAACAGCTTTTGGATTGTGTTTCAATTATAATTAAAACACTGAAAGAGTTTAAAAATTAATAATAAAAAAATCCCCGATGTAAGTCGGGGATTTTTTTTGATTATTGTTTTTATTGAAAATCTGCAGTAGTAAATAATGCGATGATCAATCCAAAATAAAGAATACAAAATATCAGATAAATTAGCGATAATGCTAAACCGATATAAGAGAGAATTCTTCCCGTATTAATATTTTCGTATCCTCTATAATTACCAGGGTTTGCTTCAAAATAACGCTTTGCGTTTTTAGCATTGCTCAAACCTATAAAGCTGAATATAGCCCCAAAAGGCCCACAACAGAAAAGGGTTAATACAATAGATAAAATGCCAAAGGTCAATGCATTGCTAGAGCCTGGTATTTGTTGATATTCGGAATTGTTCATTTAATTATTGTGAATATTGTTCAGACATAATTCTAACTTGTTCCATATATGCATCCCAACCTCCAATGCTCATTATACCATAGATAGAATATGCTAAATATAAAATTCCTAATACCAAAACGACAATTGAAATGGTTTTAGTCGTTTTTAAGGTACTGTAGTTGGAATAGTTTTCCGGATTTTCCTTGTATAGTTTTTCGTCTTTTGATGCTAAGAAAAATGCTATCCCGCCTAAAATAATACCAGGTAGCCCGCCTATACAACAGCAGACAAATCCTATAATAGAAAGAACTAAGGCTATTGTTACGTTGGGTAATTTTTGTTGTTCCATAATGTAAAGGTTTAATTAAATGAATTTTAAAATGTAATTGGTTAATATAAAACCTACGGTACATACCGCAAGAGTAATGGTAATATGATTAGAATATTTAATGGGAAAAAATTTGTTGACTCCTAAGAAGGTAAATAATGCTAGCATAGGGTAAATTGCAGGATACATTAAAAAAGCGGAAACAAATTCGCCCTTGCTCAAAAATAATAAAGAACGTTGCAATCCACATCCAGGGCAATCTACGCCAAGCAACTGTTTAGTAAAACAGGGCAGCATAAAATTTTCCAATGCTAAAAAAAGAATTAATGCCTTTACGCGCATCTGTAAATTAATTAATAGTCGGAAAATTACCATTATTTTTGTGTTTACAAAACAAAAACATGTCTCAATTTAAGATTGGCGATACCGTAGAAACTATAGATGATGTTATAAAGGGCGTTGTCGAATCTGTTATTGATGATACTGTTACACTCATAAGTGAAGACGGTTTTCCTTTAACATTTACAGCTAGTGAACTTGTATTGGTTTCTAATGAGATAAGGGTCAGTAATTATGAAGTTGCCAAGATTAAAAAAGAAAAAGAATTACCTAAGCGAAAAAAAACAACTGTTCTAAAGCCAAAAGAGCGTACTGCACCAAAAATGGAAGTTGACCTCCATATAAATCAGCTTGTTAAAAACCCTAAATCTATGAGCAAGTTTGATATGCTGAATCTACAATTAGATACCGCTAAAAGGCAGTTGGACTTTGCCATTAATAAACGCATACAAAAAGTAGTTTTTATTCATGGTGTGGGTGAGGGGGTGTTAAAAGAAGAACTAGGTTATTTGTTCAGAAAATATGACAATGTTAAATTCTATGATGCGGACTACCAAAAATATGGCTTGGGCGCTACAGAGGTATATATTTTCCAGAATTATTAAGTAGTTACTCTATAGATGTGGTTACCGTACCAAATTCATTGATCTGTAAATCTGTAATTCTACTACCGTTCTCATTTAAGAAGGTAACACCACTTAGTTGAATGGTATGGGTAAACAAGGTGTCGTTCTCTGTTGTGGTCGTAACAAATATAGTGCCGCCTTCGGCTTCGATCTCTTCTGAAACAGTGGGGGTTATTGGTGGTGGTGAGTCACAAAAATAACTACTGGTAACGGTCTCTGAAAAAATTCTGTAAGTAACTTGTGAGCTACCGGGCACGGCGCTTTCCCTATCCGTAGTAGTTGCTGAGTTTTGAATTAGAGAACTGGCCAAAGTTAAAATTAAAGCTTCATCATCATTTATCTTGAAAACAACATTTTCTACATTGACCGTAATTTCATCACAAAACTCTATTTCGTCAATACTATCAAAATCTACGGTTTCTATTTGTAAATCGCCATCATCGCAAGCCAACAACAAAAACAAGCTGCCAAGTAAAAGATATTTTTTCATAGATCAAATTTAATTTAAAATTTGGAAATCTGTCTGTTGCATTACGGTCATTTATAGGTTAATTAACTATTTTTGCCCTTTATTTATTTAAGAGTACGCATATATGAAACATGTATATTTAGATAACGCAGCAACTACTCAAGTACACCCAAATGTTATAGCTAAAATGCAAGAGGCTTTGGCGGTTTATGGCAACCCTTCTTCAACGCATAGTTTTGGTAGAACGGCTAAAACAGCTATTGAAAGTGCGCGTAAAACCATTGCTAAATATATGAATGCCCAACCTTCTGAAATAATATTTACTTCTGGTGGTACCGAGGCGGATAATATGATTCTAAGATGTGCCGTACGTGATTTAGGGGTTACGACTATTATTACGACAAGAATAGAGCACCATGCTGTTTTACATACCGTAGAAGAATTGGAGGAGAAAGGGCTAATAAAATTATTATATGTTGATCTTGATGCCTATGGAAATCCAGATTTAGCACATTTAGAATCTTTATTGCAAAAAGATGATTCTAAAAAATTGGTGAGCCTAATGCATGTTAATAATGAAATTGGGAATAAGATAGACTTAGAGGCAATTACCCTATTAAGCAAAAAGTATGGGGCTTTGGTGCATTCTGATACTGTACAATCTTTAGGACATTATAATTGGGATGTAAAAGCTTTTCCTATTGATTTTTTGGCTGCTGCAGCTCATAAATTTCATGGTCCAAAAGGTGTTGGTTTTGCTTTTATTCGAAAAAATTCTGGTCTTGGGTGTATGATTTCGGGCGGTTCTCAAGAAAGAGGCTTACGGGCAGGAACAGAATCATTCCATAACATTGTAGGTTTGGAAGAGGCTTTTAAACATGCCTATGACAATTTGGACACAGAAAAGAAATATGTAGAAGATTTAAAGTCTTATTTTATAGATCAGGTGAAGTCTGCTATACCAGGTGCCAAATTTAACGGACACTCTGGAGATTTGGAAAAAAGTACTTATACCTTAGTTAATGTTTGCTTGCCAATTGAAGAAGAAAAGGCTATGCTACTGCTATTTAATTTAGATATGAAAGGTATTGCTTGTTCTAAAGGTAGTGCTTGCCAATCTGGTAGTGATATGGGCTCTCATGTACTAACACAAATTCTAAATGATGAAGATATGAAAAAGCCTTCTGTTCGTTTTTCATTTTCAACGTACAATACAAAAGAAGATATTGATTATACCGTCAATGTTCTTAAAGAAATAATTGAAGCGTAATTAGCTCTTGTTTCTATCGCGTTTGCGCTCTCTTTCGTACGGAAATTTTCTAATAGCTAATTTCATCATACGATCAATAAGATCGGTAGTGTTTTTACCTGTCTTTTTATTTATTTCTTTTTCATACTTCCATAGAAGTTTGCCGGTATTGCCATCACTGATCTTTATACCTATTCTTCCATAATTGGCACCACCAGAGAAGTAATCTGTAAAACTGAATTCTGTAGGTACTCCGTTGGACAATAGTATATTTAGATCTAACGTACCGCTTATGATGCCATCTACACCCAATATTTCACTTAACTCTTTGGTGGTGTATACATCAATATTCTCATAGCTTATATTTTTCTTAGCTAATATCGCAGCGGTATTTTCTATGTTTTGAAAGGTTACCGGTAATTTTTTCTTTTTACTTCGTTTAGAAAAATAGGTTTCAAGGGCATTTTGTACAGCATACCCTTCATTTTCTTCTAATCTCTTTTGTTCAGATTTAGATACTTTCTCATTAAGATCTAAATTGGTGAGAAAAGGTATGATCGCCAAAACCTGATGGTCTTCACTTAAGTGGTCAAAATTTGGACTCTCGTAAATGTTCTTTTGAGCTACGACTGTTAGGGTAGAAGTAAGTGCTATTAAGAAAAGTAATCTTTTCATTTTTATTTTTTATAGGCGAATTCCCAGTCTTAAATTTAATACTCTAGATGTAAGGTAGTTTGGAACGGCAAATTCATTTTTGCTATCCGCATCCCTTACCCAAGTATTGGTAATTGAATTCTGATTGTTGAAGAGATTAAAAATTTCAAAACCTAAACTCAATTCTTTAAAACTATGAAGCCAATGTGTACTTGAATATTGTTTGTCCTTGTTTGCAAAAATATAGGAAATTCCCAAATCTGCACGTTTATAATCTCTTAATCTATTCTGAAATATATATGGGTCCGCATAACTAGGAGAACCACCTGGAACACCGGTCTGGTATACCAAATTTAAATACATCTTAAAATCAGGAATGGTGGGTATGTAATCTTGAAAAAGAATGCCAAATTTAAAGCGTTGGTCGGTTGGTCTAGCTATATAACCTCTATTATCTCTATTTTCCTCTGTTTTCAAATAGCCTAGGCTAACCCAAGATTCGGTGCCCGGAACAAAAGCACCATTTAGTCGTACTTCTGCACCGTAGACATAAGCTTCGGTATCATTTGTTGCCGTATACCTAATGCGTACATCTTCTAGTGAATATGGATTTACATTGTTCAATTTTTTGTAGTACGCTTCGCTTATGAGTGTAAAAGGACGGTCCCATAATTGAAAACTATATTCATTGCTTGCTACCAAATGAAATGCCTTTTGTGCCTTTACATTAGGTTGTATAGTGCCAGTGCTATCTCTTAGTTCCCTGTAAAACGGGGGTTGGTGGTAAATGCCCGTAGAAAGTTTGAACAACATGTCTTTTTCCCAATTTGGTTTGATGGCAAATTGTGCCCTTGGGCTAACTACTGTTTGTGATACCTTATCAACACCGGTACCACTAACTGTCCAATGATGAGAGCGTAATCCTGCATTATAGTAGATATCTGTATTGTTCCAAGTTTTGTGGGTGCCAATTTGAATATAACCAGAAAAACGATTTGTTTTCACAAAGTTTAAAGCACTAAGACCATTATAAGCGACTAAAGGGGCGTCAAACGGTTCTGCAGGCTGGTTGTTCGTGAATTCTGCTCGTGGAGGTCTAATGGAATATCCGGCGGAATCTATAAACTCAGATTCTCTTAGTTGATCTCTTATATCCTCGTGCGTATATTTTACGCCCCATTCCAAAAGCGAGTTGTTTTTGGTGTGGTTCCCTTTATGTTCTAAGTTGAAAATTAGAGCATCGAGATCGTTTCTTGTTCTATTGAATTGTGACCCAATACCACGAGACGTTAAAACTTGGCCTGCGGTATCGCTATTTAAATTACTATCTATATCGCCCAGTTCATAAGCGGCAATTACATCTGAGTATTCCTCTTCTGTAGTATGATAGATTGATGAAATAAGTTTTATTGTCGTGTTTTCATCTAAAAAATAACTGCCTTTTAAAGCTGCTAAAGCAGTATTGTACTTGTTTGTTTCCTGTCCCTCATAATAAACGATTAAGGCTTGTGGGTTGTCTATAGTGCCAAAATTGGTTTGTCTATTAATGGGTTCATTCTTGTAATCGTTGACCGAAATATTTCCTAGAAAATTGAATTGAAATTTGGGTGAGACATGGTAGGTTAAATAGCTTTGGACATCAGTGAATGAAGGGTTAAAATTGCTTTGTGTTTGTTGACTATTTACTAATAATGCATTGTTTCTATAGCGAATTCCTGAAACCGAACTTAACTTTTTGTTTTTAGAGATCGTTTCTAAACTGGCACTAGCACCCAAAAAACTTAAATCTGCACGCAGGGAAAATAGGGTAGGCGTTTTATACTTAATGTCAAGTACAGAGGACATTTTATCTCCATACTTGGCTTGAAAACCTCCTGCAGAAAATTTTACATTTTGAACAAGGTCGCTATTTACAAAACTTAACCCTTCTTGCTGCGCAGAACGAATTAAAAATGGTCTGTACACTTCAATTTCATTAACGTAGACCAAATTTTCATCATAGTTACCGCCTCGCACAGCGTATTGGGTACTCAACTCATTGTTAGAAGATACGCCCGGTAATAGTTTCAGTATGGTTTCAACACCAGAATTTGCGCCAGGAATTTTTCTGATTTTTTCTGGGGTAATGTTCAGAATATTATTGGTTGTTCTTTCTCCTGTAGCGGTAACGGTAACACCATCTATTTGGGTGACATCACTTTTTAAAACCGGATTGAATTCAAATGTTTCGTTCGTAGTTAGGATTAAATTTTCAAGAACTACATCTTTAAAGGCTACGTGAGAAAAGGAAATCGTATTTTCCTTATCCGCTATAATTTCCAGAAGGTAAAATCCGTCCGAGTCGGAAATTGTACCCAAATCCTTGGCCGTAATGTTCACATTGGGCAGCGGTTTATTGTTCTCATCTAATACAACACCCGAAATAGTAGCGTTCTGAGCAAAACCAATGGTGCTGCACAGCAGAATTATAAGGTTTTGTACATTGCTAAGTTTCAATTATTCTATTTTCTATAAAACGAAGTGGTCAAGGTATTTTCATTACCTACATTATCAGTAACGGTAACTTTAAGTACGCATTGCGTTTGGTCAGCAATCTTATCGTCAAAATTATACGTTAGCGTATTACGTTTTGGTTCGTATTCCATTAAAATCCATTCACCGTTCAAAGTTGCCTTGTAAGTATCTACACCACTAAGGTCATCTGCAATTTGAACACTTAGATATTTATAATTGTTCAACCACTGCTTTTCTTTGAAATTTTTGGTTCTAATGGTTGGTGCAATAGTGTCTTTTGCTAAAGTATAGGTTCCTAAATTACGGGTACGAGTGGTAAATTCATTACCTCGTTTATAGGTGTTTGCGTGGCTAGGTCGTAGTTTAGAGTCTAACCTGGCAATGAATAACTGTTTTTGCTCTTCTTTTGAATATTTGGAAACATCAAAAGTTATTGTGAAATTTCTATGTGCAGGCACCGTATTGGTGTGTATGGTAACCGTGTCTTTTCCTTTTTTTAAGTCGATATAAAAATCTTCATAGAACGTGTTGGCAGGGAAATATACCTTGGCACCGTCCAAATCAAAATTATTAGGCCTTTTTGCTGTAATATAATTATCTGTGGTCATCGTTTCTTTTTTGTTGCCCAAAAGATTTTTCTTGCCCGTAACCGGTATGTTCATAACAAGTTTATTGCCTGCAAAATCCTTGATCAATAGTTTTGCGTTGTAGCTTAGACCCTCGTTTACTTTTATTTTTCCGTCATTGAACAATTCTTTATAAATACTTAAATTGTTACCTGGGGATTTAAAACTTTTTTGAATGCGCTGCCTATTTCTGCCATAGTAATCATAGTCTATTAAGGTGTTGATATACCTAGTTTCACCAAAGGAGAACGATTCAAAATCGTATAACGAGTACACTTTTCCGTTAACACTGAGTTCTACACTGTAAACGCCATTTTTATTAGCGGCCATATCCAATCGGTCAAAACCAACAAAGCCTATGCCAATATCACCGAGCGCAGTTACGTCATCTGCTAAAAAAGAACCATCACTTTGTCTTTTGAAATTGACTTGGGTTCTGCTATAGTTACCGTTTACATGAGATTGATCGGTTAGTGGGTACACAAATAGCTTCTCTAAAATCGGGTTAGTAGCATCTGCAACATCCATACCGTAGAGTAGCGGGTTGGTAGGTTTTTCAGAAATACTACTTCTTATCTCAAAATGCAAGTGCGGACCGGCAGAACCACCAGTGTTTCCGCTATAGGCAATTAGTTCTCCCTTTGAGACCTTTAATTCGCCATAGTCGGGAAAAACTTCTACCTCAAATGATTTTTTATCGTATTGTATTTTTTTGATGTATTCTTCAATGGAAGGAGAAAATTTTTGAAGATGACCGTAAACAGAAGTATAGCCGTTAGGGTGTGCAATGTATAATACCTTGCCATAGCCCCAAAGAGAAACTTTAATTCTAGTTATTGTACCATCACCAATTGAATTTATAGGTATACCTTCTCTTTGCTGTGTTTTTATGTCTACACCAGAGTGAAAGTGATTAGAACGCAGCTCGCCAAAAGTACCTGCCAAAATGATAGGTATGTCCATAGGTGGGGCAAAAACTCCTTTAGGATAATCTTTTTGAGCAAAAAGGGCAAAACAAAATAAAAAAAGCAGGCTTGTTGAGATTTTTTTCATAGGTAGAATGCAATACTGCGAAAATAAATAATCATTGACAATTCTATGAAGAACCTGTCGCTAAAATTAATATAAAGTAAAAGCGTTTTGCATAAGCAAAAATCAATTAAGATTTTATGAACTACGAATATTTCACAAAACTATTGCTAAGTCATAATATGTATGTTAACTTTGTGTAAATCGCATTGACGGTAATGTATGAGCGAATTAATTAAAATCGTTGATTCTTTAGAAAATAAAATTAGCAAGCTGTTGCATAAACTTGAGGTTTTGAACAATGCTAATATTGAATTGGAAAGAGAATTACGTACAATAAAATCTTCTCAAGAGAACGCTAGTAAAACAGTTTCTGAATGGGAAGAAAAATATAATTCGCTTAAACTTGCAAACTCAATGCTTGGCAGTAATACCAATAAAACAGAAGCTAAGCTTAAAATAAATACATTAATACGAGAGTTGGATCATTGTATAGCCCAATTATCGGAGTAATGTTTATAATAATATGTCAGATAAGCTCAAAATAAAACTTTCTATTGCTGACAGGGTGTATCCATTAACAATTGACCCCTCTCAAGAAGAAGGCTTGCGTAAAGCGGCCAAGAACATAGAACAGTTGGCTAAAAAATTTGAGCAGAACTATGCAGTTAGGGACAAACAAGATGTTTTGGCAATGTGCGCCTTACAATTTGCGTCTAAAATTGAACAGAATGGCATAGAGCAAGTAGAGGGTACCAAAGAGGCTGAAGAACGTTTAAAAGCGCTTGAAGACTTGGTAAATTCTAAATTAGCTTTTAAATAAAAACGTTCTTATAAATACATTAAGTTACTGCCCACATTGGTAATACCTTTTGACAAACTCAACATTTATTTTTTTTAAAAAGGGTGAGTTTAGATTGTAAAAGCAGGCCCTACTCGTATAGGGATCCTTGATCAGTCTGTTAGCCCTAAACCTGTTTACCGGAGTTTGATCAAAACTTCTCCAATGTGGGCTTTTTTTTTATTAATAAATTACACTATGGATAGTACAATGATAGTTATAGCCGCAATAGTTGGGCTGGCAGTAGGTTTTGCGATTGCAAAATTTTTGGAAAAAGGGAAGGCCTCTAAAACCATAATCAATGCTAAAAAAGATGCTGAACGCATTTTAAAGGATGCTAATGCAGAAGGTGAAAGTGTCAAAAAAGAAAAAATATTACAGGCAAAGGAAAAATTTTTAGAATTAAAGGCCGAACATGAAAAAGTTATCAATACTAAGGATAAGAAAATCAATGATGCCGAAAAGAGAACTAGAGACAAAGAATCTCAAGTAAGTAGTGAGCTTGCCAAAAATAAGAGCATGAATGCTCAGTTAGACAATAAGTTGAAAGAGGTTGAACAAAAAAGACAACTTTTTGAAAAGCGTCATGAGGAGTTGGATAAAATGCATAAAAGTCAAATTCAGCAACTAGAAGTTATTTCTGGTCTATCTGCGGATGAAGCAAAAAATCAACTAGTAGAAAGCTTAAAGGAAACAGCCAAAACAGATGCAATGGCCTTTATACAGTCTACTGTTGAAGAGTCTAAACTTACCGCACAACAAGAAGCTCGTAAAATTATTATCAATACTATTCAAAGAATAGGTACGGAAGAAGCTGTTGAAAACTGTGTGTCTGTATTCAATATAGAATCAGATGATGTAAAGGGGCGTATAATTGGTAGAGAGGGTAGAAATATTAGAGCTTTAGAGGCAGCTACTGGTGTAGAGATCATTGTGGATGATACACCTGAGGCAATTATACTTTCTTGTTTTGATTCGGTTAGAAGAGAGGTCGCAAGACTTTCGCTTCATAAACTGGTTACCGATGGTAGAATTCATCCGGCAAGAATTGAGGAAATCGTTAAGAAGACCGAAAAGCAGATAGAAACGGAAATTGTTGAAATAGGAAAGCGTACCGTTATAGATTTAGGTATTCACGGTCTTCATCCAGAGCTTATTCGTGCAGTGGGTAGAATGAAGTATAGATCGTCTTACGGCCAGAACTTGTTACAGCACTCAAGAGAAGTTGCAAAACTTTGTGGTGTAATGGCATCTGAACTAGGCTTGAACCCTAAAATTGCCAAACGAGCCGGACTTTTACATGATATTGGAAAAGTACCTAATACTGAAAATGAAGTGGAAACTCCACACGCTATCTTAGGTATGCAATGGGCAGAAAAATTTGGGGAGAAACCAGAAGTTTGCAATGCCATTGGAGCACACCATGATGAAATAGAAATGAAGACATTGATTGCGCCTATAGTACAGGTTTGTGATGCCATAAGCGGAGCAAGACCAGGAGCTAGAAGACAAGTGTTAGATTCATATATTCAACGTTTAAAGGATCTAGAAGAAATTGCCTTTGGGTTTAGTGGTGTTCAAAAAGCATATGCTATTCAGGCAGGTAGAGAGCTTCGTGTAATTGTTGAAAGTGAAAAAGTAAACGATGATAGAGCTGCTCAACTATCCTTTGAAATTTCTCAAAAAATACAAACGGATATGACCTACCCAGGTCAAGTGAAAGTAACAGTCATAAGGGAAACACGTGCGGTTAATGTTGCCAAATAATCGTTATTGACTTATCATATGAAAGCCTCTAGTATAGAGGCTTTTTTTATGCCTACTAAAATAAATTTTATGATGGTTTAAATTTGTACCTGATATATTTATAATGCATGAAACTTAGCAAGTGAAAAACTAAAAAACACGCCTTCTTTATTATTTTCACGGTTATTTATCTTTATTTGTCCACCCAGTTTCTCTATTAATGTTTTAATAGTCGTTAGACCAATACCCGTATCCTTAGCATCATCTGTGCCTAGTTTTTCAAAAAGTCCAAATACTTTTTTCCAATATTTTTCTGCTATTCCGGGGCCATTGTCTTCATAAGTGAAGTAATAAAAATCTTGGTCTTCATTAAATGTTACTATGATTTCTGTAGAAGGGGAGTTGGCGAATTTTAGACTGTTGGAAAATAAATCCCTAAATATCTGATCAAAACTATTTAAAGATTGGTTTATAATTTGATCACAATTGATCAGTTGTAACTTTACGTTATGGATATCTGAGTGCTTATGAAGTACTTGTTGTAACTCTTTTGTTACGTTAAACTTTTCTAATTTTATTTCAGCATTGGTTATAGAATTATAGTTGATTATACCGTTGATCAATGCCTCCATATACTCAACCCTGTTATCTATAGTGCCTAGATAACTTGGTATTTCGGTATCTTTAAGTAAATCATCATAATCTTCATTGATAAAGGCTACCATAGAACTTATGCCAAGTAATGGTGTTTTCATATCATGGGCTAGTCGGTATGATAAATGTTTTAACTGGTCATTCTTTATACGTAATTCTTCATTGATTAGTTTTTGTTGAATGTTCTGCTTTCGTAGCTCTAACTGTGCTATTACCTGGTCAGCTAGATCTTTTAGGCAAGCTTGTTGCTTTTCTGTAAAAGCTTGTCTTGGTTTGGTATCTATAACGCAAAGCGTTCCAATAGAAGCTCCCTCTTTGGTGTTCAATGGAGCACCTGCATAGAACTGAACCGTAGGTCCGCCGGTTACCAGAGGATTGTCATAGAACCTGTCATCTTTATTGGCATCATTTACGATTAATAAGGAATCTGGGGAATTAATGGCATGAGCACAAAAAGCAAGTTCCCTTGGTGTTTCGGTGGCGTCAATACCATGATGCGATTTAAACCATTGCCTATCTTTGTCAACTAAAGATACAAGTGCCATGGGTGTATCACATATTTCAGCAGCAATGCGTGTTATAGCATCATATTCCTTTTCTTCCAATGTGTCTAAAACATTGAAACTATTTAAAACCTCTAATCTAGTTTGTTCGTTTTTTGGTATTTCTGGTTTTACCATTTTTTTGGATATAACATATTACCTAACATTATAAATGTAGGTTTTTTCTTACTTGTTAACGCTTGAATTGTTCAAATGTTATATCTACAAGAACTTAAAATACACTTATTCGTCTGTTTGGGCTTCATCCACAGATTCCCCTTCATCATCTTCTTTAAGTAGATTGTTTTTTAAAATATTTAGCTTTTTAAGTTTTGCTTTCCACGCAGCTAACGATTCTTTGTGTTGGTTTACTCTTTTTATGACATCTTGTACTAAAGGATTGCTTTCAGAAGCATTTGAGAAAAATTGTAGATTATTCTCTAACTGTCTAATCTCATCTTTGCTTTCGTCAATCTTCTTTCTGATAAACGTACGTTCATTTTGTATTGCACGTTCTTGATTGTCATTATCAGCAAGCTGTTGAATTTTGTTTCCGTATTTCAATAACTCCGACTCTTGCTTGCTCACTCCGCATTTTTGATAGAGAGCGTCAATTATTTTATCGAATTTTTGGTTAATGTTTTTCTTTTTAAATGGAACTCTACCATAACCTTTCCATTCTTCTGAAAACTTTTTGATGTCAGCAAGATCTTTAGACTTGTCGCCACTTAATTCAAAAGATTTAAGGCGGTCCATTAAAGCTTCTTTTTGCTTTAGATTTGCTTCTTCTTCTTTAAAAGCATCATTTTTAAGGGCATTTAATCTATCAAAATAGTGATTACAGGCCGTTTTAAATTCTTTCCATAATTTATCTGAATACTTTCTAGGTACATGGCCAATTTTTTTCCATTGTCCTTGAATTCGTTTCATTTCAGAAGTAGTAGCATCCCAATCTTCACTATCTTTTAAAGATATCGCTATCTCTAATAATGCTCTTTTTTTATCTAAATTTTCTTGCTGCTCCTTTTTAAGGTTTTTGTAAAATGCGTTTTTATGCTGATTAAACTCTCTTACAGCGGCCTTAAAACTGTTCCATGTTTTAGAGTTTACTTTTTGTGGTACTTGTCCGGCCGTGAAAAATGCTTCTCTAAGTTCTTCTAACTTTTTAATCTGTTGTTGAAGCTTACCGTGATTGTCCGATACATTTTCGGTAAGGGTATTTATTTCAGCAATAATGGCATGTTTACGCTCTAGATTGTCTTCTTTTACTTTGTCAAGATTCTTAAAATAGTCTTGGCGTCTTTCATGTATAATTTTTGTGGCAGCACTAAATCGATCCCAAATTTCTTCTCTGTGATCTTTTCCTACCGGACCTAAATCTTCTTTCCAAATCTTATGCAGCACTTGTAATTCTCTGAAAGCCCTATTTAAATCTGGTTCTTTGGCAAGTTCTTCCGCTCTAGCAACGATCTTACTTTTTTCTTCAAGATTATGCTTAAAATCTAAATCTCTTAAATCTCTATTTATGTTAAGAAAGTCGTAGAATATTTCAATATGGTGATGGTAGGTTTTCCATACATTATTGTAATCTGCACGGGGTATAGGACCGGCATGACGCCATTTTGCTTGTATATCTTTAAAGTTGTTATACGTTGTGTTTATATCTTCTTCTACATTGACCAATGCCTTTAATTGCTCAATTAGATCTAACCTGTACGCTAGATTTTCTTTGTGACTTTTTTCTAGGCTTTTGTAGTACTGATTACGCTTTTCTCTATACTCTGTATATACTTCATTGAATTGTCTTTTGTCTACGGAATTGTATCTAAAATCAATTTCATTGCCGCCATTCGCGATAAATTCTTCTTTCTTTTCCTCTATAAATTCATCAAATTTCTGATTGAATTCATCTTTGATATTGTCTACATGCTTTCTTATGGCCTGAACTTTTTCATGCTTTACCAATCGCTGTAGTTCACCAACCAAGTTTTCCATGTTCATTTCATGGTAGTCTGGCATAGGAATTTCATGTCTCTTTTCTGTATCACTATCTTCTGCATCTTCAGCGTTAGAATCGTCAATTTCGTTCATGACGTCAGTTTCTACGGCAGATTCATTTGATTCAGGTACATTTTCTTCAGGTTGCGCTGTTGAATTTGTACTGTCATCAACAGTTTCTTCTACCTTGCTTTCAATTGCTTGGGCAGTAGTTTTTTCTTCCGTTGAATTTTCTTGTAGCTTTTGTTGTTTATCCTCAGACATAATCCTATGTTATATGCTTACAAGATAGTAACAACCCTAGTACTGGCAAAGAATTGATTACTCTTTTTAAATCTATTACAAAACCCAATTTGATAGGAAATTTCAATAAATAAGGTCTTGAGATGGTTGGTGAAGTGAATACGGTATTTATTTATTCCAGATTTCCCAAGATTTTTCAGCTTGATATTCTAGCATGTTGTAACCATTACAAATGGTTGCCCCATTTGTTTTACCGGCTTTTAAGAATGCTGTTTCTTCGGGATTGTAAATGAGATCGAACAGCAAATGTTTTTGGTTGATTTTTCTGTAGGGTATATTTGGTTTTTTTTCAATGTCGGGAAATGTACCTACGGGAGAACAATTAATGATCAACGTATGTTCTTTTATAATATCATCCGTCAATTCATCATAAGTGAATCCATTATTTTTACCACTTCTGGAGACAAAAGAATAGGTGATATCTAGTTCTTCAAGAACGTAGGCTATAGCTTTAGAAGCCCCGCCCGTACCTAAGATCAATCCTTTTTGATGGTGCTTTTTTAAATGTGGTTCCAGTGATTTTTTAAATCCATATGCATCTGTATTAAAGCCTTTAAGACCTTCTTTACTGACTTTTATGGTGTTCACTGCACCAATTTTTTTAGCTGCGGGATCAATGTCGTTTAAAAAAGCCATGACCTCTTCTTTATATGGTATGGTAACGTTCAGCCCTTTTACATTTTTAATATTCTTGAAGATTGCTGGAAAATCTGAAATTGAGGTTAGGTCAAAGTTTTGGTAGACATGGTCATTTAAGCCCATTTCTTCAAATTTCTTTTTAAAATATCCTCTTGAAAATGAATAGGAAATATTTTTTCCTATTAAGCCATAATTAGCTTTCTGTTCTTCTGTTTTTTCCATACCAATCTAAAAGTAGTAAAATACTAATACCGATTATTATAAAGAAAATCGCGATCCAATTTTCTACAATGGTCAAATCCGGAAGAAAACGCTCATAATTCATAATTATTTGCTTTCCATTAGAATCTAATATGAGGTTTCCGTCAAAATCTGTTTTATAAATTGTCTTTTTCCATGGCCAGACCACGCCTAATGATCCTGTAATAAAGCCAAGAATTGTTGCCGTGGTTACATGCTTGTAATGTTTTAATACATAGGTTAACAAGTGTGATAAGGTTACAAGGCCGGTTGCAGACCCCAAAGTAAAGACAGCAAGTATTTTTAATGTATGTAAACGCTCCGTATTGTTCGTAAAGCTAAAATCACCGACCAATAATTCTGAAAATGTATCATATAATGCGTTGACTGAATCTACTAATAACAATACGTAATTGCCTAGTAAGATTAAAATAAAAGAACCTGATAGACCGGGCAAGGTCATACCTGAAACACTGATCATGCCACATAGAAAAATAAATAGCAAATTGTCATTTTCTTTTGCCGGACTAAGAAAACTTATAGCTATGCCTACAGCTAGGCCAATGAACGCGGCGGTAAAGGTTTTCTTTTTCCAATAGTCGAAATCCTTACCTATATAATAGATGGATCCTAGTATCATGCCAAAGAATGTGGCCCAAACGTAGAGTTCCCGTTTCACTAGAAAATAATCTAACACTTTTGAAATGCTAAAATAACTTACCAGCATACCAAAAATAAGCAGTGTTAAGAATGAGCCGTTAATATAGCGGTAGAAACTTTTAAACCGGCCATTAACAAATAGCTTAAATGCTTTTGCATTTACTTTTTGTAAAGAATAAATAAATTCTTCGTAAAAACCACCTACGAAAGCAACTATACCACCCGATACGCCAGGAACCTTATTGGCGGCGCCCATACAAAGTCCTTTAACAACCAAGAAAAATTTATCGGTAAAGGTACGGGGTGTGTTCATGTAGGTTATCGCATTACTTCTTTGAAGCGGATTTTTCCAATATAAAAATAAGGGAAAAACCGATGATAGCAGCTACGATGGCAAAAGTTAATTGATTGTCACCTTGAAAAGCAAAAGGTGAAATATTTTCATCAATTATGATTTCTTTTTTTCCAATTTGAATAATTTCTATGATGTTTTTCCAAGGCCATATTTTATTTAAAGAACCTAAAATAAAACCAGTTAACACCGCAAGTGTGGCATCTTTATAATTGGTAAACATCCATTTTAAGATTCTGGCAAAACTTAAAATACCAAAAGCAGCACCAAAAGCGAATGTAATAATAATGCCAAAATCTTTTTCATTGACAGCTTCTAAAACAGTTCTGTAAGACCCAAGTAATACTAGAATAAAGGATCCGGAAATACCGGGTAAAACCATTGCGCAAATAGCAATAGCCCCAGATAGGAAAATAAAGGGCAAGCTACCAGAACTTGCAGAAGGGGGTAGGGTCGTAATATAAAATGCACTTGCAGTTCCAACAATAAATAGTACAATGGCAAGTATATTCCATTTTTTAATGGATTTTGCAACGAATATAACGCTTGCTAAAACCAAGCCAAAGAAGAAAGACCAAGTAGGTATAGGGTGCTCTTCTAAAAGCCAGGCAATTATTTTTGATAAAGAGAAAATACTGATCATCATACCTATGACCAAGGCCAAAAGAAAGTTGCCGTTCAATTTTTTCCAAAAACTTTTAAAGCCTTCTTCCTTTAAAACCTTTAGAGTCGTTAGGTTGACGTTGTTGATAGAGGTGATGAACTCTTCGTAAATACCTGTAACAAAAGCTATTGTGCCTCCAGATACCCCAGGTACCAGTTCGGCAATGCCCATTGCCATTCCTTTTAAAGAAATTACGGTATAATCTTTAAGTTTTCTATTTTCCATATGGTGTAGAACCTTTTCTACTTGGTTTTATTGTATTTTTTTACAATTTCCTGGGTCCATTCAGATTTGCCATATTGAGGAAAATTTTCAGTGAACAGGTGAAGCTTTTTCTGTTTTATATCAATCTTTAAAGCATCCATTAGCATAATTCGTGCGTTTATAGGATCATTTGCCAATAGTAGATAACCTACAGATCTATATAACAATTTTAAACTTTCAGGGTAAAATTCCCTTCCTTGGGAAAGTATTTGAACAGCAGCTTCGGTTTCACCGTTGATTCTTACGACCTCTGCCCATTTTAGCCAAGTATCCAATTCGTAATTTCCTAAATCTACGGCTTGTTTAAAAGCAAAGTCAGCTTGGTCGTAATTCTCTAGCGCCATGTGTATTTTAGCACATTTTTTCCAATACTGTGGGTTTTCACCATCTATATTCAACGCTTTGTTAATATAGAATACCGCTTTTTCAAAATCTCTTTTATTGTAGTACAAATTGGTGATGGCCAACCAGCCTTTGTCCAATAAAGGATCTTCGTGAACTGTTTGGTAGAAATAATACTTGGCCATATCAGTATCCTTTAATTTTTCATAGCATTTTCCTATTCTTAAAAATGCATGGGAGGTTGGATCTTCAATGGATATGGTAGTTTCGTAGTTTTCTATAGCTTCTTTATATCTGCCTAATTTTTCAAGAACTTTGCCTTTTTCAAAATAAGCCCCAATAAAGGTATCGTCTGAAATAATGGCAAAATCATATGCGGTCAAAGCTTCACTATACATTTCTTTATAGTAATACTGTTTGCCCAATTGGTGCCAAGCAACTTCACAATATGGATTTTTTTCTAAATACCCATTTAAATATACAATGGCACCTTCATAGTCTTCTAAGAATTCAAAACAGTATACTACATTATATAGCGATGAATAATCTTGCTCATCGAACTCTACACATTTCATGAAGCTTTCTTTGGCACTATCAAAGTTGTCCATAAATAAATACTCCATGCCCAAAAGGCTATACACATCAAAACTGTTATTGGTAATACTAAGCGCTTTTTGCAAAAGCTCTATTGCACCTTCATGATTATCCAATTTGGATAAAATATTGGCACGTTGTATATAAATTTCTTCGTTATGATTGTCAAGTAACTGCAATTCATCTAAAAGGGCTTCAGCCTTTTCCATTTGGTTTTCAAAAACCATCACCTCTACTTGAAGCAACTTAAGTTCAATAGAACCCGGATGTTGTTGTAGCCCAATTTTTATCCCCTTTTTAGCCAAGGAAATTTTACCATGGTTTAAATAGTGGTGTATAATATCTTCAAAATCTTCGGCATCAAAGAAGTAGACATCATCTGTCTTTAACATTGATTCAAATTTCGTAATTGGCTTGTCCGGTCTCTCGTTAGATTCTAACGCCATAGGCACTATTTAGTTTTACAAGATATATTAAAAGTAAGTGTTTGTAAGGGCTTTCAGCCATTGTGCCAATCTATATTATTAACAAATTAGTTAACAACATTGATTTACATAGCGTTAAGTAGCGCTAAAATAATGGCACATCCTTCCCTAATTTCCAATTCTGATATGGTCAATGGTGGAGAAATACGTACGGCCCTATTTTCAAACAATAGCCAAAATAGAATCAAATTCTTATCCTTGGCTCTTAGTACTAGTTCATTGGCCGTTTCTGGTGAATCCATAATTAGGGCCAACATGAGACCTTTGCCTTTGACCTCTTTTATTTTTGGATGTTTTAAAAGTTCTTTAAAAAGTTGTTCTTTTTTTAATGTGTCTTCTATTAACGAAGAATTCAGCAATACGTTCAGTGTAGCTAAGCTAGATGCCGCAATTACTGGATTGCCGCCAAAAGTAGTTATATGTCCCATTTTAGGATTATCACTTAGACTGTGCATAATCTCTTTGCTTGCTGTAAAGGCACCTACAGGAAGACCAGATGCCATTCCTTTTCCAATTACAAGTATATCTGGCACACAGTTGAAATGTTCAAATGCAAACAGCTTTCCCGTTCTGCCAAAACCAGGTTGTATTTCATCCAATATTAATAATGCACCAACAGCTTTACAACGATCCTTAACTTTTTTTAAATAATTGTTTTCCGGTAAAATAAAGCCGGCACCACCTTGTATGGTCTCCAATATGACACAGGCCGTTTTGGTAGTGATCTTTTCTAAATCTTTTTCTTTGTTGAATTTTATATGGTAAACATCGGGCAAGAGTGGTCGGAAAACACTTTTGCGTTCTTCAAAATCCATTAAACTTAGGCTGCCCATTGTATTGCCATGATATGCGGATTTTGCTGCAATAATTTCTGAGCGACCTGTATATCGTCGCGCTAATTTTAATGCTCCTTCAATAGCCTCCGTGCCGGAGTTCACCAGATAAGTTACCTCTAAAGGTGCAGGCAATTGTTCGGCCAATAGCTTTGTGTAGTCGGTTGCCGGTGATTGTGCATACTCACCATACACCATAACATGCATGTATTTTTCAACTTGATGTTTAATGGCTTCCACTACTTTGGGGTGACAATGCCCAAGTGTACAAGCGGAAACACCGGCCACAAAGTCTAAATGTGCATTACCTGCGGTATCATAAATATAACTGCCATTTGCGTATGATACCTCCATACCTAAAGGATACGGAGAGGTTTGTGCTTGGTATTTTAAAAAGTCCTTGTTCATGTGAAATATTTATTTCACCTTTTTAGGTTTTACAGATTTTTTAGGATCTGTTGCTTTGTCTTGCGCAGGTATGTTGTTGATAGGGTCAGATTCGTTTTGACTACGTTGCTGTTCTTCTGCATCAATATCAATGGGGTTGTCTATACCATTAATAACCACGAGTTTCAGGTTATTATCGTCTTCATCAAATATATCTTCCTTGGTTAGTATGCGCTCATCGCCACGCCATACAAATCCTTTTAATATTCTACTGTTTTCCGGTAAATCTTTTTCGGGGAAGATATCGCCATCTGGATCGGTGTAAAAGGTCAGATCTTCTATATCATTATCTACCATGGTGATTCTGATTTTACTGCAGACCGTTTTGTCAATTCCAATAAGTTCATCATCATCGTTATACATATAATATACCACCTCGGTATTTTGAACCAGATCAATTAGTTTTAGCTCGTTATCAATGAACTTGCCGAACAAATTAATTCCTTTAGCTTGATTGTAGCCTGTCATGCTTACACTGTCTAAAGAAATTATAAAGGCGTTCTTTAGTACTTTTAAAGAATCTAGCTTTTCGGTTTCCAAGTTCGATTTTAAATGAATACTATCGCCTGTCATCTGGTTGGCACCGTTCCAAATAATAGGGTTTTTTATCAATTGAGTAATGCCTGTCTTTTCCTCGGAATGAATACTGTCGCACTTACCGCTCAAATCTGTTTTGTAAAATTTTGCATTTCTAAACGCTCTTAGAACACGATCTTCTGGTTTGCCGGTGACCATTAAGGTATCTCCATGTACATACAGCGAATCTCTTTCTTGAACAGAAATAGAAACAGCTCTTTTAGTTGCAAAGACAGAATCTTTGGCTTTGAACACCTCTGCGTAATGGGCTCTGATAATACCCTTGTTAATAGTATCGGTTACGGTAATGTTATTGGTGGCCGAAGCAAATTCTTGAACTTTGTTGAAGTACACACTGTCACCTTCAATAATACGATTGTTATAATCTATACGCGTGTTTTTGATACCATAGCCGGTTTCTACCTTGGTGTCGTAAAACCCTCTTTCACAATAAATTTTATACGTTTCCCCGTTTATGGTCGACGGCCCGTACATGTAAGCATTTTTAGAAGTTGTATAGTAATCTAGCTGTTCAGAATCTAAAGTGTATTCCGGATTTTGAACATGAACACTATCTAAGAACTGATACTTTTTGAGTTCCATAAAATACTTGCCAATTTTACTGGTCAATGTATTTGCGGAATCAACTACAGTACCATTATCTTGATAAAATGCTTCTTGTTTTTCACGATCTAAGCGAAGGGTATCTGTTCTTAACGTCATGTCAGAATTAGTAAGAACTACATTACCCCAAGCCTTTGCCAGTTTTACATCGCCCAAATAGTTGATTTTTTTACTGGTCATTTTTATGGAGTCACCCTGTTTTAAAATGACATTGCCAATAGCTTCTAAACGGTTTTCTAATTGGTAGTAAATTGCTACATCGCACCACAGATCGGCACCTTGGTGTTCAAATTGTACTTGGCGTGTATCTTTACTGAATATAGAGGCGCCTGGGTATTCAGCTTCGTTTTTAGTGAAGTTGGCACCGTAAACAATATTAATTTGCTTGGGTTCTTCTTCATTGCCATCTTGCTGGGCAACACCAAAAAAAGAACAGGCAAAGAACAAAAGAACAACTGAATAAATCTTTTTCAACCTAAAAATTTTTTCAAAAATAGGATATTTTAAAAGAGCCTTACCATGGTTAAGATACTTTTGACATTTACTTGTGCAAAAGTGACTTTTATACAAAGCAATTTATACCGTGTTATTATTTAAAAAATCCAGGTCAGAAATTATATCATTTTTAAAACACCTCTTATATATCCTACAGATTCTGACAGTCCATAAATGGCGTGGTTGGCGTCTTTTTCATATTCTATAGCAACAATACCGGCATAATTAATCTTCTTTAAAGTACTTAAAATGGCAGGTAAGTCTATTTTGCCGTGGCCTAAAATGGTTTTTTGACCTTTTTCTATTGGCGCATCTATATCCTTTATATGGACATCAAATAATTTATCTTGATATTTTATAAGTTCTTCTGCCGGGTCAAGTCCTAGCCTAAAAGTATGACCAACATCTATGCATAGACCTATTCTGGAATCTAAGCCCTTAATTTTTTCATAGACACTTTTTGGGGAGGGAAAAACTACATCCTCCGGACCGTGATTGTGTATAGCCAATTTGATACCCGTATCTTTTACCTTTTGCTCTACCAATGGTAATAAATCATGTTCCGGTGCTCCAATAATCATAGGCAAACCTGCATTATCTGCATAATTGAAATAGGTTTCTACATCTTTAGGTGATTTCATATAAATGACCCCACCGCCATATAAATTGAGTCCCCTTGCGGTAACTTTTTCACGTATAAAGGTGAGTTCTTTCTTATTTGCTTCATATGGTAAATGAAAGCTTTTAAACGCTACATCTTTTAATCCTAAGCGCTCTGTGATATTTATGAGTTCATCTAAGCTATATTTTCTAAGTGTATAGGAAGCCAACCCAATGTTAAGTTGATGATCGGTAGTGTTTGCTGTTTTTTTACTGTTTGAGTTAGCTGTAAAAGATGCAGTACCTAGTGCCAAAGCTCCTAATCCACTGGTTTTGATGAAATTTTTTCGTGATAAAGCCATACTTTAAAAATTGGTTAATGGTTTTTGATTCTTTTTAAATTTCTGCCCAAAACCCGAGTTGTTTGGTTCAAACGGCTCATCTAATGTTACATTTACTCCTTCCTTCGGGATATTGCCCTCTTTACCTAACGCCCAATAAATTCCGTTCATGGCAATTTTGCGCATTACGGGAAGTTTAAAATCATAGGGGTGACCAAGGGTAGTGAAGAATACTCTTGCAGGTTTACCAGAAGTGCCAGTATAGCTTTTTGTCCAAGCAACGGGGTTGTCCAAAGAAAATTGATCTAGTTTGCCATTCATTTCGTGTTGAGATTTGGTGGAATGCCCCATTAAAATAGGTTTACTATCGCCCTGCAATTTCCAATCTCCGCCATCAACATGGTATAACCATGAATATGCTTCAAATTCGGAAAAGCCGTTTAAAATTGGATTATCACTTTTACCTTCTTTAATTGAAATATCCGTGACAGGAAATTTGCCATCATCAAAGTGGCCATGGTGCGTAATCCATTGTTGCCCAAAAACTTTTGCGGGCCATTCTTCATTATATGTTGTTAAAGTAGAGTCATTATCATATTTAAATGCATGGGTAGTGGTTCTAAAACCCACAATTGGTTTGCCCGATTCTACATAATTGGTTATGTAATCTAGTTCTTTTTTAGGTAGGTTTCTAAAACGCATGAATACGACCATTAAATCAGCAGTTTCCAAAGCTTCTAATCCTTCAATATGGTCAGTTCTGTTAGGGTCAATAAATCCTGAGCTGTCAATAGAATAGGCAATGGAGACTTTTGCGCCTAATTCTCTCTTTGCCAATTTTGCCAACATAGGAAACGTTTCCTCTGACCTGTACTCTTCCTCGCCAGTGACAAAAACAATGTGTGGAGCTTTAATTTCTTCTGAAATGATTTCTTTTTTATTTTTTGTTTTTTCACCACAAGCTATTAATATGGTCAAAATTAGTAATGTAGCATATTTCAATTTCATATGGTCTCTATTTTATTGTATCAGTTCATAGGATGCTCTTGTAACAACTCGTCTGCGGTATAGAACTTATTACGGTCTTTAGTGGCTTCCCTAATTTCTTTTACCTTGTCAGGATCGATGACCGATGCTTTATTGCCAAATGAATTTCTAACATACGTAAGTACGGCAGCAATTTCATCATCATTTAACAGCCCCTTGAAAGCCATCATGGGTACTTGACCTTTGTAATGGTTGCCCATGATATTCATTGGTCCGTAAAGTCCGTGAAGGGCTAATTTTATCAATCTTTCTTCATTGCCCAAAACCCATTCTTGCCCCACTAGTGTTGGATAACCGGCTTTTTGTAATCCGGTACCGCTTTCTTGATGACAAGTTATGCAGTAACCCTCGGTTTCATATATTTTTTTTCCTTTGGCAAAAACTTCTAAATCTGCACCCTTTAAATGTGATGCTAATAATTCTTCTTTATTAGTTTTTAGGAAGTTACCTGTTAATCTGGTTTCCGCAAAATTGAATGCATCGGTCATCCATTCATCTAGTGGATGTTGTTTTGCAACTTCTAGAATTTCCATTCCTTCAGATTTTGGTAACCATGATGCTGCTGTTATAGCTTCTAACCTAACTCTACCGTGGGAGTCATTTGCAGCACTCTTCAGTAATTCTTGTGCATTGTTCAATTGATGCCCCATATACCTTGTGACCCTAACTGCGGCAGATCGTACTCTGTGGTCGTTAGATTTTAACAATGACTCCAGTAATGGTTGGTCTACCTTGTTCATTCCCCAAGATACCCACAAACCCTCTAACCTATGATGTTCATAATTGGGGTCGTTCTTATCTAAGCTGGTAATCCAAATTTTTAAATAGTCCAATACCTCTGTCGCATTTCTTCCCCTTAATTCCCTACGAGTTCTATAGCGTGTTCTATATTCTGGCAATTTTAAATTCTCAAAAAGTTGGGATATTGTTGTGCCATCAATTTGTGCAGGTTTTATCAAAGGTCTAGAAGGGTAAGTAATCCTATAAATTCTACCATGTACATGATCACGTAATGGGTCACGGGCATTGTGTTGCATGTGTCCAATTAATACATTGTGCCAATCAACTAGATAAAGTGAACCATCTGGTGCAAATTCTAGCTCAACCGGTCTAAAATTAGGATCAGTGCTTGTTATTAAATCTTGTCGGTGTTTGGTGGTATAACCGGTGCCATCTTCTAGCATTCTGTGTTGTTTTAATCCTAGGAAGCCAATGGAATTGGCTAGTAACATATCGCCCTGTATTTCTTCCGGAAAGTGGCTACTTGAAACAAATTCCAGACCAGAAGTTGGTCTTACACGATGTGCTTCTTCGATCAACTCTTCCGTTAACGGTGATGATATTCCGTAGATGGGCTTTAAAGAACTGGGCATCATCCAATTTACTTTAGGACCAGAGGTATGCAAAAAGAAATCTTGCCCCCAATCATCAAAAGCAATACCCCACGGATTAGGAACAGGCACTTGTAAGGTTCGCTCCAAATGTTTACGCTGTGGATTATATCTATAAAACCCACCGTTGGTAGCACGGACCGGACCGTATGAGGTTTCTACGTTGGTATGAAGAAATAGCCCCTCTGACATATAAAAAGCGCCAGAAGGGTCTGCACAAAAAGCAGAAATGGCATGATGGGTGTCATGATCATCAAATCCACTTAGTATGGTTTCTATCGTATCAGCTTTATCGTCACCATCAGTGTCTTTGAATAACTTTAGGGTAGTGCCTTGGCTTACATAAACACCTTCCGCAGAGAACTCAAATCCAATGGGTAAATGTAAGTTCTCGGCAAATACTGTTTCCTTATCAGCTTTGCCATCGTTATCGGTATCTTCTAAAATAATAATCTTGTCGTTTGGCTTGGCATCGCCCGGTCTGTAATGTGGATAAGAGGGTAGGGTAGCAACCCATAAACGACCTTTGTTATCAAAGGAAATTTGTGCAGGATTTGCCAAATTGGTGAATTCCTTTTCCGAGGCAAACAATTCTACCTTATAGCCCTTTGGTACGGTCAATGTTTTTAGGGCTTCTTCTCCGTATTTGTAATGAATAGCATCTCCTTCGCTTAAATTATAATTGCTTGTTACTGGGGGCAATTTGCTTGTTAATGCATCTGCAGCTTTAAAGTTGTATGTATTTCCCTGTGCTGCCGCCCAGATAGCAGTATCTCTGATCGCTGTTAATTCTCTTGTTTTTCTTATTTCATACGGATAATTGTCTGGTCCGTAGGGTGCGTGTCTTCTGCCAAAAACATGCACGCCATTGGGTATCTTATAATCATTGTGCCAATAGAAATTCTTTTCTAGAACAGCTTCTTTAATTGCTACTCTCTTATTTTCTAGTTTTACGGAAGTATTGCCGGTAAGTTGATCAGCTAAGAATTTGGCAAAACTTTCATATCCTACTTTATTCATTTGTGAGCCATCAATGGTGAAATCATCATTGGTATTTTTAAACCATTTTTTTGATGCTTCAAAAACGTTAATAAAAGGTATGTTGTTTGCTTTTGCAATTTCGCTCATTGCAGCAGTATATAAATTTAGATTCTTATTCTCTAATTGACCATTAGGGACATCTATATGGTCTGATAAGTCTTCAAAAGCAATGGGGGAAATCAATACCAATTGCGGTGTAGTAGTACCATTATAGCGTTGTTTTAATGAATGCTTTATGAATGCATCTAATTCTTTTTTGTAATTATCTAAACCTTCAGCGCCTTCAAATGATTCATTGTAACCAAAAAAGGCTAGGACAATATCAGCTTTAAGACGAGTTAACCATTCGTCTGGCGTTTCAAACTCTCCTTCACTTCCAGAATTTTGTGCAAGTTCTGTTTGAAAATTCTCTGCACCGGGAAAAGCCCATGGGGAAACACGACCAGAATGTGGTCTAAAGCCTGGGGTGTCTCCGGCATCGCACATATTTCTTATAAAAAGTGAATCTGTAGGATAACGCAAATGGAATTCTGTTTCTAAGCTTCCATACTCCATCATTCTAGATCCCAAGTTATTTCCTATAAGGACAATTGAAGAATGCGGTTTTATGTCAATTATTGGAGGAGTACTTTCTTTACAGCTTTCAAGGATAAGAATGCCTATGAACAGTAGAATACATCTAAAGATGATATTAAAGATTTTTGACATTGATGAAAAGGTTGGTGGTGGTATGTTCTTTTAAAGATAGGTATAAAAAAACCACTCGAAAGTGGTTTTTTATGATATAATATTGATTAGAAATTTCTATAATCGCCTTGTAAAAATGCATTTGCTTCTTCTTCGGCAAACTTGGCATTTTCACTATCCCAGTGCAATACTTGGTTGGGGAATCTACCGGCAATGACACCTAATAATATAGTTTCCGTTAACCTTGATGCATACGAAAATGGTGCTGTAGTGTTATCTGTACCTAGACAAGCATCTACAAACTGATGATAATGTTTAGGACCTTCAGTATCATAATTACGAATTGGTTTGCCCATATTGTTCGCTTTTTCCACTGCTTCTATTTCTGCGGAAATGTCTACGTATTTACCGTCTACTATTTTTTTAGGTAGTTGCATAAAGTGAGGTAGCAATAACCTTCCTTTTTCTCCAATGAACATAGCACCTTGGTCTGGTAGTGTTCCTTCATCTGCAGTTTTAGTGTCTAAGGACATTTTATCTTCCATACTATCCTTGGAACTATCATCTTTGGTGACTACATTTTCCGCACCCGGTAAAATTAAATCTTCATGATCTTTTGGTGCACCGGGACCGTCGTACCAAACCCATTTTAATGTTTCTGTAGTAAATTCAGTTTGTGGAAACTCATAGGTTACTACATTGTTTTGAGGAAAGCCAAACCCATTAGGTTCCCTGCATTCATTTTTTATGGTTTTGGGTACCTGTAAAGCCAGTGCGTTATAAGGGGTGTCAAAAATATGAACTCCCATATCTCCCAATGTTCCACAACCATAATCAACTAGTTTTCTCCAATTTCCAGGGTGGTAAAAACCTTCTTTATATGGTCTCTCTGCTGAGGTGCCCAACCATAAATTCCAGTCTAATGAATCAGGAACAGGGTCAGAACCTGTAGGTTCAGGTCCGTCATAACCCCAATCTTTTGGGGACCATGCACGAACCGTGTGTACTTTACCTATAATACCAGATTGAATCAATAAGGTGGCAAGTTTATAGTCATAAAATGAATGAACCTGAATTCCCATTTGAGTGACCAATCCTTTTTCTTGAGCTAGTTTATTCATAGCCCTGGCCTCTGATACATAATGGGTGAGGGGTTTTTGACAATATACGGGTTTGTCCATTTCCATTGCCATCATAGAAGCGGGAGCATGGGTGTGATCAGGTGTAGATACAACTACTGCATCTATTTCCTCGCCCATTTCTTTCAGCATTACTCTGTAATCTGTATACGTTTTTGCATTTGGGTGAAGTTCTTTTGCTGCAGCCAGATTGTTGGCGTCAACATCACAAAGTGCAGTGACATCCACTTTATTGTGAGATGAAATGGCTTTTAAGTCTTCTGCCCCCATATTACCTACACCAATATGCGCCGTGCGTAATCTGGTCAGTTTTTTTACTTCTTTTTTACAAGACCAGAGTCCAGATGGTAATAATACAAATGTGGACAATGCCGCTGCGTTCTTTAAAAAGTCTCTTTTGTTCATTGGTGTGGTAGTTATAGTTTTTTGATTTTTATATTTCTGAACCAAATAGGGCTAGAATGATCTTGAAAACCGATATAGCCAGTTTTAAACTTGCCGTAATCTTCGCTGTTTTTCCATTTATCTGAATTCTTTTTTTCGTACCAGGCTTCATCCCATGGAACAAAGGAAACTACTTTTTTACCGTTCAACCAATGTTCTACCTGGTCTGGGGTGAAAATAATTCTTGTAGTATTCCATTCGCCAACAGGGTGCAGAATTTTCCCTTCAGGGTCTGCTGCGTGCATGGCATAATCAGATGCGGTCTGTTGTAATGGTTTTAGTTCTTCCGGGTTGTCAGTATACCCTAAACTTAAATTGTAATCTGTAAGGTCGTGAATGCTTGCGTAATTTTCGTCATCTATCAATTGGTATTCAGGAGCAACTTCCGGTGGGCTATCATACCCTTCTTTTAAATGGTAGAAAATGCCACTGTTACCTCCTTTTGGTAGTTTCCATTCTACGTAGAATTCAAAATTGTCAAATTCTTCAGCTCCATATATAATATCTGTGCCGCCGGTGTAGTCTTGTTCCTTACCTAATTCGGTGTCAAATTGTAGTTCTCCGTCTTTTGCGATCCAGCCCGGTGGTAATTCTTTTCCGTTATAAGCTCGCCATCCTTTTGTAGATGTACCATCAAATAGGGTGATCCATTCGTTTTCGGTTTGTTGTTGGGTAACGGTTTGTTCTTCAGCTTTGTCTTTTTTTTCTGTTTTACAAGCTATTGTCAATACAAGAAAAAAAAGCAAAGTTGAGCAGGTGGTTTTTTTCATTTTTTTGAGTTGTAGTTAAGTTGTTGTTGAATTGTAAAATGTAAATTTTACATAAACTTGAAAATACAAAAAAAAAGAATGGCGATAAAGGTATTTCCCTATATCGCCATTCTCGAAAGTTGAACAACCTGTTCTAGCCGCTTAATGCTTATCTTAGAATTGTCTGCGTTCTATCTGGACCCACAGAAACAATTTTAATAGGCACTTCTAATTCTTTCTCTAGAAAATCTATATATGCATTTAATGCTTTTGGTAATTGATCGGCAGAGGTCATTTTGGTTAAATCTTCTTTCCAACCATCCATTTCAGAATAAACGGGAGTTACATTCTCTGCTTCAATGTTATATGGAAAATGCTCTATTTGTTCACCTTTGTAATTATAAGCGGTACAAACTTTTAGTTTTTCAAATCCACTAAGAACATCTCCTTTCATCATCATTAGCTCTGTTACGCCATTAACACGAACCGCATATTTTAAGGCAACCAAATCTAACCATCCACAACGTCTTGGTCTACCTGTAGTAGCTCCAAATTCATTACCTACACGGCCCATAGTTTCACCATCCTCATCAAAAAGTTCTGTAGGGAAAGGACCGCTGCCAACTCTTGTTGTGTACGCTTTAAAAATACCTTTTACCTCTCCGATTTGATTAGGGGCTACACCTAAGCCTGTACATGCTCCTGCTGCAGTAGTGTTTGATGAGGTTACAAATGGGTATGTACCAAAATCAATATCTAACAATGATCCTTGTGCACCTTCCGCCAATATCTTTTTACCCGCTTTTTGAGCTTGGTATAGATATTCTTCGCTATCTATAAAGGTCAATTTTTTCAATTCTTCTACAGCTTTGAAGAAATCTGATTCTAGCTCAGCCAAATCATATTGAATGTCTACGTCATAAAAGCTGATCATGGCTTCGTGCTTATTGGCTAGACTACGGTATTTATCTTTCCAGTCGTTTAATTCCAGATCACCGATACGCATACCGTTTCTACCGGTCTTATCCATGTATGTAGGACCAATACCTTTTAAAGTAGAACCAATTTTTGCTTTTCCTTTAGATGCTTCTGAGGCTGCATCAAGTAAACGGTGGGTAGGTAAAATTAAATGTGCTTTTCTTGAAATGAATAATTTAGAATTTACATCTAAATTAAACTTCTTTAACGCATCTAATTCTTTTTTAAAGATAACAGGATCTATAACCACCCCATTACCAACTACGTTTACCGCATTTTTGTGAAAAATACCTGAAGGAATAGTGTGTAAAACATGCTTAATACCATCAAATTCTAAAGTATGACCGGCATTTGGTCCGCCTTGAAAGCGAGCAATAATGTCATAATTTTCGGTTAATACATCAACTATCTTACCTTTTCCTTCGTCACCCCATTGTAGGCCTAACAATAAATCTACTGCCATCTAAATATTATATACTTGGTTAGTCTTATTTTATTTCTTTTTTACCTGCATCTTTGGCAGGAGTATTTTTAGTCCCATAAAAATATAGGGAATGTGTATTTATCTTAATATCAAAAACTTCTTCAATTGTTTTTTTGATAGATTGTATTCTAGGGTCGCAAAATTCCATTACTTCACCCGTATCCGTTAAGATTACATGATCGTGCTGACGGTCAAAGTATGATTTTTCATATTGCGCCTGGTTTTTACCAAATTGATGCTTGCGAACCAATTTACAATCTAATAGAAGTTCAATGGTGTTATAGAGAGTTGCCCTACTTACACGATAGTTTTTATTCTTCATTTTAATATAGAGTGACTCTATGTCAAAATGCTCATCACTTTCGTAAATTTCTTGTAGAATAGCGTAGCGTTCGGGTGTTTTTCTATGTCCTTTGTCCTCTAAAAAGGTAGTGAAGACGTTTTTTACAATTTCTTGATTTTTATCAGAAGACATATTTACTGCATTAATGCACAAAGGTACAGTTAAATTTTAATTTCCTTTTTCTAAATACGAGTAACTTTATCAATACCGTTGATGTTCATAAGATTATCGGTCAATTTTTTCAAGACAGCTTTGTTTTTGACCACCACAGTAATCTTACCTTTAAAGGTGCCACCATCTGTACTGAAATTTAGATTTCGCATATTTACGTGCATAATATCAGAAATAACTTCTGTTATATCACTGACCAAACCTAAATTGTCAATTCCCGTCATTACAATATCTGCTTGGTATTCTTGTTGAGAAGAATCGATCCATTTTGCGCTAATAATTCTATACGCGTAATTAGATTGTAACGATATGGCATTTGGACAGTTCTTTTTATGAACTTTAATTCCTTCTGACACACTTACAAAGCCAAAAACATCATCACCAGGAATTGGGTTACAACATTGAGATAGTTTATACTCTAGTTTTTCTTCTTCTTTACCAAAAACCAGCATATCATACTTAGATGTAATTTCATCTTTGTTGATGTCTTCCGGTGATGGAGATTTGCGCATTCTGTTCTTGAAGAAACTAATGAATGCATTACTGTAAGATGATGCAAAGTCTTTGATCATGGTATTGTCTATGGAGCCAATGCCAACACGATAGAATAAATCTAAACTTGTCTTTAACTTAAAGAAGGTCACCATTTTGTTTATGGAATCTTCATTAAGCGTAATCTTTTGAGATTTTAGTTTACGGCGTAAAATCTCTTTTCCATCTTCGGCTACAACTTTTTTCTCTTCTCTAAGAACAGATTTAATTTTAGCACGGGCTCTGGCAGTAGTTGCATAATCTAACCAGTTTTGATTTGGTTTTGCCTGGTCAGATGTAATGATCTCTACTTGGTCTCCACTTGAAAGGGTAGTATTTAAAGGCACCAGTTTGCCGTTTACTTTTGCCCCACGGGTTCTCATGCCCACTTCAGTGTGAATATTGAAAGAAAAATCTAACGGTGTAGCGCCTTTAGGTAAAGACCTTAATTCTCCTTTTGGGGTAAAAACAAAAATTTCTTTTGAATATAGGTTTAGCTTAAATTCCTCTACAAAATCAACAGCGTTGGTATTTGCATTTTCCAAAGCTTCTTGAAGTTTGTTCAGCCAAACTTCTATTCCTTGTTCTTTTTGGTCGCCATGTTTGTATTTAAAATGCGCCGCATACCCTTTTTCGGCAATTTCGTGCATTCTTTCACTTCTGATCTGTACTTCTACCCATTTGCCTTTTGGTCCCATAACGGTAATGTGTAGGGCTTCATATCCGGTAGATTTAGGAGATGATATCCAATCTCGCAATCTAACGGGGTTGGGGGTAAAGTGATCCGTAACTATAGAATAGATTTTCCAAGCTAAAAACTTCTCGTTCTGTAAGTCAGATTTGTAGATGATTCTTATGGCAAACTTGTCATAGATTTCCTCAAAAGTGACATTTTGGGCAATCATCTTTTTGCGCATAGAGAAGATAGATTTCATCCTCCCTTTAATGATATAGTTAAGCCCTTCCTTTTTTAAAGAATTGTCTATAGTGCCAGAAAATGCATCAATATAGGCTTGCTGATCTTCTTTGGTGTCTTCTATTTTATCCTTGATGGAGTTGTAGACTTCCGGTTCCGTATACTTTAAACTTAGATCTTCTAGCTCTGTCTTAATGTTGTAAAGACCAATTCTATGTGCAAGAGGAGCATAAATGTACAAGGTTTCAGAGGCAATTTTCACTTGTTTATGCTCTGGCATAGAATCCATAGTGAGCATATTGTGATAACGGTCGGCTATCTTTATGATGATAACCCTGACATCATCATTTAAGGTCAAGAGCATTTTTCTAAAATTCTCCGCTTGTTGGGAGATGTTCATGTCTTTTTTTAAATGAGATATTTTTGTGAGTCCATCAACAATCCGCGCCACGGTTTCACCAAACATACGATCAATGTCGTCTAAGGTATACTCTGTATCCTCAACAACATCATGTAATAGGGCAGAGGCAATGGAAACCGCATCAAGACCAATCTCCGAAGCTACAATTTTTGCCACCGCTATGGGGTGAAAAATATATGCCTCGCCAGATTTTCTTCGCTGGGTTTTGTGTGCATCAACAGCTACTTCAAAAGCGCTACGTATTAGTTTTTTATCCTCATCGGTTAAGGTTTGATAACTAATTCTAAGTAACTCTTTGTACTCTTGAGCTATGAGCTTGTTTTCCTCTTCTATTGCTGCCTGTGTCATACTAGATTAAAAATAAGATAATCTTAAATGATGGGCAACAAAAATTATGCCTTTAAATTACGAATGCGATCGATTAACGGTGGGTGGGAATAATGCATAAATACATATGCCGGATGTGGAGTTAGGTTGCTAAGACTGTTTTTTGATAACTTCTTTAGTGATGCTACCAATGGTAAAGCTGCGTAAGTTTGTTTAGCATAATCATCTGCTTGATATTCAAATTTTCTAGAAAAATGATTCATTAGCAGTCCTGTAATCTCAGAAATAGGGCTATAAAGTATGCCAAAGCCGATCAAGGCGGCATGAAAACTAGGTCTGTCAACACCAATTGCCAATGATACTTCTGGATTATTTATGAAAAGTGATAGAATTAATAGCATAACCCCCGTAAGTAAAACTGAAGTCGCCAAATTATAAATGATATGTTTTCGTTTGTAATGACCTATTTCATGTGCCAAAACGGCAACTATTTCTTCTTCCTCTAAATCATTGATCAAAGTGTCATACAGAGTTACGCGCTTTTCTTTTCCAAAACCAGAAAAATAGGCATTGGCTTTTGTTGAGCGCTTAGATCCGTTGATTACAAAAATATTCTGAAGGTCAAAACCAACTTCTGCGGCATAGTTTTCAATTTTACTTTTTAAACTACCGGCTTCCAAAGGTTCTTGTTTGTTAAATAACGGTACAATAAGCTTGCTATAAAATAAATTCATGAACAACGTGAAAAAGGTAATCAAAGCCCAAGTGTAGAGCCAGAAATTTGTGCCGGCCCATTGAAAAAACCAAAGAATCAGAGAAAGTATGATACCACCAACGATTATGGTCATTAGCCACTGTTTAAGTTTGTCTATGAAAAATGTCGCTTTTGTTGTTTTATTGAATCCAAACTTTTCTTCAATTACAAAAGTTTGATAATAAGAAAAAGGTAGGTTAAGGATGTCATTACCTATCATTATAATTCCGAAGAAAATCAATGCTTGGACTATACTGATGTTACTAATGTTTTGAGCCACTTGGTCAACCCAGGCAAAACCACCAAATAGTAAGAACGCTAATATTAATACTAGGGAAAATACAGAGGTAATAATTCCGAATTTATAATTGGTAAGCTTATAGGCTTGAGACTTTTTGTATTCTTCAGCGTTGAATACATCGGCAACTTCTGTGGGAATAGGGTCTTTAAAACGCTTTGCGTTTAAATAATTCATTACCGTGGCAAGTATAAATTCACCTACCAGTATAAATAGAATACAATAAAAAACAATCGTTTGGTCCATATAGCGTAATTGAAAACGAAAACATTAATAGAAAAAGTATAAAATGCTACGTGTTTAATTTACGTTGCCGTTTTGCTTCAAATATAAGTATTGCTGCAGATACCGAAACATTCATAGAATCTATTTCACCCTCCATGGGTATAATGATATTTTGGGTGGAATTTTGCAACCATTCATTGCTGAGTCCAGAGTGTTCTGTGCCAACAACTATGGCAGAGGGTTCTGTAAAATTAACGGTAGTGTAATCTTTAGAGGCAGTTAGCGCTGCACAAAATACCTGAAAGCCTTCTTTTTTTAAGTAGGAAATAATTTCGCTAGTACTGCCCGTTTTTACGTTTCTAGAAAAAACACATCCTACACTTGATCGTATAATATTTGGATTATAAAGATCGGTCTTTGGGTTGGCAATTAAAACCGCATCAAGATTAGCAGCATCTGCAGTTCTAAGTAAAGCGCCTATGTTGCCCGGTTTTTCGGGTGCTTCTGAAATTAGGACCAGTGGGTTCTTTGTGTTGAACTCTAAAGATGAAAGTTGGTGGTCTTTACTTTTTGCAATAGCTATTACACCTTCGGTAGTATCTCTGTATGCTAATTTTTTATATACATCTGCACTAACGGATATTAATTGATCTGCATTAAAAGTATGTAAGAGGGTACTATTCTCTATAATGTCTTCACAGTATAATACTGACTCTATAAAGTAACCAGCGCCAATAGCAATCTGCAGTTCTCGCAAACCTTCTAAGACAAAGAGTCCGGTTTTTTTTCTTTCCCTTGATTTTTCTTTTAGTACCAAAACCTTTTTTATCAAAGGGTTTTGTGCGCTGCTTATATGTTTTGTTACCTGCATGTAGTACAAAAATAGTTCAATTTGGTAAGTACTTCATATTTTCTCGACTAACGATTTTTAAAACAATAAAAACAGAATTAAAATGATGAACAAACTTTACCTTTTGGTCTTGGTATTAGCAGTATTTTCATGTAAGCAAGCTCCTAATAAAGAAAAGGCTGCAGCCCCTGTAGATGAGGTTGTGAAAATGGTAGATTCGGATAAATATTCAACTGAGTTGAATAAAGTTTTTGAAGCTCATGGAGGTTTAAAAGCATGGAAAAGTTATAAAACTTTAATTTTTGAAATGCCCAAAGAAGGTTTCAATGAAGTTCAAACTATTGATCTTCACAAGAGATTCGATAAGATATCTACACCTGCTAATACTATAGGGTACGATGGAAAAGAAGTTTGGCTTTTGGACAAAACTGGTGATTATGAGGGTAAACCAAAGTTCTATCATAATTTAATGTTCTATTTCTATGCTATGCCATTTGTATTGTCCGATGATGGTATAAAATATGAAGAAGTAGATGCTATGGTTTATGAAGGTGTGTCTTACCCAGGTTATAAAATTTCTTATAATGCAGGAGTTGGGTCATCTTCTACGGATGAATATTATATTCATTATGATGCAGATACGTACCAAATGAAATGGTTGGGCTACACCATGACTTATTTTAGTGGTGAACCATCGGACAAAATTAGTTGGATCAACTATGCTGAATGGAACAAAGTCGATGAGGTGTTATTGCCTAAGGCAATTACTTGGCATAAAGTTGAGGAGGGAGAGGTTAAAGAAGCTGCTAAAACCGTTAATTTTGAAAACGCCAGTATATCTACTCAAGCGCAGCCAAAAGGGTTTTATTCCAAACCTGAGAATGCTGTAACGGTCCAGTAGTTCTTTTCTCAAAATCATATAATTTTTTTAAAATAGGTGCCATTTTTATGGCACCTTATTTTTTATGCCTAACTTGGAATTTATCTAATTTTAGACGGATATGAATGTACTTTTTTTCGGTATTACCAAGGACATCGTGGGTAGTTCTGAGGTTAACTTTAATGACGAATTAAAGCCGGCTAACGTTGGCTCGTTAAAGAAGAAATTAATAGATGCTTACCCTGAGTTTTCTAAGCTGAATTCGTTAGCGGTTGCCGTTAATAGCGAGTATGCAGATGATACTTTGGTTTTGACCGGTAATGAGGAAATTGCAATTATACCACCTGTAAGCGGAGGCTAATGAAGAAAGTAATAGAAATTGTTAATGATATAGATACGGCAAAGGTATATGCAGAGTTGAGCGATGCCAAAAGTGGCGGAATTTGTGTTTTTGTAGGTGCTGTACGCGAGTTTACCAATAATGAAGAAGTGGTTGCCCTGGAGTTTGAAACGTACCAGGCAATGGCATTGAAAGAGATGGATAAAATTGCGGATAAAGCTTTTGAAAAATGGACTTTGAACAAGGTTGTCATGCGGCATGCCGTAGGCGAAAAAGGGGTTGAAGAGCCCGTTGTTGTTGTAGGGGCATCTTCTGCGCATAGGGATGCTTGTTTTGAGGCATGCAGGTTTTTAATAGATACACTAAAAGAAACAGTTCCTATATGGAAAAAAGAGAAATTCAAAAATAAATCTGTCTGGGTTTCGGCACATCCGTGATTTTTGTATAAGAGAAGTTAGAAAATAGAGAATAGAAATTAGATAAAAGAGTAAAGAGATTGGAGTATAGATGTTATTAAACTCGAATTTGATTCTTGAACTTGTATTTTTAAAAGTATGTTAGTAGATAACCATAATAGAGCAATTAATTACCTGAGATTGGCAGTGACAGATCGTTGCAACCTGCGTTGCAATTATTGTATGCCAGAAGAGGGGATAAACTTTGCTAAAAATGATAAGTTGTTTACTATAGATGAGCTTGTGAGGTTAAGTGAAATTGTGGTTTCTCAAGGAATAGATAAGATTAGAATAACTGGTGGCGAACCCTTTGTACGCAAGGATCTTATGGTTTTGCTGAGAAGCTTATCTAAATTAAACGGTCTAAAAGATATCTCTGTTACAACCAACGCTACTTTAATAGGTCCATATATAGATGAATTAAAGCAATTGGGCATTAAGAACATTAACGTAAGCATGGATGCCATTAATCGTGAGACTTTTGAACGAATTACACGTCGCAATCAGTATGATGTTGTATATAATAACATGATTCGTTTAATAACCGAAGGGTTTAATGTTCGTATCAATTTTATTGCGTTAGATGGTCAGAATACAGATGATATTTTACCCATGCTTGAACTAACTAAACATTACAATGTTTCGGTTCGCTTTTTGGAAGAAATGCCTTTTAACGGTGGGTCTAAAGAATTTCAGACTATAAAGTGGGATTTTAAAACTATTCTAGAGCATATTAAAAGCGCACACCCAGATTATTATAAATTAGAATCTCCAAAGACATCAACGTCTATAAATTATAAAATTCCGGGTTTTAAAGGAACTTTTGGAGTAATTCCATCTTTTAGTAGAACATTTTGCGGTAGTTGTAATCGTTTAAGAATTTCGGCAACAGGTGATGTTATTACTTGTTTGTATGCTAAAGCAAGCGCAAATCTTAGAGATATAATGAGAGCTGATGACATGGAGGAAAATATCAAAAAAGAAATTTTAAAGGCTGTAGGCAGTCGTGCTAAAACTGGTTTTGAGGCGCAAGAAAAATATAAGGACGTATTCAGTAATTCAATGACTTCAATAGGCGGCTAATGCAGAAGAAATTATCACATATAGATGAATCTGGGAATGCTACCATGGTAGATGTTTCTCAAAAAACAGCATCAGTACGTACTGCCATTGCTAGTGGTACTATACAATTTCCTTCAGAGGTTTTTAAATCTTTGTCTGATCAAGATTTTGTTGGGAAAAAGGGAAGTATTGTGCAAACTGCTGTTATTGCAGGTATACAAGGTGTAAAGAAAACGTCTGAGCTTATACCTCTTTGTCATCAGATAAATTTGTCTAAAATAAATATCGATATCACTCCTTCTGTAAACGCTTTTCAAATAACATGTACTGTAAAATGTAATGAGAAAACGGGAGTGGAAATGGAGGCTTTAACTGGTGTGTCAGTTGCTGCTTTGACCATTTATGATATGTGTAAGGCACTTTCTCAAGATATTGTAATCGGTACAATTCAATTAGAACAAAAAACAGGAGGAAAAAATGATTTCCAAAGATAAGTTATATGGGCTAGTGCTATCCGGAGGGAAAAGTACTAGGATGGGAGAAGATAAGGGTTTGATCAAATATCATGAACTTCCACAACGCGAGCATTTATATTCATTGTTGAATGAGGTTTGTGACCAAACATTTTTAAGTATCCGCAAAGATCAAAAAGATGAAATTTCAAATGCTTTTGATACTATAGTTGATAATGATGAGTTTCGCGGACCCTATAATGGTTTGCTTTCTGCACATAATGCCCACCCAGATGCAGCTTGGTTGGTTCTAGCCTGCGATCTGCCTTTAATGGATAAAAAAGCTTTGGAAGAATTAATCGCATCCAGAAATACAGGCAAAATAGCCAGTGCTTTTGCCGACAAGCAAAACCCGTTGCCAGAACCACTTTGTGCTATTTGGGAGCCAGAGGCTCTAAAACAATCGGTCGCCTATTTAGAGGCGGGCAATGGTTCATGTCCTAGAAAATTTTTGATCAATGCAGATGTTCATTTGGTATTCCCAGAACATAAAGAAGTATTGTTAAATGCGAATTCCAAGGCAGAATATGAAGAGGCATTGCTAAAAATTTCATTATGAACCAAGATCGTTACCAGAGGCAAATCACTTTAGCGGGTTTTGGAATTGAAGGGCAACAGAAATTACAGGAAGCAAAAGTACTGGTGGTAGGTGCTGGCGGTCTAGGTATTCCTGTATTAACTTATTTAAATGCCATGGGGGTAGGTACCCTTGGTGTTGTAGATGCAGATGTAGTTTCATTATCCAACCTTCACCGTCAAGTGTTGTATACAGAAGCTATGGTGGGTATTTCTAAAGTTGAAGCGGTTAAAAGTCAATTATCTGCCCAAAATTCATCTACCGAAATACGAACATATCATACTTTTTTGACTGTTGATAATGCTCTTGAAATTATTGAAGGATATGATCTTGTTGTTGATGCTA
Source organism: Maribacter dokdonensis DSW-8 (assembly GCF_001447995.1). NCBI lineage: Bacteria > Pseudomonadati > Bacteroidota > Flavobacteriia > Flavobacteriales > Flavobacteriaceae > Maribacter > Maribacter dokdonensis. Next base: position 1,087,517 of record NZ_LDPE01000001.1, on the reverse strand, counting down.
CAGATAATTTTCCGACAAGGTATCTTATAAACGATGCTTGTGTTATATTGAATAAGCCATTTGTCTACGGGGCTTTGCATGCTTTTGAAGGTCAGGTAAGTGTTTTTAATTATAAAGGCGGACCAACATATCGTTGTTTGTACCCTACCATGCCGGCTGCCGATGCTGTACCCAATTGTAATGAAAACGGAGTCTTGGGAATTTTACCGGGAATCATTGGAAACTTACAGGCATTGGAAACAATAAAAATAATAACGGATCTAGGGGAAGTTTTAACTGGTATTTTACTTTTGTGTGATACACTTACCCAACGTACCCAACGTATTAGTTTTAAGTTACAGCCTGGTCATAATGAGATTAAGGTTCTGGAGAAAAGTTATGAATTTAACTGTGATTTACCATTAAAATCTATTGAAGCCAATGCCCTTCAACAGTTGCTTTCAGAAGGGGCTATTGAATTGTTAGATGTTCGTACACCAAAAGAGTATCAAAGGCAGCATATTGACCAGGTTAAGCACATACCTCTGAGCGAGTTGGCAGATAGAAGTAGCGAGTTGAATTTAGAAGAAACTGTTTACGTTATTTGTCAGTCTGGCGTGCGCAGTAAAAAGGCAATAGCCACGCTGCAAGAACTATATCCTGGTAAAGATTTTGTAAATGTGGTAGGAGGCATGAACCAGATGAAAAATTATGTTGATACCTATTGAGCAATTACTGCTTTTATGTGTTGGTTTTTTTATCATAGCTACCTTATATTCTTCGGTCGGTTTTGGTGGTGGATCTAGTTATTTGGCGCTATTGACTCTTTTTTTGACCAGCTTTTTTGCCATTAGGTCCATAGCATTGGTTTGTAATTTGGTGGTGGTTTCCGGTAGTACCTATCTTTATTTTAAAAATGGACATGCAAAATTCAAGGATTTTCTGCCGTTTGTGTTAACTAGTATTCCTTTGGCATATATTGGAGCTACCTTTCGTCTTAAGGAAAGTGTGTTTTTTATTATTCTTGGGTGCTCCCTTATCCTTTCAGCTTTATTCTTGGCCATTCAGACATTTGAATTGAACAAGACAAAGAAGGAAGTACATGACTATCCAAATTATATGAGTTACTTATTAGGTGCTGGAATAGGTTTTTTATCTGGATTGGTAGGAATTGGAGGCGGTATTTTTTTGGCTCCGATCTTAAATCATTTACGATGGAAAAAAGCTATTAAAATTGCTGCCCTCGCCAGCTTCTTTATATTGGTCAATTCTATCTCGGGTTTACTTGGTTTAATTACCAGCAATGCACTTTCATTACCTTTAAAAGAAACCTTATGTTTGGTTATAGCTGTTCTTCTTGGGGGGCAGTTGGGTATTCGCATTAGTTTAAAGAAACTTTCTGCCAATGGAATTAAAAGAGTAACCGCACTTCTTGTTTTTGTGGTGGGTGTAAGAGTATTGTTGGTCAACGGTTTAAGTTTGTTTTCATCTTGATTTGATGATGTCCATTTAATAGAAGTTTACATTATAATTTTACCTTTAATTCTATGATTACATTTAAAGAAGCATTTGAAAAAGTAATTGATCATCGCTTAGACTTGGGAGCAGAAAAGGTGAAACTGATAGACAGCTTAAATAGAGTTTTAGCTGAAGATGTTCTTGCAGATCGTGATTTTCCACCTTTTGATCGGGCTACCAAAGATGGCATTGCCATTCAATTTTCAAGTATGTTGGAAAACGGATATGCTTATACCATTGAAGGGGTAGCTGCGGCAGGTGTTGCCCAGCAAACTTTAAATGATACAAATCATTGTTTAGAGGTCATGACAGGTGCGGTAGTTCCTAAACATTGCGATACCGTGATTATGTATGAACATATCACTATTAAAGATAACAAGGTTACCATTAACGAAATAGTTACCAAAGGCCAAAACATTCACTACAAAGGTAGTGACGAAAAGGCGGGTGCCGTAGTTCTTTCTAAAGGAATTAAGATTACACCTGCTGAAATAGGTGTTCTGGCTTCTGTGGGTAAATCTGTGGTAAAGGTAAAAGTGAACCCGAACATTTGTACCATAGCAACCGGTAATGAATTGGTTGAGGTTGACCAGTTGCCAGAACCGCATCAAATTAGAAAATCAAATATGCTGACCATTGAGGCGGCATTATTGAACGGTACAATACCTTCAAATTCGTTACACCTTTTAGATGATAAAGAAAGTATTAAAACTGCATTGGAGAAGGCGCTGATTAAAAATGACGTTCTGTTATTAAGTGGAGGCGTATCTAAGGGTAAGTTTGATTTTATTCCGGATGTTATGGAATCCCTTGGTGTAGAAAAGGTGTTTCATAGGGTAGCACAAAGACCCGGGAAACCTTTTTGGTTTGGTGTACATGCTAAATTAAAGACTGTGGTTTTTTCATTCCCCGGTAATCCTGTCTCTACTTTTGCTAATTATCATCTTTATTTTTTACCGTGGTTGTATGCTTCTTGGGGTGTTCAGATAGAAAATTTGTATATTAAGCTAGGTGTTCCTTTAAAAATAGTACCGCCATTAACTAGATTTATACATGTAAAAACGGAGTTGAAAGAAGGAGTTGTTTGGGGGGCACCGGTCATAGAAAATGGCTCAGGTGATTTAACCAGTTTGACCAAGGCCGATGGTTTTGTTTGTTTAGAGCCAAAGGAAAATGCTTATGAAGTAGGAGAGGTGGTACGCTTTGTAAAGACCAGATAGTAACCAATTAAATCTTTTGATATGAATCCAATATTAAAAAACGTTTTGGCTGTCGTTGCCGGAGTTATTATAGGCAGTATGGTGAATATGGGAATAATTATGATAAGTGGTTCTATTATTCCACCACCTGAAGGAGGAGACATTACTACTATGGAAGGGTTAAAGTCAACAATGCATTTGTTTGAACCCAAACATTTTATCTTTCCCTTTTTGGCACATGCGTTAGGTACATTGGTAGGAGCTTTCGTAGCCGCTAAAATAGCTGCTGGTAAAAAAATGCTAATGGCACTTTTGGTAGGGTTGTTTTTTTTGATAGGAGGTACGGTCAATATAGCTATGCTTGGCGGACCAATGTGGTTTACAGCTTTAGATATTATTGTAGCCTATATGCCAATGGGATATTTAGGATATGTGCTAGCTAAGAGATAATTGTATAGAATATACTAAATAAAAGAGGCTGCCCTGAATAAGGCAGCCTCTTTTGTTCAATGTTGTAATTGGGAATTATTTGCCTTCGTATTTACCCATGTAGCGTTTCCAAAGTTCAGTTTGGTGTGTCTCTAAAGAAACTGTTCTGCCGTCTATGAAAGCGTGGGTTAAAATGTTTCCGGCCATATCAAGAGCATCACCTTCAGAAATAAATAGAGTAGCGTTCTTACCGTTTTCTAAAGTGCCATATTGGTCATCAATACCTAAAATTTTGGCTGTATTTCCGGTCAGTAGTTGAACGGCTTTTTCCTTGTCCAACCCCTGTTGAGCGGCTTGACCCGCATAGAAAGGTAAATTTCTAGTCTGGAAATTTGCCGCATCTGCATTTTGAATACCTACCAATAGACCAGCATCCATTAATAATTTTGGCAGTTTGTAAGGCAGGTCATAATCATCATCATCAAATACCGGAAGATTATGCGTATACTGTACTAAAACAGGGATATTATTGCTCTTTAAAAATTCTGGAATTTTATAGGCATGGTATCCCCCGATCAAAACTACTTCTTTTGCGCCATTAGCTTTTAAAGTGTTTACGGCATCTATAATTTGCTTTTCGTCATCTGCATGAACATATAGTATTTGGGTACCGTCGAAAATACCTTTCATAGCTGCATAAGCGGGGTTTACTTCTTTAGGAGTAGTCTTGCCATAAGCTTGTGAATTTTTAAGAAAGGTAGCAATGGCTTCTATTTCTTCCGCGTAGTCTTTATTTGGATGGTAACCCGGGTCTTCACCTGCCCACCAACGACCTTGCTTAAAAGTACTTGGCCAGTTTAAATGAATGCCGTCATCAACCTTTATAGCCGCATCTTCCCAGTTCCATGCATCAAATTGTACAATACTTGAAGTTCCTGAAATTAAACCACCAGAAGGTGCTATTTGCCCAATTAAAACTCCATTGGGTCTCATGCTTTCTACTACTTTAGATTCTGCATTGTAAGCTATTAAGCTTCTAACATGTGGAATAAAATCGCCAATTTCATCTTCATCTTTTGAAGCTCTCACGGCATCGATCTCAACCAGTCCCAATGTTTTCGCTGGCGCTATAAAGCCAGGATAAACATGTTTGCCTGTTGCATCTATTACTTTGCCTTTTCTTGCAATTCTCATTTTAGAATCACCCACAAAAGTAATCTTGCCATCTTCGAACATTATAAGTGAGCTTTCAATGACTTCGCCATTACCCAAATGAGCCGTTGCTCCTTCAATGGTAATAGCTTCGGTTTGTTTATTGCCCGGTGTCTGCTGCGCAAGGGTCGGTAATAACAAGCCAAGGGCAATGATCAAGGTTATTAATTTTTTCATTTTTAAAGTTTTATATATTTTGAATACTTCTTATACTATTAAAGGCTTTCGCAAGTGAAATCTCTTTTGACACTTTGTTTAGGACCTTGGGTTTTTTTACCGCTGCTTTTTTCTTTTAGCATCATAGTGACCAATTCATTTCTTTCTTTTTTGATGGCTTCACGATTTTTTTTGTCGGTCTCTAAATCAAAATAGGTAATACCCTCGATCATTGTTTTTTCCGCTTTTGAATACACCGATAACGGATTGCCGGACCACAATACCAAATCAGCATCCTTACCTTCTTGTATACTACCAACACGGTCATCTAGGTGTAATAGTTTAGCAGGGTTTATGGTAACCATTTTCCAAGCTTCCAATTCCGTCATGCCACCATACTTTATAGTCTTGGCAGCTTCTTGGTTCAGCCTTCTTATCATTTCTCTGTCATCACTGTTTATGGCAGTTACAACCCCTTGTTTTTGCATAATTGCCGCGTTGTAAGGTATAGCATCATTTACTTCGAATTTATACGCCCACCAGTCACTGAACGTTCCTGCGCCAACACCATGTTCCGCCATTTTATCGGCTACTTTATAGCCTTCTAGAATGTGGGTGAAAGTATTGATTCTGAATCCAAAGTGCTCTGCAACTTTCATCATCATATTGATTTCACTTTGTACATAGGAGTGGCAGCTTATAAAGCGTTCACCGTTTAATATTTCGGCAAGAACTTCCATTTCTTCATCATAACGATATGGCTCACCATTTTTCTTTTTTGTGTCATATTCCTTGGCTCTTTGGAAATAGTTCATGTACAGCTGTTCTACACCCATACGTGTTTGAGGAAAACGCGAAAAACTACCCCAGTTACTTTGTTTTACATTTTCACCAAGAGCAAACTTTATAAATTTAGGTGAATTGTCATAGATCAAGCCATCAGCTTCTTCTCCCCATTTTAATTTTAATATAGCCGATCTACCACCAATAGGATTAGCGGAACCGTGCAGTAACTGTAATGAGGTAACTCCACCAGCAAGTGATCTGTAAATACCCATATGCTCTGGGTCTACGACATCTTCCATTTTAACTTCTGCTGAACTGTTCTGACCGGATTCGTTTACCGATAACGCCGCAATATGGCTATGCTCATCTATAATACCAGCGGTTAAATGTTTGCCTGTGGCATCTATTACCGTAGCGCCACCTGCACCTAAGTCTTTACCTATTTTTACTATTTTACCGTTTTTGACCAGCACATCAGTGTTTTCTAAAATACCTGCTTCTTCACTTGTCCATACCGTTGCATTTTTGAACAAGGTATTTTGTGCCTTTGGTTTAGCGGCAAAGCCATAACCAACATTAGGGAAGGTTACTGGTACCACCTGTATAGATTTGTCAGCTTTCTCTTTATCAGTTTCTTTTTCGGTAAAAGATTTTGATTTGGTTGCCGTAAATTTAGATTCGGTTCCGTCTGGTAAAACCAATCGCCCAGATAGGTTATCTGATGTATTGGTAACGGCACTAATCATTCTATAGGTTTTTTCACCCTTATCTGTAGCGAATGAAAGGGTTACCCAATTGTTGTCATATGCAATTTTTGAACTTAGTTTGGTCGTATCTTGCTTAACTTCAATTTTAGGTTTTGAAACATCTCCTGAAATAACTACGTCATAAGATTTTCCTTGAACCATTAATTGGTAATCCCCACGAATGTCTTTAACGTCCATAGCGTTGATAACGCTTTTTGTTCCCTGTACCCAGTTTTCATACAAGGTGGTAGTTTTGTCAAAAATGTCGCCAGATGTAATTAAAAAGTTGGCAAGGTAGCCTGTCTTTAATGCCCCTATTTCATTTGATTTTCCCAGAATTTCTGCAGGAACGGTCGTTAGCGCTTCTAATGCCTTGGTCGATGAAAGACCATAATCTATGGCTTTTATTAATTTTTCCTTAAAATTAGCCGGAGATTTTAAATCATATGTAGTAAGCGAAAATTTTATTCCGTTATCCGCTAACACTTTTGGGTTAGATGGGGCTTGGTTCCAATAACGCATATCCTGTAAAGAAACATAGTCAACCGCATACGGGTTAGATACATCATACGCATCTGGAAAATTTATAGGTATAATGAATTTTGCATTGGTGGCCTTAATTTCCTCAATACGTTCAAACTCGTTTCCACCGCCTAAAATAGTGTACTGTACACCATAACTATCGCCAATTTTATCGGCACGTAAGTCGTGCGATTTGTCTTTGGCTTCAATAATCTGAACCAAATTTTTATTACTGTTCAATGCTTCTAAAGAAAGATCTGTTGTGGTGGCGTTCCCTTTAGCATACCAATCTGCATCACTATACATTTGTCTTAATAATGCTAATGTTCCCATTAGTGAACTTGGGTAAGATTGTGCTTTAATGATACTTCTGCTTAGTGAAAAATACTGCGCAGAACGATCATCTAAAATTCTATTGGCATTGGTACCCTTTCCATTTAAAGCTATAAGCACACCTGTACCTCTGGCAATACCATCATGTATGTGAGAGTTAACTACACCAAAACCAGCTGCTCTAAGTGTTTTGGCTTCCTTATCATCATAAGTGAATTTTTCTATTGCCTTATTCTCCGGCATAATATGATCATTCCAATAATATCCTTCTCTAGAAGGTTCATATTGGGTGGATCTTCCACGACCAGGTTTTCTTTTAGCTTGTTCTACCCCAAATTTTGAGTATACATCTATAAATGATGGATATATTGATTTACCTTGCAAGTCAATTACCACGGCATTTTTAGGAATATTGACATTGCTTGATGCATTGACCACTTTTCCATGTTGGATCAATAAAGTTCCTTTTTCGATTACTTGTGTTGGAGTTACATAGATTTTAGCGTTGGTAAAGGCGGTATAATTGTTATTGTTGACCTTTACTCCGGCATTTTCCGGAAAATAATCCTGGGCAGTTAAAAATGAACCATACCCGAGTAGGCATAGTGCAAAGAATAGTTTTTTCATTACGTTTGGTTTGAATTAGTATTCTAAAAATACACGGATTATACACTAAATACGGTGTATTTCACTTTTGTTTAACAGTTGAAATATCCGTAATTAGGAATAATGATTATTTTCTTAATATTTTATAAAATGACCCGAAATAAAGCTCTAAGATCACGAACTTTTGAAGGTAGATTAAAGCGGATGGTTTTTGTGGTAAGCAACCAAAAATAGAACCACGGCGTTATAGCTTCTTATACCTTCTTTTTGATTGTTAGCTTTTAAAAACGTATCAAAAATTGATTTAAAGACGGGTTCCATAGGGTTTTCATAAGAATTCCAGAAAATGGCCATTTCTTGAAAGTTCTTTTTTACACCATCATTTAGCGCTAACATAATTCTGTCAAAATCGTCTTTATTAGTTCGCCTAACATCGTTTAAACAATAACCAAGGGCATAGGCGTAGGCGGCATATTTAAAATATGGATCTTTGTTGTTAGATGTGACCAAGTAGCCAATAAAGTTTGTTTCGTTTTCAGCGGAATACCCCAATTGATGTCCTACTTCATGACCTGCAACAAAAGGAAATCTAAAATTGGGCAATAGGTCATTTACCTGAGCTTCGTTCGTGAATGGATTTAAATACCCCGCATAACCCATATACGTGAGTCCGGTACTGAACAATGATCTTTTTAAACTAGGGTTGTTATAGGTAAGAAACGGATGAATAGTTTTAAGGTGTTTATAGCCATCTATGGTTTTGTTGAATATCTCTTTTTGTGAGTAGGGAATCTTTACCGCTAAGCTAGAATCTTTGGTAATGAATACTTGAGATTCATTGGTCTTTTGAATCAATAATTCTGTAAAATTTAAAAGGTCGGTATATTCTTTATTAGGGGTAAGTTGTAATTTATGGGATAAGGGTTCCCTGTAGTAGTTCATGCCCCACATAATATGAAACGTAAAATAAACAACGGCTAGTACCATACCCACGTTTTCCAAGAATTTCAACTTATGTCGCCAAATGTGTTTTCTTTTTTTAACTAGATAAAACAAGGCAAGAAATGTCAATGTGAAATATAAAAGGTCACCGATGGAAAAAGGAATCCATCCAAATAAAAGCCTGAAGAAATTAGAGATAACGGGGTAAATGCCTGTGCTATAATATTGTTCAACTAAATCTGTGCGGGTAGCAAGCCATTTCACAACAATAATTTGAGGAATTATAGTTAAGGCAACGGAGGTTTTAAAGGATATCTTCATTAACCCAAAAATAGCGAAATCCTTTTTCTATGAGTACTTTTGTGGTATCTAACCATGAAAATTGTAGAATGGAAATCAATAAACTAGAACCCACATCTGTTTGGGGGAATTTTTCCAAGCTTAATGCAGTGCCAAGACCATCTAAAAAAGAAGAAGAGGTAATTGCGTTTATGTTGGAATTTGGAAGTAAACTGGGCTTGGAAACTTTTTCTGATGAAGCAGGTAATGTTATTATTAGAAAACCGGCTACCGAAGGTATGGAAGGTAAAAAGATGGTCACCCTTCAAAGTCATTTGGATATGGTGCATCAAAAGAATGCGGATACTGAATTTGATTTTAATACCCAAGGCATAGAAATGTTCGTTGAAGGAGATTGGGTTAAAGCAAAAGGTACTACGTTGGGTGCTGATAATGGTATGGGCGTTGCCGCTATTATGTCGCTTTTAGAAAGTAATTATATACCTCACCCACCACTAGAAGCTTTGTTCACTATAGATGAAGAAACGGGTATGACGGGGGCATTTGCATTAAAGGAGGGAGTTTTAAAAGGTGAGATACTCTTAAACTTAGACACTGAAGAGGACGATGAAATTGATATTGGTTGTGCCGGAGGAATAGATGTGACCGCTACTAGAACATATAATGAAAAAGAAGGCACACATGGCGATGCGGGATTTCAAATTACCGTTAAAGGTTTAACCGGTGGTCATAGTGGAATGGATATTCATAGGGGCAGGGGTAATGCCAATAAAATAATGAACCGTTTACTATACTTGGGGTTAGACCATAATGTACGCGTTAGCTTTTTAAACGGTGGTAGTCTAAGAAATGCTATACCCAGGGAAAGTGTTTGTAAATTGAATATTGTACGTAAACAGGCAGATAGTTTTTTAAAGAAAGTAAAAGAACTGTCCAATGTTATCATTCAGGAACTAAAAGAACAAGAGCCGAATTTGATTATTGAGATTGAAGATATAAAACCAGCTAAAAGAGTGATGGGTCTAGGTGCGCAAGAAAAAATGATCAAAGCCATTTATGCAGCACAAAATGGTGTGTATGCCATGAGTGTGGCAATTGATGACTTGGTAGAGACCTCAAACAATATTGCCAAGGTAAAGGTAGAAGATGGTAAGATAACCATTGGTTGTTTAACCCGTTCTTCTGTAAATTCGGCAAAATTGGATTTAGCCAATTCTTTACGGTCGGCGTTTGAATTAAGTGGATTTGATGTTGAATTTAGTGGAGATTACCCTGGATGGAACCCTAATCCTAATTCTGAGATTCTTACTGTAGTAAAAGATACATATGTAAGTTTATTTAAAGATGAGCCTAGAGTGGTAGCTTGTCATGCAGGTTTAGAGTGTGGTATTTTAGGTCAAAATTATCCAGAAATGGATATGGTCAGTTTTGGTCCAACTATTTTAGGGGCGCATTCACCAGATGAGCGTGTAAGCATAACTTCTGTTCAAAAGTTCTGGAGTTTACTTTTAGAAGTTTTAAAACGTACCAATTAGAAATTCTATTTTAAATAAAAAAGCCCTTTAGTATTATCACTAAAGGGCTTTTTTGATTCTGAGGAGTTATTACTCCGTTAAACCTGTTATTTCAAGATCAAAGATCAAATCTGCATTTGGCGGTATTGGTCCGCCACCTTGTTCACCGTAGCCTAAATGAGACGGAATAAATAAACGTACTTTATCACCAACCTTCATGGTTAAAAGACCTTCTCTAAAGCCCGCAATTAAACGAGATTCAGGAGAATAGTCCATTGGTACCGGCATGTAGCCACCACCTTGCAATCTTCTTTCATCGAAAGCACCATATTTTTCTGCTATTTCTTGATAGTTACTGTCAAATAAGGTACCATCCATTAAATACCCGGCATACATAACATTGACTTTATTACCAATTGCTGGCTTTTCTCCGGTACCGTTTTCTAAAGTCAATACCTTAAGTCCGGATGGCAACGTTTTAGCTTTTGATTTTTGAGCATCTATTGATGCTGCAAACTCATCTTTTATTTTTTGCACTGCAGCTAATTTCTCAGCTTTTTCTTTTTCTATGGCGGCCAGTCTATCTTCTTCACCATCAAAATAATCGGTCATAATCTGTACAGCATCGAACTTACGAGCTTCTTTGCCATTGCGAATTATTTCTATAGTATTCATAATAACCGGTTCTACCGGTTTGTTGCCTGCTCCTACAGGTACATTGGCAATTGAATCCACGACGTCCATACCTTCCACGACCTCACCAAAAACAGAATGCTTGTTGTTTAACCAAGGTGTTTCTTTATGTGTAATGAAGAATTGACTACCATTTGTTGCAGGTCCTGAATTTGCCATAGACAAAATACCTTTTCTGTCATGTACCAAAGAATCATTGAACTCGTCCATGAATTTATACCCAGGGTTTCCGGTACCTTGACCTAATGGGTCGCCACCTTGAATCATAAAGTCTTTCATGACCCTATGGAAGGTTAAACCGTCATAATACTTTTTGTCTTTGTACTCTTCGCTCACAAAAGTATTTGTACCCTCTGCCAAAGAAACAAAGTTTGCGACGGTAACGGGTGTTTTCTCTTGCTCTAGGCGAACAATGATATCGCCCTTAGAGGTTTTGATATCGGCGAATAAACCGTCACCTAAGTCTGCTCTTTTGCTAGTCTTACAGCTGGTCATAATTAAACCGATAACTGCAAGCAAATACATTTTTTTAATCATAATGGTCATTTTAATTTACTGTATTTTCTTGTTGTTTTTCTATTTGTAAAATTGTTACGGTAGACTTAAGGGGAACGTTACTGCCAATTTTATTTTCATCGCCATGATAACCAAAGGCTATGGAGGAAGGAAACAAAAACGTGGCGCGCTCCTTTTCTTTCAGCATTTTAACGGCATCACGTAAGCCAAGGAACAATTCTTGTTTATCTACCTTGTAATTAACAACACCAATATCTTCCTTAGAGTATATGGTGTCATTGTCCAATGTTAATATATCATAAGTAAATACAACCAAATCGTCCGTTTTAGGTGTGTAGTCACTTGTTTCATTTACTGTTAAATAATGATACCACGAGCCAGATTTGCTATGATCATAATGTTTTAATGAATCTAACTCGATAATCGCCTGAATTTTCTTTTCTTCGGCTTCTAGCAACTTTCGGCTTCGTTCTATAGATGCCTTAAAGAAGCTTCCGCTTTTGGTCTGTACCGGTTTTCTTGGTTCAGGACCATCACAACAGCTAAATAGTACAGCTAATAATAGAATAGATAATATTCTCATGATTGTAATTGATTCTTATACAATGGTAATAACGCGGTAAATTTGGCAATGGTATCTGCTATATTGTCTTCACTTCTGCCTCCTGCGGCGTTTGTGTGCCCGCCACCATTAAAATGTTTTCTTGCAAAGTCGTTGACAGAAAAATCGCCAACGGACCTAAAAGAAATTTTAAAAATTCCTTCTTCTTTATTCTCAATAAAAATTACGGCAAATTTAATACCGTCTAAGGTTAAACCGTAATTTACAAAACCTTCTGTATCTCCTTTTTGGTAATTGTATTTGTCCAGTTCTTCTTGGCTCAAAGTTATATAGGCCGTAGCATATTCGTTTAAAATGACCATATTCTTTAACGCACAACCTAATAAATGTAGTCGGCTTGGGGAATTGGTGTCATAAATTCGATGATGAATTTCTGTGCCTTCAGCACCCTTGTCCATAAGGTCTGCTACAACTCTATGTGTATTACTTGTGGTTGCTGCAAATTTAAACGAACCAGTATCTGTCATAATTCCCGTATAGATACAGTTTGCCATATCTGGGTTAATACTATTTTCATCACCTAGTTGATTAATGAGTACATATACCATTTCACAGGTAGAGCTCATGCTTACATCAGAATACATGATACTGGCATAGTCAGAAGGTTCTTGGTGGTGGTCTACCATCACAAAAGTAGCCTGCGCCGACTCTAAAATTTCACTCATTTGACCAACGCGACCTAAGTGGTTAAAGTCTAGTGTGAAAACTATATCCGCTTCGTTGATTACTGTCTTGGATTGAGAATTTTCTCTTTCAAAATTTAATATCTGTTGTGCCCCGGGCATCCATTTTAAAAATTTCGGAAAATCGTTGGGCGCTACAATAGTTGCTGAATGACCATTGTTGGATAAATAGTGCCAAAGTGCCAATGTAGATCCAATGGCATCACCATCAGGATTTTTATGTGGTATAATAGCTATTTTCTTTGGTGATGAAAGTAGCTTTTTAAGGGCGTTCAAGTGCTCTAAATTCATGGCGGCAAAGATACAATTTAATAATATAGGCTTTAAACGGAATACCTTAATTTTACCCAGACTTAACTATTTTATATGAAAAAATTTGCTTTTTTAATTTGGGGTATACTGCTCGTTTCTTGTTCGTCTAAAAAGAGTTTAACCGAAAAAAAAGACTTTGTAATTGCATTTGGATCTTGCAATAGGGTTGATTTGCCTAACCTTTTGTGGGATGATATTCTTAATACAGAACCAGATGTATGGATCTGGGGCGGGGATAACATCTATGCAGATACAGATGATATGAAAGCTTTGAGGGCTATGTATGATCAACAAAAGAATGAACCTGGTTATAGAAAACTGGCTCAGACAACAGATGTTTTAGGCACATGGGACGATCATGATTATGGGTTGAATGACGGAGGTGTTGAGTTTAAGGCTAAAGATGCCAGCCAGCAAGAGTTTTTGAATTTTATGAACGTACCTGAGAGTAGCGAGTTGCGAAAACGAAAAGGGGTATATAATTCCAAAAATTATGTAATTGATGGTCATGAGGTCCGTATTATACTTTTAGATACAAGATATTTTAGAACACCACTTACACCAGATACCGAAACGGACAAGAGAATTAAACCAAATGAGTATGGTGTAGGTACTATTTTAGGTGATACACAATGGAACTGGCTAGAAAAGGAGTTGCAAAACTCTACTGCGGACTTCAACATTATTGTAAGTAGTATTCAATATCTATCTCAGGAACATGGTTTTGAGGCATGGGGGAATTTTCCGCATGAAGTGGATAGGCTGGCAAAATTAATAGAGGATACTAAGCCTAAAGGTGTTGTTGTGTTATCTGGAGACCGCCATATTTCTGAATTTTCAAAAATCAAAATAGAGGGTATAGATTATCCTTTAATTGATTTTACCAGTAGTGGGCTCACTCATGCGTATAAGGAATTTTCTGGTGAACCTAATAAATACAGAGTTGGAGAGGTAGTTTATACCGAAAGTTTCGGAATATTGGAATTTGATTTTAAGGCTAAAACGGTTGATTTTAAAATAGTTGGTGATAACGGAAATGTGTTAGGGCAATTAGAACAAGTCTATGAATAGTTGTGAGATATGTGGAAAAACGTATTTTTGCGCAAAAATTAAGATATGAGTACGAATAGAACGTTTACAATGATTAAACCAGATGCCGTTGAAAACGGACATATTGGGGCTATTTTAGAAAAAATTACTGCTGCTGGTTTTAAAATCGTAGCGATGAAATATACACAGTTAAGTTTAAGGGATGCACAAGAATTTTATGGTGTGCATAGAGAGCGCCCTTTCTTTGGTGAATTGGTAGAGTTTATGACCAGAGGACCTATTGTAGCTGCAATTTTAGAAAAAGAAAATGCAGTTGAAGACTTTAGAGCTTTGATCGGTGCTACAAACCCTGCTGATGCTGCAGAAGGTACTATACGTAAAATGTTTGCTACTAGTATTGGTGAAAATGCCGTACATGGTTCTGATAGCGACGAAAACGCGGCTATTGAAGGTGCTTTTCACTTTGCAGGAATAGAAATTTTCTAAGACAATATTTTTATGAATTAAAAAGCCAGTTCTAAAGAACTGGCTTTTTTTGTCTTATTCAATTATAGATGTTTATCTAAGTATCAATTTCTTCACTACCTCTTTTCCAATTTCTTCATTGATCATTCGTACTATTTTAGATTTGCCTAGGCTTAGCTCTTCGCGCAATACGGAAGAACTTAAAGAAACATACAAGGTGCCAAATTTCAGCTCAATCTCTGTAGTATAGTTGTCTACACCGTTACCCATTAATTTAGCCCATGCAGCTCTTGCATCGACTTTGTCTATTCCTTTTTCTAATTTATTTTTTTGAATAAATGCAGAAAGTGCCTCTTTCATTGAAGTATTTTCGTTTCCTCTGCTTGCCATTATGGGGTTATGTTTATAGGTTCAAATCTATTATATCTATAGGTGACACCTTCGCTATTTTTTACCGAAAAACTTTTCTCATCTAATGAGGTCAACACTTCTTCCCATATGTTGGAATCGTTAGTGTATTTCATGAAAATAGAGTCATTAGAAATTCTAATAAAAAAAGCTTCGGCGTCGTTTGAGGTTTCAAAGGTGCCGTTAAATTTTGGATCTACTTTTTTCCTAAATCCTGATAACGAATTTAACTTTATATAGTCGACCGTGCTATTAATTGAGTATTCTTTTTTTGCTCCATCTACGAAGGTAACTTCTTTTATTTCCCAATACCCATTTAGCAAGTGTAATTTGTCTTTGTCAATTTTAGCACTGCAAGAAATTAGAAATAGAGAGAGAATAAGAGTAAGCTTTTTTATCATTACAATTTAAATATTTTATAGGATTGATGAATTTTTTTAACAATGCTCTCGGTACGGTCGGCGTGGGTGTCACTAATGAATATTTGCCCAAAATTCTCATTGTTCACCAATGTAATGATATGGGAGACCCTATGTTCATCTAGCTTGTCAAAAATATCATCAAGAATTAAAATAGGTGTTGTGCCACTTTGAGATTTCATAAAATGAAATTGAGCAAACTTTAGGGCAATCAAATATGATTTTTGTTGGCCTTGACTTCCGAATTTTTTGATTGGGTATTGGCTGATCTCAAAGCTGAGGTCGTCCTTGTGGATGCCAACACTTGTATATTGTAGGGCGCGGTCTTTGTCTAGATTTTTGTTTAATAGCGTAAGCAAATCATAATCTTTTAATTTACTTTCATAAGAGAGGGAAACATCTTCAGAATTGCCGGTAATAGCTTTGTATTGTTCTTGAAAAATAGGAATAAACGCTTCTAGGAAAGAAGTTCTTTTTTTATAGATTTCAGAACCATAAGTATGCATTTGCTCATTATAAACTGCCAACGTATCGTTATTGAAAGTTCTATTGGCCGCAAAATATTTTAAAAGTGCATTTCTTTGAGAAACAACCTTATTATACTTAATGAGGTTTTGTAAATACGATTTATCTGATTGGGAAATGACTCCGTCAATGAATTTTCTTCGTGTTTCGCTTCCTTCAATGATCAAATCCCTGTCTGCAGGAGATATGATAACTAGCGGCAACAGTCCTATATGGTCTGCAAAACGTTCATAAGCCTTACCGTTACGTTTAATTATTTTCTTGTTGTTTTTTTTAAGGCTGCAAACAATTTTCTCTTCTCTACCTTCTTTTTCAAACGTACCGTCAATCACAAAAAAATCTGACCCATGTCTTATGTTTTGAGAAGAGACTGGGTTGAAATAACTTTTTCCAAAAGACAAATGATAAATAGCGTCTAAGATGTTTGTTTTACCTATACCATTAGCGCCTACAAAACAATTTATTTTTGCATCAAAAGCAAGTTCTTTAGATTCAAAATTTTTATAATTGATCAGTGATAATTGTCTCAGCAGCATTAAAAATTTCCGATTTTAGATTTGGTAGGATGAAAACTAGCTTAAAATATCCAAAAATAACGAATAAATACACTTTGCGATTTCAATAAAACCATTATTTTTGCGCGATCAATAAATTTACAGATGGCAACATATAAGAAAAGAGGATATAAACCTGAAACAAAGGCTGAACAGCAAGAATTTGATGAACAGGAAAGCACAACAGCTGAGGTTTTTAGTTCTTTAGATGAAGGAGCTTCAAGGTCAGAAGAGTGGGTTTCTAAGAATCAGAACTATATTTTAGGTGCCATTGGGGTAATAGCTATCAGTGTTTTGGCATATTTGGCGTACAATCAGTTTGTTGAAAAGCCAAAGGAATCAAATGCGGCAAATGAAATGTATTATCCGCAGCAATATTTTGACCAAGCTTTAGTAGCGACCAGTCAAAAAGATTCATTGTTTACTTTGGCTTTAGAAGGAGCTGAGGGTAAATACGGTTTCTTGGATATCATTGAGGAGTATAGTGGAACTAAAGCTGCAAACTTGGCAAATTACGGAGCAGGTATGTCTTACTTGAATATGAACAAATATCAAGAGGCTATCACTTATTTAGAGGATTTCAGTTCTGACGATGCTATTTTAGGTTCGTTGGCCAAAGGAGGTCTAGGAGATGCTTTTATGCAATTAGACCAACCTTCCGATGCTTTAGGGTATTATGAAGCTGCTGTAAAACATAGCGGTAATGAATATACAGCTCCTAAATTTCTATATAAAGCAGGTATTACTGCATTGGAAATGGGAGAGAAGGATAAGGCTTTGGAGTTTTTTGAAAGAATAAAGAACGATTTTCCAAAATCAGAAAATGCTAGTTCAATAGATGCGTTTATTGGTATGGCTAAAAGTGCTGAATAATGGCAACAGAAAATAAAAATTTATCGGCTTACGATAAGGCAACAATCCCAAACGCGAACGGACTTCGGTTTGGGATTGTTGTTTCAGAATGGAATTCAGAGATTACCGAAGGTCTGTATAATGGTGCTGTTGATGCATTGTTAGATTGTGGTGCCCAACGTTCTGATGTTATTCGATGGGATGTTCCCGGAAGTTTTGAACTTACTTTTGGTTCAAAAAAAATGATACAATCCCATAAAGTAGATGCTGTGATTGCCATTGGTAGTGTAATACAAGGTGAGACCAAGCATTTTGACTTTGTTTGCGATGCCACTGCGCAAGGCATTAAAGACCTGAACGTGATTACGGATGTGCCTGTTATTTTTTGTGTGTTGACCGATAATAACATGCAACAAGCTATTGATCGTAGTGGAGGTAAACATGGTAATAAGGGCACAGAGGCAGCTATTGCAGCAATTAAAATGGCTGTTCTAGGCAACTAAAGTTTCCGGTCTTTTATTTTTAATCTGTTTCAAACTATTTTAGAGGTAACGGTTGGCAGCTTCAACTGTTAACAAATTTTGGCATTCCTATTATGCCCTGTTTTTCTATTTTAAGTAACTTTGAGGTTATGGGGATGTTGAGTAAAATAACAAAGTTGCGAAAGAATAGGCGGTTTGAGTATAACCCCAGATTTTATGATGATAAAGGAAAAGGGAATCCTTACAAAATTGAGCCTAAATTTGATCAATTTCGCAGTACACTGAATACATCTCGAGGTTTAAAGAGGAAAATCAACAGTGCCATAGAAGACGCTAAAAGAAAAGGTGATCGTAACCTTAAGATGAGAATGGTCATCATTATAGCTGTTTTGGTTTTGATTTTTCTTTATATAATTGATTTTGACCTCTCAATTTTCTTTTCTTCATAATGGCCGATATTATTAGACTTTTACCAGACCATGTAGCAAACCAAATTGCTGCTGGTGAAGTGGTACAACGCCCATCATCAGTAGTTAAGGAGCTGATGGAAAATGCCATCGATGCCGGTGCAACCGATATTCAACTAATTATAAAAGATGGTGGTAAAACACTTATTCAAGTAGTTGATAATGGTAAGGGTATGAGTGGTACAGATGCCCGTTTGAGTTTTGAACGCCATGCAACGTCAAAAATTCAAAAAGCTGAAGATTTATTTAATTTGCATACCAAAGGCTTTAGGGGAGAGGCACTTGCATCTATTGCTGCTATTGCCCATGTAGAGATGTTGACCAAAACCGAAGATGATGATATTGGTACAAAAATTAAGATTGAAGGTAGTAAAATTGTTTCACAAGAAGTAGTAGTTGCTCCAAAAGGGACTTCTATGTTGGTGAAGAATTTATTTTTCAATATTCCGGCTAGAAGAAATTTTTTAAAATCTGACCAAGTCGAGTATAGACATATTACCGATGAATTTCATAGAATTTCATTGGCACACCCTCAGGTAGCATTTAGTTTTTATAATAACGGGAGTGATGTTTTTCAATTGCCGGCCAATGAATTCAGAAAGCGTATAGTTCATATTTTTGGTAGAAAGACCGACGAGAAACTGGTTCCGGTCGAAGAGGAAACTCAGGTAGTAAAAATATCAGGATATATTCTAAAACCGGAATTTGCTAAAAAGAGTAGAGGAGAGCAGTTTTTCTTTGCTAACAACAGATTTATAAAAAGTCCGTATTTACATCATGCAATTTTAGGTGCTTTTGAAGGAGTGATAAGACCAGGAACGCATCCTGGTTATTTTTTGAATTTAGAGGTGGATCCAGGTACAATCGATATTAATATACATCCTACAAAAACAGAAGTTAAATTTGATGATGAGCATACGTTGTACGCTATGTTGAAATCTACCGTTAAGCATAGTTTGGGGCAATTTAACGTTGTGCCAGCGCTTGATTTTGAACAAGACCAAAACTTAGATACTCCGTACTCTTATAAAAATAAGCAGGTTGGTATTCCGCAGGTAGTTGTAGATGCTTCTTTTAATCCATTTGAAACAACTGTTAAAACATCAAAAGGAAATAACAGTACAGGTAATTATAAAAAACCAAAAGTAGAAGGTTGGGAAAATTTATATGCGGGACTAGAAACCAAGGTAGAAAGTAATGTTAGTCATTTGGAATTTGAATCTGAGGTAGTGAATAGCAGTATCTTTGATGATGAAAAAGAATCTATTGAGCCGACTACTACTACGTTTCAATTGCGTAAAAAATTTATAATTACCACTATAAAATCTGGAATGGTAGTTATAAATCAGAGTAGGGCACATCAACGGGTGCTTTATGAAAACTTTTTAAAGAACATAACTATTAAAGAAGCCGTAAGTCAGCAATTACTTTTTCCGTTGACTTTATCATTTTCACCAGGTGAAATGAACATTTTAAAGGAAATTAAAGATAACCTTTGCACTGTTGGTTTTGTATTTGGTGATTTGGACGATGAGGGTGTTGAGATAAAAGGAGTTCCTGTTTTGGTCGCTGAGAGCGAAATACAAATGATTATGGAGCAGTTGATGTCAGATTTTCAACAAGAGGTGCCTGGAGATAGTTTTTCCCAAAGTGATATGTTGGCAAAGACATTGGCAAAAACCCTGTCTGTAAAATCAGGGGAATCATTAGACGAGTTTTCTCAAGTAAAGTTGGTCAACGATTTATTTGCTTGTAAAGAGACTACATTAAGCCCTTTTAACAAAAAAGTATACGTGACCATTACCGAGAATGATATTGAACGAAAATTTATATAGATGGGAAGAATAACAGAAACTATAAAGCATTTACTGATTATTAACGTGCTATTCTTCATTGCCACACAGTTGTATGGGGAACAAATGTATGAGTTGTTTTCTCTTTATTTTCCTAAGAACGAGCATTTTCAACTATGGCAAATAATTACCCATATGTTTATGCATGGGGGTTTTATGCATATTCTTTTCAATATGTATGCACTATGGGCTTTTGGTTCGCCTTTGGAGCAAATGTGGGGCAGAAATAAATTCCTGTTCTTTTATATATCAGCTGGTTTAGGTGCCGCTTTAATACATATAGGGGTAAACTACTATTATTATAATGCGGGTATGAGTGCTTTAATGGAGGCAGGCTTAGCTGAAAGTAGTATTCTTGAAATCATTAATAGCGGTCAGTATAGTACAGAATGGTACAATATAGCGGATCGTTCAACCATAGATAATTTCTTAGGGGCGTTCAATACACCTGTAGTGGGCGCTTCTGGGGCTATTTATGGTATTTTGGTAGCTTTTGGTATGTCTTTTCCAAATAGTGAATTGTTTTTAATTTTCTTACCGGTACCTATTAAGGCTAAGTTTTTTATTCCTGTTTTAATAGCATTAGATTTGTTTTCTGGTGTTACCGGGTATAGTTTGTTTGGTCAAGGAATTGCCCACTTTGCACATGTTGGTGGGGCACTCTTTGGATTTTTGATGATGTGGTATTGGAAGAAAAATCAGTTTAATAATAATAGGTGGAACTAAAGTATGGCTCAACCAGATTTAAAATATCAATATAGTAGGCTAAACATTGCCGAAAAATTAATTGTTATTAATGTCATTGTATTTCTAATAAATGCGTTGGTACCTTTTCTCTTAGGCTTATCCGGCAATAGTATTGTTAAGTGGTTTGAACTGCCAAATGATATTGTAGATATTGCTTTTCAGCCATGGTCTATAATTACCTATTCTTTTTTTCATGGTGGTTTTGGTCATTTATTTTGGAATATGCTTTTAATTTATTTTGTTGGACGCATTTTCTTAAATCTCTTTGATGCAAAACGATTTCTTAATGTCTATGTATTAGGAGTTATTCTTGGGGGATTGTTTTTTGTTTTGGGTTACAATATTTTTCCGGCATTTTTTAATACAAATGCCTATCTAATTGGTGCGTCTGCAGGGGCTAGTGCCGTATTGATTTTTATATGTACTTATCTACCCAATCAAGAGGTTAGAGTTATATTCTTTAATGTGAAGTTGTGGATTGTGGGTGCAGTCGTTGTGCTTAGTGATTTAATACAGTTGCCGATCAGTAACTCAGGAGGACATTTAGCGCATTTAGGTGGTGCGTTTTTAGGGTATTTATATGCTAGTCAATTGGCAAAAGGAAATGATATTGGTTCTGGTTTTTCTAGGTTTATGGATAGTATAGCAAACATGTTCAAAGGGACAGGAAAGAAGTCCAACATGAAGACCGTATATAAGAAAGAGAATACATCAAAATCTAAATCCACGGTCAGTGATTATGATAAGAAATCTCATCAAAAGAAAATAGATGCAATTCTAGATAAAATAAGTAAATCTGGCTATGAAAGCTTATCTAAGGCTGAAAAAGATTTCTTGTTTAAAGCGGGAAAAGAAAATTAAGATGAAGAAATTATCTTTTTTCAATAAAATCATGTGGTTTTTAAACGTGATTACAACTCTTACTTTGTTTTTAGCGTGTATAGTACCTTATACCTCAATTGCTAGTTTAGCCTTTATTAGTTTGGCGGTGCCGGTTTTGGTGTTGTTCAACATGTTGTTTTTTTTATATTGGCTAATTGGTAGAAAAATCAATATGTTATTGTCGCTGTCCGTATTGATTTATGGATATATCACCTTGGGTTCCTTTATCGCTTTTAATGGTAGAGGTAATGAGAAGATTGAAGAAGATACCATTTCTCTACTTAGTTATAATTCATTGGGTTTTCATAGTAAGCATCAAAATGAATGGGAAAGAATCACTAGTCCTGACGTGGTGCAGTTTATAGAAGGTGAGAATCCCGATATTATTTATTTTCAGGAATTTGAGCCATTTTATCTCAAAGATGAAATGCTGAAGGATTATAGGTTTAAGGCTAATAAATTTGAAGTTAAAAAGGGAGAATCCAGTAAAAATTTAGCTATTTTCTCTAAATATAAAATCATTGGAAATGGAGAGTTGGATTTTCCCAATACTTTTAATGGTGGAATATATGCTGATATTGTATTTAAAGGGGATACGATTCGTTTTTATAACCTACATTTAGAATCGTTGAGCATTAGACCAAACTACATTAAAAAAGAAAGATCAGATAAGCTATTTGTACGTTTAAGAGATTCTTTTGATAAGCAAGAAAGACAATCTAATTTGGTAAAAGAGCATATAGAAAGTAGCCCATATCCGGTTATTGTTGGCGGAGATTTCAACAATACGCAATTCTCAAAAGTGTATTTTAATATCAAAGGAAATTTAAAAGATTCCTTTTTGGAAGCGGGTCATGGTTACGGGGAAACCATCAAGTTTTGGAAGTTTCCTTTTAGGATAGATATGATTCTAACAGACCCTTCATTCGAAGTTGTGTCACATAAAAATTACAAGATCAATATATCTGATCATGAGCCAATTATGGCTACTGTTAAAATCCCTTAGTAATAAAAAGGCAATCAACTACATCTGCCAATATATGTATGAGCAGTGCCGCACCAATGATTCTCGTTTTCTTATAAGTAAATAATAAAATGTAAATGGCTATCGCCCAATAGGTATGTAATGGGTGAAAATCAATACTGCAGCGGTTAGAATCAAACATTGGTGTAGCCAACAGGTGATCAACATCTATAATAATACCGGATAAAAGAATTACTGCAGACCAAAATTTGTTTTCACGGTAAAAGTAGATGGCAATGACAATCGGTACTAGAAAATGAATGCCATAATGGGCTATAAACCTAAGCATTATCTTTATAGATAAAATCTTTTCGGAGATATTCAATGGAATTTGGTCCCATGTTAAAAAGCAGGTCTAAAATGCTTAAATTAGGTATGAAACCATGACGGTCACCAAAAACCTGAGTATAAGGTTCTATAGTGAGGTTGTGTTTTAATTTGGCATTGATCAAGAATCTAAAATCTTCATGTTCACTTAGGGAAACTTCAAATTCTTTTGTAGATTCTTTGGGCATTTCCATCTGTAAACACTCGAATATTGTTTCTATTGTTTTTAGATTGTAATCTAACAACTTATCATATGGTTGGTCATATAATTGCTTAATCTCGTCTTCGTAAAATTCGAAGAACGGAGATGTTCTGTAAGCAGTTTGTAGGGTGCGCCAATGTTGCCTTTGCCATGGATAGGAATTGTCTATTAAAACATCTTTATACTTCTGCCTGCCTTGTTCTTTACCAACATGAATAATCGGTATGCTTAAAATATGCTTGCCGCGATCATTTGAAATGTAGGTTCTATTTCTAAATGTCTGCTTTTGATAATTATCATGTATTTCCCAACATGTAGGTTCATGCAGAACATAGCTAAACGTTAGTATATTTGGAAAGTATGAAGGATGAATTACTTTCATCTGGCTTATTTAGTGCTCTTTTTACGTTTCCAGAACCAATTTCCAACTAGATAGGCAACTAATAGTATTAAGAAATACTTAAAATAAGATTGTGGTTCTCCGTCGCCATTTACTGTGGTAAAAATACGATCCCATCTAGGTCTCCAATTGGAAATGCCTTCGGTAAAATTGTCAAAACTCATCCAAATAAAGATAGGGGTGCCCACAATATGATTTTCAGGCACATAGCCCCAAGCTCTACTGTCTTCAGAATGATCCCTGTTGTCTCCCATCATCCAAAAATAATCTTGTTGAAATGTATAGCTGGTCGTAGGTTTTCCATTGATGCTAATTTGATTTCCGGATATAGAAATTTCGTTGTTCTCATATTCTTCGATTATCTTCTTATATAATGGAAGAACTTTTAAATTTAAAGCTACAGTAGCACCTTTCTGAGGAATATAAATAGGACCTAACTGACTATAATTCCATGGATAGTCAGCACTTTGAGGAAACAAATTGATCCCTCGTCTACCTTTTTCTGTTACTTGTTGTACAACAGAATCTATGTTAGAATCTTTTCTTAGTGAATTGACCATTTCCGCGGTTAGCGGAACTGTACGCTCACGATCGGTAATTTCTTTTAGCGATAACCTGTATTTGGAAATTAGATTGGCAGGAATACCTTTTGCTTTGGTAAATAATTCAATTTGTCCGTTTTCATTTTGGTTAAACCCTATAATGTAGTTTCTTATTCCGTTAACCTGTTCTTGGTTTAAAGGGTTTGATAGGTATTTTCGTGTAAAATCCGTAATACCTAAGTTGTCCAAAGCTCTTGATGAAACCCCTTTTGAGCTGTAAATAGTGTAGTCAAATTGAGGTTTAGCACTTTTAGGTAGTTCTAATTGCTTGCCGTTTATAAAGACGTAACCATCACGAACTTCTAACGAATCCCCCGGTATACCCACACAGCGTTTTACGTAGTTGGATTTTTTATCAATAGGTTTGTCTACACCTTTTTCTTTTTTGAAGAAAACCCTAACTGTATCGGCAGGCCAACTAAAAACTACAATATCATTTCTTTCTACTTTGGTAAATCCTGGTAGTCTAAAATAAGGGAGTTGTGGCTTTTTTAAGTAAGATGGCACACCTAAAACAGGAAGTGTGTCGTGAACCATTGGCGCAGCAACCGTTGTCATTGGTGTTCTTGCTCCGTAATGAAACTTGCTAACAAATAGAAAATCACCCACCCTAAGCGTGCGTTCTAATGAACCTGTAGGTATTACGTAAGGTTGTATAAAATAGGTGTGTACCAAGGTGGCCGCGACAACAGCGAATAAAATGGAACTTACCCACTCTCCGGCAGCCGTTTTGGGTTGTAAAGATCTGTCTTCTATGTAAGTTACTTCTAAGGCATAATTTACATAGTAAATATAAAAACCTAGCGTTAGAACCACTATCCATGTTTCTAACTTGCTATTTCTGCCAAAACTTCTAATGGTTTCTACCCAAATGACAGGAAACATTAAAAGATTTATAATTGGTATGAACAACAAGATCACCCACCATTTTGGTCTGTTGATGATTTGCATTAAGACAATGGCGTTATAAACAGGTATTGCAGCTTCCCAAGCTTTTCTACCGGCTTTAACGTATAATTTCCAAGTTCCTAAAAAATGGATAACTTGTACAATGAGAATAAATATAATCCATTGAGTGCCGTTCATCTTCTTTGTTTTTTATTGAAATAGTTTGAATTATGATAAAATGCGCTAGATATCAATAATTCATGAGTCTTAAAGATTTATTTTTGTTACGTTTTTAACCAAGGTTTAACACATCTCTCATTGAGAATACACCTGTTTTTCCAATAATCCATTCTGCTGCGGTTACCGCACCCATAGCAAAACCTTCTCTGTTATGCGCGGTATGTTTTATCTGAATGCTATCAACAACACTATCATAGGAAACGGTATGTGTTCCAGGAACCTTGCCAATTCTTTTTGATGTAATTTTCAATGTTTCGGCAGACGCACTATCTAGTTTCCATTCTTTATAATTGGAGTTTGCAATAACCCCTTCAGCCAAAGTTATAGCTGTGCCACTGGGTGCATCTAATTTTTGCGTGTGGTGAATTTCCTCCAATTCAGCCTTATATTCTGGTATATTCTGCATCATTTTAGCCAAATAATTATTCAACTCAAAAAATATGTTTACACCCAAGCTAAAATTAGAAGCATATATAAACGCTCCTTTTTTATCCTTACACAAACTAACGGCATCTTCATAATGATCTAACCAACCCGTTGTTCCGGATATGACCGGTACATTGTTATTGATACAAGTAGTGATGTTATTGAAAGCAGCGCTAGGCATGCTAAAATCAATGGCAACATCCATTACGCTAAAGTCAATGTTTTCTGTATTTTCATCAATTTTGGCTACTATTTCATGACCACGATTCAAGGCAATTTGCTCTATCATCTGACCCATTTTTCCGTATCCGAAAAGTGCAATTTTCATTCTTAAAATTTTATAATTAATGCCATGCCGTAATTTGGACTATTGGTAACTTGATTAAAATCTAAGTAAGGCTCAAAGTCTATACTTAGGTCATCGTCAATATTAAACTGTTTTAAATGTGCGTCAACATTGGCGTCGACAATATTAAGGGCGTATAAGCCAATAGCGGCAACCAACCAAAGGTCACGGTCATTTTGAAAACGCTCTTGTTGGTATTCAAGGTCATCTAAGTCCAAATCTGGGTCTGCACCTGCTGGGTTATCTCCATTGATATCATAATATTCATCATCTGTAAACCCGGCCTGCCTTCTTTTAAAGGCGGTTCTAAAACTTTTGTACTGATTGTTATTCCATGTATATGCGTATATACTGCCGCCAATGGCTCCCCAAACGATTGGAACTTTCCAGTATCTCTTGTTATAGATTTGTCCCATACCGGGTAGTACGGCAGAGTAAAATGCAGCTTTACTTGGGGCTAATGGTTTAAATTCCCTTTCTACCTTTTTCAAGGCAACAGAATCTTTAATGACTACCCCTTTTTTGGCAAGGTCTGCCTGTACGCTATCTATTTCAGTTTTAGGTATAGAATCTTGCTCCTCTTGTGAGAAGGTGAAATTTATAAATAGCAAAAGTGTACTAAATAATAAAAGATAGTTACGCACCTGTTATCAATTTTTTGATACGGTCAAATTCCTCTTGAGACTTAAATGGTATGGTTATTTTTCCTTTGGCATTATCGGTAGATTTAATATCTACCTTTACAGATAAGGCATCCGTTAATTCTTTTATCCCTTTTCTAACAAATACAGCTGGATCGTTCTTCGCCTGCTTTTTGACCTCTGTAGGGGCTTCTGCCTTAGAATGATATGCTTTTACGGCGCTTTCGGTATCTCTAACAGAAAGGTTGTCAAATATGATTTTCTCGTAAATTGAAATTTGATCTTCTTTTTTCTCAATATTGACCAAAGCCCTACCATGCCCCATACTTAGAAAACCATCGCGCATGCCTGTTTGAATAATAGGGTCTAGCTTTAAAAGGCGTAAATAATTGGCAATAGTAGATCTTTTTTTACCAACACGTTCGCTCAACTTTTCTTGTGTAAGATTTATTTCATCTATTAAACGCTGGTATGAAAGTGCTATTTCTATAGGGTCTAAGTCTTGCCTTTGTATATTCTCAACCAAAGCCATTTCCAAAGACTCTTGGTCATTGGCAATACGTATGTACGCAGGTATAGTTTCTAAACCTAATAGTTTAGAAGCACGAAACCTTCTTTCACCTGATACTAGCTGAAATTCATTAAAACCTAGTTTTCTAACGGTAATTGGTTGTATAACCCCCAATTCTCTTATAGAAGTAGCAAGTTCCTTTATGTGTTCGTCATTGAAATTTGAACGTGGTTGAAACGGATTTACCTCTATATGGTCTAAATCCAGTTCAATTATATTTCCAACAACTTTATCTGCATTTTTGTCAGATGCTGTGTTTATATCATTCTCCGGATCTTTTAAAAGAGCCGAAAGTCCTCTACCTAAAGCTTGTTTTTTAGTCGCTTTTGCCATACTTAAACCGTCTGCTTATTTTTTTTGACTATTTCATTAGCCATGTTCAAATAATTTGTTGCCCCTTTACTGGCAGCATCGTATTTGATAATACTTTCACCATAACTAGGAGCTTCACTTAACCTAACATTTCGTTGAATTACGGTGTCAAATACCATATCTCCAAAATGCTTTCTTACTTCATCTACCACTTGGTTAGATAATCGCAACCTTGAGTCGTACATCGTCAACAGCATACCTTCAATGTCCAATTCAGAATTATGTAGTTTTTGTACGCTCTTAATTGTATTCAGCAATTTGCCTAAACCTTCAAGTGCAAAGTATTCGCACTGTATAGGTATTATAACTGAATCTGCAGCAGTCAATGCATTTAAGGTCAACAATCCTAAAGAAGGAGCACAATCAATTAAAATATAATCATAATCGTTCTTAAGGTCCGTAATGGCCTTTTTCATCATGTATTCGCGCTCATCCTTATCTACCAGTTCAATTTCAATGGCAACAAGGTCAATATGTGCCGGAATAAGGTCTACATTGGGTGATGTGGTCGGTATGATTGTCTCACGAGCACTTTTGGTGTGTTCCAAAAGTTGGTAAGAACCCAATTCAACCCCATCGACATCTATACCAAGCCCAGAAGTAGCGTTCGCCTGGGGGTCAGCGTCTATCAATAATACCTTTTTTTCCAATACACCTAGCGAGGCAGCTAAATTTACTGAGGTAGTAGTTTTGCCTACACCTCCTTTTTGATTGGCTATAGCAATAATCTTGCCCATGTTCAAAGTAAGTTAGGTGGTAAAAATACAATTATTTATGAGGCTAATGAAAGCTTTTTGTTAACACTAAGTGAATAAGCACTCACTTTTCATTAATTATGCGTTAAACTTTTAGTTTTGAAAAGGTTAAGACTTGGTGTAACATAAAGTATTTAGAAAGTAAAAAACTTATTAAAATGATATGAAAATTATTTTTTATCCTTAAGTTTTAGACTATCCTCATATTCAATAAGATAAATTTCTTCGTTCTTTTTCTTAAGATAATACTCTTCTCTGGCAAATCGTTCCAACTCATCTTCGTCAGATAATTTTTCTATAATCTTTTTATCCTTGGCAATTTCTTCTTTTAAGAATTCTTGTGTTTTCTCAAGCTTCTTAATTTCTTTTCTTAACTCTAGGTGTATTAACAATGAATTGGTGTCAAAAAAAAGCATCCAAACAACAAAAACGGTCAAGACCAACACATACATGTTGGTCATGATCTTAAACCATTTTTTTTGTTTTAAATCTTTGAATGCCATTATGACTGCATTATTTTTTCGTTGATGATACTCTTTACAATTTCAACGGCTACTGTATTGTATTTATTATTAGGTATAATAATATCTGCGTATTCTTTGGTAGGCTCAATAAATTGTTCGTGCATTGGCTTAATGACCGATTGATATTTTTCAAGGGTTTCATCTAAATTCCAACCACGTTCGTTTACATCTCGTTTTAGTCTTCTAATTAATCGTTCATCTGTATCTGCATGAACAAATATTTTGATATCGAACATTTTACGAATAGCAGAATTGGTCATGATTAAGATACCCTCTACTATGATAACTTTTGTAGGGTGGGTAAGTACAGTTTTTGCGGTTCTGTTACATTCAAGAAAAGAGTAGACCGGTTGCTCTATTGATTCTCCGTTCTTTAAGGCGATTAGGTGTTGTTCCAATAGGGCAAAGTCAATGGAGCTTGGGTGGTCAAAATTGGTCTTTCGTCTATCTTCTAATGATAAATGAGACAGATCGTTGTAATAAGAATCTTGTGAGATTACACCAACTTCTTCATTGGGCAATTCATTGATGATTTGATTTACTACCGTGGTTTTTCCACAA
This sequence comes from Maribacter dokdonensis DSW-8, assembly GCF_001447995.1. Taxonomy (NCBI): domain Bacteria; kingdom Pseudomonadati; phylum Bacteroidota; class Flavobacteriia; order Flavobacteriales; family Flavobacteriaceae; genus Maribacter; species Maribacter dokdonensis. The sequence continues at coordinate 1,057,866 of NZ_LDPE01000001.1, read as the reverse complement.
CCGGTTCCACCAGCAATACCTATAACGAGCATACATTGAAATTTAATGCAAAAGTACATATTTGAATTTCAAAATTACCTAAACTTAAAAATCAACTTTTAATTAACATTGCTTGTATGGTTAAGCCGTATTTTTGCACAATGCAGAATGAACAAGTAAAGCCAAATTTTGAATTTGTAGCCTTAATGGCTTCTTTAATGTCAATTGTTGCCTTAACAATTGATGCCATTTTACCGGCTATGGCAGACATAGGTATAGCTATCAATAGTTTAGATCCAACCCGGAATCAACTATTGGTAACCATGATATTTTTGGGATTGGGGGTAGGTCAACTTTTTTTCGGACCACTGTCGGATAGTTTAGGTAGAAAGCCCATTGTTTATTTAGGTTTTACGGTGTTTCTTATTGCTAGTGTTATTTGCTTGTTGGCTCCAAATCTTGAAATTATGTTGGTGGGGCGTATTTTGCAAGGTATTGGGTTATCTGCTCCAAGAACAATCAGTATATCCATAATTCGTGATACTTATAGAGGAGATTACATGGCAAAAATCATGTCATTTGTTACGGCATTTTTTATTTTGGTACCGGTAGTTGCTCCGGCTATAGGTAAAGCGGTAATGGAGTATACCGGATGGGAAGGAATTTTTTATATGCAATTGTTTTTTGCTCTTGTTGTAGGTATCTGGTTTTATAAAAGACAGGAAGAAACGTTGAAACCCCAATATAAAGTGCCATTTTCTTTTCATGTTTTTGTTAGAGGGACCAAAGAGATTTTTAAATATAAAGAAACTGTTTCGTGTACCATGATTTCGGGTTTGATCACAGGATCCTTCTTAGTGTACTTAAGCTCTGCGCAACACGTGTTTGAAGAACTTTATGGTTTAACAGATACATTTCCATATGTATTTGCAGGTTTGGCATTGTCCGTTGGTTTTTCAACATTAATGAACGGTACATTGGTTTTGCGTTTTGGTATGCGTAATCTCTCTTTTTCCGCACTGGTTGCCTTTACGGTAATTGCTTTGTCTTACAGTTTACTGTTCTTAAATTCTCAAAACCCGAGTATAACGATACTATTGATATTTCTTTCGTTACAATTTTTATGTTTAGGTTTTATCTGGGGTAATATGCGATCTATTGCTATGGAGCCAATTGGGCACATTGCAGGAATAGGTGCTGCCATAACAGGATTCATTTCTACAATTCTGTCCATTCCTATTTCTATATTTGTGGGAAGTTTCATAGAGGATTCCGTTTGGGCACTATTTGCTGGTTTAGGGGTATGCGGCTTAATTTCGGTAGTGTTGTTTATGTCTTTTAAAACCAGGCCCTTGTTCGCAAATAATCATGCCTTCTCTAAGTAATCATTGTAAAAGCGACTAATTGTTGCTTGAGGTTTTAAATTTTTAGAGTTTTTGTTATCTATACGCTTTTTAAGGCTATTTGTACGTTAATTGGTTGATTTTCAGAACTGTGAATTTATATTGTGAATGTTATGTTTTAATAAATAATAATGTTTGCAGCTATGAAAAATCCTTTTCTCTATGTGCTAATACTATGGCTTGTTTTTGTAGCATGTAAGAATAGGGGAAATACGCACGATATTTCAAACAGACCTTTTATAGCTTGTGCGCCTATTACAACAGATTTATCTTGGTATCAATCAGATAATATAGCTCCATTGATCGATGGTTTGGATGTAATGGAGTTTCCTGTAACTACTAATGATAGGCTGGCTCAAAAATATATTAATCAAGGCATGGTATTGGCTTATGGATTCAACCATTCAGAAGCGGCAAGGTCTTTTTATTATGCAACTAAATTGGACCCTGATTGCGCAATGGCATACTGGGGTTTTGCCTATGTTTTGGGTCCAAATTATAATGCGGGCATGGAGCCGGATAATTACCAAAGAGCGTATGATGCTGTTCAAAAGGCAAAAGAATTAGCGAGTAAGAATGCATCTCAAAAAGAAAAGGATTTAATTAATGCCTTATCCAAAAGATATGTTCAATTCCCGGTCGAGGATAGAAGTGAACTTGATCTAGAATATTCAAATGCGTTACGGGAAGTTTATAATAAGTATTCATATGATGCAGATGTAGCTGCCTTATATGCCGAATCTATCATGGATATGTTTCCTTTTGATTTGTGGGATGAAAATGGAAATCCAAGAGAAAGAACAAATGAAGTTGTTCAAGTTGTAAATAAAGCTTTGGAAATAGATCCAAAACACCCGGGTGCCCATCATTTTAAAATTCATATGCTTGAAGCATCGTTGCACCCAGATGGAGCCTTGGAAAGTGCCAAAATTTTTGACGAAGGTTTGGTGCCTGGCGCTGGACACCTTATTCACATGCCTTCTCATGTTTATATAAGAACGGGTGATTATCATAAAGGTACTTTGGCAAATTTGCGGGCTGTAGTAGTAGATAGCAATTATGTGGCTGCTTGCAATGCCCAAGGTGCATACCCAATAGCCTATTTTCCCCATAACTATCATTTTTTGGCTGCTACCGCTGCGTTGGAAGGAAATAGTAGTTTGGCGTTAAATGCTTCGTACAATGTAGCAAAACATTCAAGCACTACCTTAATGAAAGAGCCCGGCTGGGGAACTCTGCAGCATTTTTACACGATACCGTTTTATATTAGTGTAAAGTTTGGCAAATGGGAAGAAATATTGGAATTGGAGAATGAGGTACCTTCTTTAAAATACCCTGCCGCAATTCTTAATTATGCACGTGGTATGGCTTTTTTAAGTTTAGGTGAAATGGAAAAAGCAAAAAAAGAATTATACTCTTTGGAAACTTTTGCGAAAGATGAAAGTTTAAAAGAAATAACCATTTGGGATATTAATACCGTTTCGGTATTGGTTCAAATTGCCAGAAATGTTTTAAAAGCTGAGATTTTGGCAAAGGAATTTAAATATTCTGAAAGTATATTATTGTTACGCGAAGCGATTGAAATAGAAGATGGATTAAATTATAATGAACCGCCAGATTGGTTTTTTTCAATAAGACATCACCTTGGAGCAATTCAAATAGAAGCTGGGTTGTACAATGATGCAGTAAGTACGTACAAAGAAGATTTGCTGAGGCTACCTAAAAACGGATGGGCGCTACACGGTTTAAAACTGGCTTACGAAAACTTAAACAATCAGGATAAGGTGAAAGAGGTTGAACTGCTAAGAAAGCAAAGTTGGGAAAATGCCGATATTGTTTTGACCGCCTCTCGTGTAAAATAAAATTCGCCAAACCCATTTTTTCAATGAGCTTGACGAACTTGGTTTAAATAAAGTATGTGTTGTAATTGTAAACTATAGTGCATTGGCCATAATTTCTTGAACAACTTCTGGGTTTAAAAGTGTACTGGTATCTCCTAAATTACTAGTGTCGTTGCTGGCGATTTTGCGTAAAATTCTTCGCATAATTTTACCACTTCGAGTTTTTGGCAGACCAGATACAAATTGAATTTTATCCAATTTGGCAATAGGACCTACATGTTCTGTAATTTGCTGGTTGATCTCTTTTCTTAAATTTTCACGATCTCTACTTTCACCAGTTTCCTTAAGAATAACATAGCCATAAAGTGCATTTCCTTTAACATCATGTGGGAAACCTACAATAGCGGATTCCGCAACAGCAGGATGTTCGTTAATAGAATCCTCAATAGGAGCGGTACCCAAATTGTGTCCAGAAACAATAATCACATCATCTACACGACCTGTAATTCTGTAATACCCAACGGCATCTCTCAATGCGCCATCACCTGTGAAATACATGTTTTCAAAGGCAGAAAAATAGGTGTCCCTGTAACGGTCATGATTGCCCCATACCGTTCTTGCAATAGACGGCCATGGGAATTTAATGCACAGCCTACCATCAACTTGATTGCCTTTTATTTCTTTACCATTTTCATCCATTAGTGCCGGTTGAATGCCAATAAAAGGTAAAGTCGCGTATGTAGGCGTAGTTGGAGTTACGTACGGTATTGGTGTAATCATTATTCCGCCTGTCTCCGTTTGCCACCAAGTATCCACTATAGGGCTATTTTTTTTGCCAACATTGTTGTTGTACCAATGCCATGCTTCCTCATTTATGGGTTCACCTACTGAGCCTAACACTTTAAGGCTAGATAAGTCATGTTTTTCAACGAAATCTAAATTTTCTTTTGCCAAAGCTCTAATGGCCGTTGGCGCGGTATAAAACTGATTAACTTTATGTTTTTCTACAACCTCCCAAAAACGTCCGTAATCTGGGTAGGAAGGAACTCCCTCAAACATTAATGTGGTTGCTCCATTTGCAAGTGGACCGTACACTATATACGAGTGCCCGGTTATCCAGCCTATATCAGCAGTACACCAGTAGACATCATTTTCTCTATATTGAAATACGTTTTTAAATGTATAGGCGGTATATACCATATAACCTGCAGTGGTATGTACCATTCCTTTGGGGGTACCGGTTGATCCAGAGGTGTATAGTATAAATAATGGGTCTTCGGCATCCATGATCTCTGCAACACAATCTGCATAAGCTTCGTCCAATAAGGGTTGTAACCATTTGTCCCTGCCATCTAGCATGTCTATTTTGGTTCCTGTGCGTTTGGTCACTAAAACATTGGCTACACCAGGGCACCCTTCCAATGCTTTGTCGACAATTCCTTTTAGGTCGATAGATTTTCTACCTCGAAAAGAACCATCCGCAGTTATGACAACCTTACAATCAGAATCATTGATCCGTGTTGCTAGGGCATTTGAAGAAAATCCTGCAAATACTACGGAATGTATGGCGCCAATACGTGCACATGCCAATAATGCGACAGATAGCTCAGGAATCATTGGAAGATAAATACAGACACGATCTCCTTTTTTTACGCCATGGTCCAATAATACATTTGCCATTCGGCAAACTCTCTCGTGCAATTGCCTGTAGGTAATATGAAGAGCTTCTTCTTTAGGATCGTTAGGTTCAAATATGATGGCGGTTTTGTCACCTCTTGTGGGTAAATGCCTGTCTAAACAATTTTCAGTGATGTTGAGTTTTGCACCTTCAAACCATTTTATTTCGGGCTTTTTAAAATCCCAGCTCAATACATTGTCCCAGCGCTTGCGCCAGACAAAATGCTCCTCTGCAATCTCTTCCCAAAATGCTTCGGGATTTCTGATCGATTTTCTGTAGACTTGATAGTATTCCTCAAGATGTTTAATGTGGTAATTACTCATGGTATGCGTTAATTAATATGCAAAGGTTGTTGAGGCCTTTGGTCGTTGTTGTTTCTAATTGATTTATGTTGTTTAATGTCCCGTAGCTTCACCTGCACCACTGGGTATTCTAATATTTTCTACAATTTCTTGAACATCTTCTGGAGGTTCAGGAGTAAATTGCAGTATAATAATGGCTACTATAAAATTAGCGATCATTGCAATGCTACCAAAACCTTCTGGTGAAATTCCAAACCACCAATCGTTTGATGTTCCGCCCCCAAACCAACCGAATTTAAATTTGGTCATATAGAAGAGCATAAGTAAGATGCCGACGACCATACCGCCAATGGCACCTTCTTTATTCATTTTTTTGTAAAATATACCAAGTACGATTGCCGGAAAAAAAGATGCGGCAGCAAGACCAAATGCCAGGGCGACAACTGCAGCTACAAAACCTGGTGGATTTATACCAAAGTACCCTGCAATTATTACGGCAATGGTGGCCGATCCCCTTGCGACCCATAATTCTGCCTCATCCGAGATGTTAGGTTTAAAGACTTTTTTGACCAAATCATGCGATACCGAGGCAGATATAACAAGCAATAGCCCTGCGGCTGTTGATAGGGCAGCCGCCAGACCGCCAGCGGCAACCAAAGCAATTACCCAAGCCGGTAGATCCGCAATTTCGGGGTTTGCCAATACCATAATATCATTGTCAATAGTCAATTCATTCTTTGACATATCAGCTACATATTGAATTTTGCCATCTTCATTTTTATCATCAAAAGATAATAGTCCGGTTTCTTCCCAATTTTTAAACCAAACAGGCATGTTTGAATATTCTTCATTACTGACCGTGTTGATGAGATTGGTTTTTGCAAATACGGAAACAGCTGGGGCCGTGGTGTATAAAATAGCGATTAGTAATAAGGCGAGTCCAGCAGATTTACGAGCATCTTTTACTTTTTTCACCGTAAAGAAGCGAACAATGACATGGGGTAAGCCTGCTGTGCCTACCATTAGAGCCAAGGTTATGGCAAAAATATCGGTGACAGATTTAGATCCATCGGTATATTCGTTGAAACCTAGTTCTGTAGATAATCCGTCTAGTTTATCCAATAAAAAAGTTCCAGACCCATCATTTAAGGTGGAGCCCATTCCTAATTGAGGTATAGGATTTCCTGTCATTTGTATGGATATGAAAATTGCAGGAACCATAAAGGCGAAAATCAGCACACAGTATTGTGCTACTTGGGTATAGGTAATGCCTTTCATTCCACCTAACACGGCATAGAATAATACGATGATCATTCCTATAATCACCCCCGTATTGATATCTACTTGAAGAAATCTTGAGAATACTACACCTACACCGCGCATTTGTCCTGCCACATAAGTAAACGATACGATCAGTGCACAGATTACAGCTACAATTCTAGCCGTTTTTGAGTAGTAGCGGTCACCAATAAAATCCGGAACGGTGAATTTCCCGAACTTTCTAAGATAGGGAGCAAGTAATAGGGCCAAAAGCACATATCCGCCTGTCCATCCCATTAAATATACAGAACCATCATAGCCAGCAAAAGAGATGATGCCTGCCATAGAGATAAATGAAGCTGCCGACATCCAATCTGCTGCGGTGGCCATACCATTGGCTAATGGAGAAACACCGCCACCCGCAACATAAAAATCTTTTGTAGAACCTGCGCGAGACCATATAGCTATACCTATGTATAGTGCAAAGGTGAGTCCTACTAAAATATATGTCCAGGTCTGTACACTCATTTTGTTAGTTTTAGTTGGTATGATTAATCGTTGTATCCGTATTTTTTATCCAATTTGTTCATGAGTCTTACATAAACAAAAATTAGGATGACAAAGATGTAAATAGACCCTTGTTGCGCAAACCAGAAACCTAATTTGAATCCGCCGATCTTAATAGTGTCCAATGCTTCCTTAAATAAAATGCCAGCTCCAAATGATACAGCAAACCAAATGACCAGCAAGATGAATAAATAACGTACATTTTCTTTCCAATAAGCGGTAGCTTTCTTTTGTTTTTCAGACATTTTATATGCTATTTTAATGAGTGAATACGCTTAGAGTGTACTAAAGCCGTATTCGTTTAAAACTTGTACCATGACAGGGCAAAGGCTCTATTATTTTAAATCACGATTATCAAGTAAATTAGGCATAAAAGTTTAATTAGGTATGAACAATACTCCACTTGATGAATCTTTTTTCGCTCCAGTTACAGATGAAAGTACATTTGTAAGTTGCTCAACTCTTAAAACGCCCATTAAAGCAAATACCAAAGCTTCTTTAAACTCTATAATTATTTTTTCGGGCACCACTACATTTGTGGCTTCGCCCAATTTAGCTTGTAATGTTTCGGTTAGAAAGGAATTTAAAGCTCCGCCACCGGTTACCAATAATTCTTGGTTGTTGTGTTTAAAATTCAATTGAATCTGTTGTGCCACTTTATCGCAGATATGATGAACACTGGTGTGTAACAAGTTCTCTAAGGTATCTTTGGTATCTTCTACAATGGGCACTACCTCGGCTAAAAACCACTCATACCCAATAGATTTTGGGTGTGGTAATAAATAGTACTCTAGACCATTTAACCTTTCTAACATGGTTTTGTTTATTTTACCCTTGCGGGCTAGTCTACCGTCCTCGTCGTATTCTAGATTTACCTTTCTGGTAATATAGTTGAGAATCATATTTGCTAAACCAATATCATAAGCTATTCGCTTTCCTTTTACATCAAAAGATATATTACTGATGCCACCTAAATTTAAACAGAAATCATATTGGTTAAAGAAAATACTATCTCCAATAGGTACTAAAGGAGCTCCTTGACCACCCAATGCCAAATCATTTGTTCTAAAATCACAGATGACTTTTATACCGCAAGCATTTGCCAGATGCTGTCCTGAGCCAACTTGAAATGTAAGCCCCATCTCTGGTCTATGGTGAGTGGTATGGCCATGACTGGCAATATAATCTACTGTCAACGAATAGTCGTTAACAAAGGTCAAAACCTGTTCTCCTAGCCAAGTACCATAGGTGTTATGCAATTCTATAAGTTTTTCTGCAGATAAATCAATGGCATTTTTTAAGGTGTTCAACATTTCAGTTGAATACTTAATGCTCTTGGTTTCTTTGATTTCAAATTGCCAAGTTCCTTTTTTCTCCCAAATGTGACAGTAGGCTAAATCAAGGCCATCTAATGATGTGCCCGACATGAGACCGATAATTTTATATGTTTTCATGTAAGTGCATTTAAGCTAATTTAGTTTTACAGGTAATTTTCCTTTTGCCTCTAATGTACCCATAAAATGTGCTGTGGCAACGTCTTGAAACTCTTTGAAATTCTGATATGCAATTACGGTAGCCGTTGTTTTATCCGTTTTAAAAGATTGTAGAGCATATGGGTTTCCAAAATGATACAGAACCACTTTTTTGGTAGTGATTAAATCATTTAAAAAATCTATTTCCTCTTGAAGAAAACCAAAATTATTGGTTGGTTTTATTTGAGGAGGAGTTAGCAGCAAAAGAATCTCGGTTTCATTTTCAACTTCTTTTCGCATTGCCATAACATTTTTAACAATATCTTGTTTCGTTTGATCTGTGGTAAACCTTTTAAGTGTCAATGTGCAGAAATTGGTTGTTCTAAAATGTTCAATACCTTGCGCAGTGCCATTATGTAAGGTGATTGATCGCTCCGCTATTTGTTTGTTCAGAGCACTTGGGTCTGTTAATTCTAGAGTGGAATCAACTTCTGATATTGCCTTTGCTTTCAGTTTCCAAATACGTTCTATACTCTTGTTAATTTGTGCTTCCGATGCATTTTTTAAAATACATTGAATGCCTTCTTCTATATGCTCGGCAAAACATAAAACGTCATTACCTGCATTAAAGGCCAACCATTCCAATTCTCCTTTGGTCGGGTAGTTTTTAGATACTGCATGCATGTTCAAGGCATCTGAAATGACTACTCCGTCAAAGCCCATTTCATGCCTTAATACACCGGTTATTATATCTTTATTAATGCTAGATGGTAATTCTGGGCTAGTGGTCAGTGCAGGCACAGATAAATGACCTACCATCACGGAATCTACACCTTCATCAATTAATTTTTGAAAAGGGTACAGCTCAGTCTCCAATAACTCGGCTTTTGTTTTCTCTATAACAGGAAGCCCCAAATGTGAATCTGTAGCCGTGTCTCCATGTCCGGGAAAATGCTTAATGCTTGTAAGTACACCTTCTGATTCAGTTCCTTTTACAAATGCTTTTGCCAATGTGATTACTTGTTCTTTGTCATCACCAAAGGATCTATACCCAATTACGGGGTTGTTAGGGTTTACGTTGACATCTACTACAGGAGAAAGATTCCAATGTATTCCTGCGGCTTTACAATCTTTGGCAATGTTCTGGCCTACTTTAAATACTAAGTCTTTATTGTCCTTATTGGCTCCTAAGGTAATGGCGTACGGATATTGGGGGGTGTTTTCTATGCGCATGGCCAAACCCCATTCCGCATCAATGGAAATCAATAGGGGGTAAGTAGCCGCTTTTTGATATCTTTTGATGAGGTTTTTTAAAGTTTCAAAACTATTTTCATTGACAACAATTTTCTTTTTGCCTTCAAAGTTAGTTGCCGCACTTGCCCGAGAATGAAAAAAGCAAAGCCCGCCAACATGGTGTTCAGAAATTAATTTTTCTAGCTGCTGTATTTCTTCTTCGGTATCATTTATAAAAGCTGCGGGCATAAATAATTGACCAACTTTTTCTGAAAGTGAAAGTTGCTTTAAAGCTTTATTTGTAGGTAGTAATCTATTCATTGGTAACCGTTGTTTTTTTGCCGAAATCTGCTGGGTAGGTAATAAATTTTAAAAGTAAGAGTGCTGGTAGGGCCGCAATGACTACCCATACAAAAAAGCCGTCATACCCCAGCCATTGCTGCATGTAACCGCTGATCATACCGGGTAGCATCATCCCTAAGGCCATAAAACCGGTGGCAATGGCGTAGTGAGATGTTTTAGATTTGCCCTCGGCAATGTAAATTAGGTACATTAAAAAGGCAGCAAAACCGAAACCATATCCAAATTTTTCAAAAACCACTGTTGCCGTAACGGCATAGATACTTGTAGTATTGGTCATGGCCAAAACGGCATAAAGAATATTAGGCAGGTTCAATGAAAGTACCATGGGTAACATCCATTTTTTTAAACCATCGCGTGAAATTAAGATACCACCCAATATACCGCCAACGGAAAGAAAAATAACTCCTACGGTACCGAAAATAGTTCCTAATTGTTCAGTAGAATATCCTAATCCGCCTTTATCAGGTGAGTCCAATAAAAAAGGGGACGCCATTTTTACCAATTGTGATTCACCTAAACGATACGTAAGAATAAAAGCTAACGCAATACCTATGCCCGGTTTTTTAAAAAATGATGCGAATACCTCTAAAAAGCCTGCTGGTTTTTCTTTATCCTCTTTATTTTCAGATTCATATTTTGGTGTAACAAAAAAGTTGGCAACAGTCATGATCAACATTAAAAAAGCGGCAGCTGACATGGTTATGCTCCAAGCTTTGGTGTTGTCGCCATATTTGTTTTCTAAGAAACCGGCAAGTACAACTATTAAACCTTCGCCCGTTACCATGGCAAGTCTGTAGAAAGTACTTCTCATGCCAACAAAGAACGATTGTTTTTTTTCTGTTAAGCCAAGCATGTAATATCCATCTGAAGCAATGTCATTGGTGGCAGAGGCAAATGCAGCCATCCAGAAACAGGCTAAAGATGAAACAAAGAACATATTAGTGGGCAATGTTAAGCCCACACCTAACAATGCAATAGCTATTAGTAGTTGCATGCTTAAAAACCACTTTCTTTTGGTGCTTTTTAAATCAACGAACGGACTCCATAATGGTTTAAGTACCCATGGTAAATAGAGAATACTGGTGTATAGGCCTATGTCTTCATTGCTGACCCCTAATTTTTTGTACATGATTACGGAAACCGTAACTACCAATACATAGGGCAAACCTTGTGTGAAATAAAGCACAGGTACCCATGCCCAAGCTCCTTTGTCTTTTTGTACCATACTACTTATTCACTTGTTTTAAATTAATAATTATTGGAGTGGTCTCTTTACCGTAAACATCTATGAAACTAATGGCGTTGTACTTTTTCTTCAACTGGTCAAGTGGTATGTTTAGGCTTGTGTTATTGTTCTCAACATAAATTTTCGATCTTAATTTCTTTATGTCATAGGTGTCTTTAACCCTTATGCCAGATGAGTAGACTAAAGCAAATCTTATATTGTTCAAGTCATTGAACTCTAGTGTTAATTCAGTATCGTTTTTACTTGAACTTACTAATTTTGGTGCTTTCGCCTTATGGTTTTTGGCTAAGCCAGAAATAGGATTCAATGCTGGTCTCTTGTAGTATTTTTTGTGAATATATTCTACCACATCATCTTTGTCAGTCATTAATGATTTGGCACTGAACATGATATTGCCTTGTATTTGTGGTGTGTTACGCGCCAACTCTAATTGCATGGGCAATTCCTTTTTTTCTTCCCAAGCTTTATCGCTGTTATTTCTAATTTTATAAGGTCCGTTACCAACATATAGATTAGTGTTATAGTTGTTCTTTGCCCACCAATCAACAATTTTTCTGTGCGATGCTACAGGTAGATCCATACTCCAGTATACTTGGGGTGCTAAATAATCTATCCAACCTTTTTCCATCCAAAGTAATGGGTCGGCATACAAATCTTCATAAGTAGTTTGTCCTGCTTTGGTGTCAGAACCTTTTGGATCTGTACTATTATTTTTCCAAACCCCAAACGGACTTATACCAAACTGAACCCAAGGTTTAATTGATTTTATGGTTTCGTGAGACTGTCTTACTAAAGAGTCAATATTACTACGTCTCCAATCATCTAATTTTTGATGCTCTTGTGCGTATTTTTTAAAAGCGACCGAGTCATCAAAAACTTCATTTAAAACCTTGTAAGGATAAAAATAATCATCAAAATGGATGGCATCTACATCATAATTAGTCACCAACTCCGCTATAATATTTGAAAAGTGGTTACGAACTTCTGGCAAACCTGGGTTGTAATAATTTTTCTTACCATAATGTACTATCCACTCTGGGTGGGTACAGTAGTCATGGATTTCTGATAATACTTCGAAATTTTCATCGAAAGTTGCCCTGTACGGATTTAACCACGCATGGAACTCCATGCCTCTTTCATGGGTTTCGTTGATCATCCATTCTAGGACGTCTGTATTCCATTTAGGGGCTGTACCTTCTTCTCCTGTTAAAAATCGTGAATATGGCGCATAATCAGATTGGTAAAAGGCATCGCCGGCTGCACGTACTTGAACTATAACGGCGTTATAATTCTCTCTTTCATAAAAATCTAAAATCTTTAAAAAATCGGTTTTTTGTTTTTCTGCTGAATCATTGCCATTCTTTGGCCAATCTATATTGACCACAGTAGCTACCCAAACCCCTCTAAATTCTCTTTTAGGGTATTTTTCATATGACTTAAAAATGCCACATGAATTAAGAATAAGTAGTAAAGCAAATAGTGTTAGCTGTTTTATCATAAAGTTGAAGCCGATTAAATGACTTTTAACAAAAAAGGCCCATTTTAATTTTAAAAATAGGCCTTTTAATTCAATTCAGTTGTTAGTTGAATTTATGTCTTACAAAGGCTTCCATTGCTGCATATGATGATAAGCCCATTGCTTTGTATTTATTAGCGGTATCCCGATTTCTTTCTTCGGCGCGCATCCAGAATTCTCTTGAATCATCTCCTTGAAACATTACACCATCTTTTTGGGATTGGTGACAGAAAATAGCATTACGCTTTTTCAAAACCTGACCCGGACTCATTGGTACTGCCATTTCAATTTCATTGATGTCCCACTCATGCCAAGCACCTCTATAAAGCCATAACCAACAATCTTTCATAAAGTCTTCGGTCTTTAGTTTTTCGCAGGCTGCAAACACTGCATCTAAACAAACTTTGTGCGTGCCGTGTGGATCGGCAAGATCACCAGCTGCATATATTTGATGGGGTTTTATATCGCTTATAATATTGGCGACAATGGTAATGTCTTCATCAGAGAGATTTTTCTTTTTTATGGTGCCCGTTTCATAGAATGGCAGATCTAAAAAATGCACATTTTCATCTTGTAACCCCATGTATCTTGTTGCTGCATAAGATTCTCCTCTTCTTATCTTGCCCTTTAAATTTCGAACTTCTGGCGAGTCTATACGGGTTTCATTCTTTTCCGAAAGAGATTTGATGATTTTATTAGCTTCGTCTGACGGACTGATATGTAAAGCTATTTCTGCATATTTCCTGGCGTCTGTATCAGAAACCGCTATGTTACCAGAGGTTTGATATACAATATGCACCTCATGACCTTGCTCTACAAGCCTGTCAAAAGTACCGCCCATAGATATGACATCATCATCTGGGTGCGGACTAAATATTATCACTCTCTTTTTTGCAGGAGTGGCACGTTCTGGGCGGTGAGTGTCATCTGCGTTAGGCTTTCCGCCAGGCCAACCTGTTATGGTATGTTGCAGTTTGTTGAACATTTCAATGTTCAAGTTATAGGCATCATTTAGAGCCAGTAAGTCTGCCATACCGTTATCGTTGTAATCTTTATCGGTTAAACTTAAAATCGTTTTTCCAGTAGTCTCACAAAGCCAAACGATAGCTTTAGCTTTCAATTCTTCTGTCCACTCACAGGCATCTACCAGCCAAGGAGTTTTGTTTTTTGTCAACTCGCTTCCGGCACCCGTATCAAGAACAAAGGTGCAATTGTCATGCTCTTGCAAATATGTGGCCGGTACGTGTGAAGATATATCCCCTTCAATTGTTTTCTTAATAATGTTCGCCTTGTTTTGCCCCCAACCTAATAAGACAATACGTTTCGCTTTTCTTACCGTTGAAATACCCATGGTAATGGCTTTTCTAGGTACATTGTCTATGCCTAAAAAAGAAGGTGCGGCATCTACACGTGTAATATGATCTAATGTAATTACCCGTGTGCCGGAATTAAAGTGAGATCCAGGTTCGTTAAAACCAATATGCCCTGTTCTACCAATACCTAAAAGTTGAAAATCCAGCCCTCCATGTTCTTTAATTTTACGCTCATAGCTTAAGCAGTAAGCCGTAGTTTCTTCATTGCTTACCGTGCCATCTGGAATGTGAATATTCTTTTCAGGTATATCTACATGGTTAAATAGATGTTCGTGCATGAAGTAGAAATAACTTTGAATATTATTTGGCTCCATGGGTAAATATTCATCTAAGTTAAAAGTGATTACATTTTTAAAACTTAGACCTTCTTCCTTATGCATGCGAACCAACTCTTCATAGACCCTGATCGGTGACGATCCTGTGGCTAAACCCAAAACGCAATTTCTTTTTTGCCCTTGTCTCTTTTTTATTAAAGCTGCAATTTCATGAGCAACTTGAATAGAAGCTTCGTTTGAATCTTGAAAGATTACATTATGAATTTTTTCAAACCTGGTTTCTTCGAATTGACCAATGGGTTTATGACTGATGTCAATTTTGGAATCTATTACGGCGTTTTTCATTTGATATTGAAAGGTTTTTGGATTTTTAAATCATGCAAATATATGCGTTATTTTTATTAACTGCAGTTTTTTGCAATAAATTTTGCGACTTTTTGCTGTTAATTTATCCTTAACTATACTTTACAATATATTAACGTCATAAAACGGCATCTCATAAAATTCGCTATATTTGCCATGTTTATTAGAAAATTGCCGTTAATATGTTAAAAGAGGAACGCCAACAAACCATTTTAAATGAGGTGGATCTGCACAACAGAATTCTTATTACAGATATTGCCGAGGCGTTAGATGTATCTATTGATACCATTAGGCGAGATGTAAAAGAGCTTGATGCGGAAAATAAGCTCAGAAAAGTACATGGTGGCGCCATTTCTATGGGGTATATGACCAATAGTGCCAGAAATACTAATATTTATAAATTAGAGGATAAGGTTACTATTGCAACGAAGGCAGTTGCCATGTTGCGAGATGGTGCGGTTATTTTTTTGGACGGAGGAACCACGTGTATGGAATTGGCGCGAATAATACCTGAAAACTTAAATCTTACCTGTTTTACCATAAGTCTGCCCGTTGCCATGGAGCTTTCTCATAAAGCCAATATTAATGTGATTTCTATTGGTGGTCAAATTTCAAAAGAAGCACAGATCGCTATTGGTGCAAATGCCATTCACCATATTTCTGAAATTAGGTTCGATTATAGTTTTATAGGAACGGGATATGTAGATGCTACCTTTGGCTTAACAGAGTTTGATTGGGATATCGTTCAAATAAAAAAAGCGATTATAAAAGCCTCTAAAAAAACTGTATTATTGTCTATTTCAGAAAAATTAAATTCTCAACATCGATATAAAACATGTGATATTAGTTCTATTAATACTATGATTACTGAATTGAACCCCAGTGATCTGTTATTGAAAGCCTTTAAAAATCACGATATAAAAATTATATAAGTAAATGGATTATAAAAAAATCACCGAAACTCCTTCTAATCATAATAATTTGGAGTTAATGGATACCCAGACCATTCTTCACAAAATGAACGAAGAGGATAAGAAAGTGGCATTGGCGGTAGAGAAAACTATTCCACAGGTTACTAAGCTTGTAGATGCTTTGGCAGAACGTTTTGCAAAAGGAGGTAGGCTATTTTATATTGGGGCCGGAACCAGTGGGCGTTTAGGTATTCTTGACGCTTCTGAAATACCCCCAACTTTTGGTATGCCACATGAACGCGTAGTTGGTTTGATTGCAGGCGGAGATACGGCTATAAGAAAAGCTGTAGAAAATGCTGAAGACGCCACACAGCAGGCATGGGTAGATTTAATGATGCATGATATCAATGATACCGATGTTGTAGTCGGTATTGCGGCATCTGGTAGTACTCCTTATGTAATTGGGGGACTGGAAGATGCAAAGAAAAATGGAATTTTAACGGCTGCAATTACCAACAATCCTGGCGCTCCTATTGCAAAAATTGCGAATATTCCCATTGAAATTAATGTGGGACCTGAATTTCTGACCGGGAGCACTAGAATGAAAAGCGGTACATCTCAAAAACTAGTATTGAATATGATATCTACTGCCTTAATGATTAAAATAGGTAGGGTGAAGGGGAACAAGATGGTAAACATGCAATTGAGCAATGATAAGCTTGTTGATCGTGGTACGCGTTATATTATGGAAGGTCTTGATATTGATTATACCGAAGCTGCTGCCTTATTGAAAAAGCATGGGTCTGTTAAACTGGCTATAGATGCAGGTAAACAATAAAGGCGATGATTACTTCTAGCTAAAGAGAAAGCCTGAATATTTAAATTTATATTCAGGCATTTTTATGCTTTAGCTTTTCGGAATCAATTTATAGATTCCTTTTCCTTCAACAGCTACATAAATTAATCCGTCCGGACCTTCATGTACGGCACGAACTCTTCCCATACCGTCCATTAATTTTTCCCTAGCAATTACTTTATTACCGTCCAAAATCAATCGTTCTAAATATTGGAAAGCCAAAGATCCTACCAATATACTCCCTTTCCAGTTTTTGTAGATGTCACTAGTAACATAAGTCATGCCGCTAGGTGCAATAGAGGGTACCCAATAATGAATAGGCTGTTCCATACCTTTCATTTCGGTTTTATCAGTAATAGGTGTTCCGCCGTAATTAATGCCATAAGTAACTAATGGCCAACCATAATTTGCACCTTTTTTAATGATATTGATTTCATCGCCACCTCGCGGTCCGTGTTCATGGTCCCAAATTTCTCCTGTTACGGGGTGCATGATCAAGCCTTGGGGATTTCGGTGTCCATAGCTATAAATAGCTGTTTTGGCACCTTTGACATCCTGAAAGGGATTGTCTGCAGGTATACGTCCATCATCGTGCAAACGGTAAATTTTGCCCCCATCTCTTTTAATGTCTTGCGGGTTGGTATCCCTGTCGCCACGTTCACCTATAGAAAAGTATAGAAAACCGTTTTTGTCAAAGGCAATTCTAGATCCAAAATGTTGTCCTTTGGTAGTGTTAGGTGTTGCTTTGTACAATACTTGCTGTTCAGTCAATGAGTTGTTCTTTAATTTTGCTCTCATTAGGGCAGTGTGCCCTCCTTTTTCCTTTCCTTCTACAGAGGCATAGGTTAAATAGATCCAACCATTTTCTTTGTACTTTGGGTGCAATGCAATATCTAAAAGTCCGCCCTGACCTCTATTATAAACTTCAGGAATATTACCGATTATCGATTTTTTGCCCTTGTTAAAATGTATCAATTTCCCTTCTTTTTCAGTGATTAATAAACTATTGTCGGGAAGGAATGTAAAGCCCCATGGAATCTGTAGCTCATCGACGAACAGCTCAGGGGTAAAAAACATCTCTTTTGGGGTATTTACTTTATTTTCAAGGTTTTGTGCGCAAGAAAAATTAAGCGTTACAACGAATAAAAGCGGGATGATAATACTATTTTTCATATTGAGGCGTTAGAAATATATTAAAGAACACGTGATTAAATTAAAGACAAAATATAAGTAAAAAATTACACCAAAGAACTATAAAGATCCCAAATCGAAATTGTTCTTAAAAACGAAACTTAACCTATGCTCCCAAAACAACAGCGGTATACGCTGTATGTACTGTTTCTGATTGTTATTTCAGTAATTGGTACTACGGCTCTGGCCAACTCCAAAGTAAGTACTTTGTATGCAGAGGTGGCCCATGTAATCGAAAAGGCTGTTTCGATTTCTACCACAAATCAACCCATAAAAGAAAATAAAGAAGCGCTTACACAAAAAGCTAGCTTAGCAGCTCCTGCAATGTTCAATACGGTTATTGTAGGTGCAGATGCTACCGAAACGTGTAATGATAACGGATTTACAATTGCCCGCTTTAATTTATGTGGGGATTATGATGATCGTATAATAAGTTTATCAGGAGGTCCCTATAGTAGTGTTATATGGCAAGAATTGGGAGGTTCTTGTTCACCTGATGTTAATACGGAATGTCCTAATACCACCGCTTCTTGTTATTCAAATGTTGTAACTGGGCAACAAACCTTTACTCTTGATGCGAGTTCTGTACCCTCTACTTCTGGAGCTGAGTATAGGGTTTTAGTAGACGGACAACCTTATTACTTTAAGGTTAAAAAAAGTACCATTACCCAAACTTATGTAAAACAAGACTATATATGTGGGGTTGATGGTAGAATTCAAATAACAAATCTTTCTAGTGCCTATGAATTTGCTATTGATAGTGGTAGCGGATTTGGAGCTTGGCAAGGAGCTATTTTCTCTAACTTGGCACCTGGTACATATAATGTAAAAGCTAGATTGAGAAATACGGCAAATACTTGTGAATACCCATATGAGCCTATAGTTATAGAAGAAAAGGAAATTGAGATTTCGGCAACGTTTACAGATGCCCTTTGTAGTGGTGATACCGGTAGTATTACCGTAACCGCCTCAAACGTTCCTGGTCCATATAAATATACCTTGCTTAATTCTAGTGGCGTTGCCCAAGAGTTTACCGCTTTTGTTTCTACAAATCCCTACACTTTTTCTGCTGTAGGTTTTGGAACTTATACGGTACAGGTAGAAACACAGCAATGTACTGGTGATCCGTTAAATGGAATTGATCCACCTAGGCAAAATGTTGATGTCAATGGTAATCCATTAACTATTGGTGCGGGTGCTTCTGCTTTAGATGCATCTACGGAGGTAAACAGTAGTTTTGGGTGTTCTGATATCTCAAGTGTAGATATTACCTTAAATACTTCTGGTGGTTCCGCACCCTATACCTTTACGGTTAATGGTGGTCCGGTACAACCTTCTTTTGGAAATGCTGCTACCGATTCTGGTACTACAACTTATACGGTAACTGCAGCAGGAACTTATGATTTTGTAATTACTGATAGCAACGGCTGTATTATAAATGCCTCATCTGATGTAGAAGATCTGTTACCACCAGATGTTACAGTTACAGGTATAGATGGTACATGTAGCAACGGTGGTGCAAAATTAGAGTTCACCATTAATAATGGTAGAGGTTATAATATTTCATATAGGGAAAGTGCAGCTGATCCTTGGGTAAGTACGCCACAGATTTCTGTTGCGGCAGGTACCTATAATGATATAGAGGTAAGATACCAACAAGGAGGTTTTGAGTGTACTTTAGATTTGCCATCTGTAACCGTAGATACTGTGGGCTCATTGACCGGAAGCGCTACTAAAGTGGCAGATGTAACCTGTTCTGGAGCTGGAACGGTAGGTGGTCAAATTGATTTTGTTGGTCCATTTTCAGGAGGCTCGGGTAGTGGTTATGAGTTTAGTATTGATGGTGTAAACTTCTCAACTGTTACTTCGTACACAGATTTGGCGGCAGGAACTTATACACCGATCATTCGTGATGCTGGCGGTTGTAGATTAGAACTTACTGCTATTGATATTTTAGATGTTGATCCACCTACGGATTTAGATTTTGCACAAAGTAATACAAGTTGTGCAGCAGGTACTACAGATGTTCAGTTGACACCTACTAGTAATGCTGCAATAAATAGATATGAAATAATTAGTCCGGCGTATGTTGACAATGGTACTAATGATACGTTTACGGGTTTAATGACCTCACAAGCGTATATCTTTCAAATAACCGATGTTAACGGATGTTCGTATACTGAAGGTTTTAGACCGGTTGAAATAAGTTCTATTAGGGTACGAGTAAAATCTGGTGGCGACTTAAGGGTATGTAACGGTGCAACCGATGGTACGGGGTCCTTTGTTGTAGATGGTTTTGCTAACAATTATACCTATGACATTAATGGTGGATTATTCACTGGAGGACCTCAAAATAATAATGAAGTAGCACTTCCTTTATCAGGTGCAGGTACCTATACCATTACAGTAACCGATGCCGATACCGGTTGTACGGATACTACTTCTTTTGATATTGAAGAGGCTCCTGTTTTAGATTTATCCACGAGTACGGTTACGGCAATGAGCTGTGCCAATGGTAATTTAGGAAGTGTAAGAGCAAATGCAACCGGTGGTTGGGGAACATATAGATATACCTTGACTCCTCCGGTAGGATCACAAATAGGTCCAAGATCTGGAAGAACCTTTAGTAATCTTTCTGCAGCGGGAACATACACATTATCTGTAGAAGATGCTGAAGGTTGTACAGATACCTTCACTTTTGACTTAACCCCAATTGATGCGCCAACTATTGCATTAGATGGTCCGTCTTCAGATTTTTGTTTTGTAGCCGGTGTAGGAGCTACGGTTGCCGTAACCTCCACTGCTGGTACTGCAGCAGTAGGTACGCACCAATATAGAATTAATGGTGGTACTTTACAGGCGAGTGCTTCTTTCTCAGGCCTATCTCCTGGTAACTATACTATTGAGGTGGTAGATGGTAATGATTGCTCGGATAGTTTACCTATCACCATTGAGCCCCAATTAAGGGTAAACACCAGTATTGAAACTGAAATACCTTGTGGAGGAGCTCCTGGTCAAATTAGAGTTCAGGTGAACGGTGGCTATACTGCAGGCGCTGGGGCTAAACAATATGAAGTTAGTTCTGATAACGGGGTAACTTTTGGTGCGGCAATACCATTGACTTTCAACAATTTTTTATACGATACCGCTATACCGGGCGATTATGTCTTTAGAATTACGGATAACAATACTACAAGTAGTGGTT
Source organism: Maribacter dokdonensis DSW-8 (assembly GCF_001447995.1). Classification (NCBI taxonomy): domain Bacteria; kingdom Pseudomonadati; phylum Bacteroidota; class Flavobacteriia; order Flavobacteriales; family Flavobacteriaceae; genus Maribacter; species Maribacter dokdonensis. The sequence continues at coordinate 1,036,832 of NZ_LDPE01000001.1, read as the reverse complement.
GCGTTGCGGAATCGGTTGCAATAACGTTGAACCCACCACAGAATATTGCGGCAGCCCATATTACCCCTAGACCGGTTAGCTGTAGCTCAACTAATAATGGAGCAGTAACAATAACACCGGATGCAACAAGTGGGGTGCCACCATATGAAGTAAATTTTAACGGAAATGGTTGGGGTTCAGAAACTGTATTTTCAAATTTGACCGTTGGAACGTATTCTTATTTGGTTAGAGATGCTAGAGGTTGTGAAACCGTTGCAGATACTTTTGATATTATTTTGGATAGCACGCCACCACCTGCAACTACGGTTTCAGAAGTACAGGCAGTTTGTAGTGGTAGTGGTCCAGTTAGTGGAGGTATAAGTATTGATGCAGTTACAGATGGTACGCCTAGTTTTGATTTTATTATAGAGGATAATACAGGTGTAGAAATTACTCGTGTAGAGGATCAAAGTACTTTTCCGATCCAAATCTTAGACCCTTCATTGGTAACTGGAGATTATACTATTATTACGATAGATGCCAATGGTTGTACCGATATTGATACGGTTACCATTACATCAAATGAAGTGGTGATTACACCAATTCCGCAACCGGTACCTCTAGATTGTGATGATACTGCTTTCACCTATGCTGTTAATGTTAGTGGAGGTTCAGGGTCTTATCAGATAAGATTGTTGGATCAGCCATCATTCTATAATCTAAATAATACACCAGGGGTCAATGACCATACTTTTAGCAACGCTACAGACGGTATTCAATATGGTGTAGCGTATACTGTTGTAGTATTGGATGTGGGTACTGGTTGTACCTATGAGCAAGAAATTCCACCAGTTGAGGGTCCGTCTTCTTTGGATGTTACGGCATCTTCCACACCTGGTGCTTGTGATATCAACAGAAATGGTGAAATAGCCTATGAAATTACTGGTTATACTATTGGTGATCAGTTAAGAATAGTATTGATCAATAACGAGGATGGATCGGAAACGGAGTTAGAAGCTGCTTTGACAACTACAGGTTTACCTTATAACGGTACCTACGCGGAATTGCCTGGAGATTATCAAATTTTGGTTGAAAATTTAACTGATACTTGTACAGATGCTGCATCCGTGACTATTGATCAGAATTTACCGGATATTGATATTTTACAGGAGGTTCCTGCAAATTGTAATGCCTTTGGTCAAGTTACGGTTCAAGGAAGAGGTGGTTCTGGCGGACCATATGAATTCGCCTTTATGAACAATGGTGATGTGCCTACTGGTACTGATTGGACAACAGATACCACATTTACAGCTCCTGATGGTGATTATGACGTATATGTTAGAGATTCTAGCGGATGTACATCTTTTGATATTGCTACCATTATTTCTTTAGATCCAGATTTACCGGCTCCTACTTTTACCGTTGTTAATCAATGTGATCCTACCTCAACGGCATTTGATATTACCGTTACCGTACCAAATTCTTTGAATACACCGAGATTTACTCTGGGTGGTGATGAACAATTACCTACGGATAATGGTACAAATTGGACTTACACTTACACGGTAAGCAGTCCAGGTGATTATGTAGTAGATGTAGTTGATGCCAATGGATGTACAAGTCAAGGTACTGCCACGGTGTATGATTTCTTATCTGCAACAGGTGACTTTACTACTGATAGTACTTGTAATGATGCTGATGGAGAAATTACAATAACTACCAATGGCGGAAGTGGAGATTTCGATTATGAATTAACAGGTATAGATTATAATTCAAATGCGGTGGCACCGGTCTTACAAACCAATGATCCGGTATTCACTGGTTTAGAACCTGGTAATTACCAAGTTGTAATCACTGACCGTGTTGTAAATGATGGAACTGGTTTTTGTGAAACTACGGTATCTAACATTATTCTTAATCAGGCTGCTCAACCAGTAATTGTTGCTCAAGATGCTGATGATATTAGCTGTAGAGATGAGAATGATGGGTTTATAGAAGTAATAGTTGGTCCTGCAAATGCAATGGTTCCTTTTACTTCGCAAGATACGCCGTTAACCTATATCCTAAATGATGTTACATCTGGTACAACGGAAGTTACAAGGAATAATACGGGAGCCTTTTCAGGTTTGCCTGCGGGAGATTACCAAGTACAAGTAGTTACTGCACGTAACTGTGAGGTGTTGTCTTCGGTACATACCATAAATAACCCCGATGATTTTAGTATTACTGCCAGCGCGGCGGATTTTTCCTGTGAGCCAGGTGCTAATAGATATAGTTCTACCATTATTACCGTGAACGTTGTTGATGCCGGTACCATAGGCTCAGGTTATCAATATAGTATTACCGGGTTCGAGAACTATCAAACAGGTAATACATTTGAAATCATTGATAATGGTTCTGCCCAGAATATTACGGTTTATGCTATAGATGGCAATGGTTGTCAAACTACATTTGATGTGCCTACGATCAATCCGCCAACAGATGTAGTACCTACAATCATAGATATTGATATTTTAAATTGTAGAGATGATGAACGTGTACGTATAGAAGTTGCGGGTACAGCTGACTTTACTGTAAATACGGTTTCGGTTACAGCAGTTGCTCCAGTAACAAATTTAGCCGGAAATAATTATGTAGACGTGTTTTTACCGGATGTTGGTGATTATTTATTCGAAATCGTTGATAATACAGTAGGTTGTACCTATCCAATGCCTGTGCACACGGTTAACACGCCTATTGCACCAACAGTGTTAATAAGTGAGGCTAAACCGGTTAGCTGTGCGGTGCCTGGTAACGATGGAGCATTGTTCATCACCGTAGGTGATTATAATGGTGTATATGATTACATCGTTTATGAGGCTACTGATGATGCTAGAACAACTCCTTTGGCTTCAGGAACTTTTGATACCAATAATTTCCCTGATGTTAATGGCGATGAAGCCCGTATAGATAATTTACCTGGTGGTAATTTAATTGTAGATGTGGTTTCTGTGGGTAATCCATATTGTGCAGGTATCAGTAATGTTGCCAATATTAGAACACCTAACGGTCCGCTACAAGTTACGGCAGAGTCTATAGGAAATGTTAGCTGTACCAATGACACAGGTGAAATTGTTGCTACAGGTACTGGTGGTTGGGACACTACTCCTTATGAGTATAGATTGTTAATGAGCACGGATAATGGTGCTACTTATACCACTGAAATTGCTGCATTTTCCAATGATAATGAATTTACCGGCTTGTCATTCGGTTTCTATGAGATAGAAATTAGGGATGTAGAAGGGTGTACAAATACAGTGGAAATAGAATTAGAAGAAGTACCGCAAATAGTTGCCGGTATAAGAGAACCACAGAGTTTAGATTGTCCCAATGGTAATAATGCGGTTTTAGAAGCTTATGATATTACGTCTGGTGATGCTATTACTGCAACGGCAGGAGCAAGTGGTGGTTTTCCTGGTGCAGGTTACAATTATACATTATTGTATTTAAGTGGTGATGATAATACGGCTGTAGTATCTGAAAGTGGTTTGCAGAATACACCAACCTTTATTGGAGATAGTGGAGGGTACATTAGTGCTGGCTGGTACGCAATAGAAGTTTCGTCTAGTTTTGGATGTTCTTTTGTTACCGAAGCTTATTATGTAGATCCACCACCACCAATTCAGCCGGTATTGGTACAGACAAGAGTGCCTGGTTGTGGAGGGGATGGCGAAATGAGAATGACCGTTGAAAACCCTGACCCTTTGTTTACTTATGAATATTTAAGGGTAGAAAACGGTGTTACCATTGGTACCTATCAACCAATGACAGGGAATTCTGTTACTATATCTGGAGTACAGGGTATTACTTATCAATTTGATGTGAGAAAGGTAAATGCAGCAGGTGCTTGCCCCGCAATTAGATCAAACGGTATTACTATGACCGATGCTACGGGAATAACGTTATTGCCTAACTTACCAGATGATATTTCTTGTGCATCTGAATTGGATGGTAGAATAGAATCTTTTGTGAACGGCGGTGTAGGTGAAGATGTGTTCTATTTATACGAAGGTGATCCTGTTGATGCTTTTAATCCGGCAGCTACTGCAACAGTGGTAAGAGGTCCCCAAGATAACGGTACATTTGAAGGTTTAGCTGAAGGAACCGAATACTATATAGCGGTAACTAGTGGAGCTACTTGTAGTGATATTGCTGGTCCGTTCGCAATAGTTAGACCTGATCCTATAATTTTTGACGCCGTGCCTACAAATGTTTCATGTAACGGTGAAGAGGATGGTACTATAACCGTATCTGTTAGCGCCGGTGGTGAAGGGTTAATACAGTTTGCGATTGCTCCTAATTTTAATGAGTTCTTTAGTGATTCGGATAACCCTGGTACATATACTTTTGATGAGTTGGCGGCAGGTACGTATGAGATTTTGATCAAGGATGATAATGGCTGTTTTGAAAAGGATTTTATTACTATTGAAGAGCCTGATCAAATAGAGGTGATCAATATAGATACTACACCTGAGTTGTGTATAGGTGCAAATAATGGTACTGTGGTATTTGATGTCATTGGAGGTACTCCTTTCAATGATCCTTTAGTAAGTGCTACACCATATTTTGAATATAAAATAGAAATGATCGATCCGGTAGATGAATCGGGTACCGCCACGTTTGCACCCTATACTGGTGAAATAATAGAAGACCTACAAGGTGGTGCATCTTATGTTATCTATATACAAGATGTAAACCAATGTACGGCTTCAGAATTATTTACTATAGATATTGGAGTAGATTTAACGGCAGCACCTCAGGTGCAATATGGTTGCGAAGGTATATTCCCAACCAGTACAACCACTATTCAACTGGAAAATGATAATCTTTTGCCAGAACTAATGTTTGCTCTGGATCCAATAGATCCTACAGATGCTATTACGGCTAATGCTACGGATGAGTATGTATGGGGAGATTTACCTGCCGGTAATCACATTGTATATATTTATCATGAAAATGGTTGTACCAATAGTGTTGAGTTCAGTATAGATGGTTATGAGCCATTAAGTTTGGTGGTTGATAAAACTGGTCCCAATGAAGTTCAAGCTTCTGCCGCTGGTGGTTATGGAGAGTATGAATTCTTTTTCAACGGACAATCTTTTGGAGATGAGACCATATTTACGACTAATGAAAGCGGAATTGTAAATGTTCGTGTTAGAGATGCAAGAGGTTGTGAACTGGAGCTTAGCGTACCTTTTGAATTCACCGGAATGTTAGAATTTCCTAATTTCTTTACACCTGATGGTGATAACTTGAATGATATTTGGTCTCCAAATAATAGAGAGCTATTTGATGGTGTAGTGGTTAAAATTTACGATCGTTACGGTAGGGTAGTAGCTGTACTGGATGAGGTCAGTGGCTGGGACGGAACCTATGAAGGTAAAGAGGTACCTACGGGTGATTATTGGTATGTTGTAAATGCCAACAGTGATGCCATCAAATATGTAGGTCACTTTACATTGTATAGATAATAACTTTAAAATAATATGATTTTAACAGAAGGAGATGCTCTTAGCATCTCCTTCTGTGTTTAGGGGTGATTGCTTATAACTTAGATTTGTTAAATAGCATTTGAAATCCAAATTGATCTAATGATACTTTAACTTTAATACAACTTGTTTTTAGGTACATTTGAGCGTAAATTGTTTTTATGATGAGGATTGTTCCGTATATAGTTCTATTGATTATTTTTCAAAGTTGTGCATCTCAAGAAAAGCCTAGTTTAATAGACGCTGAGATGGAGACCAATGTAAAAGAGAAATTATCTTATTATTTGTACTATCCTGAGGATTATGAGGACGAACCTGATAAAGAGTTTCCGATCTTATTGTTTTTGCATGGCGGAGGTGAATCTGGTGATAGCTTGGTCACGGTGAAGAGAAATGGTCCTCCAAAATTGATAGTTCAAGGAAAAAAGTTCCCATTTTTGATTTTGGCGCCACAGAACCCCAACGCCAAGAAATGGTGGAATACAAGGGCTGTTAAACAGTTGTTAGATTCTATTGTGGATAATAATAGAATAGACAAAAAACGGATTTATATAACCGGATTAAGTAGGGGTGGTGGCGCTGCATGGGAAATGGCGGTACAATATCCCAATACATTTGCTGCAATGGCAGTAGTTTGTGGTATGGCACCATTGCCCTATGCTTCATGGATCAATAGGGAAATGCCCATATGGGTATTTCATGGTGAGAAAGATAAATCCATTCCATTCTCAGAGTCTGAAAATATGGTTGCTAAATTAAAGGAAATGGGATATGAGGTAATTTTTACAAGATATCCTAACGTAGGCCATAGTGCATGGATAAAAGCTTATGAGACCGATGCACTTTATGATTGGTTTATGAACCAGGAATTAAAGTAGATTTTAAAAACTACAATGAAAAGCAAGCATACAAAATACATTTTATGGTCAATTGTTCTTGTATTGCTCTTTTATATCTTATGGTATCTAAAACACACTGTTGCAATCTCGGATTATTTAGAGCCGGAAATTGTAGCTACACATTATAATGGCAAAAACTTTGTAGCCCAGGATACCTGCATGGAATGTCATGAAGATATTTTTAAGAGCCATGTAAAAACAGCTCATTACAACACGTCAGCGATTGCCAATGAAGAACACATTAAAGGTAAACTTGCCGAAGGCTCCAATGAGCTGAACCTAAAAGGAGTGCGTTTAAAATTAATAAAAGAAAACGATGGGATTTATCAATTGACCAAACCAAAGTTTGGCGATACTGCCTTGGTGAAATCTAAGCTGGATATTACTATTGGTTCTGGAGTAAAAGGGCAAAGTTATCTGAGCTGGGAAGATGATAAGCTATATCAATTACAACTATCCTATTTTGAGCCTGCCAATACTTGGGTCAATAGTCCCAATTTTCCCGAGTACTCTTTCAATAGACCTGTAGATGATAATTGTTTAAAATGTCATGTGACCTTTGCCGAAAACAAAAATGAATCTGGTAACGGAAATATTTATAACCGAAATAAATTGTTGCTAGGTATTGATTGCCAAAGGTGTCATGGACCATTAGAAGAACACGTAGTTTACCATAGGACCAACCCTAATGCGAAAGTAGGTGTGCATGTAGATAATTATGGTAAGTACACCCAACAACAGCGCTTAGATGCCTGTGCCGTATGTCACTCTGGGTTACAAGCACAACAGGTAAAAGGTAATCCGTTCTCCTTTATTGCTGGCGATACATTATCGGCCTACTCCAAAAATTATCAGAATAACAATAGAAATCTCAAATTAGATGTTCATGGAAATCAAATGGGGCTTCTCAGTGAAAGCAAGTGTTTTGTGAATTCTTTAAAAATGGATTGCATTACTTGTCATAGTCCACATGAAAATGAACGAGGTGAACAAGATGTTTTCAATGCAAAGTGTTTGTCTTGCCATACTATTACAGCTGTTAATAGTAGCGTTGAGGTAAATAAACATACTGAAACGCTAAATTGTATTTCCTGCCATATGCCTTTGGTACCCTCTGAAATAATGAAATTAAAATTAGACGATGGTCTCAACGAAATACCGGTCTATATTAGAACGCATTTAATAGGTGTATATTAATCGTTTAACCAAGTAGTTTTAAGTTAATAAAGAGTGGCCAAAAAAATAATTTGACCACTCTTTATGCAACTAACAATTAACAATAATTTTAATTAGTAAGCTGGATCTTGAGTCAATGTTGGTTGACCATCAACTGCAGATCTATCAATTGCTTGACTTGGTATAGGGAAATATTCATTTTTTCCTTCCGTAAAAGACTTTCCTACTAAATATGTTCTATGTTGAGACTCACTGGCTATGTAGTTGTTTAAAGTTTCAGCGGCAATGCCCCAACGAACCAAATCCCAGTAGCGGTGACCTTCCATGGCAAATTCCAATCTTGTTTCAAAACGTACGGCATCCCTTGCGGCAGCTTTGTCCGTCCATGGTGCATCATACGTTGCAATATCATAATTTGCTGCAGCTTCGCCCTCTACAATGCTGAAATCATTTCTGTCCGTACCTTGTGTGGCCAAGGGTACAAATCCTTCAGGATTAGCGGCTCTTGTTCTTATTTCGTTTACAAGTTCACGAGCTCTCTCTAAACTTCCTACTTCAACTTCTGCTTCTGCCAACCATAATAGAATCATGCCATAGCGCATATATCGGTAATTGTTTGCTGATAGATTTCCCCATCCGCCAACACCAAAACCTTCTGGCTCTGCAACATGCTTCTTAGAGAAGAAAGGACCTGCATATGACAAATCTCTAACAAAATCGGTTTGATAGATTTTGAAACCTTTGTAAAGTATTCCAGGTCTTCCTAAAGTATGATCTATTCTAGGGTCTAAAGTAGCCGTTTCAGCACTAGTACCGTCTTCATTGGTATCTATACTGATGTCCTCAGCATCAAAATTATCGATCAAAGGTAAACCGGCTTCGGTTCTATAGGCATTTACCAAGTTCTGTGATACCTGATAAAATCCGCAACAGCCCCAAGGGTCTGTATATGGGTGGGCAAGACCCATACCTCTACTAGAGGCTTGATCTGCTGCACTACTTACGGCATATTGAATTTCAAATATAGACTCTGGGTTATTTCTTGTGGCTACCAAAAAATTATCTTCAAATTTAGTGGCAAGGCTAAATACACCTGAGTTCACAATTTCATCTAGTAAAGTTTTGGCCTCACCAAGTTTTGCGGTATTAGGCGTTCCATTCTCGTCCCAACCCTGGTACATTTTTGATTTGGCCAAGAAAGCTTTAGCTGCCCAACTAGTAGGTCTACCTACTTGACCTTGTGTTGTGGGTAAACTTGCCGCTGCAGCTTCAAAATCAGCTTCAATAAACGGCCATATTTCACGATCATTAGGCACTTTGGTGCTTTCAACATCATCTAAAATGTAATCTTCTTCGCCAATGTAAGGTGGCATTCTCCACATTTTGCGTGCTTCCATATGAAAAATACCTCTTAAAAATCGCGCTTCTGCAATCACTTGGGTTCTCTTTTCATCAGAAAGATCTTCTAAACTATTGGCGGCGTTAATGGCATTGTTTGCTCTAGCTACACCTTTGAACAATGATCTCCATCTATTTGTAATATGACCATTGAAAGATTGATAGTCATAGGCTTCAATAAAAGACTGCTCTGGTTGGTCACCCGCATCGGTACCCTTTAATGCATCATCGGAAGCTATGTTAAATGCCCAGTTTTCTACCGTAACGTTCCAATCTGCAGTGCCATCTAAACCTGCACCGTCAATCATGGCATAGGCACCCAATAGTATGCCATCTAAACCATCTTCCGTTTCAAGACTATTTGTACCAAATTGCCCCTCTGGAGTTCGTGTTAAAAATTCATCGCTACAACCAACCGTAAAGATGGCCATACAGATAAATACCATTAATATTATATTTTTTCTTTTCATCATTAAAATTTTATATGTTTCATTAAATGATAGCTTTTTTAAGCAATTAGATTTTTTAGTTAAGGGTTAATCTTAGACCTAATGTATAGGTACGCGATACCGGCATGTAACCGCCATCAAAGCCTAATGTAGCGTCATCTCTATTACCTGCTTGTATCTCGGGGTTTAAACCTGTGTACTTTGTCCATGTAGCTAAGTTTTGACCCTGTACATATATCTGTCCTCTTGAAATACCTATTTTTTCCATTAAATCTGAAGGGAATGAATAGGTCAACTGAACATTTTTAAGTCTAAAATAACTACCATCTTCAATGAAATAAGATGAAGGTCTACTACTAATTTGATCGTTAGCATCCATTATCGGTACAGTGGCATTTGGATTAGCCGCTACCCATTCGCTAACGGGAGCAGAAGGGTTGGCAGGTTGCCATGCATCATAAAGCGCTCTTTTTGATCTGTTTCCTTGAAAGGTGTTAAAATCTGCAAAATACCTTACGTAGTTGTAAATGTCATTTCCTTCAGAACCATTACCGAATATGTTCAAGGCCAGGTTTTTGTAACTAACATCTATATTGACACCATAGGTGAAATCTGGGTGCGGACTTCCAATGATCGTTCTATCATCATCATCTATCTGCCCATCATTATTCACATCTGTTACCTTCAATTTACCAGGTGCATTGTAGCTGCCATATGTAGGCCAAGCATCTGCCTCTGCCTGAGATTGGAAAATTCCTTCGGTTTTAAAGCCATAGAAAGATGATATTGGTTCGCCAACTTCTGTAATGGTTAAAGAAGGAACTCTTGAAGCATCACCGAACAAAACGGTACCGTCATCTGTTTCACTTAATTTGTTAACCTCGTTTTTGTAAGCAGAAAGGTTGAAGCTAACACCGTAACCCCAGTCGCCTTTTTTATCGTCCCAAGATATTTGCAAGTCTACACCTTTATTGGTCATTTCACCAACATTGAAGAATGGTGCTTGTGCATCACCTGCGGTATACGTGATTTGTCTTCTAAACAACATATCTGTCGTTATCCTGTCCCATAAATCAAGACCTATATTAAATCGTCTATCGAACATTGAAAGGTCAACACCAATGTTGTTTGATGTAGTAGTTTCCCATTTTGCATTTGGGTTACCATAACTTTGAACGTCGAAACCTAAAGTTGGTGCACCCGTTGCTCCATCAATTGGATATCCTGCGTTGAAAATATTGGAGCGGTAAGTAGTATAAGAATTGTAATCTCCAATTTCTTGGTTACCCGTTTTACCCCAACCATATCTAAGTTTAAGTTCATCTACCTTTTCTAGATTTTGCATAAAGGCCTCGTCTGATACTCTCCAACCTAAACTAAAAGCAGGGAATATTGCACTCCTAGAAGCAGATTGAAACCTAGATGAAGCATCATTTCTTAATATAAACTGAGCTAAATATTTTCCATCGTAGTTATAATTCAGCTTTCCAAATTCAGAAAATAGCGTATAATCTCTAAATGCATACCCGTAGTTACTCGCCGTGGTAGCATCACCTAAATCTAAATAGCGTTGAATGTCAAGCGTTTCAAAAGCATAGCCATTTCTACTGGCCCCAAATTCTTCACCATAAGCCTCAATACCCTCAACCCCTACATAAGCATCAAAATTATGGACTTCATTCCAAGTTTTAGCATAGGTCAATACCGTATTCCATTGCCATTGATATTCATACCTGTTAGTTGAAGTTGAGCCGCTGATGAAGTTTCCTTCAACATACTCTGGGTTTTGTCTTCTTAAATATCTACCTCTTTCACCTGTAGCATCTACACCAAAACTAGTTTTCACCTGCAAGTCGTCCGTAATGTCATAAGAGGCAAAAACGTTACCGAATACACGTAAACGATATGTTCTGTTGTCTTGCTCTCTGTATAAAGTTGCATATGGGTTAAAGTTGTTACCTAGGTTAGCACCTCTACTACCTGCAAAGTTACCGGCAATATCATAGATCGGTAAAAGTGGATGATGTTTATAAGAACCCGAAACTGCATTTTGTTCCTCATCATTTCCAAAACCACCTTTTCTATTATCAAAGTTTACAGAAAGGTTTTCACCAACGGTTAACTTTTTATTTAATGCTTTAAATTCTGTATTTGCACGAATGGATGTTCTATTGTAGCCTACAAATTTAGTTATCGCATCTTGAGCAAAGTAACCAAGTGTAAAGGCGTATCTTGCATTTTCAGTTGCGCCAGATGCTGATATTTGATGGTTTAAAATTGGTGCGGTTCTAGTTACTTCATTCCACCAATTGGTATCGGCGGCGCGTACAATAGCATAAATATTACCTTCTTCCAATGAATACAAATCGGGGTCTGTACCGGGATCACCTTCCATGGCACCACTTGGGAAAACATAGTCGGGTATTCCTATTTCTCCATTTGGGCCAAAAGAATATTGACCATGACTAGGATCCTTGCCAGCATATAAATCGGCTAAATAAAGGTATTCACCTAACTCTGCAGCATTTAAGGCTTCTACTTCTCCTAATCCTGACTGTAAACCGTAATAGGTATCATAGGTGATGACCGGTTTACCCATTTTACCTTTTTTTGTGGTAATAATTATTACACCATTTGCAGCTCTTGAACCGTAAATTGATGCTGCGGATGCATCTTTAAGAACCTGTAAAGATTCTATGTCATTTGGGTTAAGGTTTGCTTGTGATCTTGAAGGTACCCCATCTATAACGTATAGAGGGTCATTGTTACCAATGGTACCAAAACCTCTAATTCTTACCGTAGCCTCACCACCAGGAGTTGCATCATTTACAATACCAATACCGGCAGCCCTACCTTGTAGTTGTTGTGCAAAAGTAGTAGCAGGCACGGCATTTAGTTCTTCAACATCTACTGTTGAAACTGAACCCGTAACATCTCTTTTAGACTGAGAACCATATCCTGTTACAACAACCTCATCCAAAGCAGCGGCATCTTCCGTTAAGGTTACTGAAATAGGAGAGGAGCTAGCAGCTATTTCAACAGTTTTAAAACCTACGTAACTCACTACTAAGGTCGCAGATGCAGCTACGTTTATGGTAAAATTACCATCAAAGTCGGTTTGGGTTCCATTTGTGGTACCTTTTTCAATGATACTGGCACCAGGTAACGGAGTGCCTAGGTCATCTAATACCGTACCGGTCACAGTTGTTTGAACCTTGAGGGGTTCATTGTACTTAATTTCGTTTAGCTTTTCATTAGCGCTAAGGCCATTTAAGCATAAAGACGCTAAAATCAATAAAAATCCGCTTCTTAAGACTGACTGTCTTTTCTTGGATTTTAATGATTTAAAATCTAGTTTTTGATTCATAATTAGTTGTTGTTTGATTAATTGTTGATTTATTAACTAATCTTAAGTTTAGTTAAGATTAACGTAATATTATTATAATATTAGTTAATAATTTATCAAAAAACCAATTTTACCTATTAAAATTTATGAATAGTTTATTTATAGTTTCAGTGGTGTTGTTTGTCGATTATTAGATGTCGTTCAGGTATGATTTTGTAGGGTAATAAATACAAGTTAGGTGAGGTGTCAAGCAAAAAAGGGTGAAATAATCTGTAACATCACAGATTATTTCACCCCTTTTTTATTTTAATTTAAATAGCTAACAAAAGTTGGATATTCTCTTGAGATGTTTAAATATCCTCTATTTAATTAGGCTTGCTCAAATTTATGATTCATGCGATTAGTTTTTTTGAAAAATTCTTATAGAATCTCTGTTTTGTGTAACAATAAAATAGGGTAGAGCGTTCTTACTATTTTTAACGGTAGTGATACTTTTTGCATCTCCAGGTACAAAAAAGCCGCTTTTGCTAGTTGATACCGATTTAAAATTACCATTGCCATCATTTTGCAATAGCAGACCGTTCAAGGCATCATTACGACCTGCAAAAACTTCATTACCAAAATTATTGCCAATTAATAAGATGTCATTATAACCGTCTTCATTAAAATCTACCGCTATTGAACCGTTAACAGGGGCTACTTGTGCATCAATAGGTAAAGGCATATGTGAAAATTTACCCTCACCTTCATTTAGCAGCACTATGCTTTTGTCGTAATTAGCTGTTAATTTAGTTGAATTTTGTAATTCTTCATTAGAAAACAAGCTTGTGATTGTTGCCCTTGAATAGGCTTTAAAAGAATTGTACTTGGCTCTAAAAATAGGACTTTGGCCATTTAAATCTCCCCAAAAGTTTACAGGAAATGATTTGTAGGTAGGGTTTTCAAAGCTTTCTTTAAAGTAAGCGAACATGACTGGGTCTAAAGTACCATTGTTATCAAAATCTTTGGCAATCAGATTAACAGGTTTTTCAGGTGTAGAATTGTAAAAGTTGTTCATACCTAAATTACCTATTATAAAATCTATATCACCATCATTGTCAACATCTGTTTTTGTTATACTCTCCCACCAGCCAAATAAACTGTCTACCCCGGTATTTTCCAATTTCGAAAAACGTGTAAGGCTATTTTTATAAATGGTAATAGGCATAAATTCACCCACAATAATTAAATCTTCATTTCCATCCAAATCAACGTCTGCCCATACAGCATCGTTTACCATTCCTATATGACGAAGGTCTGGAGCTATATTGTCCGTAACATCTTTTAAAATACCTTTTTCGTTCTTTAAAATAAAACTTTTGTCAGGATTGGGGAATTTAGAAAAAGGAGTTTTGCCACCAACAAAAAGATCAACATATCCGTCATGGTCGTAATCGGTAATGGCTACTGTAGAACCACTTGTTTTAACCAATGGCATTTTATCCGTAGTAAGCATGAAATTTCCGTTACCATCGTTTGTTAGTAACCTATGATTGTAATAATTGCTGTCCAATTCAAACTCGTTACTGCCAGAAACGAGATACATGTCTAGATCGCCATCATTATCTAAATCAAACAAAGCAATACTTTCTTCTTCATATTTTTTATTTTCCTCATCGGTGAACAACGGTTTTTGTGTAAAATGACCTTGCGCATTTTGGAAAAATAATTGTGGCGACATACCGGCGGAACTGGCAACTATAAAATCTTGATGACCATCACCGTTTAAATCTCCGGCAGTGGTAAATGGACCATTTTGTGTTAGTTTATGCGGTAATGTACGTTGTATGTTATAATCGATGATATCCTTTTCTTCATGTAAAAATGTAACCCCAACATCTTTTGAAACTTCTTTAAAAATTGGTTTTTCCTTTTTGGGGACGAATGGAAAAACAAGGCTGTTATTTTTTACTGTCTTTGCATTTTTGTCCTCTAATATTATACGTTGGTTACTTTCAATGTCGGTCAATTTTTGATATCTATTATCTGGCCATAAAACTTCGATAGACTTAACTTTAGTTGCATCACCAAGACCAAAATGAAATATATCTTCAACGGTAGACATGTAGCCCCTATAGGTGTGATATTCTTTATACTGAAAGGTGCCATCATTTAGCCGAACAACAATTTTAGCACCATCCTTTAAGGTTTTGGAGGAGGTGTTATTTAAAGCTATGCTCAAATAATTATGTTTTTCATCACTTGTATCTGTAGTATTTTTAAATATGGATGCTTCATCATTAATATTGTTTACGATATAGTCTAAATCTCCGTCATTGTCAAGATCGGCAAATGCAGCACCGTTAGAAAATGATGGTATGCCAATGCCCCAATCATTACTTACATCAGTAAAACCATTGTTATGATTATTTTTATAGGCATAATTTGGAATCTTAATTTTAGGAATTGAATCTAAAATTTGTGCAGGACTAAGATATCTACTAACATTAAATTTAAAATCGCCAAAATCCAAATCGGTTATATCTCTAGGAAAGCCATTTGTAATCATTAAGTCTTGGTAGCCATCATTGTCCATATCCGCAAAAAGTGGTGACCAACTCCAATCTGTTTTTGACACGCCAGCCAATAAACCTATTTCGCTGTAAGGTATGTTGTTGCCATTGCCTTTTTGAAGCATGTTTCTAGTATGTTGATATTCATAACCAAATCGTTCGTTCAAAATATATTCAGTGTATTTATGCCCAGATAAGGTAGTTTTTAACCTTCTATTGGTTTCGCCAAGCATATCCAAGGTTACAATATCTAAATAACCATCATTGTTAAAGTCAGATATATCATTACCCATAGAAAATTTGCTTTGGTGCTTTATACGAGATGCAATTTGATTGGTAAATGTTCCGTCTTGATTATTGATATAAAGAAGGTCATTGGTTAAATAGTCATTACTTACATAAATATCTGGCCAGCCATCATAGTTAAGGTCAGATATGGAGAGCCCTAAACCAAAACCTTCAATAGTTATACCTGCTTCAACGGTAGCATCTGTAAAAGTGCCGTCGCCGTTGTTTTTGTATAATTTATCATTGCTTAATGCAGTTCCATCGGTAATTTTCTTTCTGTAGTTGGTAGGTAAAATATGAATATCTACATTATTTAGTACATATAGGTCAAGTAAGCCGTCTTTATTGTAGTCAAAAAAGGTAGCGCCCATACTGTTGCCGGATTCTTCTATACCATATTCTTTTGCTAAATTTTTAAAAATTGGAACGCCATTTTCATTTAGACCTTGATGAACAAATAGTATGTTATTTTTGGCCTCGTCACTATTCAACATTGCAGAACATACATACATGTCTAAATAACCGTCATTATTGATGTCAGCAAGTGCAACTCCAGTATTCCATTGATCAATAGCTTCTATGCCAGATTCTTTTGAAACATCCTTGAACTTAAAATTACCAAGATTTAGATATAATTTATTATTTACTTGATTACCGCTAAAAAAAATATCTGGTAGCTCATCATTGTTAAAATCACCTACGGCAACACCACCACCATTAAAAATGTATTCGCTAGTTAGAATATTAAAGCTATCCGTTTCTATTATTTTATTGTTGAAGGTAATTCCAGATTCATTACCCGGAACCATTTGAAATAATGTTGATTTTTGTTTAGTACATGAAAAGATACTAATGGCGATTAGTATTATTGAAGAGTAAGAAATAATACGCATATCAGTTAGTTTTTGTTGTGTTGTTTGTTGTAAGTTATTGTTTAAGTATTGTTCTTATCAGATAATTGAGTTTTGACAAGTGTTAGGGAGTACTATTTGAATGAATAGTCTATTTGTTGATCTACTATGCAAAATAGTGTTTTACAATGAATTTATGAAAGTTAAATAGATAGCATTATAGGCTTAAATTATTTAAAATTTAATCAGGGTAATTCTAAATAAGGATAGTTTTTTAGGATATAAAAAAAGCAGGACATCAATTAGATGTCCTGCTTATTATAAAGAATTTATGGTCTTAAAAACCTGGGTTTTGTTCTAAAATACCTCCACTTAAATCAATTGCACTTAAAGGTATAGGCAATAAATCATGTTTAGCTTCGAATGCGTTAGCTTTTGTGCCAAAATTTTCAATAGTACGGCTTTCATTAGCAATGTACTCATTGATTACTTCAACTCCGTTGCCCCATCTTCTTAGGTCAAACAAACGGTGACCTTCCATTCCAAGTTCTAAACGGCGCTCATGACGAACTGCTTTTCTTGCAAATGCTTGATCAGAAAAACTTGTGTAAGGTTCAATTACATAATTGGCTGCATCTGCATCACCAGCTTCATTTTGCACATAAGACATGCTTTTTGCTCTGTTTCTAACCATGTTTACCCAAGTTAATGCTGATGCTAAGTCGTTTAATTCAACTGCAGCTTCTGCACCCATTAAAAGAACATCTGCAAAACGTATAATGTTATAGTTTATACCAGAGTGTTGCTGACCCCATGCACCTGTACCTTGGTTGTCGGTATCACCAGATTGATAAACGTTTTTGGCTGGTAAATATGGACCTGATATATCAGCAAATGTTGCACGGATCCAAGAATGTCCTGGGAATGTACCATAACCATTATAATCAATACCTCTTCTACCTACAGTATAATCTAATCTAGGATCTAAAGGTCCGGTATGAGGCGTAAAGGCATCTTCATCTTCAATACCGTAATCATTGGCTACATCATTACCTGCAGCATTAAAGGTATCTAATAATGGTAATCCGTCCTCATCAGTTTGGAAAGCATTTACCAAATCTTGAGAAGGTTGGTAAAAGCCACAACATGAACCAAATGGACCTGGATTAGGGAAGTTTAGTACTCCACCAATATTACCGTTAAAAGATTGCCCGGTATCTGCAGTGAACTGAATAGCGAAAACAGATTCTGAACTATTCTCACCTGAGCTAATGAAATTGTCCAAGAATTCAGCATTTAAACTGTATGGACCATTGTTGATTACATCTTCTAATAAATCAAATGCAGCTGCCCAATCTGATTGCTGTAAGTGTACTTTTCCTAAATAAGTCTGGGCTGCCCAAGATGTAGGTCTACCGGATTGCTCTTGTGTAGCAGGTAGATTATCCATTGCGAACTGAAAATCAGCTTCAATCTGATCCCAAATAGGACCTGGATTTGGTTGGTTAAACTCTGTATTTGCATAATTTTCTTCAGAAATGTAAGGAACATTTCCGTAGATTCTTTGCAACTCAAAATTAAAATGACCTCTTAAAAAACGGGCCTCGGCAAGTTTACCTGTTAAATCTGCATCTTCAATTGAAGAAATAAGAGATATAACGGCATTTGCTCTGTTTACACCTGCAAAAATTGACGACCATTTACCTAAAACGTATGGGTTACCTGTGGTCCAGTTGTAAACTTCCATTTCAAAAAGATCAGCTTGGTCACCATCTGTACTTCCTTTGTGGGCATCATCTGCGATAACATCAAACCACCAGTTGTCACCACTAGCGGCAAAACCGTTACCTGATAAATTGTTTCTAATTCCATCTAAGGTTGAATACGCGCCAATTAAAAGTAGTTCTACACCGTCTTCATTTTGAACGGCAGCATCACTTAGCGCACCTATAGCGGGTTGCTCTGTAAATTCATCGCTACATGCACTTATAGCGGCGAATAATGTGAATAAATAAATTAATTTCTTTTTCATTTTTTTACAATTTTAAATTAAATCCAAGTGTAAGAATTCTAGATTGTGGTACAACCTGGTTGTCTACACCCAATGTTAAGTTATTACCGGTAACAGATGATATAATTTCTGGGTCAAAGCCATCATATCCTGTAATAGTAAACAAGTTTGTTCCTTGAATGTATACTCTCAACATATCAAGACCAATTTTACTTGTCACTTTTTCAGGGAAAGCATACCCTAATTGTATATTCTTTAAACGCAAGTAAGAGCCATCCTCTACAAAGTAAGAATTAGGTTGCGTTTCGCTGTTTTGTATTGAATTACTTAATGCTGGTAAAGTAGCATTAGTATTTGATGGTGTCCAAGAATCTAATACTCTGACACTTCTATTTCCATCAACAAAAGTTGGGAAATCTGTAAATATCTTAACGTAGTTGTATACATCGTTTCCTTGAGAACCTTGTAAGAATAATGATAGGTCAAAAGCTTTATAACCTAGGTTAAAGTTAAAGCCATATGTAAAGTCTGGATGCGGAGATCCAATAAATGTTCTATCACTATCGTCTATAGTATTATTACCATCTATATCTCTATATTCAAATCTACCTTCATCTGTGAAACCTATTACTTCTCTACCAAAGAAAGACGAAATTGGTTGACCTACTTGAGTTCTAGATACTGCTCCACCACGGAAGCTATCATCACCTGTTTGAAATTCACTGATCCAATCTGTTACTTCATTCTTGTAGTGAGAGAAATTTACATCAAACCCATATTTCCAACCAGATGTAGTTTCATCTTTGTATCTAAGATTAATGTCAAAACCTGTGTTTTCTACATTACCTGAGTTTACATATGGTGCTCCAGCATCAATTGCTGTAGTACTGATCAAGCTGTTATCTTGAGTAATCAAATCTTTTGTGGTAATCTTAAACCATTCAAAATCAACATTGAACTTGTCATTGAAAAAGCCTAATTCTACACCTGCATTAATAGCTTCACTAGTTTCCCAGCGTAAATTTGGGTTACCAACAGAAGATAATATTGCTCCAGTAGCAATTGCATTACCGTCAATAGCATAGTTACCTAAACTCTCATTAAGTGAAGAAATATTGATAGTAGGGTTACTTGCTGGTAAAGATTGATTACCTAATTGACCCCATGAACCTTTTAATTTGAACCAGCTCAAAGCTGAATCAGAAGAAATAAAATCTTCTTTGCTAACTACCCAACCTGCACTAATAGAAGGGAATGTATCACTCTTGTTATCCCCTGAAAAACGAGAGGAGGTATCATTACGTAAGGTACCCGTTATAAAATATTTGTCAGCATAAGAATACGTTGCAGAACCAAATAAAGAATAAAGAGACGTAGCCGAATCAAAAGCATTGTCGATGTTTGGTGTTCCGCTACCATTATTCAACAAATAAAAATCTGGAGTTTCAAATAAGAAACCTGTACGGCTAACTTGTTTTCCTTTAATTCCATCTTCTACAGACTCTATACCTACTAAGGCATCTATTTTGCTGTTTTCAAAGGTTTTCTTGTAATTTAAGGTGTTAGTAAAAGTCCAAGAATAGCCATCTTGATTTATTTCTGTTAGTGTGTTAGTTCCTAACGGCTCACTATGTTCTGGATCTAAAGCTTGGAAACTACGGGTGTTGAATGAATTGATTGTTCCACCAATAGTAGTTTTAAAAGTAAGGCCATCCATTAACTCAGCTGATAAGTATACATCTCCAAGAAGTCTTAAGGTCTTATTAAAGTTGTCACTTTGTCTACTTAATTGAGCTAATGGGCTTCTTGAGTTACCTGTACCTTGAGCACCGGTACCAGCAAAGTTTCCATTGTCATCATATAAAGGAATTAATGGGCTGCTTCTTACCGCTTCTTCATATCTTGCTCCAGCTCCACCTTGGTTACCATTGGAATATGCAGCACTGAAATGCTCTCCAATTCTTACTTTGTCTCCAAGTTTAAATTCAGAATTTAAACGTATTTGACCAATTTTGTAAAATGTATCTACAAGGTTACTTGGGTTGTTTAAATAATTTGCTGAAAGAGAGTATTTACTATTTTCCTCACCATTTGCAACAGAAAAGGCAACACTTTGTATTACCGAAGTTCTTGTAATGGCATCTAACCAATCAGTACCGTTAGGGTTAACTGTAGCCGAAGCGTCACCTCTTACAATAGGGTCATAAGAAACAACTCTGGTATAACCATTTAAGGTAGAAGGAACAATTGCTGAAGAACCATTTCCGTATTGTGGGTGGTCAAAAGCTGTACCATCGTTAGCTGCACTTTGAAATAGAACATCTCCTAATTGTTGTGCGTTCAAGAAATCTGGTGTATTCGCTATTGAAGAGAAACCAGTATAAGTATCAATAGATACTATTGGTTTTTCCATATTATAACCACCACCTTTGGTTGTAATAATCACTACCCCGTTAGATGCTCTTGCACCGTAAATTGCCGCTGCACCATCTTTTAAAACGTTCATCTGGGCAATATCGTTAGGGTTTATACTATTTAGTACAAATGGATCATCTGTCTGTAGCCCATCTATAATAAATAATGGGTTGGTGTTATTACTAGTACCAAATCCACGAATATTGATTTTTGGTGGACTTCCTGGTGTAGCATTCTGTACCACTGTAACACCACTAACACGTCCTTGTAATGCTGAAGCAGCATTTACAACTGGTGCCTTGGTTGCTTCAGAAACATCTACAGAAGCTACAGACCCCGTAAGGTCACCTCTTGTTTGTTGAGAATATCCTAAAACAATAACTTCGTCAAGTGCAGCTGCATCCTCGGCTAGGGTAGCGTTTATATTTGACTGGCCGTTTACGGCAACTTCGGTGCTTTTAAATCCTATATAGCTAAATACCAACGTAGCACCGGCAGATACATTTAAGCTATAATTACCATCAAAATCTGTTTGTGTACCGTTAGTAGTACCTTTCTCCACGACGTTTGCACCAGGTAGAGGTTGACCTGTGTCATCTAGAACGGTTCCGGTAACAGTAGTTTGAACTGCTCCTACTTCAACTTTGTTTGAAGTACTTGTGTTTTCATTTGCCTGCACTAATTGTGTGCCTAGGCAAACAAGCATTGATAATACCCCAGATTTAATAAAGGAAGACCTTTTACTGGAGCTCATCAACGTGTAATCACGTTTTTGACTCATAATTGTTGTTTGTTAGTTTAAATTAATTGTGTAGAAATTGACTTTTTAAAATTTATAGTTGCGGAATTAAATGTTAAAAAAATCAAAATCCGGTATAATAATAGCAATTTTCCTTTAATAATCGATGATTCGATAACGTTAATTTGCAAGTGTCAAAATTTTAAATTTCGTTGTTTTGATTATGAAAATCGTTTTAGAAGACCGTAAATATTAAGATATCAATAATTTGTGAGTCGAAAAGAACATCTTTTTGGTGTTAAAATTTTAACAACTTATTGTAATTATGTATCTAAAAATAAGGTCAAAAGTTAATATACAACGTTGTAGTTTGCGATGTTTCTTCTTTAATTTGATGTGGTTTTTGAACGTTATTATGCCGAAATTCAGAAAATATTAGTAACGTAAACAAGAAATTAACACTAGTTTTCCGTCTAAATCAGTTGTAGCAAAAACATAGTTTTCACCACCGTCTTTTAGACCTAGTTTTCTTTTAATTTCAGACACTGAATCAGGAAAATTTCTCGTGGTAATATTGGCTTTTTTGATACCGGATTTTTTAAACGATTTTTTAGAATATTCATAGATATTTTGAATTTTGAATATTCTACCAGGAAACTTGATTAACTCTGTTGAAGTGAAGAGATGTGAGTTTGGATGTAATTTATTTAATTTAAAAAATGCTCCAATAAATTGAAAAGACCCTGATTTTAAGATAGCTGCGTTTGGTTCGTAAAGGTAATTTTGTGGTTTGGAAAAGTTGGAGATAGCATTTTCTTCCTCACTAGGTTTAAAACTGAACTCTTGTTTTATGCTATTTTTAAAATTGATTGTTTTTATAATAGGTTCTTGATTGTAACCTTTTTCCATTAACCATAACACCTCTTTTACATCGTTATTTATCGCAACAATATGTATTTCTTTTACATTGCTCAATTCTGTTAATCCAATTTTTAAATCCAATAGCGGACCAGTTTTAACCAGTACGTTATTGGCTTTTGTAAATAAAAAAGATGCTTGATTGACTATATTTGGCTCACAATCAGCTAAATAGTATACTTTTTTATTGTTTTTGTCTCTTCTGGAAGGATCTATATATAACCAGTTAAAAGTGGTTGTTGTGGCCTTTAAAAAATCTAATCCCTCAGACGCGATACAGTTGATGTTAGTAGCGCCCATTTGCTCAAAATTATGTTGCGCAATGTTAGACAAGGAACTATTTTTTTCAACATGGGTTACTTGTTCAAATTTTTGTGAAAATGCGTAAGCGTCTACCCCAAAGCCACCTGTAATGTCAACAATACTCTTGCCATTGATTAATGAAGCCTTGTATTGTGCCGTAACTTCAGATGAAGTTTGTGATAAGTTCAGTTTATTTGGGTAGTATATATTTTTCGTTGAAAACCAAGAAGGTAATTTTGCTTTGGCTTTTGTTTTAGATTCAATTTGCTCTACCAATTCTTTGGAGGAAACTTCTAGGAACTTCGGTTTTGATAAAAGTATTTTATGCACATCTGTGCCTAGTTTATCCGTAATATATTGCTGTACCTCGTCTGTAACTATTTCTGAATTCACCTCTACCTAAAGATTATGCGTCAATGATTTAACAATTTGGTTGTCGGATAAAAATTCTTTTAATATAACTTTTATTGCTGTGTAACCCGGTACGGCTACAATCATACCTACAACACCAAATAGTAGCCCCGCAATAATAATGACCAGGAAAATTTCTAACGGATGAGATTTTACACTATTTGAGAATATGAATGGTTGTGAGAAGAAATTATCTACCAATTGGCCAAAGAGTAACCCTAAGAATACATAACCTGTTTTTGGGAGTATGACTTCACTAAAATTCGATCCTAAATTACTGGTCATGGTAAGGGTTAACATTATTACACCCCCAATTATTGGACCTATGTATGGTATTATATTGAACAACGCACATAGAAAAGCAATTACTACAGCATTCTCAATACCAACAATTAAAAGTACTATGGTGTAAATGACGAAAAGAATAAAAATTTGAAGTAACAATCCCACAAAATATCTTGATAACAAGCCATTTATTTTTCCGATGGAATTCGTTGTGCCTTTCTTTTTATCAATTGGAACGAAAATCAACAATCCATTTTCAAATAATTTGCTGTCTTTTAAAAAGAAAAAAGAAATAAAAAGCACTGAAAATAAGCCAATGCTTGCAGAGCTTAATACATTTAAAAATGAATTAAGAAAATTAGGTATGAACCCAATATCCAAACCTTGTAAAATATTCTTTTCTAAACCGGCGTCATCTATAACGTCTTCTACGATATGCGATGATAGGCCAAGGTGATTGGTGATTTGATGGTATAAGGTGTTTAAACTGGTTTGTAATTCATCAATATCCAATAAGGACAAGTTTTTTCCTTGTTCAGAAAGTAATGGTATAAATAAGGCTATGATACCGGCTAGAACACCTACCATTAAAAGCATGGTCAGTATTACTGCTAAAATATTGGGTAACTTAATTTTTCTAAAAAAACGTACTAGAGGGCTGCCTATAAGCGCTACTACAGCGGCAATGGCCAAGTAGGCCAAAACAGATTGTATAGTATAAAGAAAGTATAGCAAAATGGCGATACCTACCAATACGCCAATAGCTCTTAATATGCCCTGTGAGATTGTTTTTGATGTCATAGCTTAGTTTTTAAAAGCGTAGGTAATTATATTGGCTCCCATTTCAAGTGCTTTTTGTCTTACTTCTGGAGCATCGTTGTGAACTGTTGGGTCTTCCCAGCCATCACCTAAATCAGACTCTGAGGTAAATAATAATAGAATCCTATTATCCTGTAAAATTGCAAAAGCTTGTGGACGTTGCCCGTCATGCTCATGTATTTTAGGTAGTCCCTTTGCAAAAGAATATGAATTATTGAAAATGGGGTGATCAGCTCCCAATTCTTCTAAATTTTTGTTGGGGAATAGTTTTTTTATCTCCCTTGTGATGTATGGTTTCATGCCGTAATTATCATCAATATGTAAAAAACCACCTGACATTAAATAGCTTTTTAAGTTTTCAATTTCCTCATCTGAAAAAACCACATTACCATGCCCTGTCATATGTAAATACGGGTATTGAAAAATTGTGCTGCTACCTACTTCTACAGTTTCGGGTTTGTTTTGTATTGTTGTTCCAATATTGTCATTACAGAATTTTATAAGATTTGGTAATGCTGTAGGGTTGGCATACCAATCACCGCCACCTTGATATTTTAGAATTGCAATCTCCTGTGCTCTTAAGTTAAGGCATGTAAACGCCATTATAAGAAAAAGATATATAGTAAGGTTTTTCATTTTATTTCGAATAATAAAGTATAATCACATTATTATGATTGATAAAAAAAATTATGTTTTCTTATTTTCTATAGTAGGCCTTCTGTTAACCACCATTATTTGGTCTCAATCCAGTAAAGATAATAAAGTTGATGATGCTTTGTTTTCTGAACATTCGGAAAAATTATCTAAGGGTAGTGTGGTGCTTGAACTTTTTACTTCGCAAGGGTGTTCTAGTTGTCCACCGGCAGATGCGCTTCTAGAAACCATAAGGGATTCATATTCAGATAATGTTTTTGTTTTGAGCTATCATGTGGACTATTGGAATTATATAGGTTGGAAAGATCCTTTCAGTAATCAGAAATTTACCGTGAAACAAAGTGCTTACAATACAAAATTCAGGTATCGCAGTAATTATACACCAGAATTGGTCGTTAACGGCAAAGAGCATATAGTGGGGTCAAATAGGGCGGATGTTATTAGGGCTGTTGAGAAATATAGCAATTTACAGTCTCAAAATGTTATTGGTATATCTAATATTACAAGAGATGGTGATAAAGCAACTTTTAAATATAACGTTAATGGCAAAATTGAAGATAAAACTATAAGGGCGGTCTTGGTGCTTAATGAAAGAACCACAGAGGTTAAAAGGGGAGAAAATCGTCATAGAACTTTAAAGAATGCCAATATAGTAGTAGCCGAAAAATATTTAAATGATGTTAAATCAAAAGGCTTTGGTTCTATTGAAATTCCAAACATTGTAGGTAAAAATGAAGCTATAACTTTGATGTTATTGGTAGAGAACGAAAAGGTGGATATTACTGGTGCTGCAAAGGTTGCTATTTAACTAGCCATTGTTGATAGATGCTACAATGGTACAAGCAACAATAGCCGCAGTCTCAGTTCTTAACCTTGTTTTACCCATAGCTACCGGGGCATACCCTTTTTCCAATGCACTTTTAATTTCGTGATTTGAAAAATCACCTTCAGGGCCAATAAGTATAGTAATGTCTTTGTCAGCGGCAACACGCCTTTTTAGTTCATGTCTTTCGGTTTCTTCACAATGTGCAATAAACTGTAGCCCTGTTATTGGTTTTTCTAAAAACTCAACTAAGGAAATTGGTTCGTTAAGTTTAGGTAGATAGGTTTGTAGTGATTGTTTCATTGCTGATTCCAATACCCTTTTCATTCGTTCTAATTTTAGAATCTTACGTTCTGATCGATCACAAATAATAGGAGTGATTTCATCAACGCCAATTTCTGTGGCTTTTTCTAAAAACCATTCAAAACGATCGTTCATTTTTGTGGGTGCAACGGCCATATGTAACCAATGAGATTTGGCATGTGTTTTTTTAGATGAGTTGATCTCTACCTCACATTTTTTAATGGCATCATCAATTATTGTAGCTTCAAATAAGTATCCGGCTCCATTCGTTATCCATAATTTGTCCCCATTCTTTTTTCTGAGTACTCTGATGATGTGTTTGCTTTCATTACTGTCAAAAGTAAAGGTGTTGGCAGTAGGGTCTAGTTCAGGATTAAAGAAAAGTTGCATGTGGTTTTTGTTTTAATCTATGAAATAACATATCTGGCCTTTGCCGTAACGTATTGATCCGAAAATTTTTCATTTTTATATTTCAGATAACCTACTATACCGATCATTGCGGCATTATCTGTACAAAATTCAAATTTTGGGATGTACGTATTCCATCCATATTTGGTTTGTGCTTCGGTTAAAATATTGCGTATTCCAGAATTTGCAGATACCCCTCCACCAATAGCTATTTCCTTTATACCGGTCTGTTTCACTGCTTTTTTTAATTTTTTCATTAAAATAGTAATGATGGTATATTGAATAGACGCACAAATGTCTTCAAGGTTGTTTTTAATAAAATCTGGGTCTGCCTTGGTCTGCTTTTGTATAAAGTAAAGAATATTTGTTTTTAATCCACTAAAACTAAAATCCAAGTCTTTTACATTTGGTATGGGGAAATCAAATTTATGTGGGTCGCCAGTAGCTGCATATTTATCTATTAACGGACCGCCGGGATAGGGTAGCCCTAATATTTTTGCACTTTTGTCAAAAGCCTCTCCTACGGCGTCATCAAGTGTTTGTCCAATGATTTTCATGTTAAAAAAATCATTTACCTGAACAATTTGTGTATGGCCACCACTTATGGTCAATGCTAAAAAGGGAAATGAAGGTGCTTTCATGGATTCCTCTTTTATAAAATGGGCCAATATGTGGGCTTTCATGTGGTTAACTTCAATCAAAGGAATCTGTAAACCAAGTGATAACGATTTGGCAAATGAAGTACCTACCAATAATGAACCCATTAAGCCAGGTCCGCGTGTAAATGCTATGGCTGATAATTGTTTTTTATCGATATTTGCTTTGGCTAATGCTTGGTGAACAACTGGCACTATATTTTGTTGATGGGCTCTTGAAGCAAGTTCAGGTACAACCCCTCCATATTCTTTGTGAATTGCTTGGGTGGCAACAACATTACTGAGCACTTTATCGTTCATTAAAACTGCCGCAGAAGTGTCGTCACAAGAAGATTCAATAGCAAGTATATAAATTGTTTTGTGCTCCAGCATATTTGGAATAAATTTTGAATAACAAAGGTAAAACATAAAGACCTATCAAAAAACTGAGAAAAATATTGGTTAGAACATTATTGGTGATTTTACTGATATGTGTTTTAGGTACCATCGTTTTTTCACTGCCAGTGGTACAGACCTTATTGGCACAGTTTGCTACGAAAAAAATCAACGATCAATATGGAACGCACATCAATATTGAGCGGTTAAAGGTTTCGTTGATTTCTTGGAATACAGGTTTGGAGGGTGTCTATATTGAAGATTATCAGCAGGATACACTTTTTTATGTAAATGAACTTAAAACCTCTATTCTAAGTTTAGGTAATCTTGCTCAAGGTAATTTGGAATTTGGTGATATCGCTGTTGATCAACTGAACTTTAAACTTAAAACATATTTTGGCGAGAGAAATACCAACTTAGAAGTGTTTGTGGATAAGTTAGATGATGGCAAGCCAAGGGCAGAGGGTACGCCCCCTTTTAAATTATCTTCATCTAATGTTGATATTGCGCATAGTAAGTTTAAATATATTGATGAGAATTTACAAAATACTACAGTTTTAAATTTTGATAGCCTAAACATAAATGCGGGCGACTTTTTAATTTTAGGACCAGAGGTTTCTGCGGATATTAAAGAAATGTCATTCTTTAGCAATAGAGGGTTAAAAGTAGATCGCTTGGCTACCAATTTTAAATATACCAAGCAGCAAATGCGTTTTGATTCTCTAAGCATCAATACACCATTATCTGCTTTAGAAGGTAATTTGGTTTTTAATTATAACCGAGAAGATTTTGCCGATTTTTTGAACAAGGTTAATGTAGTTGCCGAGTTTAAGGAGTCTAAAGTGGCTTTTGATGAAGTCAACTTACTTTATGATGAATTTGGAAAAGGTAAAGAAGTAACCTTCAATGCAAATGTGAATGGAGTATTGAACGATTTGAACACAGATGACCTTTTCTTGTTTTCAGATGATACCGGTATTCGTGGTAATTTTAATTTTAAAAATCTCTTTAATAAACAGAAAGCATTTAGTTTAAATGCCGAAATGAGGAATGTAACAAGTAGTTATTATCAATTAAATGCATTATTGCCCAATTTAATTGGTAACTCTTTGCCGTCGTCATTTAGCAAATTAGGGCAATTTACAATTCGTGGTAATGCTTTTATTACCAATTCTTCTATTGATGCTAAAGTGAACTTAAATACTGCCGTGGGTAGTAGTTATGCAGATATTGTACTTAGCGATTTTAATAATATTGACAATGCAACTTATAAAGGTTTTATTTCTTTAATAGATTTTGATTTAGGTGATTTTGCCGAGAATAAAAACTTGGGAAAAACAACCTTGGATTTTAATGTGGAGGGTAAAGGTTTTGTAAAAGAAAAATTGAACACCGAGGTAATTGGTCAAATTTATTCTTTGGAGTTTAATAAGTACAATTATCAAGATATTAGAGTGTCGGGGATTATAAAAGATCAATTGTTTGATGGTTCTTTGGTAAGCAATGACGAGAATTTTAAGTTCGATTTTAAGGGTCTTGCAAATGTTGCCGAGACTAGGAACAATTTTAATTTTATCGCTTCGGTCGATTATGCCGATTTAAAGAAACTGAATATTATAAATGATAGCGTTTCTGTATTTAAAGGAAATGTAAGTATGGATATTACGGGCACCACGCTTGATAATATTGTTGGTGATATCAATTTTACACAAACTAGCTATCAAAATAAAAATGATACTTACTATTTTGATGATTTTGCGGTTACCTCTAGTTTTGATCAAGAGAGGGAACGAACCATAAATATAAATTCTCCAGATATTATTACCGGATTTATGAAAGGTAATTTTAAGGTCAGAGAATTGGGTAAACTTGTGCAGAACTCCTTGGGTAGTATTTATACAAACTATAGGCCTTTTCAAATTTCAGATGGTCAAAATCTCTCCTTTAATTTTAAGATTTATAATAAAATCGTAGATGTGTTCTTTCCGGAAGTTCGCTTTGATCCTAATACGTTTATTAAAGGTAATATAGTAGCAGATGAGGGTGATTTCAAATTAAATTTTGAGTCCCCAAGTATAGAGGCCTTTGGTACGGCAGCCGATAAAATTGAAGTGCGTATAGATAATAAAAATCCATTATTTAATACCTATGTATCTGTTGGTGAGTTGGATACCCCGTATTATAATTTTAAGGATTTTAACCTGATCAATACTACCTTAAAGGATACTTTGTTCTTTAGGTCAGAGTTTAAAGGCGGTAGTGAGTTCAATGATTCTTACAACCTAAACTTTTACCATACATTCAATAAGGAAAATAAATCTGTAATTGGTCTTAAAACCTCTGATGTTAATTTTAAGGGGAATAAGTGGGTTTTAAACAAAGAGGGAAATACAAAGAATAAGGTTATTCTAAGTAGGTCTTTAGATAGTATTACAATTCAAGAAATTGTAATGAACAATGAAGAGAAAGAGAAGATAAGGTTAAAAGGACAATTGGCAGATTCTACTTACAAAGACCTGCAGTTGCAATTTAAAATTGTTTCCTTAGATAAGATAACTCCGGTAATAGATAGTTTGAAATTACAGGGAGAGGTCAATGGTACCTTAAACGTTTTACAGAAAGATGGTGTTTATTTGCCATCATCAAATCTAAATATTGATAAATTCGGTATTAATGATATTCCTTTAGGTGATTTAGCTATTAATATCATTGGCAATAGAGATTTGACAGAATTTCAAGTGAACTCCCAACTGTCTGATAATGGCTTGGAAAAATTTAGCGTAGTTGGTAGTGTAGAGAATAGGGGAGATATACCAAGGGCAGATTTAATTGCGAATTTCAGCAATTTTAATTTAGAACCTTTTAGCCCTTTGGGTGAAGGGGTTATTGATCATATTAGGGGAGATATAGACGGTAGGGTGGTTATAAAGGGAGATGTTGATAATCCAAACTTTGACGGGCTTCTTACTTTGGACAATGCTGGTATTGCTGTGCCGTACCTAAATGTAGATTATGAATTTGCACCCCGGTCTAGAGTTGTTCTAAGTAATCAAACATTTGATTTTGAAAATATAGCATTAAAAGATGTAGCTAAAGGTACTACGGCAAATTTAGATGGTACCATTACTCATAGTTTCTTTAAAGATTGGGTTCTGGACTTGAATGTTGATACCAAGAATGATAGGTTCTTGATTTTAAATACAGAATTTAAAGAGGGTGAGTTATATTATGGTACTGGTTATTTGAATGGAACAGGACGAATCTATGGTCCTACTACTGCTTTGAATATTACGGTTGATGGTACTACCGCAAAAGGTACTTCTTTAAAAATTCCGCTTAGTGATGTTGCTAGTGTAGGGGATTATTCTTTTATCAATTTTATTGAAAAGAACGATAAAAAGAGAATAGAGAGTCAGCGACAATTAAAGGATTATCAAGGTCTTGAACTTGAATTTAACTTAGATGTAACGCCTGATGCCGAAGTTGAAATAGTAACGGATACAAAAACCGGTAGTTCCCTAAAAGGAACAGGGGTAGGTATTATTTTAATACAGATCAATACCAATGGTAAATTTGAAATGTATGGTGATTATGTTGTGGTAACAGGTGAATTCAATTATAAGTTTGGTGGTATTATAGATAAGAAATTTACGGTTGAACCCGGGGGCACCATTAATTGGGATCAAAAACCATTAGAAGCCATTTTGAATATGGAGGCGATATATTCATTAAATGCGAATCCTGCTCCATTATTAGATGATGCCGGTTTTACCCGTAGAATTCCTACTGACGTAATTATAAGTTTAACCGGGCAGCTTCAAAAGCCAGATATTGATTTTGGTATTGATTTTCCGGGTACTAATTCTATTGTAAAATCAGAATTGGAATACAGACTGCAAGATCCCACGGTAGAGGAGAAAAATGCGATATTCCTATTGGCTCAAGGTACTTTTGTAAATTCTCAAAGTGGTATTAACCAACAAGCAATTACAGGTAATTTGGTTCAAAGCGCATCTAGCATTTTGAATTCAATTCTTAGTGGTGGTAATGATAAGTTCAACCTTGGTCTATCCTATGAGCAAGGTATTTTAGACCGTTCTGCGGATATTGAGACAGACGATAGAATTGGTGTTACGGTATCAACACAAATATCGGATAGAATTCTATTTAACGGTAAAGTAGGGGTTCCGGTGGGTGCATCTAGTGAAACCTTGGTCGCAGGTGATTTTGAAATACAGGTGTTGCTAAATGAAGAAGGTACGTTAAGTGCAAATTTTTTCAGTAGACAAAGTGAAATACAGGCATATTTGTCGGATCAACAGGGGTCTACCCAAGGCGCGGGAATTTCGTATGAAGTTGATTTCAATAATTTTAAGGAACTTTTTCAAAAAATACTGGCTACCAAACCAAAAGAAAAAGAGGTACCTGTAAAAGAGATTGAAACACCATCATCTGTAATGGGAAATGATAGCCTTATTCGTTTTTACAATAAGCCAAAATCATTAAATCAATAACTAAACGCTACATAATTGTTAAGTATTTAAATATTTTAAGAATTTAAGCATCAATATGTTACAACGAAATCCTTTTCGTTGATTTTTTCTTAAAATGCGATGGAAGTTAGTTCCTTTTTTGATGAAGATTTGTTACTTTCGTTGGCTTAAATTTTTCAATGTTATCACAAATTAAAAAAATAGCAGTGCTGACTTCAGGAGGCGATTCTCCTGGTATGAATGCAGCAATTAGATCGGTTGTTCGTACGTGTGCCTATATGAAGGTAGATTGTGTTGCAGTCTACAGAGGGTACCAAGGTATGATTGAGGGAGATTTTAAACCAATGGATGCCCGTAGTGTAAATAATATTATCAATAAAGGGGGGACTATTTTAAAATCGGCAAGATGTAATGACTTTAGAACTCCAGAAGGAAGAAAAACAGCTCATGATCAGCTAGTAAAGGCAGGTATAGACGCGTTTGTCGTTATTGGAGGAGATGGTAGTTTTACCGGTGCCATGATTTTTAATAGAGAGTATAACTTTCCTGTAATTGGAATTCCCGGTACTATTGATAATGATATTTTTGGTACTACGTTTACATTAGGTTTTGACACAGCTTTGAATACTGTGGTAGAGTGTATAGATAAAATTAGAGATACTGCCAGTTCCCATAACAGATTGTTCTTCGTTGAGGTTATGGGTAGAGATGTTGGGCATATTGCGCTTAACGCCGGTGTTGGAGCAGGTGCAGAAGAGATTTTGATTCCTGAGGAAAACTTAGGTTTAGACAGGTTGTTAGAATCTTTGAAAAGAAGTAAAGAGTCTGGTAAATCATCTAGTATAGTTATTGTTGCCGAAGGTGACAAATCTGGTAAAAACGTATTTGAACTTAAAGAATATGTTGAAGAACATTTGCCTATATATGATGTGCGTGTATCTGTTCTAGGGCATATGCAAAGAGGTGGTGCGCCATCTTGTTTCGATCGTGTGCTTGCCAGTAGAATGGGCGTAAAGGCGGTTGAGGCATTATTAGAAGGCAAAACGAACCTTATGGTGGGTATACAGGATAATCAACTTACTTTAACGCCAATTAACAAGGCGATAAAAGGACATACAAAAATTGATAAGGAGCTTATAAGAGTTTCAGAAATAATGACTACATAATTTAAATATTAAAAAGAGAGAAAATGTCAAATTTGAAAATAGGAATTAACGGATTCGGTAGAATAGGAAGATTAGTCTTCAGAACAACAATCAAGCGTGGAGATGTTGATGTAGTAGCTATCAATGACTTGTTAGATGTTGAGCACTTGGCTTACTTGTTAAAATATGATTCGGTACATGGTAAATTCGATGGTACTGTTGATGTAAAAGATGGTCAATTGATCGTAAATGGTAAGACTGTTCGTATTACTGCGGAAAGAGACCCTAAAAATTGTAAGTGGGATGAGGTTGGTGCAGATACCGTTGCTGAATGTACAGGTATTTTTACAACTTTAGAAACTGCTCAATATCATATAGATGGTGGTGCTAAAAAGGTTGTTATTTCTGCGCCTTCTAAAGATGCTCCAATGTTTGTAATGGGAGTTAACCATACAGAGGTTACTGCTGATAATACAATTGTTTCAAACGCATCATGTACTACAAACTGTTTAGCTCCAATGGCTAAGGTATTAAATGATAAATTTGGTATTGAAGAGGCTTTAATGACCACTGTTCATGCAACAACGGCTACTCAAATGACTGTTGATGGTCCTTCTAAGAAAGACTGGAGAGGCGGTAGAAGTGCAATGTTGAACATTATACCGGCTTCTACGGGTGCTGCTGTAGCGGTTACCAAGGTAATTCCTGCTTTGAAAGGTAAGCTTACGGGAATGGCGTTTAGAGTTCCTACTGCAGATGTATCTGTTGTAGATTTAACTGTTCGTCTTGAAAAGGAAACTTCTTACGAAGAAATTAAAAAAGCATTTAAATCTGCTTCTGAAGGAGAGTTAAAAGGTGTTTTAGGATATACAGAGGAGTCTGTAGTTTCTCAAGATTTCATAGGTGAGTCTCATACAAGTGTATTTGATGCTGGTGCAGGTATCGAGTTGAATTCTAAATTCTTCAAGTTGATCTGCTGGTATGATAACGAGGCTGGTTTCTCCAATAAAATGGTAGACCTAATTCAGCACGTTAACACGTTGTAAGCATCATTTTAGTATAACAATAATATATCCTGAAAATGAGGCTTTTGCGTCTTGTTTTCAGGTTTATTTTTTTAAAGACATTCGGTATATGATTTTAATAGTAGATAGTGGTGCAACCAAGTCAGATTGGATTGCTTTAGATGAAAATGGCGAACAGCTTTTTTTAACGCAAACATTGGGTTTAAGCCCAGAAGTGTTGACAAAAGATGTCATAGAAGATCGCTTAGCGAATAATTTTGAACTTTCTAAGAACAGGGAGAAAGTCAGTCATTTGTACTTTTATGGTGCCGGTTGTGGTACCGATCGTATGAAAGTCTTTTTAAAAGGTATATTCAAAGACTTTTTTCCAAATGCAAAAGCAGATGTAAAGGAAGATACATATGCGGCAATTTTTGCTACTACCAAAGTTGGTCACCAAGGTATCGTTTGTATTTTAGGTACGGGGTCTAATTGTAGCTATTATGACGGTAACCAATTATTTCAAAAAGTAACATCATTGGGGTATATACCTATGGATGATGGTAGTGGGAATTTCTTTGGACGTAAGTTGATACGTGATTACTATTTTCATAAAATGCCATCTGATCTAGCGCATAAGTTTGCGGCTTCGCATGATTTAGATGCCGATGTAATTAAAGAAAACTTATATAAGCAGCCTAACCCAAATACATATTTGGCGACCTTTGCTAGGTTTTTAATTGAAAATAAAGACCACCCGTACTCTAAAGGGGTTATAGATAAAGGTTTTCAGCAATTTATAAATAACTACGTAATGCAATTTGAATTGGCTACAAAGGTGCCAATCAATTTTGTAGGTAGTATTGCGCATTACCTAAGAGATGAATTAACATCTGTACTGCTTAGAAATGATTTGATCGTTGGTGTTATTAGGCAAAGACCTATTGAAGGGCTTGTGGAATTTCACAGATCAAATATGTAAAACGTTATTTTACGGCAATCATTGAAATTTCAACATTTACGAACTTAGGTAAATTTGCTACTTCAACGGTTTCTCTTGCAGGTGCAGTTTCTGCATTAAAGTAAGTGGCATAAACTTCGTTTACATCGGTGAATTGATTCATGTCACTGAGAAATATTGATGATTTAACAACATGTTCAAAGGTCATTTCAGCTTCGGTTAAAATGGCCTTTAAATTTTCCATAGACTGTTTAGTTTCTAATTTAATATCACCTGAAACTAATGCGCCACTTTTTGGATTAATTGGAATTTGCCCAGAGATATATAAAGTGCCATTACTTAAAATTGCTTGGTTATATGGGCCAATTGGTGCTGGGGCATTTTCTGTATTTATAATTTTTTTCATCGTAGCTAATGTTTAATTTTTTAATTCTGACTTCTGTTTTCCCACTTAAGGTCTTTTAAGATAGAAGAATCTATACCAATAAAGAAATACCATCTTTTATAGGTGCCAAAAGGTGTCCAGTTAAAACGCATGGTGAAACTTTTAAGGTCTCGTTGAAAACGCAATTGGGTTAAGGTGAAACCTTGATTTTTGAAATCATAACCAGATGAACCTCCTATAGACCACCTTGGCGCAAGTTCTATGTCACCGGAAAACATTAAAGAGTGACTACTAAATTCATTTTGCCTTGCTGTGTTGCTATAGTTTGCGGAATAGGCTAACCTAAAATTCCATGGTATTTTGGTTCCATATACTGGGTTTTCAACATCGGCATTTTTGTCGTCCTTCCTAATGGGGTTTGAATTGAAATCATCGGCCCTTCCAAAAAGGTCGTCATCTCTACCACCACTTTGCGCTACGTAATCAAAAGGATCTTCATCTTCTTCTTCCTTCCTTCCTTTGTCATCTTTTTTATTGAACATATCACTACTAATAGAATAGGATACATTGGCATTAGCTCTAGTAAGTCTAAATAGGCTACCGCCATTGTCAATATTCCATGTGTCTATTCTTCTACCATTATTATCTATGGCATAAGGGTCTAAACCGGCAGAAAAATTAATGGACATTTTGTTGTCCAAAATGTTGGTTCCACCATTAATGCTCAGTGGATTCAATCTAAGGGAATCAGATTCGAAATTATATCCGGTGGAGACATTAAAATTACTTAAAAGAGATATTTTTTTAGGTTCAAGTTTTGTGGAGTCTTTATCCTTTACCTTAGCTTCTAAAGTGTTGGCCAATGAAAAACTTAAGCTGTTAGACTGCCCTAAAGAAGGTGCTCCGTTTAATGTTCCCGTAAAACGACTGTATTGTACTTCTACACCGTCTTCACCTAAATATTCGTCATAAAATTGCTCAAATGAGGGTGCATAGCCATAACTAAGAGAAGGCCTAAGTGTGTGTCTAATAGCTTGAATTTTTTTGTCCTCACCAAAATTAAAAGTACCATACAAGGTAGTTCCAATACTTGCACTAAAATTATAGGTATTGTAACGGTCAAAACCACTAACCGTATCTATAACAACTTCCTCGGCAACATCGTCATAACTTCTGTTGTATGTTTCCAATGTCCAAACATCTTCATAGTTACCACCCAAACTAACGCTGAAAAATTTAGCAACCTTAAAGTTCGTTGCAACAGGAATACTATGGCTGGCACCTACACGGGCATTGTCAAACATCCTAGCCGTGAAAAAATCCTCATCATTTGTTGTTAGCCTATTTTGTGCGTTTACGCTGTACTGAAAGTTGATGTTGTCTATGATTCCTTTCTTTACACCGTCTTGCTTTACAAACGGATAAATACGCTCTACACTTGCTTGAAATGTAGGCAAGGTCATATTGATATTGTCATCATCGTCATCATCATCTGTAGCTACCGATGTCAGTTGTGAGTGGGTAGCGGTCAAACTCATGTTCACAGAAGGGTAATTTGGGAATGTTTTAGAGTATGAAATTGATGATGATAGGGTGTTGTTCTGGGTATTTGGTAAATTTCTTTGTTGTAAGGAATTTTGGTAATAATCACTACTTCCTAAATTTACCGATGCTGAAAATCGAGAGTTGGGACTTGCCTTGGTGTCTTGTGTGTGAGAAAATTGAATATTATAATTTCTTGAAAGACTGTAATCACTAAAACCTTTTTGGCTATTAACGATATTTTCAAATCTTAGGTTTACATTACCACGATACTTGTACCTTTTAGTATAGATAGATGCTGTTCTAAATGCGTAACTTCCGTTCGTATAAAAGTCTCCGGATAAAGTAATGTCGGCATAATCACCTAATGGTACATAATACCCCATATCTTGCAAAAAGTAACCGGCATCTGGATCGTTACCGAAAGAAGGCATTAAAACACCTGCTGATCGGCCAACACTCAGTGGAAAATAAGCAAATGGCATTGCTATTGGGGTTGGTACGTCTGCAATATATAAATTGCTGAACCCGGCAATTACTTTTTTCTTGGGAACAAATTTTGCTTTTCTAACCCTTATATAATAATCTGGGTTGATAGTGTCCGTTGAGGTGGTCAATTTTCCTTCGCTTAGAAAGTAAACGGAATCATTCTCTTTTTTGGTAATCTCGGCATAAACCTTCATGGCATCACTGCCCAAAGCACCGGCTGCCGCTTGTTGTTCTGTTCGTGAGTTCCAAATTAGTGCCTTTTGCGTATCAAAATTAAAACGGATAGAATCTGGAATAACAATGTTCGATCCCTGTTTAAAATAGGGTAGCTGGCTGTAATTGCCAAGTGAGTCAACCATTCTACCGGCATACACCTCATTTTTAATGTAATCCATGATGATGATACCAGCTTTTAACTCCGTATCTTGATAATAGATTTCAGCTTCGTTATAGAGGTAAATTTTATTTTCTTTTTGGCTTAATTTCACATAATCTTTAGCCTTATAAGTGATTTTATCTAAAAGTAAAGGAGGCTTTTGATTAAGGGAATCTGTAGCCAAAGAATCATTGGCTATAGAGTCTTTTATTGCGGTTGGCGGAAATAGTGGTGCAATAATTGAATCTCTCTCTGCTTTGATATTGAGCGGAGTGATTTTTCCTTCTTGACCGATGGCAAAAAAACCACAGACAACAACCATGAATAGGAAAAGTAAGTATTGTTTGTTTGATTGCAAGGCTATATATCCTATTTTTGTAAAGGTTTGGCGGTCAAATGAGCCGTTATTTGAGATGTCAAACTTACATATATTTTTTAATCCCCATGTAGGGTCTTACAATAAATTTAACCATAATAAGGGCGATATAATCCCCAATACATATGAAAATAAAATTCTTAAGCATTTCATTGGTTTTAGTTACAGCCGTATTTCTACTGTCTTTTACTGTTGATAAACAAGAAGTTGAATCTGATGATCCATTTATTGTTGTTTTAGATGCCGGTCATGGTGGTCATGATCCAGGAAACCTGGGAAATGGGTATTTGGAGAAAAAAATTGCTTTGAACATTGTTTTGAAAGTCGGTGAAATTCTTGAAAAGAATAAGGATATTAAAGTTATCTACACGCGTAAAGACGATACGTTCATTGATTTGTACGTTAGGGGCGAGGTTGCCAATAAAGCCAATGCAGATTTATTTGTGTCGGTTCATTGTGATTCCCACACCTCAGATGCGCATGGGGCAGGAACCTTTGTATTAGGGTTGCATGCCAATAAGCAAAATTTCGAAATTGCGAAAAAGGAAAACTCTGTAATTTATTTAGAGGACAACTATGAAAACAGGTATGCGGATTATGATATTAATTCGCCGGAATCGGTAATAGGTTTGACCATAATGCAAGAAGAGTTTTTGGATCAAAGCGTTGCTTTGGCCACAATGATACAGGAAAATTTTTCTAGGCAACTTAAAAGGACAGATAGAAAAGTAAAACAAGCTGGTTTTATAGTATTGCACCAAACTTTTATGCCAAGTGTTCTTGTAGAGACCGGTTTTCTTACCAATAAGGATGAAGGTGCTTATTTAAACTCTACTAAAGGGCAGAATGAAATGGGAGATGCCATTGCGAAAGCCATATTGAATTATAAAGAAGGCGTACAACCTACTGTAAAGAATGTAGAAACTACGGTTTCTAAACCTAATGTGCCGCCAATTAAAGAAGAAGTGGTGGCTAAAGCTGATGAAAAAAAGGAACTGGCTGTTAAAGAAATAGCTGAGATTGAAGAGAAAAAAAATGAAGCTAAAGAAACGGTTGCAGAAAAAGTTTCTGAGGTTGAAAAAACGGAACCTATTAATACACCGGCGGTTGTTGTAAAGAAAGAAGAGGTTGCTCCAAACGTGCAAGTAAAAGAAGCGATCAATGCCAATGAAGTAGCTAAATCCATTGTCTTTAAAATTCAGTTAATGGCAAGCAGTAAGAACGTTGCACTTAACCCTGGTAATTTTAAAGGACTTTCAAACCTTTCACAAGAACCTTATAAGAATTTATACAGGTATATGTATGGTGAAACAAGGTCATATAGAGAAGCTAAAATGATGCAAGGTCAGGCACAGGGTAAAGGATATAAATCGGCTTATATTGTAGCTTACAAGCTTGGAGAAAGAATTCCTATTCAAGAGGCTATAGACGAGGTTTCTCAATTTAATCCATAAAGTGTAAATATTATTCATAATTTTGAGTGTAATAAAAATACAGTTGCTTGAAACTATCTAGAGAATTAAAAACGGGAATTATTGTAATTGGTGGCATACTACTGTTCATCATGGGATTCAGTTATTTAAAGTCCACTCCAATTTTTGATAATAGCAAAACCTTTTTTGCAGTATACCCTAATGTTGGCGGACTTCAATCTGGTACTACTGTTTCTATTAATGGTTTTAGTGTTGGTAAGGTTAATGATATTAGGTTTTTAGATGAAAGGGGAAATCTATTGGTAACTTTTACGGTTGGTAATGATTTTAAATTTTCTAAAAATAGTACGGTAGAATTATATGATACAGGTAT
This sequence comes from Maribacter dokdonensis DSW-8, assembly GCF_001447995.1. Classification (NCBI taxonomy): domain Bacteria; kingdom Pseudomonadati; phylum Bacteroidota; class Flavobacteriia; order Flavobacteriales; family Flavobacteriaceae; genus Maribacter; species Maribacter dokdonensis. Next base: position 996,669 of record NZ_LDPE01000001.1, on the reverse strand, counting down.
TATTGGTGGTAAGGGGTTACAGATAAAACCTATTTTTGATGGTGCACCCGCGCAGTCTGGAGATACTTTAAAAACTGAAACAAGACCTGGTATTACCGATCTAGCACAGCAAAAACTAAATCCATTGGTACGTAAAGTTGAATCTGCAATTTCTGGAGCAGATTCTGTATTGGTTAATGTGAATTCTGTCTTGGATGAAAACACCAAGAAAGAGCTGAAAGAAGTTATAGGTGGTTTAAATGAACTGATCACTAGCTTAAACGGAAGTGCATCAACACTTAATACCGTTTTGGCCGGAAATGAAGAAAAACTAAATACTTCATTTGAAAATTTTGAAAAGCTTACGGCTAATTTTGCGAAACTATCAGATTCTTTAAACGCTGCCGGTCTTGGCCGTACCTTGGCCAGTTTAGAATCTACCATGGCAAATCTAGATCAGCTAACAGCCAAAATTGAAAATGGCGATGGTTCTATGGGCTTACTTATGAATGATAAGGAGCTTTATTCAAATCTAAACAATGCTTCTAGAGAGCTAGACTTATTGCTGCAAGATTTTCGTTTAAACCCTAAAAGGTATGTAAACGTTTCGGTTTTTGGTAAGAAACAAAAAGATTATGAATTACCAGAAGATGATCCTGCCGCAAATTCTATAGAGAATTAAAGAAGACTTAATTATATGCAATATCTCCCTAATGTAATTTTTGTAATCCTACTTGTTGTAGGTGTTGGTTTTTTTGTCAAGAATATTAGCAAGCTAAAAAGAAATATATTCCTTGGTAAAGAAGCTTCTTTGAATGATAATAAACCACAGCGTTGGAAAAACATGGCCAAAATTGCCCTTGGGCAAACTAAGATGGTCGTAAGGCCAATTGCCGGTATGCTGCATATCATTGTTTATGTTGGTTTTATCATTATTAATATTGAGGTTCTTGAAATTATTTTGGACGGTATTTTTGGTACCCATAGAATGTTCGCCGTTCTAGGGCCTGTTTATGATTTTTTAATTGGCTCTTTTGAAGCTCTTGCGCTATTGGTAATAGTGTCTGTGGTAATATTTTGGATAAGAAGAAATATCATAAGATTAAAGCGTTTTCTTAAGCCTGAAATGGAAGGATGGCCAAAAAACGATGGTAACCTTATACTTTATATTGAATTGGTTTTGATGGTGCTATTCTTGACCATGAATGGGGCTGATTATCAATTGCAACAAATGGGGGCAGACCACTATGCGGCTGCAGGTTCTTTTCCAATAAGTAGCATGCTTTCACCAATTTTTGAGAATATGTCAATTCCTACACTTGTACTTGTTGAGCGTATAGCTTGGTGGTTACATATTGCCGGAATATTGTTTTTCCTTAATTATTTATATTATTCAAAACATTTACATATTCTTCTTGCCTTCCCAAATACATATTATGGTAAGCTTACTCCTAAAGGGCAATTTAAGAACTTACAGTCGGTAACAGATGAAGTACGTATGATGATGGACCCAGATGCGGATCCGTATGCCGAACCTGCTGAAGATGCTGCTGTGCCAGATAAGTTTGGAGCATCTGATGTACAAGATTTGAGTTGGGTACAATTGTTAAACGCTTACACGTGTACAGAATGTGGTCGTTGTACAAGTGAGTGTCCGGCCAATCAAACCGGAAAAAAACTATCGCCTCGTAAAATCATGATGGATACTCGTGATAGACTTGAAGAGGTAGGTAAGAATATCGATCAAAATAAGGGTGAATTTAAAGATGACGGTAAGCAATTACTGAACGATTATATTACGCCAGAAGAGTTATGGGCATGTACATCCTGCAATGCTTGTGTTCAGGCCTGCCCAATTAGTATTGATCCACTATCTATCATTATGGATATGAGACAGTATTTGGTCATGGAACAATCTGCCGCTCCAACAGATTTGAATAATATGATGGGTAATATTGAAAATAATGGAGCACCTTGGCCATTTAATCAAATGGACCGTTTAAATTGGAGTAAAGAATCTTAAAGAGAGATATGGCAAGTGAATTAAAAGTGCCTACAATGGCAGAGTTTTTTGCAGCTGGAACAGTTCCCGAAGTGTTATTTTGGGTTGGTTGTGCCGGTAGTTTTGATGATAGGGCAAAGAAAATAACGAAGGCTTTCGTTAAGATTTTGAATAAGGCGAATGTTTCATTTGCTGTACTTGGTACAGAAGAAAGTTGTACAGGTGACCCGGCAAAACGCGCTGGTAATGAGTTTTTGTTTCAAATGCAAGCAGTTACCAATATAGAGGTGCTAAATGCCTACGAAATTAAAAAAATAGTTACGGCATGTCCGCATTGTTTTAATACGATAAAAAATGAATACCCTGGTCTAGGTGGTAATTATGAAGTTGTACATCATACTCAATTTCTTAAAGACCTGTTGAATGATGGTAGAATAGCTATGGAAGGAGGCTCTTTTAAGGGTAAACGAATTACCTTTCATGATCCTTGCTATTTGGGTAGAGCTAACGGAGTTTATGAAGCACCAAGAGACTTGATCAGAAAGTTGGATGCTGAACTTATAGAAATGAAAAGCTGTAAGCAAAGAGGTTTATGCTGTGGTGCAGGTGGAGCGCAAATGTTTAAAGAACCTGAAAAGGGTGATAAAGATGTAAACATTGAGCGTACGGAGCAAGCTTTGGAAACCAAGCCGGAAATAATTGCTGCAGGTTGTCCGTTTTGTAACACCATGATGACCGATGGTGTTAAGAACAAGGAAAAAGAAGGTGCTGTTGCGGTAATGGATATTGCCGAATTAATTGCTACCGCAGAAGATTTATAAATATAAAAGTATAGAAATTGCTAGTAGACTTTAAAACATTACCGGAAACTTCCAGAGTTTGGATTTATCAGTGCAACCGTTCATTTTCTGATGTGGAAATAACTGAGATCAGTTCAGATTTAGATGCTTTTCTAACTTCTTGGACTGCGCATGGTAATGATTTAAATGCCGGCTATGAAATAAAGTATAAACGCTTTATTGTAATTGCACTTGATCAATCTACACAAGGTGCCACAGGGTGTTCAATAGATGCATCTGTGCGTTTTATTCAAGAATTGGAAAGAAAGTACAATGTTATGCTCTTGGATAAAATGAATGTTTCTTATAAGCAGGGGGAGTTCGTAGCCTATAAAAGTCTATTGGATTTTAAGGCAATGGCGAAACAAAAAGCCATTTCTAAAAATACTATTGTATTTAACAATCTGGTTGCCAATAAAGGAGAGTATTTAGAGCATTGGGAAGTACCTGCTTCCGAAAGTTGGCACGCTCGTTTTCTTTAACATAATTTCTTCTTAAGTATTAGAATTTATTGGGTTTTATCGATGAAATGCAATAATTTCAACCTGTATTAGTTATCTCAGTACATATTATTTTATGCGCCATATTTTTATTATTATTTGTGGGTTGTTTTGCTATTCGGTACTATCAGCCCAAAATCCGTTAGTTACCGGTGACAGCTTAGCACAACAAGCGTGGGTGAATAGCCAATATGCTCAAATGAGCTTGGATGAAAAACTGGGGCAATTGTTTATGGTCAGTGTAGCATCTAACCAAAGCAAACAGGCTACCGATAAAATTAAAAACCTGATTGTTCAGGAGCACTTGGGCGGTGTTATTTTTTCCAAGGGCGGGCCGGTACGTCAAGCAAAACTTACCAATAATTATCAAGCCGTATCTAAAATCCCTTTATTGATCGGGATGGATGCCGAGTGGGGACTTTCCATGAGATTGGATTCTACTTATGCTTTTCCGTGGAATATGACACTAGGTGCTATACAAGACAGTTCCATTGTTGAAAGAGTAGGTTATCAAATAGGTAAACATGCCAAACGTTTAGGGGTGCATATAAATTTTGCTCCAGATTTAGATATTAATACCAACCCAAAGAATCCTATTATAGGAAATCGTTCTTTTGGTGAAAACAGGGATAATGTAGTTCAAAAAGGAATTGCTTTTATAAAAGGAATGGAAAGGGCTGGTGTGTTGGCCAATGGGAAGCATTTTCCCGGTCACGGAGATACCGAGGTAGATTCTCATCATAATTTACCCATAATTCCTTTTTCCAAAAAAAGGTTGGATAGTCTAGAATTGTATCCGTTTAAAAAATTAATAGGTTCAGGTTTAAGCAGTATTATGGTTGCCCATTTAGAGGTGCCAGCTCTTGAAATGAAGAAAGAACTGCCTTCTTCAATCTCAGAACAAATAATTACAGGAATTTTAAAAGAGGAATTAGGGTATAATGGCTTGATTTTTACAGATGCCCTTAATATGAAAGGAGTATCCACAACCGGTAAAGAGGGTAGTGTAGAACTTGCAGCTTTTATGGCAGGTAATGATATGCTATTAATGCCAGAGAATATTGTAAGTGCCAAAGAGAAATTGACTAAGGCTTATGAAAAAGGTAAATTGACAGAGGATCGTTTAGCCTATTCGGTTAAGAAAATTCTAATGGCAAAATACAAGGCAGGTTTACATCATTACAAACCCATTAAGCTTGAAAACTTATATAGCGATTTAAATGGCCTTGAAGATGATATTGTTTATGAGCAAGCTATTGAAAATGCTATTACCGTAGTTAAAAATAAACTGGATCTTCTATCCATTAAGAACTTGGACAATAAAAAAATTGCCTATGTTAAAATGGGGAATTCGGACAACGAGGCATTTGTCCAAGGGTTAAAGAATTATGCAGAAGTTACCGTAATTGAGGCAAGTGATATTACTACTTTAATAACAAGACTAAAAGAATTCAATTTGATTATTGTTGGTCATCATATGAATAATGAGAGTCCTTGGAAGTCTTACAAGTTCTCGAATTCCGAATTGGAATGGCTGCAGGAAATTGCTAATGAGCGTACTTCTAATCTTATATTATGTGTATTTGCAAAACCATACGCACTATCGGATATCGATTCGTTCAATAATATAGATGCTGTGGTAATGGCATATCAAAATAGTGATATCGCCCAAGAAAAAACTGCAGAAATACTATTTGGTGCCGTAGGCGCTTCAGGTAAATTGCCCGTTACGGCGCATGAAGAGTTTCCGGTGCATACAGGAGTAGAAGTTAAGTCCTTAAGTAGATTGGGCTATAGTATACCAGAACGTGTGGGTATGAGTTCACAAGGACTAAAACGAATTGATGAATTAATGCACGACGGCCTTGATAGTTTAATGTTTCCGGGGGCACAAGTGCTAGTGGCTAGAAAAGGTAAGGTAATCTATCAAAAAGGATTTGGTAAACCTACCTATGATTCTAAAGAGAACATTACTAACGATTATATTTATGATTTAGCTTCCCTTACCAAAATATTGGCAACCTTGCCTATGGTCATGAAGATGGAGGAAGAGGGTAGAATTGGGCTTAATAATACCTTTGAGGAGTTGGTTCCTAATTACTCCAATACAGAAATTAAGAACGTAACAGTGCTTAAAGCATTGTCCCATTACGGACGTTTGCCGGCATGGATTCCTTTTTATATTAGAACATTGGATGATAACAAAAAACCTTCAAGTGAATTTTATAGAAATTCACCTTTGCCAGGTTTCTCTACCAAAGTTTATGATAATCTGTATTTAACAGATGCCTACCAAGATTCCATTTACAATAGAATAGGGAGGCAAGATTTAAAATCTAACCGGTATAGGTATAGTGATGTTCCTTACTACGTAATGAAAAAGGTAATTGAGGATAGCTATGGACAAAGGTTAGATTATTTAACCAATAATTTTTTATACCAAAGAATAGGAGCAAACCATACAACTTACAATCCTTTAGAGAAATTTGATAAAAATAGTATAGTGCCTTCAGAAGAGGATGATTATTATAGGTACGGCACGGTTCAAGGATATGTTCATGATATGGGAGCGGCCATGCAAGCAGGTGTTGGTGGTCATGCAGGTTTGTTCAGCAATGCCAATGATATTGCAAAAATTATGCAGATGTACCTTCAAGATGGTTATTACGGCGGTACAAAATTTTTTGATTCTAGAACGGTTAAGAAATTCAACACTTGTTATTTCTGTGAAAACAATGTAAGAAGAGGAGTAGGCTTTGATAAGCCTCAATTACAGCACAGCGGACCAACATGTGGTTGTGTTTCTCGAAAAAGTTTTGGGCATAGTGGTTTTACGGGAACTTATACGTGGGCAGATCCTGAAGAGGAAATTGTATATGTATTTTTATCTAACAGAACTTATCCGTCCGCATCTAATACACTTTTAGTTAAATCTGGGTTAAGAACTAGAATTCAACAAGCCATTTACGATTCAATTCTGAATTAAAAAAGGTAATTTTGTTGTAATGAAAATAGCAATAGTATGTTACCCTACCTTTGGAGGTAGTGGTGTAGTAGCAACGGAGTTAGGTATAGCATTGGCCAATAGAGGTCATGAAATTCATTTTATTACATATAAGCAACCAGTTCGTTTGGAGTTGCTGAGCAATAAGATTTTCTTTCATGAAGTGCATGTTCCAGAGTATCCGTTATTTCATTACCAACCATATGAACTTGCCTTATCCAGTAAATTGGTTGACACCATTAAGCTTCATAAAATAGACCTTTTACATGTGCATTATGCCATACCACATGCCTATGCTGGCTATATGGCCAAGAAAATGTTAGAGGAAGAAGGTATCTATGTGCCAATGATAACAACATTACATGGAACAGATATAACCTTGGTGGGTAAACACCCCTTTTATAAGCCTGCCGTAACGTTCTCAATAAACCAATCTGACGTAGTTACTTCAGTGTCGGAAAGTTTAAAACAAGGAACTTTAGAAACTTTTGATATACAAGGTGACATCGAAGTCATTCCTAATTTTATAGATGCAAAAAAGTATAGTACCTCTTTTACCGACTGCCAAAGGTCTAACATGGCAACAGAGGAGGAACGTATTGTAACTCATATTAGTAATTTTAGAAAGGTAAAACGTATACCGGACGTAATTAAAATTTTCAGTAAAATTCAGTTAGAAATTCCTTCTAAATTGATTATGGTTGGTGAAGGACCTGAGAAAGCTGGTGCAGAACGTTTATGCGAAGAATTGGGTATTTCCGATAAAGTTATATTTCTAGGTAATAGTAATGAGATAGATAAAATTCTGTGTTTTTCAGATTTGTTTCTTTTGCCATCCCAATCGGAGAGCTTTGGTCTTGCGGCACTTGAGGCAATGATCAATAAGGTGCCTGTTATTTCTAGTAATGCGGGTGGTATACCAGAGGTCAACACAGAAGGTGTTAGTGGGTTTTTAAGTGATGTGGGTGATATTAACGACATGGCTTCTAAGGCAATTACCATTTTGAAAAATGATAATGTTCTGGAAAGGTTTAAGTTAAATGCACTTAAGGAAGCCCAGCGATTTGATATTCAGAAAGTGGTGCCGCTATACGAAGAAGTTTATGTGCGAGCTTATAATGGAAGATTGAAAAATGTTTAAATATTCTATTTGTTTACTATTAGTCGCCATAATGCAATTAAATTCTTGTAAAAGTACTGCTCAAAGTAGTTTGCAAGAATCTGATGATGTTGGTATGAAACTTATTTTAAATGAGAATTATAGCGGATTTGAACAAGAGGAGTATTTTTTGATAAAAAACGAAAAAGAGTTAAGTGCTTTTTACGGAAAAATAAATAGAACCAGAAAGCCGGGGTTGACTCCGCCAATAATAGACTTTGAAACAGAAATGATTTTGGTTTGGTGTGGCGATAGTTCAGCAACAAACTATGCTAATTTCGAGTTGAATGAAAAGGATAAATTTATAGAGCTTCATAAACTTAAAAGCAAAACTTTCAAAGAAGAAAGTAAATTGGCGGTAAGCCCTTTTAGTATGTATAAATTACCATTAAGCACAAAAAGTCTTAAAATTAAAAAGTAATTAATCGATAATATTTCTACATTCAACTATCAAACGATTTTAACTGCTGTATACAGTAATTATTTTTTAACGACCTCATTTACAATTATTTTTACATTTTATAACCCAAATTATTAATTATGAAAACTACTAAAATTTTTAGTTTTATATTTCTGCTCATGCTATCGTCTGTCACATTTGCTCAAGATGAGCTTCAGATAACGGCTAAAGATAGTATTGTACAAAGTTCATGGATTTTTGGTGTAGGTTTAAATGCCGTTGATGATTCTGGTAATGTCTTTGATGGTATTTTCAATGTTGGTAAAGAATGGAACATAGTTCCATTTCCTTCAAGGGTAAGTATTGGTAGGTACTTTAAAAATGGATTGGGTTTAGAAGCTATTGGAGCTTATAACACTTATATGGAGGGTAATATAATTGATGGAAATGTAATATCAGAAGATATCAATTACTATAGCTTTGATGGTAGAATAACATATGATCTCAATAAAATTATTGGTCAGACTGGTTGGTTCGATCCTTATGTTGGTATAGGGGCTGGTTATACAGATGCTAACAATAAGGGTAGAGGTACGTATAGCGCAGTTGTTGGATTCAGAACTTGGTTTTCGGATCGTTGGGGTTTAGATTTTAATTCAAGTGGAAAATGGGCAATGAGTCAAGCTGATGGTGCTACAAATCACATACAACATGCAGCGGGTGTTGTTTATCAATTTGGTATCGAGAAAGGTCTTTCTAAACGAGGTGAAGAAAAATTAGAGTTGTTAGCGGCAATTGAAAAAGAAAAACAACGTCAGCAAGATTCAATCAATGAAGTAAATCGATTAAAGGATGAAGCCTTATTGGCAGAAAGGCTTAAGAAGCAGCAAGAAGCGGATGCATTGGCAGCTGCTAAAAAGGCGAAAATAGATGCGTTAAATAAGAAAAAGGAAGAAATTAAATCACGAATAGAAAGCTTGGGTAATGTTTATTTTGCCTTAAATTCTTCCGTCGTAAATACTAGTTCTAAGAAAGTTTTAGATTCTTTGGCAAATGTTCTAGATGAAATACCAACATTAAAATTAAAGATTACTTCTCATACAGATTCAAGGGGAACCTCTAAATATAATGATTGGTTATCTCAACGTAGAGTGGATAAAACAAAGGCTTATTTGGTCTCAAAGGGTATATCTGAAGATAAATTGGTTGCAGAAGCTTACGGAGAAACTATGTTATTAAACGAATGTGATGATAATACATATTGTCCAGAAGATAAACATGCTGTGAACAGACGTTCTGAGTTTGTTATTCTAGAGTTTTAAATGTTAATCTAAATAGTCGTTCTCCGTGTTTTATTTACATTTCTGTTTTATATAGAAATTGAATTAATTGGTTTTCTATACATAGGGAAAAAATCGTTTGTATTTGGGTCTGAATAATTAATGGAGTTCATTGTAAGTGAATTTTTAATTTCTTCATTCAAATACTCGTATATTTCTTGGTTAACGATTTTTCTTCCGGTATAGAATGTAATATCATTTTCTTTTGGGAAAAATGATTTTTTATATGCATAAAGATTGTCATTGTTAATTCTGCCACCTCCTAGAACATAGGTTTTATAGCCGTTTTCTATTGCCCAATTAATAATATTTACTTTTAAAAAATCATTTGGACGACAATTAAAAAATTCTGCATTGGTACCGCCAAGGTATGAGTATATTGTATCTTTTGATAATAATAAAAATTCCGTGGAAATAGGGGTGTTACCTTTAGAGACTATAGCGATAGCGCAATGTTGTGGATTCAATTTTACATAATTTTGGAAATAGTTTAAAGAAAAGTATAAATCAATATCCGCATTGCGTCTAATCATTGTGTTTTTGTATATGTCATAAAATTGAGAAACGATTTTAGGTTCCATGTTACCTGAATATACATGAAATGTTAATTGATTTTCTACAGACTTTCTGAAGTTATTTCGAACCTTTTTATCAAACTTATTCCATATTGTATTTGGGTCTGTAAGTTCCCCACAAACATTTTTTAAGGTCGGTATTATTTTACCATTATAGCCTAAGGTGTTATTGTTAAGGCTAAACCTTATAAATTCTGTAATAACATTATTTTCCTTATACCACAGGTCAGCAAGTTGCCAAAATTCATTCATGTCTTTTTCGTTGGCCTCTTTTGATATTAGTGGACCGCTATATCCATATGGACTAATAACATCATTAAAAGTGGTTTGTTTGTTGTTGATTAAAATAGGTCGAAGAACTATTGGCATTAGTATTATGGGCTCGTTGGCTTTACGCAATACAAAACAATGGATTGAGTTTTTTGAAAATTTATTGTTAAGGTTTAAATCAAATTTGAAAAAAGGGTTGTCATCATTAATTTTTGCACACTCTTTTAGGTAAGAGCTAAAGTTCTTTGGTGTGTCTATATTGAAAACTTTAAAAGTGTTGGATTTCATTATTCAATTTTAATTGCTTGAAATTCATCTGTTAATTTATTAATTGTTTTGACAATTATTTTGAATCCTTTTTTACGAAATTTTGTGTAAAGTAATTCAAAATTATCATTGTCATTTATTTTAATAGCTACTTGATTTAATATAATTCCTTTGTCATATTCATGGTTTATAATGTGAGTGGTAATTCCTGTAATTTTAACTCCATAAGCCAAGGCATCTTGAATAGCTGTCTTTGTTCCTAAAAAACTAGGAAATAGAGACGGATGAATATTTATTATTCTGTTTGGAAACGTACTTAACATTTCTTGTTTAATTAAGTATTTATAGTTCAGGAGAAATATAAAATCTATTCTTCTTGATAGTATTTCGTGGATTAGTTTTTTTTGATGTTCAATAGAATCTTTAAATGTGTTTCTTGATATTTGCAAAACATCAATACGGTTACTCTTTGCTATTTTAATCGCACTAAAATCGCTTGATTCGTAAATGATTAGAGAAATATCAAAGGAGTTTTGTTGAGGATTTTTTTGATAATAATTAATGATGTCATATACATTATTACCTTTTCCGCTACACAATAATGCCCATTTTACTTTATCGGAATTCTTCATGTAATCTCATTGAAGTAAGTTTAATCTATGATTACAAAGAGTTAGATTTTATAGTAAATGTATATTTAATTAAATACATTCTATTCTCTCATTAAGAATATTTTAAGGGAGAATTTAATTTCCAACATTGAAATTGAAAACCGATGAGGAAGTTTCATTTCCAACATAGTCTCTTGTTACTATTTTCCAATAATATGTATTGCCGGCTTCAACGGGAATATCGTTATATCTAGTTGTTTCAATATTCTCGATAAAAATTTCGGGAATTTCAGATTCCCCAAAATACAGATCATAGTTCAAAATGTCATTGTCTTCATCTTCGCCCTTCCATATTAAATTTACGGTGGTACTGGTTTGCGATATTGATGCTCCTGATACTGGTGATATTGCAATTGCAGCCAAAGGCGCCGTAGATGTACCCCAGGGGCCTATGTTTTTAAAAGTCCAAAGGGAACTTCCGTGATTTATAGAATCACTTACTGCCCATGAATAAGAGTTGTTTCGTTTAAGTGGAATTGAAGCTTTATTACCAGTACTTTCATACACTTGAACAATTTTGTTGTCGAGGTTGGTCAGCTCTAGGTAAAATATTTGGTTTTCATCTTCAGTTGAAGATTCCCATTTGAATTCAAGTGTATTGGTTGTATCTGTAAGTATTATTCCTTCGTTAACCTCAGAATTGTCTTCTGGATATAATAAGTAAATGGTGTTTTTTTGGTACTCAAGAACTTCAGCATCAACACCACATGAATATATTCCTATGAAAATTAAAAATATGAAGATTATTGTCGTTTTTCTCATTTTAACTAATAGAGTGAGGTTGGTAAAAGTGCAAAAAGTCCAAAATTAAAGATTATATGTTCAACGCTCTAAGTATTGATTGTAAATGTAACTATTTCATGTTAATTGATTTAAATGGTTTAATTAATTCAAAGAAAATAAGTTAACAATGCATATTTTGACAAAGTTGCAAGTAACTAGTTCATATAGTAGTTGTTGACTTGTAAACAATAGTAGATAAATGTAATTATTTTGTAAGAATTATTCGGTTAAATCGTTGTTTTTGAATCCCCCTAAATAAGCTTTATATATTGAAATTAAACGTTTTTATATGGCGTTGAACGATATTAATCGAGTGTTCGTTAATATTGCTTTTTTTTTGTTTTATAATTATACCCATCTCTATATTAATTAGAATTATGATTAAAAAAATTACTTCATCTTTTCGTAATGTAAAAAAATTACTGCTAGCAACAAGTGTTGTAGGTTCAGTAGCGGTTTTTATGAGTTTTAGTCCAATGTTTTTTGGACCTGGTTTAACTGAGGCTACTCCTTATGTAGCATTTTCGGATACAAACTTTCCAGATCTTAATATTAGTACTCAGCCTTATGAAGTTGCATTTGAGAATTTAACCTTTGATTATCCATTAACCTTTAATCCTGTGCCATTACAGGACCGGATAATAGTTGGTCAACTAAACGGGGAGATTTTTTGGTTTCAAGATGATCAAAATGCAAATGTTAAAAACTTAATTGTTGATTTTTCTGAAGAAGTCGGTTCTGCTGCGGGTACTAGAACTGATGGAAATATTGAAGTTTGGGACGGTGGTCTATTAGGACTAGAATTACACCCTGATTTTGGGACAAGTGGTAATAATTATGTGTTTATATATTATACTACAGAATCAGAAACAGGTGATGATACCTTAAATGATGGAGGAAATGGAACCTTTGGATGTGATTTCAATAATTTTCATGGAAATTACATTCATTTAGAGCGTTTTGAAATTGACCCTGTTGATCTTTCCTTTGTTGAAGGTTCTAGAATTAGGCTAATAAGACGTAGAATGTTAAACACTGCACACCGAGGTGGGGCTTTGGTATTTGGAGATGATGGTTTTTTATATGTAGCAATAGGGGAACAAGGACGTGCAATTAGCTCTCAAGATATATCTGAAAATATTGATGGAAGTATTTTACGTATAGATGTGGATATGGACATTACTAAAAGTCATCCGGCAATAAGAAAAATGCCTGAAGACATAGGGGCACCCGAAGAAGTTACAGGTCAGAATTATTTTATTCCTAATGATAATCCTTTTTTAGATCCATCAGGTAATAATTTTGAAGAGTTTTATGCTATTGGAATACGGAGTCCACATCGTATGAGTAAAGATTCGGATACCGGTTCAATATATATAGGTGATGTAGGGCTAAGTACTCATGATGAAATAAATGTACTTACATATGGTGGAAATTATGGTTGGCCTGTATATGAAGGTGAGGTTCAGGGACCTGAAAATGGTTGCGGAATTACTAGTTTGTTAAATGACATGCCTCATGAATTACCATTAACTGCATTCTCAAGGGAGGATGCTGGTTCTATCATTGGCGGTCATGTATATAGAGGTTCGGAATTCACGTCTTTTAATGGAAAGTATATTACTGCGGACTACATTACTGAAAAGATATTGTCTGTTGATATATCTTCGGGAGAGGTTTCCACTTTGGGTTCTATGCCTAGAAGACCTATTTCATTTGGAGAAGATGCTGATGGAGACATATTTTACCTTACTGCAGGTAATAATATACAATTACTAAGGTTTGTTGAACCAGGAGTTGTTACTGGTGTACCTCAAACCTTGACAGCAACTGGAGCTTTTACTGATGTTGAAAATTTGGTGGTTAAAGATGGTTTTTTACCGTACGAACTAATTGATCCTTTTTGGTCCGATGGTGCATTGAAAAAACGTTGGATGGCTATTCCCAATGATGGAAATCCAGATACAGTTGATGAACAAATTAATTATTCAGAAAATGGAATATGGGAATTTCCCGTGGGTTCGGTAATGATAAAGCATTTTGATTACCCTATAGATGAAAATAACCCAGAGGTGACGCAAAAAGTTGAGACGAGATTTTCTATAAAAAATAGCAATGGAAATTGGACTTTCTTATCATATAAGTGGAATGCTGCACAAACCGATGCAACTCTTATTGATATGAGTTCTGGTGATGCACAAGATGTTCAAGTTGCTTTAGAAGGTGGGGGTAGCAAAACAATTACGTGGCAATATCCATCCACAAGTGAATGTTTAAGTTGTCACAATGAAATATCAAAAGGAACTTTAGGGCCAAGAACTCGGAATTTGAATAGTGACTATGATTATACTGGTGTTGGCGGTGTTTCTGGTAATCAATTAGTAACATTAAGTGAGCTTGGTTTTATAGAGGAAACCATAACTGATGGCGATACACAAAACTTTTTGACCCATGCATCCATTAATGATATTAATGCGAGTATTGATGACAAAGCAAGATCATACTTAGATTTAAATTGTGCTTATTGTCATCGATCGGATAATAACCTTCGCGCAGATTTTGATTTAAGATTATCAAAAAGTTTAATAGAAACTAATTTATTGACAGCATCAATTGCGGAACCTGTGGAAGAAATGCCATCGGATCAGCAGATTATTTTTGTAGGTGATCCATCTAAATCTCAAATTTATCATAGAGCTAATAGTACTACACCAGGTGTAATGATGCCGTGGTTAGCCAAAGGTCAGGTAGATGAAGCAGGTGTGGCCTTATTGGAGGAGTGGATTACTAACTTATCAATTCCACCCACACCGGTAATTTCGGCAGATAAAACGCTTGGTAATATAGATTTGATAGTCAATTTTACAGGTAATGAATCTACCGATGACGAGTCTGTTGATTCATATGAATGGACTTTTGGTGACGGTGGAACATCTTCAGAAATAGATCCTAGTCATACGTATACAGTACCAGGTGTTTATACCGCTACTTTGGCAGTTACAGATAATGATGGTCAAACAGAATCAAAATCAATTGAAATTACTGTAACTGGTGGCGCTGTTAATAATACAGCAGATGAGAATATTAATGTAGCCTTGGCTGGTGATGCAATATTATCTAGTCAAATACATGGTGAAGAGGGGCGTGGGGTAGCCCAGGATATATTATATGACCCTTCAATCAATGATTACGTTGTAGCAACGGATTGGAATGAATTTGGAGTTCTTCAATATCATGATGCGGGTACATTACCTATAGATGAAGCGATTACTTGGAGAGTAGATTGGTTGAATAAAAAGTTAGTCAACTATATTACTTTTGGGGGTACTTATCCTAATCAACCTCAACCCAATACGGCTTGGAGACTTAGTTATCGTCAAGGAGACAACTGGATATTAATAGAAGAAGGAGTTGGTGGTTGGATCGATTCTGGAATTTATGAATGGGGAGGTAAATCTCAAGAGCCTATTGAAGCTGATGCTTTCCGTATGCAATTATATAGTGATGGCGTAAATGATATTGAAAGTACGCATTTAAGGGCAAGAGGAGGTAACTCTTTAAGAATTGACGACACTGACCAACCTATAAAAGCAACCTTGTTTCAATATTTGGAAGATGATGGTGCTCCAACTGCAAGATTTGATTATACAACTAATGATCTGGAGGTAACTTTTGATACTTCCGAAAGTACTGATGATGTTGGTATTGTGACCTTTGATTGGGACTTTGGAGATGGTGAGACATCAGATGAACAAAACCCAGTTTATGATTTTGTAGGTCCAGGAACTTATGATGTTACTTTGACGGTAACGGATGCTGATGGATTAAGTGATAGTTTTACGCAAAGTATAACTGTTGATGGAGTTCCTGTTATACCGGTGGCCAATGCCTCTTCCAATGTTCAATCGGGTCCTGCGCCTTTGACTGTTGAATTCACGGGCAGTGGTTCTACAGATGATGTTAGCATAGTTTCCTACGCTTGGGATTTTGGAGATGGTTCTACGTCTTCAGAAGAAGATCCAATATATGAATATACGGTACCTGGTACTTATAATGCTACATTAACGGTTACTGATGCAGATGGTAACGCTGATGAATCAACGATAAAAATTGTTGCAAATGGAGGTGCAGTGGATAATAATGCAAACGCTAATGTGAATTTAGCCTTGTTGTCAGATGCTGTATTAAGCGGTTCGGTAGAAAATGGTCGAGGTACACCTGAAGCTATATTATATGATCCATTACAGGATAATTACTTTGTTGTCACTGATTTTAATGAATATGGTGTTGCCAATGGTGAAAACTTAGGAACTCCAGATGTAGATAACGGTTTTAAATGGCAGGTAGATTGGGCTAATAGAAAGGAAGTTAATTATATCACCTTTGGTGGAGTATATCCTAATCAACCACAACCAAATTCTGAATGGAGAATTAGTTATAGAATTGGTAATGATTGGACTATCTTAGAAGAAGGAACTGGTGGGTGGATCGATGCTGGAATCTTTGAATGGGGTGGTGCAACTACAACACCCATTCAGATGGACGGTCTTAGGGTTCAAGTGTATAGTAATGGTGTAAATGAAGTAGTAAGTATTCATCTAAGAGGTCGAGGTGGGATTTCTAATAGATTAGATGATAGTGATACCCTAACAAAAGCTACCTTAATACAATTTTTACCAGATACCGGTGCGCCAGAAAGTGCTTTTGATTACACTATAAATAATTTGGAAGTAACTTTTGATTCTTCTGAAAGCACAGATAATGTTGGCATTGTTTCCTATACATGGGATTTTGGAGATGGTAACGGTTCTACCAGTGCAAACCCTGTACATACTTACGAAACTTCTGGTACATATGATGTTACTTTAACAGTTACGGATGGCAATGGTTTAAGTGATATTTCGGTTCAAGAAATTACTGTAATGGAAGATAATTCTATACCGGTGGCGGTTGCTACTTCAGATGTGTCCGTAGGTCCTGCACCTTTAAATGTACAGTTTAGAGGTAGTGATTCTAGTGACGATGCTGGTGTGGTCTCTTATTTATGGGATTTTGGAAATGGAGAAACTGCCAATGTGGCTAATCCAAATTATACTTACTCGGCATCTGGCAACTATACGGTTACTTTAACGGTTACCGATGCAGATGGTAACACCAATATAGACGAACTCACTATTTTAGCTAATGGAGGAGCTGTGGACAACAATCCAAATGCCGGTTTAAATTTGGCATTACTTCCAGATGCAGTATTAAATGGATCTGTTTTAAATGGTAGAGGAACACCGCAAGCTATTCTTTTTGACCCATCAAGAGATAATTATTATGAAATAACAGATTTCAATGAGTATGGGGTTGCAAAAGGTGAAAACCTTGGAACACCTGACGTTGATAATGCATTTGTATGGCAGGTAGACTGGGCCAATAGAAAAAATGTGAATTACATTACCATCGGTGGTGTTTTTGATAACCAACCACAACCAAATTCGTTGTGGAGAGTTAGTTATAGAGTTGGAAATAGCTGGTCTATCTTAGAAGAAGGTACAGGAGGTTGGATCAATGCTGGTATATTTGAATGGGGAGGTCAAGCTCAGGCACCAATGGCTATAGATGGACTTCGTGTGCAAGTATATAGTGACGGTATTAATGATTTAATTAGTATCCACTTAAGAGGTAGAGGCGGTGTGTCCAACAAAGTAAATGATAGTGCTACGGAGACAAAGGCTACGTTGATTCAATATTTGCCGGACACAGGAGCTCCTGAAAGCAGTTTTGAATATGTTATTAATGATCTTGAAGTCGATTTTGATGCTACTTTAAGTACTGACGATATGGGTATTATATCTTATGAATGGGATTTTGGAGATGGTAATACGTCAACTGACCAAAACCCAACAAACGTGTTTGCAACTTCAGGTTCTTACAGCGTTATGTTAACAGTAACCGATGCAGACGGTTTAAGCGACACCTCTACTCAAGTCATTAACTTGGGTGCACCAGCAAATGAAGCGCCAGTTGCCGTAATAGAAACAAGTCTAATTACGGGGGCAGCACCACTTACGGAAGATTTTGTAGGTAGAAATTCAAGTGATGATGTTGCTGTAGTGACCTATACATGGGATTTTGGAGATGGCAATTCATCTACGGAAGCAGATCCTACATATGTTTATACTCAACCTGGCAACTATACCGCTACTTTAACGGTAACAGATGAGCAAGGGTTAACGGATCAAGCATCTGTAGATATTATTGTAACCAGTGATCAACCAGATAATGGACCTAATGCAGGTATTAATATTGCCTTATTACCAGATGCAACGGTAACTGGATCGGCCACGAATCCTAGGGGAACAGTACAGTCTATATTATACGATCCGGCAAGAGATGATTATTTTGTTCGTACGGATTATAATGAATATGGAGAGCCGTTTGGTGCTAATTTAGGAACACCGGATGTTGACAATGGTTTTAGATGGCAAGTAGATTGGGCCTCACGTAAATTAGTGAATTATATCACCTTTGGTGGTGCATATGATAATCAACCACAGCCAAATTCTTTATGGAGAATTAGTTACCGTGTAGGTAATGATTGGATTGTTTTGGATGAAGGAGCAGGTGGCTGGATCGATGCTGGTATTTACGAATGGGGTGGTACGGAACAAGCACCTATTCAAATGGACGGATTAAGGGTTCAAGTCTATAGTGATGGAGTTAATGATTTGGTAAGTATTCATTTACGTGGAAGAGGTGGCGTGTCAAATTCTATAGATGATAGTGCTACTGAGACAAAAGCTACATTAATACAATATTTACCTGATACCACTGCACCTGAAAGTGCTTTTGATTATACCATAGATGAACTTCAGGTAAGTTTTGATTCTTCGTCAAGTACGGATGATAACGGAATTGTATCTTATTTTTGGGATTTTGGAGATGGAAACACCTCTGACGAACCAAATCCAATTCATGTATACGCTGCCTCTGATACCTATAATGTTTCCTTAACGGTTACGGATGCAGATGGTAAAGTAGATACTTCTGCCGCTAATATTTCTGTGGCTGGAAATGGTATTCCTATAGCGCTTGCTACCGCAGATGTATTGGAAGGTGATGCTCCGCTAACGGTTTCCTTTAATGGTAGTGGGTCTTCTGATGATAATGGTGTAGTATCCTATTTATGGGATTTTGGAAATGGTGAAACTTCAAATGAAATGAATCCTGTATATACTTTTGAAGATGTTAATGTTTATGAGGTGATATTAACGGTAAGCGATGCTGAAGGTCAAACCAATAATACTTCATTGACCATAACCGTAAATGAACCAAACGTGGCACCAGTAGCCATAGCTAGTTCAGATATTGTTTCTGGTGAAGCGCCACTTACTGTGTCTTTTGTAGGTAGTAACTCCACAGATGATGATGGTATAGCTAGCTATACTTGGGATTTTATTGATGGCGGTACATCAAATTTAGCAGATCCAGAGTATGTTTTTGAAACTGCAGGTGTATTTGAGGTAGCCTTAACCGTTACGGATGAAGAAGGATTGTCCAATACCACAACGCTGACTATAACGGTTGAAGAGGGTATAGTTGTAAATGAAGCACCAGTTGCCATAGCTAGTTCAGATATAACAACAGGTGAAGCACCGCTTTCAGTATCGTTTGTAGGTAGTAATTCTACAGATGATAATAACATTGTTACTTATTCATGGGACTTTGGTGATGGTGGAACTTCTATGGAAGTTGATCCAGAGCATGTTTTTGAAACTGCCGGTGATTTTACGGTGGTATTGACCGTGACCGATGATGAAGGCTTAACAGATGAAGCATCTCTAGTGATTACGGTGGTTGTTGAAAATGAATTCAACGAAGCACCAGTTGCTGTGGCTAGTTCAGATGTGGCTACAGGTGAAGCTCCGCTTACGGTATCATTTATAGGAAGTAATTCAACTGATGATAACGGTATTGTTTCTTATGAATGGAATTTTGGTGATGGTAACATAGTATTTGAGGCTGATACTGAATTTGAATTTGAAACAGCTGGTACATATGAAGTTGTTTTAACGGTAACAGATGAGGAAGGTTTAACGGACTCAACTTCATTGTCCATTGTGGTAGAAGAAAATGAAGTACTTGAAGAAGTAGCGTTGGATATGGTATTATCACCTAATCCGTCTGTAGATTTTGTTGAAATAACTTTAAATGGTATTGTTGATGATGAAGATATCATCGGTTTTATGCTCCATGATTCCGCGGGTAGATTAATTAAGCAGTACACCCCTAATGAAATTTTTGTAAGTGGCACGTATAGAATATCATTAGAAATTTTAACCGCAGATGTATATGTTGTTACTGTTGTATTGAATAATGATGAACCTGTTTCTAAGAGACTAATTTTAAGAAGGTAACATTTGTTTTATAATTTAAGTCGTGTTAAAGTTTTTTACTTTAGCACGACTTTCTTGTTTCAATCATGTTATGCTGTTAATTATATAGTTTTATCGAATAATTATAATAAAACTTATTATTTAAGGTTTAATTTGTCAGCAGGCATAGGTATTTATGTTTAGATCTTAACCAGCTTTATAAATTATATTTATTAGTAGCCATTAAAACAATTCAAATTGAATAATACAATACAAAAGATAAAGAACGATTCTAGTATAAATGTCGTTTTTACAGATTTGTTTGATACTTTAATACATAGAACAGTTCATCCAAATTATGTATATAGAATTTGGGCTAAATTTCTCATTAGAGATTTGGGATTAACATTAGATGTTGGGGTTTTATTTAAGATTAGAGCAAATGTTGTATCTAAGCTAGCTGCCGATATGAAATTAAGTAAGGTTGAGGTGCCTTATGAGCTAGTAATGAAGGAAGTGTACTATAGATTGATAAATTCTAATATTATGGATAACGTAGAATGGTTAGAATTTTATAATATTACTATGGAAGCAGATTATAGAAGTGAAACTTCTGTACAGTTTATAAACGCTTCATTGGTAGATGGTCTAAAATTTTTGAAGTCTGAAAATTATAGTATTTATATAGTTTCAGATTATCACTTGCCTAAAAGTATTATTTTAAGATTGTTAGATTTTCATGGTATCACTGATATTTTCAATGAAGTTTTTATTTCATGTGATTATAAAAAGAGTAAAGAAAGTGCAGGTAATTTGTACCCTTTAGTTTTAGAAGCAACAGGTTCTGTTGCAGCGGAAACAGCCATGATGGGAGATAATAAAACCAGTGATGTTATTAATTCCGTTAAACACGGTATTTCAGGAAACTTCTTAAAGCATTATTCACATAAATTTAGAAATAAAAAGAATTTATTCGGTAATGTAGAAAAGGAGTTCGTTAAGGCTTGTAAAAAGGTAGAAAAGAATTGTAAGAAAAGTGATTATCCATTTAGTGAATATATCATTCATTTTTATTTTTTTACCGAAAGATTGTATACTGAAGCAAAAAAGAAAGGTATAAAGGATTTATTCTTTTTGGCACGTGAAGGTCATTATTTAAAGCATTTATTTGATGCTTATCAGAAATTTAATGGAATAAGTTCAGAGAATCAAATAAAAACACATTATTTCAAAGCTTCAAGGCATTCTGCTAAACAAGTTTCTCTAAAACCTATTGAAGAAGAAAAATTTGCTCCTATAAAAAAGAACTATGATGTCATGACAACTGCCCAGTTTCTGGAATCTTTTAATATTGAAGAAAAAGATATATTAACAATTGCTTCGGCGGTTGGTGTAGATAAAGATGAAGAAATTGAAAATTTCAGTGCATCGGACGTTGTTATTAAGTTACGAGCTAATGACGCTTTTAAAGAAGCCTATGAGTTACATAGGGTAGGGCAACGCGATGCTTTTAATAATTATTTAAATTCATTTAACGTTGACTTTAAGTCAGATGGTATGACTTTAGTTGATGTGGGTTGGGGAGGTACCATGCAAGAATGCATTTATCAATACTTAAATTGCGAAGTACCGGTTACCGGATATTACATAGGTTTGCGCGAAATTTATACTATAGAAAGTAAAACAAAAAGATACGGCCTAAATTTTACGGTGTATCCTAAAAAAGGTTATTCTGACCATATTCTTCAAGCAAATGGTCAATTGTATGAGCAATTATTGGCAGCCCCACACGGAAGTACCTTAGGTTATAAGAATAATCCCGAATTTCCTACTATAGAATACCATGAGCCTAATGAAAAAAAGGTATTTGATGAATTTATATCGCCTATTCAAAAGTTTATGGATACGCAATTCGATGATTTGATGAAATCATTAAATGGACTTACTTATTCTGATACTATGGTTCAAAATTACATAACAGGACTTGCGTTGAGGTTGGGATTGTTTACTAATAGGAAGAAGTTGAAATTTATACAACTGATCTCTAAAGGTTTTTATCAAAATGTTGGGGGAAATAAAGTAGGTATGGTTTATGATCCAAGTCAATTGTCTCAATCCAAAATACAGCTTTTAAAAGAATTTATTTGGAGTCCGGAAAAGACATTTAGATACTTGGTAAAGGTTAAACCATTATTATATGATAAAAAAATGGCTTGGATGGGGTGGACAGTGAGTAGTTCGTACTATTATATTAAGTTTAATAGATACATGAAAAGTAGAATGTTTACTAAAGATCTAATTAGTTAGATATCACAAAAAATAAACCGTGTTGTTATTCTACAATGCGGTTTTTTATTCTTAATACGTATTATACGACACTTATTTCATTAAATGACCTTATTAAGCTTTCTGGTGAGTTTAATGCGTTGTAACAACTGTTAGGGTGTATGTTTAATCCATTGTCAATAAGACCAACAGTATGCCAACCTAAATACGCAGGTGCTATAAAGTCTTTTTTAAAATTATCTCCAAAATAATAATATTTCGAAACCTTTAAATCTTTCTCTATTAATTTGAAGTTTCTTTTACTTGGTTTTTCGGTACCAACACTTTCGGAAATAATACAGCAATCAATAAGGTTCCATATACCTAACGCCTTTAATTTATTGGATTGTGTAACGGTTCTGCCGTCAGTAACAATACCAATTTTCCCCTGTCTTTTCTTAATGCCTTGAAGGAGTTCCAAAACGCCAGGAAAAGGTTTAATTGTAGGGAAATGGTTCCTATACTGAAATATCAGATGGTCTATTGATACATCGTATTTTTCAGCTAAATATAAAAAGGGATTATTACCATTTCTATAAATTGAAAATACATGATTATAGAGAATTTCAGTATCTTTTTCAGTAAGCTCTGAACAAATATACCAATAGGCAGATTTTAAATATTCTATTTCATTATATAAGGTATCATCTAAATCAAATACCAAAGCTGTAGATCTATCAATCTTTATATCCATGCACTAAAACTTCACCGTCATATCGAAGCATAAGTAAATCTTCTTTCCAATCATCGAAATAACCTGTTAATTCTTCTCCTAATAAGTATTCTTGTAAAATCCATTTTACATAGTTTGCACCAGCACTATGCGTTAAAGGGTAGCCACCTCCAAATCTTGGGTTCACTTCTATACCATAAATGTCTTTGGTTTCTTTGTGCATAAAAAATTGAACCGTTAAGCAGCCTCTTATGCCATCTAGGTGTCCTAACTGTTTTTTAATAAAGGGTACTAATTCATTCTTTTTGGTAATTCCCTTATTTA
Source organism: Maribacter dokdonensis DSW-8 (assembly GCF_001447995.1). Lineage (NCBI taxonomy): Bacteria > Pseudomonadati > Bacteroidota > Flavobacteriia > Flavobacteriales > Flavobacteriaceae > Maribacter > Maribacter dokdonensis. Next base: position 973,195 of record NZ_LDPE01000001.1, on the reverse strand, counting down.
CTTCACCTGCTCTTACATAAAGTCGCTGTCTTGGTACCGCACATCTTAAATGACCATTTTTAGTATAATAAAGATCACACGTGAATTCATCATAAAGGTCGTGGTCCAAGTATTCTAAAAACATTAGCTTTTTATTTTCATAATGATATTCGGTCAATTCATCCTTATTTTTTATGACGAAGTTGTCAATACTGCTACTACCGTCGTAGGGTTTAATATAAAGTGGTAACTGAAAAGTATTTTTACAATACTCTTCCGCTACATTAACCCCTTTGGATTCAAAAAAATCATGGATCATTCGTTTATCCCTACATTTTGCAACAAAATCTTCATCGGGTACCACTACGGTTATTCCATTCTTTTTTAATAATTCTTTATGCTGTGACAATGGTAATAAAGAGGGGTCTATAGTAGGTATTATTAAGCTAATACCTAAATTGGTACATTTTTCAATTAACAATGTAATATAATTATTATCACTTGCTTTTGGCATAGTAAAACTTCCATCGGCAACTCTACATGCAGCGGATAATTTGGGGTTCATGTCTGAGCCATATACCTTTGCATTGGGGAAAATAGACTTCAATTCATTTTTAAAAAATTTCGCTAAGGATACTCTCCTACCTATTGAAGTAATTAATATATTGTTCATTTAAAGAATTATGTTGGCTGATATACTAGTATAACTTACTGAAAAGTTTTAATGACTGTTTTAAGTTAACTTTAACAGTTGGTCAAAAATAAGGTTTATTTTAAGAAGTAATCGTATAATCTTTCCTTTCAATGTCCAAATCGGCCATATAGGAACTCTGATCTAACTCCACATCAGAAGTTTGGAATACTTTAATTAGTGTTTTGTAAAAAATATGTGCATCTTGTTTAAAGCTTAAATTCTTGACATAATAAATGTCTTTCCTAAATTTTTCATCCCAGCTCATATAGTTTCGCCCGGTAACTTGGGCTAAACCTGTAATGCCTGGGCGTACGGAAAATCGTATTCGTTCTTCGGGCTTATAATAGGGTAGGTATTTAACTAGTAATGGTCTTGGACCAATTAAACTCATATCTCCAATTAATACGTTGAACAATTGTGGTAGCTCGTCTATAGATGTTTTTCTTATGAAAATTCCAAGAGAAGTTAACCGTTCAGTATCACTTAATAGCTCTCCATTTTTATCTTTTTTATTGTTCATGGTCTTGAATTTTAAAACCTTGAATATTTTTTCATTTTTACCAGGCCTACTTTGTGTAAAAAATGGGGTGTCCTTAAAGTCTAAAGCTAAAATTATAGCTACTACTAGTAAAATTGGAGATAATACCAGTAGACCAAATAAGGAAAGAACAATATCAAATAATCGTTTTAAGTATATATACATGATTAAGGGGACTATTTAAGTTAAATTTTGACTTTGTTTACAACTTCTGCAAATTGTTTGCATAGTAACGTTTTGTCATAAACGGTTTCTGCAAGTTTTCTTGAATTTTTGCCCATTACTTTTAGGTTTTCTTGATTTTGCGAAAGTAAAGTCAATTTATCTGCAAAGTCTTGAGGAGATTCTGGATCTACAAATATGCCACATTTATTATTTTCAACTAAATCTTTCGTCCAACCGGCGGAATTAACAATGATTGGTTTCTCTGCAGATAAGGAATCAAATAATTTGTTTGGAGAGTTAGTGGCTAGAATAGGTAAATTCTTGAAAGTAACTAAGGAAACATCGCAAAAGTTAACAACTTCAGACGTTTTTTCCATATTAAAAAAGCCTAAGTATCTTACATTGTTATAGCCTTCTTTTGCGTTGTAGGCTTCTATTAATGCTTTACCTGGTCCACTGCCTATAAATAGAAATTCAATGGTTTTGTTTTCTTTCAATAACGCTGCACTTTCTAATACATATTCTATAGCATTGGCTTTACCTAAAGCACCAAAATAAATTACTTTAAAGGTACCTTGTGAAATGTTCAATTCTTTCATTAATGCAAAATCTGGTTCTCTTGACCAAAAGGCATCTATTTTTGCCATGTTAGGAATCATGGTAACCTTATGCTTAGGTGTGTTTTCTTTCAAAACACCATCTTGCATACCTGGTGAAAGTGCAATGATATGACTGGCATTTTTATAGATGGTACGTTCAAACCATTTAGCAAGTTTAATGGCTGTATTATTGTTTAGCCCGCCCATTTGAATGGGTACTTCTGGCCAAAGATCTCTTACTTCGAATAGATAAGGAATGTTTTTAATTTTTTTTAAAACCAATGCTGGAAAACCAATGGTTAATGGGGTAGAGGTTGCTATTACAAAATCAATATTTTTTTCTTTTAGTGCTAAGTACGTAGAAAATATCATAAAATGTAAAAAAGATTTTAAACGCGACGCTATACTCATAGTTTGAGAATATGGTACTCTAACATAGATAACGTCTATACCATCTACCGTCTTGCGTTCAAATCTTTTCGTATTTTCTTTCCCTAACGAAATTACTGTTACTTTATGACCATTTTTTAATAACTCTAAGCTATTCCAATAAGAACGTGTTCCACCCGGTTTGTCAGGTGTTGTGAAGTATTGATGTAAGTATAAAATGTTCATTATTTATAATATATGATTACTTATTTTTTAATAAATTTTTCAATTTGATATTTTAATTTTGAGGATATCTTTGGGTCGTAAAATTCACTTATGATATAAGATAAAACTAGCATAATTGAGATTACAAAAAACATTAAAATTTTTTTAGGAAAATAATTCTCTAAATTATTGATTAATATAAAACCCACGTTTTGATGAATCAGATAAAGGGGATACGTAAGCATACCTATTTTTGTAAGTTTATTTGAATTTATATTATTTAGTTTCCCAATTGAAACTAGAAACATTTGTAAATAGAAGAAAAATATTATAGCAGCGATTATTACTGGTGAAAAATTGGTTGAGTATATAGATTCTAAATTTTGAGCATTAGAAGCTGCTTTAAATATTGAAATTATCATAGAAATAGTCAAAAGGAAAGCGAATTTTTTCTTCAATCCAAACTTATAAATTTCATGAAAGATTATTCCAGAAATAAAATAGGAACTCCATTCAAGAACCAAGAAGTAATTTAAAATTTTAAAGAGAAATAAATCAGTAAATAGCAAATTCAAAATTGTAAGTACTAACCATATATAGATGACATAGTCTATCTTGAAAGTTCTAATTTTATTTAGAATTAAATAAATACCTATAATAAATATGTAAAATTTCATTTCTATAAACAATGTCCAATAAACGCCGTCAATACTTTCAATTTTCACATAGTTTTGAAACATGGTAAGATTGACCAGGAATTGTGTTGGGTTTACTGAGAATTTTGGGTAGCCGAAAAATAGAATAGCTAGAAAAGTAATTGTTACACATAACCAATAAGTTGGATATAGTCTAACAAACCTTGAAACTACAAACTTTTTTAATGATCTTTGACTGATTGATAGAGGAATTACAAAACCACTAATTATAAAGAATAAATTAACTCCAAGATAGCCATATTTGAAAATTTCACCTATTTGACCAAAGTTGAGATTTGATAAACCAGATAAATAGCCATTAAAAAAATAATGAAAAAAGACAACTGATAATGCTGCAATAAATCGGAATAAATCTATTTGATAAATTCTTTTGTTATTCTTAGATAAAGACATCTAGTATTTTAAAAGTTAGTATGGAAACTATTTAATGAAACGGCATATCAATTTAATTATTGGATTGTTGAAATAAATTTTATGTCATAGAGATTATTTATAAACTTATAATTATTACCATCATTAATAAAAAATATTTACTCTATTCGATATATATTAAAGTACATCGGTATGATTTTGTGTAATTAAGTTTCTTGGCTAATTAAAATATTTATATAAAGTATTTTAGTTTTGTATTGTTAATGTAATATGATTTTATATGTTAAAAATTCAGTAAATCAGTACAACAAAAAATGCAATATTATAATAACTTAATAAAATTGGAAAATAAGATTAAATAACAATATAGTTCAGTTTTTGCGTTATAGTTTAAATGTTACTTTGATTTTTTTATTTATGTAATTTCTATTTGAGATAAGTAAAGATTTTTTTTTTGGATTTTAAGCTTTTATAATTTACCAGATTTATATGAGAATATTAGTAATATCAAATAATTACCCATCAAATGCTGCACCAACCTATGGTGTTTTTGTTTATAACTTAATTCAAAAATTTGTTGCATTAGGGCATGAGGTAAATGTAATTGCATGTTCTAACATAGTTAAAGGGGGGGGGGATACAAGTGCTCCTAATTATGGTTCAGAAAACGCCTCCATTCATTATCCTAAAATAATAACAGCATCTAATAAATGGATTCTGGGTTATAATACCCATTTAATTGGAGAGTATTTTTCTGTTCGCGCGGTTAAAAAAACAGTAGAAGAAAATAGAATAAAGTTTGATGTGGTTTATGCACATTTTCTAGTAAACGGAATAATTGCTGTTAAAGCACTACACGATTATGGTAAGCCTATTTATGTAGCAGAGGGAGAGTTGAAGAATATTAATTTACGTAAAAAATATTACAAGGCAGTTACCTACCATAAGCTAATATCTAAAATTAAAGGTTTTGTTGCAGTATCTCCTCAAATAAAAGATAATTTAATAGAAGTTGGTATAGAAGAAGAAAAAATTATTATCAAACCTAATGCGGTAGATTTAACAAAGTTTAATCCAAAAGATAAACGTTGGGTTAGAGAAAAATTAGGCTTACCATTAGATAAGAAATTAGTTATTTTTGTGGGACGTTTTGTACATGATAAAGGTCCGTTAAGGGTTTTAAAGGCACTTGAAGATAAACCTGGTGTAGCACTTATGTTTGTGGGTAAAGGTGAGCAAGAATTAATAAGTGATAAAATTGCTTTTAAAGGTAAAGTGCCTACAGATTTGGTGCCTGACTATTTATCTGCTGCCGATGTCTTTGTGTTACCAACTTTACATGAGGGGTCTTGTAATGCAATTATAGAAGCAATGGCATGTGGTCTTCCCATTGTTTCTTCAGATATACCTGAAATACAGTTTCAATGTAAACCTGATTCTTCTATACTTGTAGATCCAATGGATGAACGGAAAATACGTGTAGCCGTAAATACTATTTTAGACAATGAGGACAAAAGAAAGGAAATGAGTACTAATGCTATTGCATATGCTAAAAAGTTTGAAATTACGAACCGTGCTAAAGATATCCTTGACTTTATTTCGTAGTGTCGTATTCAACTGCTGTTCAGGTAAATAATGTTGTAATTGATAAATCAAAGTTGCGGTTAAAGTTATATGAAAAGAAGAAATAAAATATATTATGTAAACCCAATGAGTTACAATAACTTAGGCTTATATGATTACTCATTACTATCTAATATTAAAAATGTAAATGTTAGTTATTTCTGTAATTTGCTTTATAATCAAAAAAAATTACCTAATAAAACATATAGATTTTATTCCTATAGCAATAAAAAAGGAATTATTAAAATAATAAGTTATTTTTTATCGCAGCTGCAATTGATTTTTTTTTGTGTTAAAAATCCGCCAGCCATAATTCATTTTCAATGGTTAAAAATTCCATCAATGGATTATTATGTTTTAAAGGTTTTAAGACGATTTAGTAATCATCTAATCTTAACAGCTCATAACGTGCTACCACATAATTCTGGTGAAATCTATTTTAAAAGCTACGCTAAAATTTACCATACAGTGAATACTATTATAGTTCATGCAGAGAATACCAAGCAGGAACTAATAGAAAAATTTAGTATTTCATCCAACAAAATAGTGGTTATCCCTCATGGAGTTTTAGATTTATCTAATGAAATAGATCATGAATTTGTGCGTGTAAAGGTTACTGAAACTAGGAAAGAATTAAAAATTAAAAATAAAATTGTTTTTTCTGTTCTCGGTGGTTTAAATGAATACAAAGGTATTAATCTAATAGTTGATACTTGGAAAGACAAAACATTGTCAGAAAATAAAAATATTCAATTGTTAATTGCTGGTTCAGGTAGTGTAGAAAAAGTTTCAGAACTTGCTAAAACTGACAACGTACATATAGAAAATAGGTATTTGACAGATGTGGAATTTTTAGCTTTTTTACGTATTTCGGATTTTGTCTTACTACCATATAAAGCAATATCGCAAAGTGGAGTTTTATTGTCCGCATTAAGTGAACATAAGCGGGTTATTGTAACAGATGTTGGAGGTCTAAAAGATCCTTTCAAATTTGGAAAGATTGGGTATGTGTTAAAGGAATACAGCGTTAGTGAATTAAAATCAGCTATTCTAAAAGCCAGTGAAACAGCTAAGGAATATCCCATAGAGACTGTATGGAATGAGATTGAGATGTTTTACAATTGGTCAACTATAGGAAGTAAAACGAAAAATGTATATGTTTCTATTTTGGGCTTGTAACTTATAATTTATGGAAGGTAGGATTATGATAAAATCTAAATTAGATTATAAAAAGTTTGTAGAAGCAGATCGCATTGCTCTTAATAAATCGAATAATGTTGGTAATCGCTTACGTCAAATATTTTTTCCAGATTACATATGGGCCTATCAAAAAAGGCTTAGAAAATTAGAATATTATAAAAACTGTAGACCAGATGTAGTTGGTAAAATAATGTATGGCTTACATAGAATAAAGTTTAGAAAACAGTCTTTATTGCTAGGTTTTTCAATTCCTATTAATACCTTTGGTCCCGGTTTAGCAATAGTTCATTATGGAACTATTATAGTTAGTGCGAACGCGAAAATCGGTAAAAATTGCCGAATACATGCCTGTACAAATATTGGGGCTTCGGGTGGAAGTAGTAAAGCTCCACAATTAGGAGATAATATATATATAGGTCCTGGCGCAAAAATTTTTGGCGATATAACCCTTGCTAATAACATTGTTATAGGAGCTAACTCAAGTGTGAATAAATCTTTTATTGAATCTAATGTTGTGTTGGCAGGTTCTCCTGCTGTTAAGATTAAAACAATTGACATAAAAAGAGTAATTCCAAATGCGGATTAGTTATATAATCCTTTTTTAAAGAACTATTTTAATAACATTTAAAAAAATGAATTAAAATATTTAAGACTGATTTTTTAGTTAATGGTCTTATAATTCTATTTTATGATTAAATATAGAATTATCTTCGATTCTTAATTTAATTAGAATGCTTAATTTTTTTTATTAATAATCAGGAAAATTAAAAACACAATTTTCATACAACCGTTAAATTAGGGGAAATCATGGAATTTTTAAAAAGAGTGAATAATTATGCTCTATATCTTTTGATATTTTCAATCACATTTGAGAAATGGGACCCCTTAAATACTGCAGGTTCTCTTTCAGTAGCATTTATTGTGAGTATAATTTATATATCATCTTGGATTCCTTTTTTAAAAACCAATTTAAATTTATTCATTTTCAGAAAGTATACATCTTTATTAGTTTTATTTATAATAACCGGATTATTATCAACTTCATTAAGACCAGAACATTTAATCGATATAAGTCAAGCGTATAATTTTAGAGTGTTATTGCTTATTTTTCTCATGCTATTAATAACAAATCATTTATATAATAAACCGGAATTAATAAAAATTGCTTTTAATACTTATTTATTAAGTATTATAGTAATGTTTGTTTTATTTACACTTGGTATAGGAGTTACTTTTTTTCAAGGTCGTGTTTTAATTTTTAAAGAAAATCCTAATATTATTGGTATTAAGGCAATTATGGCCTTAATTGTAGTTCTTGGACGGCTTTTTTCGGGACCTTTTTCAACAAAAAAATTATTTAATCCATTTAATTTAGTGATTCCTGCTTCGATAACTTTGATATTAGCATCTGGATCGAGAGGTGCTTTTTTATCTATTTTTATAGGATTTATATTGATTTTAGCATTCAAGAAAATGACACCTTTGAAAAAAATAAGCATATTTGTTATTGGTATATTTTTATCAGGACTTCTATATAATTTAGTACTTCAAAGTAATGAATTACTTCAGAAAAGATTAGAGAATAGTTTGGAGAGTGGTGATATTGGTCGTAATGAATTGTGGGAAGGAGCTTTTGAAATATTTCAAAAACATCCTATAATTGGTGTAGGATTTACGGGTATTTTTCCGGAAATGTATAAGCATACAGGGCATTTTTTATACCCACACAATATATTTCTATATGTATTAGTCACGACTGGAGTTATAGGTTTTTTATTTTATATTCTTTTCATTTATAGAGTATTTTTGGGCTTGTATAATTCATATAAGGAGACACGTAATGTTACATATCTTATATTATTCTTTATGATTGTTATTAATTTAATGAAAGTCGGTGGCGGTATAAATATGATGCTCTTTTGGTTTTTCTTTGCATTATTATTGAGTTCTGCATTGGTTGTGAACAATCCTGTTTCAAAAAACAATAGTATAAAAGTACACTAAAACTTATCTGTTATTTTACAACAGAGCTGAAATATTATATGGCAACATTTTTAAAGGATATATCTAAAGTTGGTTTTTCAAAATTCCTAATTATCATTAGTGGAGTATTGAATTCAGTAATTGTTGCTCGAACCTTAGGGCCAGAAAATAATGGTATCATAGCATCCATATTAGTGTATCCTTCTATGTTTTTAATTTTTAGTTCTTTAGGGATTTCAAATGCTTCAACTTATTTTTTAGGCAAGGGGTTAATAGCAGAAAATCAAATTAAAAAAGCTATTGGTTTTATTTGGTGTTTTACAACTATGTTTAGTGTTATTTCTTGTTTTATACTATTATATTATTTTTCAAATCTAGAAAAGGATTATTGGTTGATTCTTTTAGCGATACTTCCTATACCATTTACGTTGTTAAATACTTATAATTCAGGTGTCTATTTAGGTAAAAATCAAATTGATATTTTTAATAAAATCAGCTGGATACCTTATGTTATAACTTTATTATTGACAGTTGTTTTTTTAGTAATTTTTGATTTTGGTATTAAAGGATTCTTTTATGCTTATTTAGGAGGTCCAGTTTTTATTTTTATTGTTCTTTTATTTAAAAGTGATCTTTTTAAATATTTTAAAGGTATCCCTAATTGGTCTGTAATTAAACAAATGTTACAATTAGGTTCTGTCTATGCTATTTCATTGGTGATTGTTAAATTACATTATCAAATTGATATTATTTTGCTAAATCAATTAAGCACTTCTTTTGAGGTAGGTATTTATACAAAAGGCGCGGTGATAACAGAATATTTATGGCAAATACCCATGTTGTTTAATACAGTTGTTTTTGCTAGAAGTGCCATTTCAAAAGATGATAAAGTTTTCTCCCTTAAAGTAGTACAACTATTAAGAATTTCTTTGGTAATTATTGGTGTTGCAGGATTAGTGTTGGAATTACTATCGAACTTCATTGTTACGTTATTTTACGGTAAGGCTTTTGCGGAAAGTTCAAGTGTTTTAATGATTTTAGTGCCGGGTGTATTATTACTTACATTTTATAAAATTCTCAATACTGATTTACATGGGAAAGGGAAACCTTGGGTTGCTATTAAAGCAATGCTTCCAGGTTTGATTATCAATGTCTTGTTAAATCTTTACCTTATTCCAAAATTTGGTAGTGACGGTGCAGCAATGTCGTCAACAATTAGCTATTCTTTTGCTGCAATAATCTTTATAATTATATATAGCAAGGAAGTTGATATTCCTTTGAGACAAATTTTCAATTTTAAAATAAACGATTTTGACCCTATATTTCAGATGATCAATAAGATATTTAAAATAAACCAATAAGATATGGTTATATTTTTAACTAGAAATTTTATTATTAAATTGACCTAAAATAGATTGTATTGCAGGCTTCCCCTTTTTATAGGCTTCTGACCTCCTCCCATAATTAGGTAGTGGTCGTAACTAGAGAATCCGGGCTATTTTCAATCATTTCGATTACTCGTCGGGGGACATGTCCCCCAACGAGCTGTACGGTCTAAATCCATTATAGTCTTCTCTCCAAATATCTAACTTTTCCTGTGTATCTTCCGAGGAAAAAAATCAATTGGCGTTCAGGCATTCGTCCCTGAACGAACCGTTGAAACTTTCGGTAAACCGATTATTCTTAGGTTTTCCAGGTCCTGAGAAATCCAGTTCCACTTTATTTTCATAAGCCCATCTATCCAATACCTTGCTGATTAACTCGCTTCCGAGGTCCACTTTTATGCGTTTTGGAAGCACTTCGCCTCCAAAGGTAACGATTTCTATGACCTGTATGTAATACATCACTTCCATTAAAGAATTTGCCTGCATGGATGGCAAGGCATTTTCTACTATGATTATCCACTACGGTCAAGCCCTGGAGCTTACTGCCGTTGTAAAGCTGGTTAGAGCCAAAATCCATACTCCAGGATGTACTCGATTAAACTGCAGGAATTGCCTTCATTTGTTTGCCTATTTGTGGCAGAAGGGTTATGCCTGTGCTGCTTATTACTCAAGTTCAATACTACCTTGAAATAGACCCTGTAAATGCGCTTGTGGTTGTTCAAAACCTTTCCTTTTTAAAAGAACATGGATGCGCTAGAACCCATAACGTACCCTTACGGAAGCTATTTCATTAATCTACTTGCGCCACAGTTAATCGTTTCTCCCCTTGGTCTTGCAATAGAACACGCTTTTGTGCAGAAAGACAAGCTTGCAGCAATTCTGGATGCAGATGTTGTACTCCGTCCTGATGTTATTGACCATCCCGCGTTTTCCGGATGGTCTCAGAACTTTTTTTTCAGTACGTTCTGCAAAATCTGTTTGTCCAGGCTAAGGTCGACGACCAGTTTATTCAACTGTGAATTATCTTTCTCGAGGCTCTTCAACCTACGTAGTTTAGAAATACCGAGCCCTCTATATTTCTTTTTCCAATTGAAAAAAAATGATCTCCCTGATTCATATCTTACGGCACACCTATTGGATATGGGTGCCCGTCTCTACCTTTTTAATCGCAAATCGTATATGCGCTGCCGAATACTTTGATTGTTTCATAAGCAAATACTTGTCTGAAGTTAAACATTTATTTGCCCAACATTCTCTACTTCTAAACTGTCTAGTTTAAAGGGATGAGGTCATTTAGGTCAGATTTGATGAATAATTTAAATTCTTCATCAAATCTGTACATATATTACCCAAGGATTTTAAATTACGATCTAATAGGTTATATAATCCAATTTCTATTCTGGATAAACAACTGATTCATTTAAATAAGACCTATTAAAAGCCATAATTCCTAAGTAAACATTATAATAATAGCTATCTTGATTTTTTTTAATAGAAAACTTCTTTAATTTTAACTGTGTAGCCTCATCAAATCGACCTAACATTGCCCAACCGTAAGAAAAGGTTCTTACATTTTCATTATTATCGCTCAAATCAATATAGAATGGAACATCAATTAAATCATCAGTAGTTGCTTTATCGATAATATGATTAACAGTTTTTACAAACAAATCAATATCAGCGTCACTCCACTCAATACTATGTTCGTATTGATTTATTACGGCCTGTATTTCAGCATTGGCATGGGTTAAATCATTTGCTCCATTCATGTTGCCCCAAGTTCCAGACCAAACATACCCGTCATGTGGATCATTTAACCTTAATTGATTTCTAAAGCCGCCATTATAGCTATTAGACTTTGATGATAAATTATTATTGAAGGCTTGTACCCAACCTAAATATTCATTGCTTTTTTCAACATCGTCTTCCAACAGATAAAGATATAGAGCTGTATTTGATGACATATGTGATGCCATATGTGTTTTACTTCGGATAATTTTATTTACACCCCTAGACGCCCATTTTTCCCAAAGATTACGAGTGAACCATGGAACATATTCATCGTATTTTTCCTGAAAATTTGATTTACTTCTTATTTCGGGATATTTTTTTAATAGCCATAGCATTTTGAAGATATTTCGCAATCCATGTCCGTCGTATAATTGATTTGCAATTTTATCATTTCCGCTAGGAACTTCCCAATCATAATATCCGTCATTATGAGAAGTGCTGGGTTGAGCTAATCCTTTTATGCGGTCAACATACCAGAAAAAATTCTCGATATATTTAATGTCTCCAGTTGCTTGAAACATATAAATTAATCCATCAATAACCCTAAAATCGTAATATCGCCTTTGACCACTAACTTCTGGACCACTCGTTTGGCTGGTATAAAAACTTTTTGCTCGATTCCATTCTACATCAAATTTTTCCTGCCATTCTTTAACATCTTCACTTATTTGAGTGGGGTTTCTATGGGTGTCTTCAAAAATAGAGTCATCATTACTTACCGTAACTATTGCCTCTTCTTCTGTAACCGTACCTTCTTCATCAACTTCTTCTGCAGTATATGTAAAAGTGTCTTCAAACTCTTCTGTTGCGGTTACTTCTTCCTTAGGAGTATACGTTAGGGTATTATCACTATTAATTACAATAGTTCCGTTCTGGGCTGTGGAAGTATTAGTGATAGATACATGGCTTAATTCATCAAAATTGTCATTGTTTAAGACATCTAAAACAATATGGGTGCTATTTTCAATGTAAAATACATCATTAACAACATAGGTTTGTAGGTTAGTAGCGTTATCACTTTTAGTAATAACATACTCAGATAATAAATCGGCATCTTTACTGCAAGAGTGAAAAATGAAAACAAGACACAGTAGGGCTGCCATGCGTGTAGTAATTTGTAGGTTTCGCATAATGGGTTAAAAGTGTTTAATTACTTAAGATTTAGGAATTTAAAAATATTTCTTTTTTTTAGAATAACGATGAAATAAACATTTTATTCGTTGAAATACATCAATTGTTCCTCAATTATACGGACGAAGTTTATCTTTTGGATTAAAAAAATATTCAAAATCGATAAAAAGCAGTTTTTTTTAACATTTTATTCCAGTATGTAAATTTATCGTAAACTTGTAGTGGAGCTATTTTAACACCAAAATCTGTATAAATAAAAAGGCGTCCCTAAAAATAGAAACGCCTTTATGTTAAAAATAATAAGATTATACTGCAATGTCCATATTTTGGATTACTGCTCTATATTTTGGAAAAAATGAAATGTCATTTTTGTCAATTCCAGGATACTTATTTAAATGGTCTATAGTTAGTTTTTCGTATGCTTCTTCATTGACTACAAATTTCCATAATTTAAAGTTTTTGAAATCTTTGGAAAATCCGCTTTTAAATCTGAAAAGAGAATCTTCATTGCTGCCGCCTCTTCCTCCACCAAGGTTTAAATAAGTGTATCCTTCTTCAACTGATTTTAGCCGCATTTCATCTATAATAAGTTTTATGGGATTTAAATCAAAAAAGTCAGCATCTAAACCAGATAGGTGATATTGTACAATATTGTCCTTTTTAATAAAAATTGCACCACCTATAGTTTTCTGGGTCTCATTGTCCTTACAGATCATTAGTTGAGGGGTATAGTCTTTACTGGCCATAATACGCTCAAAATATTCTTCATTAAAAAAGTAACTATCGGTGGCATCTACACGCCTCATGTTTTCATGATACAATTCTATGAATTTTTTTAAATCTTCTTTGTGATTGCCTTCAATAACGGTACAAACTTTTCTAGCCTTGTTTAAGTACGTTTTTAGCCTTCTGTTAAAATTAGCTCTCTGAACATCAATAGGTAATGTAAGATCTAAATAAACTACCATCCCTTGCTCTGTAATTTCTCCTAAACCTTCTAGTAAATCTTCTTGAGCGTCCATAAAAGGATGTAACCTAGAAAATACTGATACTATGTTTTTCTCGACAAAAAATGCTTTAAGGCTCTTTTGAAATTCTGATGCATTGATATTTGAACTATTATCATTAGTTAATATACCAGCATAGCCATAAACGGAAATGGCGTCTTTATATTCGGTACCTGAAATATTTCTTAAGAGTAGGGGTAACAAGATACTTTGGTTGCCTTGAGTGTATTTCAACAGAATTGGCTGTTCACCTTCGCTTTTAGATAAATGATGATAATCATATGTAAAGTAAAAATCAGTATTGCCGATTTTGGCCAATTGTTCAACCCATTTTTCTTTGTGTTCAATTGTCTCTATCATAAGATGTGTGTTTTTAATTAATTTGAGTCTAGGTTTTTTAATTGAATATAGATAAACCTTAAAATCACAATTTTTTATTTAGAAAATCGGTCTTTAGTATGGTGTTAAATCCTAAACATTGCCGCTGTAGGTTTTAAGCCTACATAAGCCATACCGGCTTGGTTCATCCAATGAGGTTGGATAATGCCATGTTGTAAAACCGCATAAATATCCCTGTGAATTCTTTCTATCCTGAATTTGGAATACAATGAGGATGTACCCGCTACGGCATAAATTTCAGAAACCATAGTTCTTGCTGCGGTTGCCGCTTCATAAGATGCAGCCCACACATCTGCTAATTGTACATCAGTAAAGGAGTTTTCTTTTAAAGATTCTTCCCATATTATATTGACCGCATGATGTAACTGTGTTCTATGAGCAGCTAAAATTGTTTTTGCCTTAGCTAACGCCATTTGTACCGTAAGTCTATCACGTAAGTCTGGGTTTTTACCCGGAGTAACCCTTTCTAAACACATTTTGGTAAGTTCATCTATGGCGCCCTTTAACAGACCTAAGGCCATAGCTGCACATCCCGAGGAATTGATTGCCCCAATAGGAAGTCTATTGTAAGCACTATCATTTTCAACATGACTTTCAAAATCAACAGCGTAGCTGTCTTTTACAAATGTTTCTTCAATTTCGATATCATGACTTCCGGTACCTCTTAATCCGCCAACGTTCCAAGTGTCTATTACCTTTACTTTATCTTTAGGGACATACATTAGCTTTAATTTTGCACCGGGTCCTAATTGGTTAGGGAGATCCCCGCCGGTTACCAAACAGCGCAATACAAACCAATCTGCAAGTTCACATCCGGAAACTAAGCTCCACCTGCCAGATACCATGTAACCACCTTCAATTATTTTTGCAACACCTTCTGGTCTAGTAGAATTAGCATAAACATCATTTGGATTTTTGTAGATTTCATTCAAACTTTCAGAATTTAGAAATCGTCCAAAGGTACAAGCCAAATGATTGTTCCATACAATCCAAGCAACAGACGTTTCTGCACTAGCCAAAGTTTCATACACTTTTAAAGTTTCAACAGGGTTGCCTTCCCATCCTCCCAGATGTTTAGAAAGGGCCATTTTAAATAACTGGTGGCTTTTGAGTTCTTCTATAATTGATGGTGCTAATTTTCTCTCGGACTCTGTAACGTCTCTGTTGCTAATTGCCGTAGAGCAAATTTCTTTAGCCAATTCTGATGGGGTTGAAATCAATGTTTCAGATATTTTTACATTGTTCATGGATATTGGTTTAGTGTGATATAACATTTTTAGCGAGCTGGAACTCTAACTTTAAAAAAAACTATTTTCTTTTAAACTATTCAAATTTTACGTAAAACTATGTAGTAATTTTAATACGAAAATAAAAATTAGTTCAACAGCAATAAAAGCAGATGATTAGAAGTGAGGGGGGATTTTGAAAGGTAAAATATATGGTGGTGTGCTTTTGTATTAAAAAAAAAGCAATGCTATGTTAAATACTATAGCATTGCTTGATTTTTTGCAGCGTTGTTAATAAAATGGAGTTTACAATCTACCGTCAACCTTACCGGTTAGTATTCCTTTAACGTCATATATAATTCCGTTGTCAGTCAATAAGTTGGTGAAATCAATATTTAGAAATTGTTGGTGGGCCACGGTCAATACTATAGCATCAAACTTTTCAGAAGGAATATCATTGACAATGTTCATTTTGTACTCATGTTCAACTTCGGCTTTTGAGGCCCAAGGATCATAAATAGTAACAGCGGTGCCATAAGATTTTAGATTGTTTATAACGTCTACCGCTTTTGTGTTTCTAACGTCAGGACAATTTTCTTTAAAGGTTATTCCTAGTACCAATATTTTACTTCCTTTAATTTTGATGTCTTTTTGTACCATTAATTTTACAACTTCTGAAGATACATATTTACCCATAGTATCATTCATACGTCTACCGGCCAAGATAATTTCTGGATGGTAACCAAATTCTTGTGCTTTTTGGGCTAAGTAATAAGGGTCAACACCAATACAGTGACCACCTACCAAACCTGGTTTAAAAGGTAAAAAGTTCCATTTTGTACCTGCGGCTTCTAAGACATCGTGGGTGTCAATTCCCATAAGATTGAAAATTTTAGCCAATTCGTTGACAAAGGCGATATTAATATCACGTTGTGAGTTTTCAATAACCTTAGCAGCTTCCGCTACTTTAATGGTCGGTGCCAAATGGGTGCCGGCGGTAATTACCGAGGCATATAGCTCATCTACTTTTTTGCCAATTTCCGGTGTGGAACCAGAGGTGACTTTTAATATTTTTTCTACGGTATGTTCTTTGTCGCCAGGATTGATCCGTTCCGGGGAATAACCGGCAAAAAAATCTTTGTTATATACCAGACCACTTTCTTTTTCCAAGACAGGGATACATTCATCTTCTGTAACCCCAGGATATACTGTAGATTCATAAATAACGGTATCTCCTTTCTTTAATACTTTACTAACAGTTTCAGAAGCTTTATACAGTGGGGTCAAAATTGGTCTATTGGTGCTGTCTACTGGTGTAGGTACGGTAACAATATAATAATTACAGTCTGCAATATCTTCTAATTGATTACTGCAAAATAGACCGGTCTCCATTTTTGGTCCATCTTTGAGTACAGCTTGTAAAATGTCATCTTCTACTTCTAAGGTACTATCATGACCTTTTCTAAGTTCAGCTATACGGTCTTTATTAATATCAAAACCGATAACAGGATATTTTGTTGCAAATAATCTAGCAAGTGGCAAGCCTACATACCCTAAACCAATAATGGCAATTTTTATATCTTTCATATTCTTATTACTTCGGTTATTATCAGTAACCTAAATTTATTAGTAAGGTTGCGAAAAGCAACCATAGTATTTATATTTTTAACTCCTAGCGTATTTTATTTCAAATTTTCCCAATACCACTTCACCGCTTCTTTTAATCCGGTTTTAATGTCATACTGAGGGTCATAATGTAATAACGCTTTGGCTTTGTCAACTGAGGCTAAAGAATGTGGTACATCTCCTGCTCTTGTTGGTCCATACACATTTTTTACTTCTTTTATTTTAGGGTCAAATTCACCTAAGTACTCTTTTAACAGTTCGGTAAGTTCATTTAAGTCTGTACGTTCACCATAAGCTGTATTATATACGGTATTCATTGCATTTTGGTTGTCGCAGACAATTGCGCGAATATTCATTTGTATGACATTGTCTATATAGGTGAAGTCTCTGGAAAATGAACCATCGCCATTAATAACGGGAGATTCATGTTTCATCAATTGCATTACAAATTTTGGAATTACTGCTGCATAGGCACCCTTAGGGTCTTGCTTTCTTCCGAAGACATTAAAATAGCGTAAACCAATGGTTTCCATACCATAAGTTTTGCTAAAGACATCGGCATATAATTCATTTACATATTTTGTTATGGCATACGGGGAGAGTGGTTTGCCTATAATATCCTCTACTTTGGGCATATTGGTAGAATCTCCATAAGTTGAAGAACTAGCGGCATAAATAAAACGCTTTACTTTAGCATCTCTAGCAGCCACTAGCATATTTAAAAATCCTGAAACGTTAACGTTATTACTGGTTATAGGGTCATTAATAGACCTTGGAACGGATCCTAAAGCTGCTTGGTGTAAAATATAGTCTACTCCGTCACAAGCCTTTTGACAATCGCTCAAGTTTCTGATGTCACCTTCAATTAAAGTGAAATTTTGATGATTTACTATTGAAGCCAAGTTTTTGCGCTTTCCAGTTGCAAAATTATCTAAACAAATTACTTGGTTTCCGTTTTGAATTAACTCGTTGCACAAGTTGGAACCAATAAAGCCGGCACCACCTGTTACTAAGATGTGAAAATTTGATTTAAGGTTATATAAACTCATGTATGGTTTTTGTGTTTTTCAGTTCTTTTTTAGAGAAATACTTTGTTACATCAATAACAAGCAAGTTGTACCAATATTGTGCTAAGAGATGTAAAAATTCTTATACCACTCTACAAATTGCTGAACACCTTTTTTAATAGGTGTATTGGGGCGATAGTCATAATCTTTAATCAAATCGTCTACATTGGCCCAGGTTTTTTCAACATCACCCGGTTGCATGGGGTACATGTCTTTTTTTGCTACACCACCTAAACTTTCTTCAATAGCAGTGATAAAATCCATTAATTTTACAGATTTGCTATTGCCAATATTGTAAATTTTAAATTCACCTTTAATTCCTGATTTTTCTACAACCGGCTTTTGTATTATGCGGACAACACCTTCCGTAATATCGTCTATATAAGTAAAATCGCGTTCTAATTTTCCGTTATTAAAAACTTTAATGGGTTTGTTGTTAACAATAGCATCGGTAAATAGAAACATAGCCATATCTGGTCTTCCCCAAGGGCCATAAACGGTAAAAAATCGTAAACCAGTCGTTTTAAATCCGTACAAATGACTGTATGCATGAGCCATTAATTCATTACTTTTTTTTGTGGCAGCATATAAACTTACGGGGTTGTCCACAGTATCGGTTGTTTCGAATGGAATTTTTTCATTTAAACCATAAACACTTGAACTACTGGCGTATACTAGATGTTTAATTTTAAAATTACGACAACATTCTAAAATGTTTAGAAATCCAACCAAATTACTATCTACATAAGCTTCTGGATTTTCTAAACTGTAACGAACCCCTGCTTGGGCGGCTAAATTACATACCACATCAAAATTTTGAGCATTGAAGAGTCGAGGTAAATTGTCTCTATCTTCAAGTGTCAGTCGTATAAAAGAAAATGATTTAGTAGTATTACTTGGGCTTAAAGCATTAAAAATTTCGGCTTTTTCTTTGGTTATACCAAGTTCGTTTAATCTAGCATATTTAAGGTTGACATCATAATAGTCATTAATATTATCTAAGCCAACCACCGTATGCCCTTTCTCTACTAGCGATTTTGCAACAAAAAAGCCGATAAAGCCAGCGGCACCGGTTACTAAAATTTTCATGATTGGCCTATTTTATAATAATTAAAGCCAATGGATTCCATATTATTAGTATCCAATAAACGTCTGCCATCAAAAACAAATGCCGGCTTTAACATTTGTTCGTAGATGGTTTTCCAATCATAACTTTTAAATTCATCCCATTCGGTTAAAATTGCAATGGCATGGGCATCTTGAGTAGCTTCCATTGGATTTTTAGTGACTTTCAATAAACGTCTGTTTTCCTCTGGAGATCTAGTGCCTAAATAATCTAAATCAGCATAGATACGTTCTTCCGATACTTTTGGGTCATAGACGATAATTTCTGCACGCTCTTCTAATAAAGCATCTGCTATTGCAATGGCAGCGGACTCCCTAGTGTCATTGGTGTCTTTTTTAAACGCCCAACCGTATATGATGATTTTTTTACCAGATATAGTGTTGTAAAGGGTTGATATGATATTTTCTGCAAAACGACTCTTTTGATAATCATTAGCGATAATAACTTGCTCCCAATAATCGGCGACTTCATCTAATCCGTAAGACCTTGCAATATATACTAGGTTTAAAATATCTTTTTGAAAACAAGATCCACCAAAGCCAACAGATGCATTTAGGAATTTAGAACCTATACGGCTATCAAAGCCTATAGCTCTTGATATTTCCTGAATGTTGGCATCTGTTTTTTCGCAAAGTGCAGATATTGTGTTAATAGAAGAAACTCGTTGGGCTAAAAATGCATTGGCAACAAGCTTTGATAACTCTGATGACCAAACGTTTGTTTGTAAAATGCGTTCTTTTGGAAGCCAATGTTCATAAACAGCACTAAGTGCATCTTTGGCAGCTTGTCCAGCTGCAGTGTCGTTACCTCCAATAAGTACTCGGTCAGCATTCAAAAGGTCCTCTATGGCTGTACCTTCAGCTAAGAACTCAGGATTTGATAATATTTCAAATTTGACGGAATTTCCAGTATTGTCTAAAATATTTTGAATAGCTTGTGCAGTTCTAACTGGTAATGTTGATTTTTCCACAACGATTTTATCATCTTTTGCAACCTTGGCAATATTGCGAGCGCAAAGCTCAATAAATTTAAGGTCAGCAGCCTGCCCTTTCCCTTTACCATATGTCTTTGTAGGAGTGTTTACAGAGATGAAAATCATTTCTGCTTCATCAATTGCCTTGTCTACTTCTGTAGAAAAGAAAAGGTTTTTACCTCTTGTTTCTTTTACAATCTCTTTTAACCCGGGCTCGTAAATTGGAAGTTGGTCTAAGTCATCTGTATTCCATTGGTCAATACGAGCTTTGTTAATATCAACAACCGTTACTTTTATTTCTGGGCATTGTTTGGCAATAACCGACATAGTAGGTCCGCCCACATAGCCGGCACCAATACAACATATTTTTGTAATCTTTTTCATTAATTGTATATAGGATTTAAAAAAGCAAAGATTAAAAAATAACGCGCTATAAAGAAATATATTTTAGATGAACTCGTTATTTACAGGGTTCAAAAACCTTTAGCTACGATTAAAGGATGAACATTTTTACTTTGACCGATAATTTACACATATTAAACGAAATATATATATTATTCGTTGTTTTCAGAAAATGTATAGTTAATTTTGACTTCTAAAATTTGTAACCCTAAATTGACAACTATTGAAAACCGTATCTACACCTACTAAAATTTGGCTTTCTTCTCCGCATATGGGAGGTTCTGAGCAAAAATATGTAAATGAAGCATTTGAGACTAACTGGATAGCTCCTTTGGGTCCCAATGTAAATGCTTTTGAGCAATCTATTGGGAATACACTAGGAAATGATGTTCATGTAGCTGCATTAAGTGCAGGTACAGCAGCAATTCATTTAGGTCTTGAGCTTTTAGGTGTTGGTAAAGGAGACGATGTCATTTGTCAAAGCTTTACTTTTTCGGCATCTGCAAATCCAATTACTTATGTAGGAGCTTCTCCTGTTTTTGTTGATAGTGAATTGGAAACTTGGAATATATCGCCTGCTTTATTGCGTAAGGCTATAGAAAATGGAATTGAAAAAGGTAAAAAGCCTAAAGCAATAATAGCTGTTCACTTATACGGGATGCCGTATAAAATTGCCGAAATACGGACGGTGGCGGATGAATTTCAGATTCCTATTCTAGAAGATAGTGCAGAGGCATTGGGAAGTATTTATAAAGGAATACCTTGTGGCACTTTCGGAGATATAGGTATTCTATCTTTTAACGGTAATAAAATTATTACAACATCAGGAGGAGGAGCATTAGTTTCTAAAAATAAAGAGTTTGTAGAGAGAGCTGTGTTTTTAGCAACGCAAGCTAGGGACGATGCACCTCATTATCAGCATTCTAATATAGGTTATAATTATAGGATGAGTAATGTTTTAGCTGGTATAGGAAGAGGTCAAATGGAAGTTTTGGATGATCGAGTAAATGCTCGTAGGGCTAATTATCAATTTTACACGGATTCTCTTGAGGAATTTTCTCAATTAGAATTTCTAGGGGAACCGGAGGGTTATTTTTCGAATAGGTGGTTAAGTTGTATCTTAACGCCATCATTTGAAATTAGGGAAAAGCTTAGAATGAGCCTTTTAGATGAGAATATAGAATCTAGACCTTTATGGAAACCTTTACATTTGCAACCTATTTTTAATGGAAATCAACATTATGTAGATGGTACTTCAGAATCATTGTTTGAAAGAGGGCTTTGTTTACCTAGCGGGTCTAACTTAACTAAAGAAGATTTGGATCGCGTAGTAACAACTATCAAAAACGTTTTATCATGATACAGAAATATCTTAATTATAGTGCACAGCGATATGCTTCTAAATGGCTTGTGTTATGTATTGACCTGATAACGGTAATTTTTTCTTTTATCTTATCTTATTTTATACGATTTAATTTAACCTTGAATTTTGAAGTTAAGAACTTATTAGTGCAAATACCACTTGTAGCTGTTACTTCATTATTAGCATTTTTGATTGTTGGCTCATATAAAGGAGTTGTCCGTCATACGGGAGTCAGAGATGTTTATAATATTTTTAATGCGGTTTGTCTTTTTAGTATTTTGGTCATATTTGTTGTAATGGTTAATGGGCAAATGAATATTCTAAGCCAATTTACAATTCCATTATCCATTATTATTATTAACAGTTTAATTACGTTCGTAGGTCTTGCAGCTTCACGTTTTGTTTTTAAATCATTTTACAACAAAATGAATAGTAATATTAAGGTATCTAAGAATATATTAATTTATGGAGCCGGTGATTCTGGTGTATTAACCCATGGAGCAATAGCTAACAATGCTAAAAGTAGATATAAGGTTATAGGTTATATTGATAGAGATGCGAAAAAAATTGGAAAGAATATAAATGGAGTTCCCGTATTTGCAAGAAGAACTTTGACAGAAGCATTTATTGTCAAGAATAATATATCTGAAATTATATTTTCAATACAGAATATTGATTCTGTGAAATTAAGAAAGACGGTAGAAGGCTTGGTTGATTTACCTATAGTGGTAAAAATAGTGCCTCCGATAGAAGATTGGATAAACGGAGAATTAAAAGTTTCGCAAATTAAACAAGTTCAGATTGAAGATTTGTTGGATCGTGCTCCAATTACAATTAAAAATAGTAAAATTGCCATGGAGCTGATGAATAAATCGGTAATGGTGACTGGTGGTGCTGGGTCTATTGGAAGTGAAATTGTACGCCAGATTTGTAACTACGATTATAAATCTTTAATTGTTATTGATTCGGCAGAATCTGCCTTATATGATTTACAACAGGAATTAAAACAAAACGGTTTTCATAATTTTATTCCAATTGTTACGGATATAAGAGATAAAAATAGAATGAATGCCTTGTTCGGTGAGCATAAACCTAATGTAGTATTTCATGCAGCTGCTTACAAGCATGTACCCTTAATGGAATACAATTCATACGAGGCAATTAAAATAAATGTTGGAGGAACAAAGAATGTTGCGGACTTATCCATTTTGCATAACGTGGAGAAATTTGTTTTTGTATCCACGGACAAAGCGGTTAACCCGACCAATGTAATGGGGGCAACAAAGCGCATTGCCGAGATGTATATTAGTTGCATGCAAAAGGAAAATAAAACTAAATTTATTACAACCAGATTTGGAAATGTTTTAGGCTCTAATGGATCCGTGATTCCTTTATTTAGAAAACAAATTGAAAAAGGAGGGCCTTTAACTCTGACGCATAAGGATATTACCCGATATTTTATGACGATTCCCGAAGCTTCTCAGTTAGTACTAGAAGCTGGAGCCATGGGAGAAGGTGGTGAAATTTTTATTTTTGATATGGGTGAATCCGTTAAGATTTATGATTTAGCCAAAAACATGATAAAACTTTCTGGTTTACGATACCCAGAAGATATTGATATTAAAATTACTGGTTTGAGACCAGGAGAAAAGTTATATGAAGAGCTTTTAGCCAACGGGGAGAATACATTGCCAACGTATCATCAAAAAATAAAGATTAGTAAAGTTCGTGATGTGGAATACGCGAAAGTGAGATCGAAAATTGATGAATTGTGTATAACGAATATGTTTTTTAGTGGTAATACGGTAAAATTAATGAAGGAAATAGTTCCTGAATACATATCAAAAAACTCTGAATTATGCGATTTTGATAAAGTTGATTCTAATCAAAGTCCAGAACAAAAACTAAAAGTAGTAAAATCATAAACTCCATCTTAAATTAGACATTAATGAAACATTTAAAAGTAAACTTATTTAAATTTTTTTTATTATCAATATCTATTGTTATGCTGCACTCTTGTGCTTCTCATAAAGATGTTGTTTATTTTCAAGGGGTAGGAGATTACGAGACTAAGGTTGGTGAAAATAATCATTCACAAACATTTAAGGTGGACGATGTGGTATCGATTAATGTTTCTACATTAGACCCGCAGGCAAGTATGCCATTCAATTTAGTTGGAGGAATTGATGAGGGCGGTATGAGAGCAGAACAGTTAGATTATATTGTTGATAAAAGTGGTAATATTGATTTTCCGGTAATTGGTCAGGTGAAAATTGCTGGGCTAACGGCTGAGAAAACAAAGGAATTGTTGAAAGAGAAATTAAGCAATTACTTAAAAGATCCAATCATTAATATTCGACTTAAGAATTTTACTGTAACTATTTTAGGAGAAGTTAAATCTCCAGGTACTTACCCTGTAATAGGGGAACAGATAACAATTTTGGAAGCATTAGGGCTTGCAAATGATTTAACCATAAAAGGTAAAAGGGATAATATTTTGGTCATACGTGATTTTGACGGAACTAAAGTCTATCATAGGATAAATCTTACTAGTAAGGAAGCATTGGATTCACCTGTTTATTATTTAACGCAGAACGATGTAGTTTATGTTGAACCAAATAAGTCAGCAATCACAGCATCTGCCTTGGACAATAGAGCCACCATTTGGGTATCTATAGCCTCTGTTCTAATTACATCTACTGTTTTAGTTTTAACTAGAAACTAATAGTGTTTAATAATTTCAATTTTACAATTGTCTTATGAATGAAAGTTTGAATAATGGTCAAAATTTAAGTGAAATACTTAATATTTATACCAAAAAGTGGAAATGGTTTTTAATCGGTGCGGTAATCGCAATTTTATTGGCTTCCATATATTTAAGATATGCTACGCCACAATATGCTGGACAAGCAAAAATTCATATAATTGAGGAAAAAAATGCATCATCCGAGTTAGCTGCTTTTAGTGATTTGGATATTTTGGGTATTGGTGGTAAAAATAAAGTTGAAGATGAAATTGAAATTTTGAATTCTAGATCTAATTTTATTGAAGTAGTAAGGGATTTGAAGTTAAATATAAAATATAATGTCTTAGGTAATGTCAAGACTTCTGAAATATATAGAAGAAGACCTTTCAATGTTAATTTTATTGCTAATGATTCTATAGTCAACAATTCACAATTGGATTTTTATGTAGATATTCACGATACTAATAACTTTGGGTTTAATTTCACGGAAGATGGTCCTGTAAAAATATATTCTTACGGTAAGAATATAGAGACACCAATTGGTGATATGGTTCTGACACCAAAAACAGAGTTTCTTAAACAATTTGTAGGGAAAAGGTTTCATATTGAACTAATCCCTGTTTTTAAAATGGCAGAGGCTTATCAAACTAATACACTTATAACCACAACTGGTGAGTTGTCAAATATTATAAATATAGAGCTTATTGATCCCATACCTCAAAAAAGTTTAGATATATTGAATGGATTAATATCTGAATATAATCAAAACGGGATAGAAGACAAAAAGATAATTGCAGATAGAACTTCTAATTTTATTGATGAACGAATTAAAGAGATTTCAGGAGAATTAAGTTCAGTAGACCAAGACGCTCAAGATTTTAAGACTTCAAAGGGTGTTACTGATATTGCAAATGAATCGAATATCGCATTAAATTTAAGTGCAGCAAATAGACAGGAGTTAGAAAATGCTAGAACTCAGTTGAATATTGCTAGTGGAATGAATCAGATTATATCTGAGGAAAACGGTTATGAAGTTTTACCTGCCAATGTTGGGCTTTCAGATCCCAGTATTGCAAATACTACGGCAAAGTATAATGAATTAGCTTTAGAGCGTAAACGTTTGTTGAAAAGTGCTGATGAGCAAAACCCAATAATCGTAAATTTGGATGAACAACTTGCAGGTCTAAAAGGAACAATTAAAAGTAGTTTGTCTGGTATGGAGAGGAATCTTGGTATGCAGGTGAATAATTTAAGTGGACAACTTTCACGAATAAATTCAAAAATATATTCGGCTCCTAGTAACTCTCGACAATTAAGAGATATTGAAAGACAGCAACAAACAACAGAGTCTTTATTTTTATATCTCTTGCAGAAACGAGAAGAATCTCAAATTGCAATGGCTTCCAGTGCGCCTAAATCTAAAGTCATTGATAGTGCTCATTTGATTCAGCAAGAGCCAGTAAAGCCAAAGAATGGTATCGTTTATCTTGCGTCATTTATTTTAGGGTTACTCGTTCCTTTTGGTATTATTTATGGAAAGGATTTATTGGATACAAAAATTCATAACAAACATAGTTTGGAAGCTTATACTAGTGATGTTCCTGTTTTAGGAGAGCTGCCTAGATTGACCAAGAAAGACAATAAAATTATTATTAATGATGATAGGTCGGTGTTAGCAGAGGCTTTACGTATTATTAGAACAAATCTTGATTTTTTAATTAGGACTAAAAATGCAACGAATAGTAATAAGAATAATATTGTTTTTATAACATCAAGCACACCTGGTGAGGGTAAAACATTTGTGTCTACCAATTTATCTATGATTTTAGCCAGTACTGATAAAAAAGTCTTATTGGTAGGTGCGGATATTAGAAATCCGAAATTGTATTCATTTTTCTCAGGGGATTCAGTGGATAAATTAAAAACTACTTCAAGAAATAAAGATGCGGGTTTAACAGAGTTCTTGTTGGATGATTCTATACAGGTTAAAGATATCATTAGGCCTATGCTAGTACATCATAATACTATAGATGTGATTTATTCAGGTAAAATACCACCAAACCCGGCAGAACTTCTAATGAGTTCTAAAGTTGAAGGTTTGTTGGATGAGGTTTCGGAATTATATGATTATGTGATTGTGGATACCGCACCAATGATGGTGGTAAGTGATACTTTATTGATTGCTCCATATGCTAATCATATTGTTTATGTTACAAGAGCAGGTGTAACTGATGAAGCTGCAGTAAAGTTTCCACTAGGTCTACGCGATGAAGGTAAGCTCAAAGGAATATCTTTTGTAGTTAATGATGTTACTCTAGATGAATTAGGATATGGTGGAAAATACGGCTATGGTTACAGTAAAACAACTAAAAAATGGTGGAAATTTTAAACCACTTTATCTGAAATTATAAATCGTTTTTTCAATTATAGGCTTTATAAGCATCAAAGTTTTTTCTTTGATGCTTATTTTTTTTAATGTGTTTAACTGAGATGTTTTATGGACGTCACTGGCTGCAAAATCAATTAAATTGTTCTTTAATAGCCAGTATGCAACTTTCTGCACTTCACTTCCGTAATAATCACCAAGTGATAACAAATTTAATTGAAGAAGCACACCATCGGTTTTAAAATGTTTATACTTATCCATTTTATTATGAAGATACATGTATCGCTCAGGATGTGCTAAAATTGGAAATAAGCCATTTGTTTTAATTTTTTGAACGGAGCTATCAAAATTAATGGAAGCTTGTAAATAAGACATCTCTATTAAAAGGTAACTTTTTGCAACCGACATTACTTTATGTTCATTTAAAATTGTTTCAAATCCTGAATCGATCATATGTTCTGCAGCAGCTTCTATATTGATGTGCTCAAGATTATTCATCTTTAAAGCATTTTTCAATAACGATAAAGAACTTTGAATTGTAGATGGATTATTAGGATAATAATTCTCCATAATATGTGGGGTGCAAATAAAATCATTTACCCCAAATTCATTAAAACCTTTTATTAATTCAATGGAATCTTCAACAGTTTTTGCGCCATCATCAATGCCTGGTAAAATATGATTGTGTATATCAATAAAACCTTCAAGATGATCAATTAAAAAATGTTTTTTAGAAAAAAAGTTGAACATGGTTAAAATTAAAATTTAGTTATTTGCCGATACAGGAATTGTAATGTCAATAAATATAGTGTCTCAGGTGAATTGGGGTACAATAAGTATTGAAAAGTGTACGGAAATTAGCGTTTTGAGTTTAACAAGAAATGAAATTAACTATTCTTCCATAATTTCACTGAGAAATTTAAAAATACTTTTAACTCTGTTTCATTTTTAGTGACTAATGGGTTTTACTAGCTGAATTGTTTTAATTCTTATTTCTTAGGTTCTAAGTAGTTTTTTAAGTCTTGTTTGATAAGCTTGAGCATAGTTTCTTTTCGTTTTTTCATGAAGATATGAAAGTTCAATTAAGTCCAGAACTTTATCCTCATGAGAGGTGATCTCGTTTAATATTTTACTGTTTTGCTTTTCTGAAATACCTACAAGTTCTGCAAGCTTTAAAAACTGTTCAGTAATTTTTCCTGTTGTCTTATCTAGGGGTAAAAGTCCATCCTCTAGAGCAAAATCTCTATCCTCAATATGTATTCTACTATTTAACAAATCATATGCCGGACTCAGTTTAAAATCTCCCATAGATGTTTCTATTATTGAGAAATTCTTAAAATGGGCATCGCCGTTAGAGATGAGATAATTAAAAAGGATTAATTTAAATAATTTTAAAGCTTCTATTGGATAAGCGGGAACATACTGTTTTAAAAGATCGAACATTTCTAAATAGTTACCTGAATATTTAAAATCTGTTCCATGGGTTTGTGGTGTCCTTTTGGCTAATGTTGCAAAATCTTCTACAGCCAATTTTGTTCCGTCTTCATTTAGATCAAAACGTTTGGTTATATAGGCTGGGTCCCCGTTTTGAAAAAATACTAAACCATTTTCAGCTGTTTCAATTCCAAAAACTTGTCTTGCTATTTGCATGCTCAGATGTTCATTTGCAGGCATCTGTTCTGTTTTGCTTCCCACATTGGGAATAGGTTTTAAAATGTACTGACCTTGTTCTCCTTCATTTATCAGGCGTAGTTTGTTCCTTTCTAGTAATACAGAGAATTTTTCTTGTACACCAGAAATGGACAACCGTTTTTTGTTTTCTTTGAAAAGTTCTTCGGTATCGGTATTTGATATAGGTGATTCATAAGGTAGGGTAGGGCCTACCTTTCTTCCATTGAATAAACGATTTAAGGCGGTCTTGCTGTATGTATCAAGACCTTTCTTTAAAGTACTTGGACAGTTGTTTATAATCATTTAGTTAAGTTTAATTTCTTTAATTTGTATGGCTCCAATGGTATCATATTTTGCTGTAGTCAATAACAGACCAAAATAGTCTTCAGGATCAATACGTAATTCAAAACATATATTTTGTTTGTTCGATCCTTCAGGTAACATATTATAAAAAAATGGAAACAGATGTTCTGAATTATACTCTTGCTTATTTTTAGGTAGCGTAAGACTAATAGCTGGTTTGTCATTTGATTGAAACCATACGTCTAGATATCTGAATTTGAAACTTCCATCATTAAGTTGAGTTAATCTGCCCGCTTCTTCTTTCTTGTATAATATCAATGCTTGTCTCATTCTTCAGATGTTGTTGTTTTTATTTGGAATGTCAATTCCATACCCAGGGCATTACCCAACTTATTCAAAGTTTCTGCTGTTGGGTTACCTTTCCCACTTTCAAACTGTTTAAGCGTACGCAATCCTACTCCTGAAAGATCTGCTAATGTTTCTTGAGTTACATTTAGTATTTCTCTGCGTTCTTTTATACTATTTATTAGACTTTCAAAGTGCATTATATGGCTCTTTTTTATGTAAATATAGTTATATATTTCAATTTAACAACAAATAGTGCTTTAAAATGCACTATTTGGAATTCTAAATTTTGTTTATTTGAAATAATCATTTAAAGTGCATTATAGTACACTTTATCTAGAATTGATAGAATTAAGGAAATTCTATTTTTAGGTTATCAATTTTGGATTTGAATTCTTCGCTTCAGAAAAAACCGGTAAATTAATCCTTATGTTTTAAGGTGTTAATTTAGGAGACAGTATTATGTTTGGAAGGAAGTCTGTATCATGGAAAGTAAAAATAAAATTATGAAGACGAATCAAGAAATTTTAGATGAATTTGGAAGAATATTAATATCCGAGGTATTTGATAAACAATATGGATTTATCAAAAATGACGTATCAGATCTTGCGGAAACAAAAGGTTATGAGAATCTCTTTTGTAATATGACTAAAAGTCAAAAAAGTGAAATTGAAAAATATACTAAAGAAGTTTTAGAAGGTGCTTTATTTGATTTTCTTAAAATATTTGAAGAACACGAGGCTTTTAAAATAAAGTTTCAAAACGAAAACACGCAAGTGGATTTAGTTGAAATTAGTGAGATGTTAAAAGCAGAACCAATTGTTGAAAATGGCTGGATAAATCGATTTAGTGCGTTTAAGTTTTCTGATACTAAATAGTTAATTACGTTTTATATAATAATGCTTCATCTGATTTTAATTTGGAATTTACTTCTAAAATAATGTCTTAAATATAATCTGTTATTGATTATTCGCTTTGTACAGAGCGGAAGCTTAATTCCTATTGCGTTTTTGACTTATAGAGAAGCAATAAGTTTTAAAAAATGTATGTACTAATCATCTTTCGTTCAAACATAATCAAGTGAATATCTTTATCTATGATATCATTCCAAGTACTATTCTAAGATTAATCATAATCTTTTTATTGTTTATAGAACTCAATAGACTTTCTAACACTACCATGCTTTAGTAATAATGATTTTGCAAGGCTTTCATTTATCCCTAATTCTTCCATTATCATTTTAGTTCCGCGATCTACTAGTTTTTTGTTTGATAGTTGCATGTCTACCATTTTATTTCCTTTAACTCTACCAAGGTTAATCATAATTGAAGTAGAAATCATATTCAAAGCCAGCTTTTGGGCTGTACCTGCTTTCATTCTCGTGCTGCCAGTAACAAACTCTGGACCTACAACTAGTTCCATAGGGCAGGTTGCAATTTCTGATACTAAAGAATTTTGATTGCATGAAATACTCCCTGTAAGCACGTTATTGTCTTTAGCTGCTTTAAGTCCTCCAATAACATAAGGTGTAGATCCAGATGCTGCTATACCTAACAAAACATCGTTTTCATTTATTTTATGGATCTCAAGATCTTTCCATGCCATGGCTTCATTATCTTCTGCATTTTCAACGGCTTTTCTTAATGCCTTATCTCCACCGGCTATAAGGCCAATAATCCAATCATCTGAAACTCCAAATGTTGGAGGACATTCGGAGGCGTCTAGAACGCCTAATCTGCCGCTGGTGCCTGCTCCTATATAGAATAGTCTACCACCTTTTTTCATTCTAACTAATGTCTGCTCTACAAAATGTTCAATGCTAGGGATAGCTCTTTCTATGGCCAACGGAACGGCCTTGTCTTCTTGATTCATGTTAACTAGCAATTCGTTAACGGTCATTTTTTCTAAATCATCGTAATTTGATGACTGTTCTGTAGTGGGTTTAAGTGTATTCATAGTATTATTTTTTAATAAGCAATAACCCTATTACGGTTAAGCTTGCATTGACTGCTATGTTTATAAATCCGAAATCAAAGTTGAATGTGTTTATTGAGAATTGTCCTAGTAGATAAGTTATTATCGGTGCGGATAAGCATATTACAGGAACCCATTTATCTTTTAATTTTATTTTTGAAAACATGCCAAGAAGGTATAATCCTAACAGTGGACCATAGGTGTAACCTGCAACTTTAAATATTAAGGAAATAACATCTCCCTTGCTATTAGAAAAGGAAAGTATAATTACGAATATTATGCAGGAGAAAAGTATTATGACTAGATTCTTTAACTGCTTTTTTGTTTTACTTGATTTGTTTGAAATATCTAAAAAATCATAGGTAAAAGAAGTAGTCAATGCGGTAAGTGCGGAATCTACACTAGAGAAAGAAGCTGCTATGATGCCTAGTATAAAGAATATACCCGCTAAAGTACCAAGATGGTTCAGTGCAAGGTTAGGAAAAAGGTTGTCGGTATTTAAAAACAATCCATTTTCGCCCTTGGGTAATAGTATGCCCATTTCGTTTGCATAGACATACATTAACACTCCAAGACCCATAAATAGAAATTGTGTCATTGCTAAAATAATACTGTAGGTCAATGTGTTTTTTTGAGCATCCCAAACATTTTTGCAAGTGAGTGTTTTTTGCATCATGTTTTGATCAAGTCCAATCATAGCAATCGCTACTAAAATACCTGCTATAAATTGTTTGTAGAAGTTATTTCCAGAATCAGATTCCCAATTGAATATTTTAAAATATTCGTGGGAAGTTATATGTTCAAAGGATTCGGTAATACTTAAGTCTAACGTGTTTATTATTGTATAAATGGTTATTGAGGCACCAAGTATTAAAAATATAGTTTGCATAGTATCTGTCCATACAATTGTTTTAATGCCTGACTTGTTTGTGTAAAGCCACACCAAAATCAAAATAATGATTATGGTTACATAAAAAGGAATATTGAAATAGTCAAAAACTGCATATTGTAGAATTTTGGCGGCTAACATTAAACGTAATGCCGCACCGAAAGATTGAGATACCAGAAAAAACAATGAACCTGTCTTGTATGTATTGTTTCCAAACCTCACTTTGAGAAAGGTGTAAATGGAAACGAGTTGAAGTTTGTAGTATAAAGGAGTTAATACAAAGGCTATAAAGAAATAGCCTACAATGTTTCCGAGTATAAATTGATAAAAATAGAAGTTATTGTTTGCCACCATACCAGGTAAGGACACAAAGGTGACACCGGATAAACCAGCACCCACCATACCGAATGCTACTAAATACCATGGTGATTTTTTGTCGCCAGTAAAAAATGTATCATCACTGTTTTTCTTTGAGGTGAAATATGATATAATCATAAGTACAGCAAAGTAAAAGGCAATAATTAGAATGATTGTTGTAGGTTTCAATTGGTAATTTTAATTAAAAATTAGGGCAGTTATTAAACTGCCCTAATTTAGATAGTGGTTGTTGAATTTAAACTTACTAAGAAGTAGGGTTTGCGGGGGTATTTGTGTTGTTGTCTCTTTCAGAATTAGGGTAGGGGTAATAGTCCCTGTTTCTTTCGGCATCCGTTTCCGTTGCACCTGGTCTATCAAACCTTCTGCTGTCCTCTAAAGAGAGTCCGGTCAAGTATAATTCTACTCTTCTATTTTTATAAATTTCATCTAGAATTGCAGATTGTTCCAAAGCACCATCATACTCGGGTAGATTTGCACCTAAACCATAAATGTCAGAACTGGATGTTTTGGTTAACACAGCATTCAATTCTGTTACAGCACTTGTTAAATCATTACTTCTAGCATATGCTTCAGCTTTTATCAGCATTATTTCTCCCGGAAGATATACTGGTATTTCATCTACATTGTCACTCCAAAAACCTACAACCTGGTAATTTGGTGTTTCGGCTTCTAAATCTTCAGCGGTTATATAGAATGGTATTCTCTCGTCATTTTCATCGGGTAATAAATCTGTTGGTAGACCGAATGTTAAATCTTTGGCTTGGGTCACATTTTGTGAGCCAAACCAAAATGCTAAAGGATTAGGGATAGATGCATCATACTCCCAAGTAGATTTTACTGAAAGATCAACATTATTGGCAGCTGTAATTGCCGCGTCATAATTCCCTGCCATTAAATTAAACCTTGCTAATAGCGCATTTACAGAATTTTCAATATCAACAGAAGTAAAGATATCTGCAGTAATGGATGTATCTAAACCAGCATCAATATATCCCTTAGCTTCGTTTAAGTCAGCTAATACATCATCTAAAACAGCTGAACGTTCAATAAAATCGGCATCCTCAACAATTTCTAGTGGTATGCTTTCAAAATATTGAATTAGTGTACCGTGAGCCAGCGCTCTATAGAATAGACCGTAGGCTTTTAAAGAACCCGAAACAGAAGTACTTTCGCTAACATTATCAGCAGCATCGATCACTGTAGTAGCTTCCTTTCGGGTTAATAATGCATTGGTCCAAGTGTTAATTAATAATTCATTGCTTCCGCTAACATCATCTCCTCCAAGTAAGATTTCATTTTCACCAAGATTTCCAGGATTCAATAATCTTAATTCATCAGTATTTAATCCAGAAATATGTGTGCCTGTGTAAATTAATCCGGTTCTTTCTGTACTCCATCTTTGCTGAACACCATTGATAAGGCGTACCAGATTATCTGTGTTGTTGACTACATCTGGTTCTAATGTAGAATTAGGATCCAAATATTCAGTATTACAAGACGTGGTTGCAATGAGCAATGTGATAGTTATTGTTTTTACTATATTTTTCATATCTGTCTTTTTAGAAGTTAGCGCTTAGTGATAATGAGATTGTCATTGGAATTGGCACGTTACCAAAATTCACTGAGCGCAATAAGTTTGATTGCCCTCCAGCATTTGTTTCAGGGTCATAGCTAAAGAATTTGTCAAAAGAAACAAGGTTTCTTCCAATCAATGAAAGTCTTACATTTTCTAAACTAGAGTTGAACAATGACGGAAATTCATAACCTAAAGAAACTTCTCTAAGTTTAACAAAAGAACCATCTTCAATTCTGAATTCTTCAATAGGATAAATACCAGCGATATATCCTCTAGGTAACTCTCCTGTTAATTCTTGCGCTGCTAATTGACCAACACCTACACCTTGTCTGGTTCTTTTGTCAGCATCAAAGACATCAAAGCCCTGTACCGCTTCCCAAAGCATACTGAAATTGAAATTCTTGTATGTAAGGTCAGTCCCAATTCCAAGGATGTAGTCTGGATTAGGGTCACCAATAACTTTTCTTAAAACATCTCCAGTCGGTTGTCCGTCTGCATCACGCTGTGGTGTATTGGTTGTAAGGTCACCTCTTTCTTGTTGAGGAACCCCAACCGGACTACCATCTGTAGATTCACCTGTTAATATTAATTCGCCATTGTCATCTGTAGCATAGTAAGTACCATAGAATACGCCCAGAGCTTCACCTTCTCTTACAATTGGCGGAGCACCGGTTACACTTTCAATAGTAATATCGCCACCTACCGTGCTTAGTACCTTGTTTCTATTACTACTATAGTTGAAATTAAGATCCCATGTTAAATCATCAGTTTTAATAGGTGTTATTTTTGCATAAAGCTCAATACCGTTATTACGCATTGTACCAACATTTTCTGTTCTTGTTGAACCACCTAATGAAGGTGCCAATACACGACTTACAATTAAGTCTTCAATGTTTTGACGGTAATAGGTAAATAATAATGATGCCCTGTTGTTAAAGAAACTTAAGTCTGTACCTATTTCAAATTCTTTGGTGCGCTCAGGCTTTAATCCTTCGTTACCCAATCTGGTATTTTGTTGTAATGTTGAGGAGCCTAAGAAATCATTTGAGGTATAGCTACCATATCTTTCGTAAGGGCTTATTGCAGTTAAGTTACCGGCTTCACCGTATGATGCTCTTAACCTTGCGGAATTCAAGAAACTTTCCGTATTCCAAAATGGCTCATTTGAAAGAACGTATGATCCAGAAACTTTTGGATAGAAATTAGATCTTTCGTCAACATCAAAATTGGTAGCACCATCAATTCTACCGGCAAGTGTTAAAAACAATTTGTTATCCCATGATAAGGTCTCTTGTAAAAAGAATCCGTAAATATCCAAGTTGGTGTCAATGGGTTGTGTTTGTAATGGAATAGTAGGTTCATTATTGCTATCCAACCCTCTTCCTTGAGTACCTTCAAAAGAAAGTTCACTACTTTGAAAACTATATCCTGCAGTTGTAACCGAGTTTAATTTGTCTGTAATATTGGTGTTGTATGCCATGTTAATGTCATAGTTCCAGTTAAATACCTTCGCCTCGGCACTACCTATATAACCATCGTCATAATACGCAGGGTTTACATTTTCATAAGGATAAACTGGTATATAGATGTTACCTTTTTGATTGTAAGTGTCAACACCAATAATTTGATCTATGGATAACTTTTCCGTGGGCTTAATTTTAAGATGTAGATTAGGGATAAAGTGATTTACATCTTGAGTAATATCAAAAGTTTCAATAATAGTCAATGGATTTACTCTGGTATTTTCAACAGCCATTAAATTTCCATTGGCATCTCTTTGAGTGATGTCGAATGTGTTGTTGGTTATATTTATGGAGTTGATTGGACTCCAAAAAACATTACCATCTGGTTTTTCATCAGATTTACTATTGGCATAGTATAACCCTAGGTCATAAGACATCCAATCGGTTACTTTATGATTAAAATTAACTCTTGCAGAAAATCTATCGAACTTGGTGTTTTTGATGATACCTTCATTGGTCAAATAGCCAATAGAAGCCATATAGCCCATTTTTTCATTACCTCCTTTTGTTGAGAAATAATTGTCGCTACCAAAACCTGTTTGAAAAATCTCATCTTGATAATCATATCTAGTAGTTTCAAACTTATCGGTTGATAAATTTCTATATGTGGTAAGGGCATTTCCGTCATTTGGGTCAAAACCAAAAATTGGCCATAACCTACCAGAAAGATCACTGTTAGGTACAGTTTCAAATTCTTCACCTATGAGGTTTAAATCTAGTTTCTTACGAATTGTATTTACGCTGAAAGTAGATTTAAAATAAAATTCTGGTCCGTCTTCATAATTGCCACCTTTTTTTGTTGTTATTACCACAACACCGTTGGATGCTCTAGAACCGTAAATTGCAGCAGCGGCAGCACCATTTAAGATGTTGACATTTTCAATATCGTTGGGGTTAATGTCTACCATTCTATTTTGTCCTGGGGCAGCATCGCCCGCATCAACATTTAAGTTGGTAACATTGGTAGTTAAGTTACTCGTAATTACTCCGTCAACTACGTATAAAGGTTCTGAAGATCCTTTGATCGTACTTGGTCCTCTAAGTCTAATAGAAAAACCACCGGCGGGATCACCTGAATTTTGTGTTATTTGTGCACCAGGAACTTTACCTTGTAAGGATGTCGTGATATTTGCAGGTGAAGCTTTTACTAGCTCTACCGACTTTACGGTAGTAATGGCATTACCCAATTTTTTTCTAGATTGGGTAACAGATGAACCCACTAGGACTACTTCGTCTAAAGCATTTGAATCTTCCATCAAGGTAACATTGATAGTTTGATTCATGCCCGTTAGAGCAATTTCCTCTGTTTTGTAACCAATGTAACTAATAACTAGTGTTTTGCTATTAGCATTAGAAAGCTGTATGCTGAAATTACCATCAAAATCAGTGGAAGCCCCCGTAGTGGTTCCTTTTAATAAGATGGTAGCGCCTGGCAACGGAAGACCGTCTTCGGCAATAACAGTACCTGAGACTGTTGAAGTTTGTGCATAAGTACTGAGTGAAAATAGCATCAGCAAGAGCACCGAGAGAACATGATAGGTTTTCTTCATAATATTAGTTTTAAGTAGTTGTGCTAACAAACCTAGCAGAATATTTTATGTTTTGCAATATTTTATTGCAACAAAGCAATTAAATCTAGAAATATTTATTGTATTCTAAAATGAAGTATATGTTTTGCAGTATTTTGTTGCAAATGCTAGTTGTTTATTATTAATTTGATATCCTTGTAATAGTTTTTAAAGAATATATTTTGCAAAAAACCGATAGACATCAAGTTATAGTAGAAGAGGTTCAATTACATAATAGGGTGTTATTGACAGATTTAGCCAACATTCTAAATGTGTCAATGGATACCGTTAGGCGAGATATAAAAGAGCTTGATGAATTAAAGAAATTGCGAAAAGTTCATGGAGGAGCAATCTCTAATGGATTCAATACCTATTCCGATCGGTCTAAGGAGATTTTTGAACAGGATAGTAAAGTGAAGATTGCAAAAAAAGGCATCTCTCTTTTAAAAAATGGTGATGTTGTTCTTATAAGTGGCGGGTCTACCAACTTGGAGCTAGCTAAACTTATTCCTAGAAAAATGGACCTTACCTTTTTTACGCCAAGTTTACCTATGGCAATTGAACTTTTGAATAATAAAACTCATCATCATGAAGTATACATAATAGGAGGTAAGCTGTCAAAGGAATCCCAATTGGTTACTGGGGGAGTGTCTATTAATAGTTTAACGGATATTTCTGTGGATGTCTGTTTTTTAGGCACGGGATATTTAGATAGTGAAAAAGGAATTACTGAAACCGATTTGGAAATTGCGCAGTTAAAGAAGGCTATGATAGATTCGTCTAAAAGATTGGTGGCTTTAACCATCAGTAAAAAGTTAAATACTGTAAGTCGTTATAAAATATGTGAAATTAATACACTAACTGATTTAGTCACAGAGCTAGAGCCCTCTGCCAAGATTTTGGAATCCTACACGAGTAAAGGGGTTAATCTGGTTTAATAAATTGGAATTAAGCAACGCTGGGGAATAATAAAATCTATAGTAATTGTAATAAATTTAGGATTTTCATAAGCTTAACAATTTAATCGTAGTTATATAAATGTGAACTTCTTTTACTTCCCGATACAAAAATTAGCGAAAATATTTCCTAACAACTCATCATTAGTTACTTGACCGGTAATCTCACCTAAATGATAAAGTGCTTCGCGAACGTCAATGGCCATTAAATCACTAGAAATTTCTGCTTTCATACCAAACTGCACTTTTTCTATTTCTTCTAAAGCTTTTAAAAGGGAGTTGTAATGGCGGGTATTGGTGACAATGGTTTCATTATTTCTGAGTGCTCCTGTATTTACAAATTCCAAAAGGCTGTTTTGTAAATCTTCTACACCTTCACCTGTTTTTGCGGATAGGTATTTTACTTCGTCTAATTGAGATGCAATTTTTTCCTTATCCGTTTCAGAAAGGGTATCGGCTTTATTTACTAGAAGAACCAAGGGCTTTAATGGATTCTTATTTTTTATTTTCTCAAAATCGATTACTGTGTTTTTTAACTTTTGGTCATTTACCAGAAGTTTTGATCCATCAACGAGCAATAAAATAACTTGTGCTTGTTCAATTTTTTCAAAGGTTTTTTTAATCCCCATTCCTTCCACAACATCTTCGGTTTCCCTAATTCCGGCAGTATCAATAAATCGAAATCCTATGCCGCCAATAGAAATTTCGTCTTCTATGGTGTCCCTGGTGGTTCCTGCTATATCGGATACCAATGCACGCTCTTCATTTAAAAATGCATTCAATAGTGTAGATTTACCCACATTTGGCTCACCTACAATTGCAACAGGTATTCCGTTTTTTATCACATTGCCAACAGCAAAAGAGT
Source organism: Maribacter dokdonensis DSW-8 (assembly GCF_001447995.1). Lineage (NCBI taxonomy): Bacteria > Pseudomonadati > Bacteroidota > Flavobacteriia > Flavobacteriales > Flavobacteriaceae > Maribacter > Maribacter dokdonensis. The sequence goes on along the minus strand of NZ_LDPE01000001.1, from coordinate 934,056 downwards.
CAATTAATCCTTGAAGTACCTTTTGAATTCTGGCCAATAATTCTTTGAACGCGGTACGATCGGCAAATTCTACATCTTCCTCTGAAAAATCGAGTTCTAATTCTATTAATGAGGCAAAATTGAGAAGCTCTGTGCGTAAATGTTTTATTTCATTACTGAAACCCCCACGCATTTGTTGCATGGCTATTTGATGGCTTGCTGCATTATCACTAGAAATAAGATCGGCTACTGCTTCTGCCTGACTTAGATCCATTTTTCCGTTAAGAAAGGCACGTAACGTAAACTCTCCAGGGTCTGCGGTTCTACAACCATTTCTAAGAAACAACTGAATGATCTGCTGCTGAATATATGGCGAGCCGTGACAAGATATTTCTATGACGTTTTCGCCTGTGTATGAATGCGGATCTTTAAAAATAGAAACAAGGGCTTGGTCCATAACATTTTCACCATCCATGATATAACCTAAATGAATGGTATGGGTTTTTTGGTCTTTAAGAATTTTCCCTGATGCAGACTTAAAGTGCTTAGACGCAATTGTGATGGCATCTGGACCAGAAAGTCTTATGACCGCAATTGCCCCTGCGCCTGCAGGAGTGGCCAATGCTATGATAGTTTCCGTTTTAATCATCGTGCAAAAATAATCATTTAATAACTGTTCTTCTTTTCTTATTTTACTGGTATTTTGTTTTCAGTATTCATTTATATAGTAATTTTACACGGTTTAAATTTTAATCAGAAAATGAAAAAAGTATTTGTTTTAGTTGTATTTATGTTTGTTTCTATTACAGGTGTTGCTCAAAGTGATACTGATGGTTCTTCTACCGAGATTACTATAGAGGAACAGAAAGAAATGGAAGAGGTTCAAAAGAAAGTAGAAAAAGCGGAGGCGAAAGCCAAGAAAGAAAAGAAAGAAGCTGCTGAGAAAAAAAAGCAGGAGAAACTTCAAAAGCAGATCAAATCGAAAGAGAAGTCTATTTCAAGTGAAAAGAAGCAAATTGAAAAGTTACAGTCTCAATTAGAGAAAGGAAAGTTAAAAGGTACGCTCTCTCCGGTGGATATTCAGAAAAAAGAAGATAAGATAGCTAAGGGTCAAATGAAGATCATGAAAGAGCAAGAAAAATTAAAAAAACTGAATAGAAAATTATAATTTATTCTTTTTTGTAACAATTACGGGGGTTGTGCGTCTTATTTATAGAATTCATCATTAAATCAATCAAAAATGGAACTAGTAAATAAAAACGCAGTCGCAGTACGTGAAGACCGAAATCTATTGGTCATAACGCATTTATCTCAATATTTAGATTTTGTAACAGGCTTTGGCGGACTTCTTGTGCCGTTGGTAATTTGGTTAACCACCAAAGACACGGTTATAGGAATGAATGAACATGGTAAGTCTGTAATTAATTTTCAATTATCATTGATTTTGTATCTTATAATTGGTATTCCTGGTATTTTATTATTTGGACTTGGAATCTTATTGTTGGTTTTTGCAGGAATTTTATCTTTGGTAATGCCTGCTATTAACGCCATAAGAGCTAGTAACGGAGAATCGCCAAGTTATTTTGGTACCATACGTTTTATCTCATAAGCTAATTTATAAAGCAATAAAAAAAGGGTCAGTTTTTAAACTGACCCTTTTTACTATTTTAAACTTAGGAAATTAACTGTTCAACATAACAGGCATTACCAACATGGTTACATATTCACCTTCATCCAAACCGTCTGAAGGAGTAAGTATACCGGCACGGTTAGGTAAACTCATTTCTAAAGAAACTTCGTCAGAACTTAAGTTGTTCAGCATTTCAGTTAAAAATCTTGAGTTAAATCCTATTTGCATATCATCACCTTGGTAAGAACACGTTAATCTTTCTTCTGCCTTGTTAGAGTAATCAATATCTTCTGCGGAAATGTTCAATTCAGCACCGGCAATTTTTAATCTGATCTGGTGCGTTGTTTTATTTGAGAAAATAGAAACCCTTCTTACTGAACTTAAGAATTGATTTCTGGCTATTGTAAGTTTGTTTGGATTCTCTTTAGGTATTACCGCTTCATAGTTTGGATACTTACCATCGATCAATCTACAGATAAGCTCTGTGTCTTCAAAACTAAACTTGGCATTACTTTCATTGTATTCTATAAGAACGTCAGATTCGCTGCCCGCCAAAATTCCCTTTAATAAGGTTAAAGGTTTTTTGGGCATAATGAATTCTGCTACCTGTGAGGCTCTAACATCTGTACGTTGATATTTTACCAATTTGTGAGCATCTGTTGCTACAAAAGTTAAATTCTCTGGTGAAAATTGAAAGAAAACACCGCTCATTACAGGTCTTAGGTCATCATTACCGGCAGCAAAAATGGTTTTGTTGATAGCAGTGGCAAGAATATCTCCAAGTAACGTTGTTGAACTAGGGCTAGTTAATTCCACAGCTTTTGGAAATTCTGCTCCATCGGCATATGCTAAGGCATATTTACCGTGATTAGAACTAATTTCTACGGTATTGTTATCTTCAACAACAAATGTCAAAGGTTGTTCCGGAAAAGTTTTCAACGTTTCTAAAAGTAATCTGGCAGGTACTGCAATGGTTCCCTCGTTATCCGAATCTACCGTTATAACGGAACTCATAGTGGTTTCTAGGTCAGACGCTGATACAGTTAGTTTGTCCTTTTGCAAGTCGAACAGGAAATTATCCAGTATTGGTAATGTATTACTGTTGTTGATTACACCTCCTAATATTTGGAGTTGTTTTAGCAAATAGGTACTTGAAACTATAAATTTCATTCTTTAAATTTTATTGATATTGTTCCTGAAATCATCAAGAAAAATAGGTTTTAATCCTTAATGTTGGCAGTTTTCATTATCAACAAAGATATTTTAATTGCCCTTTTTAAGGAAACAAACTTATTAACAGTTTGTTGTTGTTCAAGGTACGGTATACTACTAGTTTTTACGGCATTATGCTCATATAATTTTCATAAGTACATTAGTTATTAACTTTTACCGTTTTGAGTTTTATTAAAAGTACACCTGTTAAAACAAAATATTTCTGTTTGTAAGGCTACTCAAAATCTACCATGATCGTATCCCTGTAATCTAATCCTAATAGGGTAGAGGCTCCGCCTACGGTAGTAAGGTTACTTTTAAATATTGCCAATTCTATATAGTTAGATGAATTAAATATCGCCAATAAATCACCTGCACTTTTTCTCTGGCTCTTCTCTAAACTGTAATCTATAAAATCATTATATGCTTTATGGATCGTGTTTATTTTATGGTTACGAACCAATAGCGTATACGGTCTATCTTTGCGATAAGCGTCAAATAGATTTTTTCTAATATTAGTTACCACATTGCCATAGTTGTCTATATAAATGACACTGCCAATAATTTTTTTGCCTTCTTCAGTAATTCTAGGTGAAAACTCCCTTAGGTCCCTTAGTTCGGTAAATGGCTTGCCTACCAATTCTAAAGTACCTCCACGGGCTATATGACAGGCAACTTGTATAAAGACATTGAGCACGGGAAAAGAATTTGCAATGGAATCCGGTAAATTTATTTCAAACACTTTTTCCGGTGTCATTTCAGAAGTGATCAACCCTATAACACCGGTATTTGCACTTATAAAATAATGACCGTTTACCAATGCTACAATATGTTTATTGTCTGGGGTTTCTTCTGAGTCTACACCAACTATATGTATAGTGCCTTTGGGAAAACTATTGTATGAATTAGATAGCACGTAGGCACATTCTTGAATATTGAATGGCATGATGTCATGCGAAATATCAACAATTTTAGCATCGGGCAATTCGGTATATATGGAGCCTTTCAATACAGCTACAAAGTGATCTTTAAGTCCAAAATCTGTTGTGAGGGTAATTATTGCCATACAGCAATGTTGATATGTTTTTGGTTAGTCAAACTTAAAATTTGCTTAAATTTGATATACAAAACTAAACAAAAAAACAGCGATTAGAAATTAATATTCGCTAACTATAAATCATTATAAAAACGACTGTTTGAACGAGATAATTCTAGAACTTACCGAAATTAGCCCAAGAGAATTTTTTGGGCAGCAAAATGAGCATATTGATTTATTGAAAAAGTACTTTCCGAAGTTGAAGATTGTTGCCCGTGGCAATAAGATAAAGGCTTTTGGGGACGAAGAACTTCTGGAAGAGTTTGAGAGGCGGTTTGATATGCTTACACAGCATTTCATCAAATACAATAAATTAGATGAAAATAGTATTGAGCGTGTACTTACCAGCTCTGATGACGAAGAATTGAAATCTTCAAAGAATAGTGGTGAAACTTTGGTGCATGGTGTTAGTGGTAGGTTGATCAAGGCACAGACAGCCAACCAACGTCGCTTGGTAGATGCTTCTAAAAAGAATGATATGGTTTTTGCCATTGGACCTGCCGGAACTGGTAAAACTTACACCGGTGTTGCGCTTGCGGTAAAAGCTTTAAAAGAAAAACAGGTTAAAAAAATCATATTGACCAGACCAGCGGTTGAAGCTGGTGAGAACTTAGGTTTTTTACCAGGTGATTTAAAGGAAAAGCTAGATCCTTATATGCAGCCTTTGTATGACGCGTTAAGGGATATGATCCCGGCGGAGAAGTTGGTGCATTATATCGAGAACGGAACCATACAAATTGCCCCAATGGCCTTTATGCGTGGTAGAACCTTGGATAATGCCTTTGTTATATTAGATGAGGCGCAGAATACTACCCATGCCCAAATGAAAATGTTTTTGACAAGAATGGGTAGAAATGCACGATTTTTAATAACTGGTGATCCAGGACAAATAGATTTACCACGTAGAACCATTTCTGGATTAAAGGAAGCATTACTTATTTTAAATAATGTAGAGGGTATAGAAGTCATATATCTAGATGACAAAGATGTAATACGCCATAAGTTGGTTAAAAAAGTTATTGACGCGTATAAAACTATAGAACATCACAATTAAAAAATTTCATGGCAAATAATACTATTTACGAAACAGAATTTAATTTTCCTGGTCAAAAAGATGTCTATAAGGGCAAGGTACGATCGGTATACACATTAGAAAATGATAGGTTGGTAATGATAGCGACCGATAGGTTGTCTGCATTTGATGTGGTTATGCCCAAAGGAATTCCTTATAAAGGGCAGATTTTGAATCAAATTGCAACTCAAATGATGGCATCTACCGAAGATATTGTGCCTAATTGGCTAACGGCAACACCTGACCCAAATGTAGCAGTAGGCGTAGCTTGTGAGCCTTTTAAAATTGAAATGGTTATTCGTGGATATTTATCTGGTCATGCCGCTAGGGAATATAAGTTGGGCAAAAGAATGCTTTGTGGCGTTGCAATGCCAGACGGAATGAAGGAAAACGATAAATTTCCCAATCCGATAATTACACCTGCGACCAAAGCGGAAATGGGTGATCATGATGAGGATATTTCTAAAGAGGATATTTTAAGTAAAGGGATTGTCTCTAAAGAGGATTATGCCTTACTGGAGAAATATACTTATGCTCTTTTTGAAAGAGGCACAAAAATAGCTGCAGAAAGAGGTTTGATTTTAGTGGATACCAAATATGAATTTGGAAAAACCAAAGAAGGTGAAATTGTATTGATAGATGAAATACATACCCCAGATTCTTCAAGGTACTTTTATTCTGAAGGGTATCAGGAAAGACAAGATGCCAATGAACCTCAAAAACAATTGTCAAAAGAGTTTGTAAGACAATGGTTGATTGCCAATAATTTTCAAGGTTTGGAAGGACAGACGGTACCTGAGATGTCAGATGAGTATATTGAATCGGTTTCGGAAAGATATATTGAATTATATGAGCATATCACCGGAGAACCTTTTGTAAAGGCAGATACTACGCATATTCATGATAGAATCAACAGAAACGTTTTAAATTATCTTGAGAGTCTATAGTGTTACCTGATCAAAGATTTAAACGTAAAGTTTTTCTTTTCTTTTAATCTTGAAATGATTTTTAAAAAGGCGACTGCTGTTATGTAAGCGTCGCCTAATGCAGTATGCCTATCTTTTTTGGAGATAGAGAACTTTTCTGCAAGCTCATCTAATGAATACTGGGCTTTGGGCTGCACCAAATAAGATTTTAAAAGGGTTTTCTTATAAATTACACCGGTATCTAAGACCTTGTTTTTTAATTTGGGTAAACCATGCCTTTCTAAAGCGGTATTTAGCATCCCCATATCAAAACCTGCATGGTGCGCAACGATAATGGCATTGCCAACATATGCCAAGAATTTTTCTAAGGCTAGAATTTCTTGAATACATTCTCGTTGTCCATTTTTCAATAAACCGTGAACAGGAACGGTTTCTTTATTGAATTTTTCTTGTTCCAAATAAATATCAAAGACTTCCTGTACAGAGATGGTTTCCCCTTTGACCTTTACAGCACCTATTGAAAGTATTCTGTCTTCTTCAAAACTAAATCCTGTGGTTTCTGTATCAAGTACTACAAAAACAAGTTCATTGAAATTTTTACTTTGAGGTTCTTTAAAGAGGTTCTCGTATTTCAACCAAAAATCAGGTAAATGCTTGGGTGTTTTTTTAAATAGCCTCATTATCCTAAAATATTGGTGACCTTAAAACGAAGCGTGATCAATTCTTGTATTTCTTTTATCGCTTTAAAGGTGCGCTTCAATTTCATTTTTTCCTGTTTTGTCAATTGCTCCAATTCAATAAATCTACCAGAATCATGATGTAAAAGCCCTTGTCTTGTTCTAAATTTAAGTAAAGCCTTTGTAGCGTAAGAGCAAGCTAAATATAATTCTTGATTGTTTGGTTCCAACTCCGCCAATTTTTCATAACGCTCCCAAGTGTTGCTAATAGCTTTTACTGAATGCGATAATATTAATACCCTGGCTGCATCTATCAAAGGTCTTAATGCTCTACTTTTTAAATCGAAAAAATCTTTATGCTGTCCATCCTGCTCTACTAAAAACTGTCTAAAGAAGCCGGTGGGTGACGGACTCTGTAATGCGCCATTTGCCAAATGCACCAAGAAAATAGGGTACTTTTCTACAGTTCTAAATATGTGTTCAGACATGTTGTCCAACAAACTTCTTTCTCCGTAAGCCAAACTGTAATCAAAAAATATAGATGACATTAATACTTCATTTGGTCCAGGGTTGCTGATCCAGTATGATAGTTTATTTTTCCATTCTTGTAAACTTAAACACCATTTAGGGTTTGATGCCATCATATCTGCAGGGCAATACTCATATCCAATAGTATTAAGTCCTTTGGTTATATGTTTGGCAAGCTCTAAAAAATACGTGGTAGTCTTTGGTAAATCCTCTTCTGGCACATCTTCAAAAACTAAGGCATTATCTTGATCAGTGTGTAACAATTGTTCACTTCTACCTTGACTTCCTAAAGCCAACCATGCAAAATTGGTTGGTGGAGGGGTGTCCATTTTTGCTATGGATATTTCTACTACTTGTTTTATACAGGTGTCATTAAGTTCTGAGATAATTTTTGCGATTAATCCTAGTGGAATATTTTGTTCCAAATACCCCGTTAAAAGCACCATAATACTTTTTCTGAGCTGCTTTATTTTCTTTATGCGCGTTGTTCGTTTTATGGCTTTGACCAAAACTGCGGGGTTGTCACCCAAGGAAACCATTACGTCATGTTTAGATAATATACCTAAAGCTGGGGTGTTTGGAGTACCATCTTCGGTGATCACCAAATGACTGATGTTACTTTTCATCATAGCCATTTGAGCCTGTGTAATGGTTAGATTTTTTGGGTAGGTTATTACCGGTGAAGCCATAATAGTCTTTACCGATGCGGTTATAGGCTGTTTGCCCGTTATTACCTTATTTCTAAAATCTTTATCTGTTATGATACCTACAGGTAGTTCTTTGTTGACAACAAGAATGGATCCAATTTGCTTTTTGGTCATTATCTCAGCTGCCTTTTGTATGGTAGTACGTGTTGAACAGGTAATTAGCTTTTTAGAATAACTAGCTAATTGTAAATCTGGTAGTACTACTTCATTATTGGTTGTTTCACTGTCTTCCGTATCGTAAAGCTGACCTTTTTGACTTTTGGCGTAAGGGTTGCGCGTATTGGAGGCAAAACTCTCCATTAAAAAAATCGTTACTTGCTCGTTCTGTTTTGCAATTGGTTTGAATATGTCTATAGGAATACCATAGATAATAGATTCTTCATGTGCTCTAGCCTCTAATTTGTAGTTTTCATTGGCAAAAAGCGGTCGTAGGCCAAAAATATCGCCTTCATCGCAATAGTCAAGAATATTGGAGGTCGTAGGGTTGTTCAACGTTATCGCGCCCTTATGAACCAAATAGAAATGAGCGTGTTGGTTTTCATCAACAGAGAAAATGATGCTATTTTTCTCTTTATAAATAATGACTACGTGTTCGGCCAATTGAAATAATGACTTATGGTCAAGTGCGTTGAACGGAGGGTAATTCTTAATAAAATCCGCTACTCTTTCAGAAATAAGATTTTTCATAAAATAAAGTTAGCAGAATTAAAGATGATAAAAAAAGGTCCGGACAATGTTTGCGCTTTCATGACAAAAACCAGCTTGTTTTAAGCTTAGCAATCACTTAAGAAAACGCCTACTGCTAGTCCTCCTTCAGAGGTTTCTTTGTATTTAGAGTTCATATCCTTGGCGGTTTCCCACATGGTCTGTACAACTTTATCTAGCGGTACTTTAGCTGCAGAAGGGTCAGAACCCAATGCAAGTTCAGCGGCGTTGATCGCTTTAATGGCTCCCATTGAATTTCTTTCTATACATGGTATCTGTACCAGACCACCTATAGGGTCACAAGTAAGTCCTAAATGATGCTCCATGGCTATTTCCGCAGCCATGAGAACTTGTTCTGGAGTGCCGCCTAAAAGTTCGGTCAAAGCTCCCGCTGCCATTGCTGACGAAACTCCTATCTCTGCTTGGCAACCACCCATGGCCGCTGATATTGTAGCTCCTTTTTTAAAGATACTTCCTATTTCTCCCGCCACTAATAAAAATTGTTTTACATGCTCAAAATTACCGGCATGGTTTTCAATGACCATGTAATACATTAATACGGCAGGTATAACACCTGCACTACCGTTTGTAGGTGCAGTGACTACACGGCCCAAAGAAGCATTTACTTCATTTACACTTAGGGCAAAACAGCTTACCCATTGCAAAATTTGCCTAAATTTTACCTCGGTTTGTCTAATACTTTGCAACCATTCCTGCGGTGTAGAGTAGGGTAGGTCACTTTTTAATTTGTTATGCATTTCAAATGCCCTGCGCTTAACTTTTAGCCCGCCGGGTAAAGTACCTTCGGTATGGCATCCGGTGTACATGCACTCTAGCATGGTAGACCAAATTCTATTAAGTTCGTGGTCTATGACCTTATCTTCTCTTAAAGAACGTTCATTCTGCAAAACAAGGTCAGATATCTTTAGGTCTTCATTTTTGCAGAACTCAAGTAACTCAGTCCCTTTTTGCACTGGAAAAGGAAATTTTTTGAACATGTCAACTTTGCGCTTGGCATTTTTTCGGTCTTCTCCAATTACAAATCCACCGCCAATAGAATAGTAGGTTTTTGAGATTTTTCTTCCAGATTTCAATTTTGCCTGAAATTTTAGGCCATTAGCATGAAAGGGCAAAAACTTCTTATTGAAAATAATATGTTTTTCCGGATCAAATACAATACTGTACTTACCGTCTAAAAGCAACACATGGTCATTTTTTATTGAAGATATCATAGGGTCTATACTTTCAATAGGCACTAATTCCGGATCGGCACCCAATAGCCCTAACATTACGGCATAGTCTGTGGCATGCCCTTTACCCGTTAATGATAGAGAGCCATATAAATGTACCTCTACTTCTTCAACGTTTTCAAGATTGTTTTTAGAGTTTAACCGTGCCAGCCAACGTTCTGCGGCACGCCATGGTCCAAGAGTATGTGAACTGGAAGGACCAACGCCTATCTTTAACATATCAAAAACACTAATGCTTTCTATCTCCAAATCTTATTAGTTTTGTAGGCTAAGGTACAATGTTTCGGCAACCTTTTACCATACTAAATTGGCATATTTAATTTCCTTTAAAACATAATAATGACATCATGTCAGTTTTTTGTGCTTGGCATATTGTTTGTCATTTACATACCGATTGTAAAATAAAGCACTTAATTTAAAACATATAAAATGAGTAAGATTATAGGAATAGATTTGGGTACTACCAACTCCTGTGTTTCCGTAATGGAAGGTAATGAGCCAGTGGTAATTCCAAATGCAGAAGGAAAAAGAACTACACCATCTGTCATCGCTTTTGTTGATGGTGGTGAAATTAAAGTTGGTGATCCAGCAAAAAGACAAGCGGTAACCAACCCTCATAAAACCATTTATTCTATTAAAAGGTTTATGGGTAATAAATTTTCTGAATCAAGTAAAGAGGCAGGAAGAGTACCTTATAAAGTTGTTAAAGGAGATAATGATACGCCTAGAGTAGATATTGATGGCCGTTTATATTCTCCACAAGAATTATCTGCAATGATTCTTCAGAAAATGAAGAAAACTGCAGAAGACTATTTAGGTCAAGATGTTTCTCGTGCGGTTATTACTGTACCAGCATACTTTAACGATGCACAGAGACAAGCAACCAAAGAAGCTGGTGAAATTGCCGGTTTAACTGTAGAACGTATCATTAACGAACCTACAGCTGCATCTTTGGCTTACGGTATGGATAAAAAAGATACCGACCAGAAAATAGTTGTGTTTGACTTTGGTGGTGGTACACATGATGTATCTATATTAGAGTTGGGCGATGGAGTATTTGAAGTATTGGCTACTGATGGTGATACACACTTAGGTGGTGATGACGTAGACCAAAAAATCATTGACTGGTTGGCAGAAGAGTTCAAGGCTGAAGAAGGTTTGGATCTAAGAGAAGACTCTATGGCGTTACAACGTTTACGTGAGGCTGCTGAAAAAGCTAAGATAGAATTGTCTTCATCTGCACAAACGGAAATTAACTTGCCTTACGTTACCGCAACTGCTTCTGGACCTAAGCACTTAGTAAGAACTTTGACTAGATCTAAGTTTGAGCAATTGATTGCTGATTTGGTAAAGAGAACTATTGAGCCATGTGAAACTGCTATGAAAGCAGCGGGACTTTCTAAGAGCGATATTGATGAGATTATCCTAGTTGGTGGTTCTACTAGAATACCAGCGGTACAAGAAGCTGTTGAGAAATTCTTTGGTAAAAAACCTTCTAAAGGTGTAAACCCAGATGAGGTTGTTGCTATTGGAGCAGCTATTCAAGGTGGTGTTTTAACTGGTGATGTTAAGGATGTATTGTTATTAGACGTTACACCACTTTCATTAGGTATTGAAACTATGGGTAGTGTAATGACAAAGCTGATTGAAGCTAACACTACGATACCAACGAAAAAATCTCAGGTGTTCTCTACGGCAGCGGATAACCAACCATCGGTTGAAATTCATGTATTGCAAGGGGAAAGACCTATGGCAAATGATAACAAGACCATTGGTAGATTCCATTTAGATGGTATTCCACCAGCAAAAAGAGGTACTCCACAAATTGAAGTAACTTTTGACATCGATGCTAATGGTATTATTAAGGTTTCTGCAACTGATAAGGCAACGAACAAAACTCAAGATATTCGTATCGAAGCTTCTTCTGGATTAACTGAAGAGGAAATCAAAAAGATGAAAGCAGAAGCAGAAGCTAATGCCGAGTCTGATAAGAAAGCGAAGGAAACTGCCGATAAGCTAAATGAGGCCGATGGTATGATTTTCCAAACTGAGAAGCAGCTTGAGGAATTTGGCGATAAATTATCTGATGATAAGAAAAAGCCGATAGAAGAAGCTTTAACAGAGTTGAAAGCAGCATATGAGACAAAAGATATAGCTGTAATTACTCCTGCTTTGGATAAAATCAACGAAGCTTGGAAAGTTGCATCTGAAGAGATGTACAAAGCACAAGCTGAAGCTCAAGGTGGTGGTGCTCCTCAAGGAGAGCCAACTGCAGACGGTGGTGCTTCTGAAGGTGATAATGTTGAAGACGTTGACTTCGAAGAAGTAAAGTAATATAACTTTAACTTGATATATAAAAGGGGCGGTATTTACCGCCCCTTTTTACTTTTACGGTAATTTATTTTGAACCACGTATTATTAAAGTAATTTTACAGTATGATAAGAAAATACTTTCAGACATTTTTAATTGTTTTCATTTCGATTATATGGAAAATACAAAGTCAAGAGATTCAAATTTTCACTGTTGAAGATTTTGATTTGACGGGTAACGTAAAAAAGTGTTTGGTAAGCACCGACTATGGTAAAGAGGAATATGACTTTAATAAAAATGGTCTTTTGACAAAATCGGTTACCAGATATAATGATCAAGATTATGACGTGGTTTATTACAAGTACGGTAAAGGGGAGTTGTTAGAAAAGCGCTCTGAATCATACAGAAATAATACTTTTGATGCCAGTACGTCAATAGCTCATTTCTATGAAATAGATTCTACGGATAACCTTAAAATACAAGAAAGGATATTTTCTTATGATAAACAGTTTTTAGATGAGTACATATATTATTATGACGAGTTTGGTGATTTAATAAGTATAAAAAGAACTAACAATGATGGTACGGATATTACCCAAATAGAACATAAGAAATTTAAAGGTGAGAATACGGTAACCTATCTATTGAACGAAGTACCTTTAAAATCTATTCGTACATCTACTTTAAAGCCTAAGAATAAACCGGTACAAAAAGTTGTGTTGACCAAAGAGTATTTAAATGGTGAAGAGAATTTCGCCTTTGAGGAGGTTTATAGTTTAGGTGATAAGTTAATGGCTGAACAGGAATTTGAATATGATGGTGTTGCTGAAAAATTTATACCTACAACTAGAACTACTTATGAATACGATGAGAAGGGCATGTTGGTAACCGAAACTGCAAAAAGAGGAGCGGGAATCATAAAAAAGGAATACATCTACCAATATGATAATTCAGAGTTTGGGAATTGGGTTAAACAAATTGTGACACCTGATAATACCTATACCACTAGAAAAATCACCTATTACCCACAAATGTCTAAAACGGTTGAAGAATAATACTATTGATTTTTCTTTATCCATTCAGTACGCAGTAAACCATAACAACACGTGTTTCTTTTAAAGCCATCTAAAAGGTAGACATCCTTTCTTAAAATACCTTCTAAAACACATCCTAATTTTTCTACTGCTTTTCTAGATGCGGTATTACGCTCATCTACACGAAATTCCACTTTTTCAAAATCTAAAGTGGTAAAGGCATAATCAAGCATTAATTTTTTCATTTCCGTATTTAACCCAGTACCCTGAAATTCACGACCTATCCATGTAGAACCTATATGTAGTACTTTGTTTTTATAATTCATGTTCATATAACGGGTGCATCCGGCATAAACACCTTGCTTTTTATCATATATTATGAATGGAATGCTAGTGCCTGCCGTTAATTGTTGTAAAGCTATTGTCACATAATTTTTTAAGCTGTTGGGCGTAGCAATATCGGACGGAGAATATTGAACTAAACTTTCTTGAGATGCTATAGGTATCAATACTTTGTAGTTATCCATTGTTAATGGACTTAACCTTACCCTTTCATTTTCTAGAGTTACTTGACCTTTCATTATATTAACTGATTTATAATTTCTTTTTTTACTTCATGTACACCGTCAAAACTTATATGTTGAATATTATCTCCAAATAACAAATGAATTTTTTCGCTTTCTTTTGATAATCTTTCAGGACTAAGATAATGGTCTTTATCTCCAATAATGGATATGACTTTGGTGTCTTTGTTTAAAAAGTTGAAATCTTGTTTCTTGAGTTCATTGGGCAAACCACCTGCGTAGATAATCAATTTTGAACATTGAAGTTTAGAATAAGCCAGATACCTTGTAGCTATTGAAACTCCTTGAGAAAATCCGAAAAAAATAATCTCACAATGTTCTGGCAAATTTTCGTTTTCCAATACCGCATCAATATAATTAAAAACGTTTATGGTTTCCAATGATGTATTTTCTTTGGTCAACCAACTTGCCCCCACATGTTTGTATTCATTTTTTAAATAGTATTTAGAAGGTGCTTGGGGTGCAATAATATAATTTTCTTCTTTGGGTAGGTCTGCAAAATATTTAAGGAAAAAACGGCTTAAATACCCAATGCCATGGAAAACTAACCAGACACGTTTTGTTTGGCTATTTAATTCATTTAAAGTCTCATATGTATTGGTGGTATGATATGAGACGTTTTTAACTTTCTTGTTCATGTATTTGCAATTCTTCTTAGCTTTTCAATTGGTAATGTAATGCTTAATTTTACAAAAAAAAGGATGAACGACTACAAAGAAAAAATTTTAAAGATCTGTAACGAAACTTCTAAGAATACCTTAATGGAAACATTGGATATTGAGTACATAGATGTTGGGGAAGATTTTTTATTGGCTAAAATGCCTGTTACGTCAAAAGTTCATCAGCCCGACGGTGTTCTCCATGGTGGTGCGTCTGTAGCATTGGCAGAAAGTGTTGGTAGTGCGGCATCCTATATATTTTTGGATGGAAACAAGTACTTTGTAAGAGGTTTGGAAATTGCAGCAAATCATGTAAAAAGCATAAAGGATGGTTTTGTTTATGCAAAAGCTACCATTTTACACAAGGGAAGAACCACACAACTGTGGGAAATAAAAATAACCAATGAAGCAGATCAATTAATCTCGCTTTGTAAATTAACTACAATAGCATTACCCAAAAGCTAGTATGCCGCAAGAACTTTTTGATCAAGTTGAAATCTGTTTAAAAGAACAGTTACCATTTGTATTGTATAGAAAGCCCAATAACGCTGAACTTATTGGGATATTTCAAAGTAACGATGAGGTTCACTATGTTAAAGATTTTACAGAAACGGGTTTCGTTTTTGCACCCTTTAATTTAAATGACAATGCCATATTGTTAAAGATGGATGTTGTTATTAAAGCATTGTATGAGCAAAGTGAGATAAATGATTTTAACCAAAATGTGTCAGTAGCGTACAATGAAATAGAAAAACTTAGATATCTTAATTTGGTTTCATCTGCAATTAAAACTATTGACAAAGGTGATTTTAATAAGGTAGTATTGTCTCGTAAAATTGAGGTTGAATTTAAAGAAGACGTATTAGAGGTATACCAACATTTGTTGAATACTTATAAAAAAGCATTTTGTTACTTCTGGTATCATCCAAAAATTGGTTCCTGGATGGGGGCAACGCCAGAAATATTGGTAAAAAGAAAAGGTTCTCAATTTTCTACTATGTCGCTTGCGGGCACACAGAACTCTCATAAATCTGAAATGCCAAAATGGTCAAAGAAAGAATTGGACGAACAACAATTGGTGACAGATTATATCTTAAACGCTTTAAAGGAAAAAACGGTTTCATTAAAAAGCTCTGAAAGAGAATCTGTTAGAGCTGGTCAACTTTGGCATCTTAGAACGGAAATAAAAGGTACTTTTTCTCCTAATAATTTTGGTACTGTATTAAAAGCACTGCACCCAACACCGGCTGTATGCGGTACACCTTTGGTTAGCGCCAAGGAATTTATTTTGAACAATGAGATGTACGATCGCTCGTTTTATACAGGTTTTCTTGGGGAGTTGAATATTCAAGAAGAAGTATCAAGAAACAGAAATAGAAAAAATCAAGAAAACAGTGCCTACCGAAGTGTAGCAAAAACATCAGAGCTCTTTGTGAATTTACGCTGTATGCAATTGCTGAAAAATAAAGCGGCTATTTATGTAGGTGGTGGTATCACAAAAGATTCCAATCCAGAAAGTGAGTGGGAAGAAACCACTTTAAAAAGCATGACAATGCTTCGTGTATTAAGCGGTAATTAGACACGCAATTTTTGGTATATAATCGGCATTGGTCGTATTTTTGAACTACATGAAATACTCTGCTATACCCACTGCACAAACTATTGTTCAACATTGCCAGGCTAAGGAAATTGGTAATATTGTAATTTCACCTGGTTCAAGAAATGCGCCATTAACAATTGCTTTTGCAGAGAATCCTTTTTTTAAGTGCTTTAGTATTGTTGATGAGCGATCTGCCGCATTTTTTGCCTTAGGTATGGCACAACAGTTAAAAGAACCTGTAGTGGTACTTTGTACCTCTGGTAGTGCCCTTTTAAATTATTACCCTGCAATTGCCGAAGCATACTACAGTAACATTCCGTTAATTGTAATTTCTGCAGATCGGCCCGTTTATAAATTAGGTATTGGTGATGGACAAACTATTGATCAGCGCAATGTTTTTAAAAACCATATTGGTTATTCGGCAAATTTAAAACAAGATGTAAGTCACGCCTCCTCAACTGTATTGCAGTACAGACCAGATTGGTTTGAGGATGGTAAAATGGAAGATATTCAGCACGATGTTCAAACCTTTAATGACCAGCAACTTAATCTTGCTTTTGATATTTCGTTGAAATCTAATAGTCCGGTACATATAAACGCACCCTTTGAAGAACCTTTGTATAATACATTTTTAGAGCCAACTGTTTCACCTCAATTAAATATTGATGCTAATGAAATCGTAGATGTACTAAATTTAGAGCCTCATAGGGAAATTTGGAATGCATCTTCTAAAAAAATGGTTTTGGTAGGGGTAAACTCTCCCAATGAGGTAGAAAGTGAAATTTTAGATTTTTTAGCGAATGACCCTAGTGTTTTGGTATTGACTGAAACTACTTCTAACATTCATCATCCACATTTTTTTAATAGTATAGATTCTTTAATTGCACCTATTGAAATGCAATTGGATAGTGATGAGTTGTTCAAAAAATTAAGACCTGACGTGTTGATTACATTTGGTGGATTAATTGTCTCTAAAAAAGTAAAGGCTTTCTTAAGAAAACATAAACCAGATCATCATTGGCATATTGGTGGGCAAACAGCGAATAATACATTTTTTTGCCTGAAAGAGCATTTAAAAATTTCTGTTAACCGTTTTTTTGATGAGATGTATGCACAACCCATTAAAACGGAAAGCGATTATTTTTTGAGTTGGAATAAGGTGAAACAAGGCTACATGTTAAAAAGAGAGGCGTATCTTAAAAAGATTCCTTTTTCTGATTTTTCAGCTTTTGGACAGTTGTTGCGTTCCGTGCCAGATAATTACATGTTGCAATTGGCAAACAGCTCTACTATTAGGTATACCCAGTTGTTTGATTTGAATCCTTCATTAAAGGTATTTTGTAATAGAGGTACTAGTGGTATTGATGGTAGTACATCTACTGCCGTTGGTGCGTCTTGGGCATATGGTAGCCCCACTTTATTGGTTACGGGTGATTTAAGTTTTTTCTATGATAGTAATGCACTTTGGAACAATTATATAAAGAACAATTTTAGAATTATAGTAATTAATAATGGTGGAGGTGGCATTTTTAGGATCCTCCCTGGTAAAGATGATTCCAGTGTATTTGAAACCTATTTTGAAACACGTCATTCTCTTTCCGCTGAGCATCTGTGCAATATGTTTGGTTTTGATTATAGAACGGCTAAATCTTCTATAGAACTTGAAGAGGAATTAAAGGTCTTTTACAAAGAAACCGTTCGTCCGATGTTACTGGAAATTACTACACCTACATTAATAAACGATAAAATTTTGATTGATTATTTTCGTTTCATATCTTAGTAGGGTATTAACCATTAATTATAACACATTTAACATGAGTAAAAGAGACGATTTAATAGAAAAGTATGCTGCGGACATCAAAGATAAATTTGGTGAGGATGCAGATATGGACTTGCTTAAAAAAGTAACTGTTGGTTTAGGACCATCTATTTACAATATTGATGCTTCTAAAGTATCTGGTGGTGACCAAAAAGAATTGGATACTGTTAAGAACAACTATTTGATCAAAAAATTAGGTCTTGCAGATGATTCTAAATTAGATGACGCTATTGCTACGGTTATGGAGAAGTATGGTTCTTCTAACAGAAATAAGCATAGAGCGGTTATCTATTATAAGCTATGTCAACATTTCAATAAAGCATCTGTTTACGATAAATAGTCAGATGGCAAATAATATAGAGACCGTTATCTTTTGATAACGGTCTTTTTTTTGCTCTGGTATTTAAATATTTAAAATGTAATTTTGCAGCATGATAGAATTAGGACGTATTAACAACCTTGAGATTTTAAGAGACACCAGTGTAGGGCTTTTTTTGGGCGATGAAGACGGCAATGATGTTTTGTTGCCAAATAAGTATGTGCCTACTGGGTATGAAATAGGGCAGAAGATTAAAGTTTTCTGTTATTTGGATTATGATGAAAGACCAGTTGCAACAACTTTAGAACCGGATATTATGCTCGGTGAATTTAGATTGTTACAAGTTGCTGAAGTTAATGAGTTTGGTGCTTTTATGGAGTGGGGATTGGAAAAACACCTATTGGTACCTTTTAGGGAGCAGCGTGTTAAAATGAAAGAAGGCCAATGGTATGTTGTTCATTGTTATTTAGATGAGCGTTCTGGTAGATTGGTAGCGTCTAATAAGCTTGATAAATTTCTTAGTAATGACACCGTAGACCTAAAAGAATGGGAGCAGGTAGACCTAGTGGTTACTCGGCAAACAGACTTAGGGTGGGAAGTGATCGTAAATGAAAGGCATAAAGGTTTGGTATATTTTAATGAAGTCTTTAAGCCAATTAATATCGGTGATGTAATACCTGGTTGTGTAAAAACGATCAGAAAAGATAATAAGTTGGATATTTCACTTCAACCACTTGGAGCAAAAGTATTAGAACCTGCGGCAAAAAAAATATACGAAGTCTTGGTTGAAAACGGTGGGTTTTTAGGGTTACATGATAAATCTGCACCAGAAGAAATTAGAGATGTCTTTCAAATGAGCAAGAAGACTTTTAAGAAAGGTCTGGGTACGCTTTATAAAGACAGAAAAATAAAAATAGAATCTGACGGTATCACATTATCAGAAGATTAGGGTGTTAATTGTAAGAAAATTCTTAGTTATTTGATTTTCAACGAAATAACTTAAATAATGGTCAGGTTTATTGTGATAACTTACAATTAATTTTATTTTTGTGGTAAATGAAAAGTTATTAACAAATTTTAACTTACATTTAAGTTTTAAGCGCAAAATTTACCCTGTATATGCCTTTTATAGAAGAAAGTGATTTACTAGAATTACATAAAGATGTAGATAAAGCTCAAATTATTAATGAGCGTTTATTGGATCAAATAAAGTTTAAGAATAAAGAATTAAAAAAGAGTAAGATTCAGCGAAACATTTTTGCCGGTATTACAGGTCTTTTCTTAATAGGTGGTTTGGCTTTCACATCTTTTACCGCTGGTATTTCTAGTTCTGGAGGTTTTAACAGGAACAATAATAAAGATTTGGTTTTGACATCAATTGATAGTGTTGATGCATATAGAACGCGCTTGGAGAACCTAAAAGAACAGAATGAAGAACTTAGTTTGGTAAAGGAATTTTACTTGGCAAAAGAGTTTTTACAGAAAGAAAAGATATATTCGGTTCAGGTAAAATCATTTGTGGATAACAATGTAACATTGGCTTCTGAGGCATTGACCAATACACTTTTTGTAAAGACAAATCCTTTTTACTCTTATTCCTTAGGAAACTTTGAAACCCTAGAAGAGGCCCAGTCATTCAGAAAACAATTGGTTGATCTAGGTTTCAACGATGCTTTCGTAGCCTCTTACCAAGACGGTAAAAGAATTCAAATAGAAGATCCATATTAGTGACTAAAGTTAAAGCTTGGCTCAACGCTGCAAGGCTTAGAACGCTTCCCTTATCAATATCAGGTATTTTTGTAGGTACGGCATTGGCTGCTTATTATGGTGCCACCAATGTAACTATTTTCATATTGGCCTTATGTACAACTATAGGCCTACAGGTGACCTCTAACTTTGCCAATGACTATGGTGATGGTGTCAAAGGCACTGATGGTGATGATAGAATAGGACCTAAACGCGCCTTGCAAAGTGGTTTGCTTACTGCCGCAGAATTAAAAAGAGGTATCTATATCAGCATTGTAATTAATGCAGTTTTAATCATTTCATTGATTATCACATCGTTTGGAATTAAAGATGTTCTTTACCCTGTCTTATTTTTGGTTTTAGGTGCATTGGCCATTTGGGCCGCAATTAAATATACTGTAGGTAAATCAGCCTATGGTTATCAAGGTTTGGGAGATGTTTTTGTCTTTATATTTTTCGGATTGGTAAGTGTTTTGGGGTCCATGTTTTTGTACTTGAAATTTATTGATTTGATCGCTGTATTACCGGCAATTGCAATAGGACTTTTAAGTGTTGGGGTTCTTAATCTTAACAACATGCGAGACATTAAATCAGATACTGCCGTTGGTAAGAATACGTTGGCCGTAAAAATGGGATTGTCAAAGGCAAAAAAATATCATTATACCATTCTGGTCGTATCCTTTTTGTGTTTGTTTTATTTTCTCTTTACAACAAATGCCTCACAGTTACGTTATGTAAGTCTTGTAGGCTACTTACCAATACTGGTTCATTTAAGAAAAGTAGCTCTCACAAATAAGGCTGCAGAACTAGATCCTGAGCTTAAAAAATTAGCTTTAAGTACGTTTTGTATAGCGGTATTGTTTTTTATTAGTTATTATTATTTTTTGTAATTTTGAGTATAACCCACAAACCATTTTAAGTCTTGGAACAACCCATAAAAATTCTAATTGTTGAGGATAATGTAATCATCGCTGATGATATGCAATCTATGTTAGAGGAAATAGGATATGAAATAGTTGATAATGTAATCGTTTACGAGCAAGCAGTTGAGGTGTTAAAAACCCAGCAGGTTGACTTAGTTCTTATTGACATCATTTTAGCCTCTGATAAAACAGGTATAGACTTAGGTAAACATATTAGGGAGAATTATGACATTCCTTTCATTTTTGTAACCTCTAACTCTGATCGTGCAACGGTTGAGAATGCCAAGACGGTTAAGCCTAACGGTTATTTGGTAAAGCCATTTGAGCAACAAGATCTTTATACTTCTATTGAAATTGCCTTATCTAACTTTATTTATGGCAAACAAAATGCCAGTAATGGAACGGCTAACAGTGGAAATACTGAAGATGTTGCCATGTCAAATTCAATTTTGAAGGATTCTATATTTGTTAAAAAACAACATTTATATTACAGAATTCAATTTGGTGATATTCAGTTTATAAAGGCGGATAATGTATATTTAGAAGTGAATACCGTGGATAAAAAATTCTTGGTACGATCACCATTAAAAGATTATTTAGAGAAGCTTCCCCAGAATAAATTTTATAGAGCACACAAATCATACATTGTAAATGTAGATCATATTGATGCTATTAATTCAAAGGATATAATGATCAATAATACATTGATTCCAATTTCTAAAGACTTTAAAGAATTTATTATTTCGGCAATGAATTCTTGATATAAATTGATATATAAAAAAAACACCTTTTTTAAAGGTGTTTTTTTTTGCGCCAATCTTAGATGAAAGGTATTTTTTCATCGTTTAAATGTTATTTTTCATCGGTAAAATGCATGGCTGAACCACTTGTTTGCATTTCACAACAAATATTTGAGGTTACACAACAATTAATGCACGGTCCTATGGCTAATTCATAATTTTGATTTATTGATAATTGCCTATTGTTTTAGCCATATTGGTCTAAGGCAGCCAGTATAAAGCGCAATTTTTAATGATTTAATAAAAAGTACGTAGAACACGCTTTTTTGGCTCGTTGTTATTTAATGATAATTTAATAACGGCTCACAACAAAAATTTAGTTGGGTCAGCTATTAGCATTAAGTTTGATTCGACTTTTATTGAGATATGAAAAAACCTTTTATTTTGAGATTTGTAGGCACTATAGTTCTTAGTGTATTTATGTGCACTTTAGCGGCGCAAGATGGTGTAACGACTCAAAATGAAGATTACTACAAGCAGTTTCAAGATTTAGAGAACGGAGAATTACGTTCTTTCTTCTTTTTTAATACTCCAAATCGTTACAATCAGAATTCACCATATGATTGGTTAGATACCGTAAAAGTGTATTTGAACAGTTCTGAGAAAACTAAAGATTCTATTTCCATTAGGAATTACCAACTTATTGAGTCTCAGATATATTACGATTTGGGCAACTATGAGAAGAGTTTGGCTATTGCTAGACCTCTATACGATGACTTAAGTAATTTGGATCTAGATTCCAAACACATCATTTTAGATATCTTAGATAATAATTATGCTAAGCTAGAACTTTATGATAAGCAAATAGAAATCAGAAGGGTTAAGCGTGAATTGGGTTTGACCGATAATGTTGCCTTTTATGATATTTACGCTAGTCTTGGTCAGTATAGAAAAGCTATGCGAGATTACATGACCGAAGAAAAGAAAGAGCTTAAAGATGATGATTACTACGGGCTTGCCATTTACAATAATACAATTGGTAATTATTTAAGACAAGATAAATCTACGCCTACGGCGCTTAGCTACTTTAAAAAAGCAGAGGGTTTGATCAAGGTTTTTTTAAGTGATGTTACCAATCAACATTCTGATAAGGAAATTGCCGATGGTAGAATTTTAAACGGAATCATTATTGGCAATATTGGTAAATGTCATGTACAACTGGGTGAATATGAAAAAGCAATTCCGTTTTTAGAAGAGAGTAGGGAAATTATTAGAAAATATAATAAGAGTAAGTTTTCATCTGATATTATTGAAAATACCTTGGCGTTGGCAGAGTGTTATTTAAAATTAGATGATTATGCTAAGGCAACAGATTACTTAAGCGATGAAATGAACCCAATTAAATTGGATAATATTTTAAAGCGGAACAGAATTTATGCGGATTATTATTTTAAAACCGGTGATTATCAAAACTCAACGGTTTATTTAAAGAAAAATATTAGAATTAGAGACTCTATAGATGCTCTTGCTTCTAATATTAAAAATCAGCAACTGACATCGGTAATTGAGCAAGATTTGGATAACTCCAAAAAAACTATGGAGCAACAAAAAGCTCAATTAGAAGCATCTAGAAAAGATATTAAGGCTAGGGATGATAAAATTAGCTTGGTTTTTGTTTCCTTGATATTTACGCTTATTGGCTTTGCCGGTCTGGTATATGCTTACTTAAAGAGTATTAAGAATCAACGTCTTATTGCCGAGCAAAAATTTATTATCGAAAACTCATTGGTAGAAAAAGATTCTCTGTTGAAAGAAATACACCACAGAGTAAAGAATAACCTACAGATGGTTTCTAGTTTACTGAGTTTACAAACCAAAAATACTAGAAGTAAAGCTGCAATTGCCGCATTGGAAGAGGGTAAGAGTAGGGTAAAGGCCATGGCGCTTATACATCAAAAATTATATCAGAATGATGATTTATCCGTAATTGAAATGCAAGGGTATATTGAGAGTTTGATCAATAGTATTCAATCCGTATATAAAAAAGGAGGTCATAATATTAATATTACCATAGATGCCGAAGGTGTTGAGCTGGATATTGATAGAGCTATACCTTTTGGACTTATTTTAAACGAATTGGTATCTAACTCGTTTAAATATGCATTTCCCCATGATGATAGTAACGGTAAAATTTACATTCATTTGAGAAAAATTGCGGGTCAAGAAGGTTTCTTTGAGTATACGGACAATGGTATTGGCTTACCGGAAGATACAGATGAAAGAGCAAATTCCTCAATGGGTATTCGTTTAATGAACAGGTTGGCAAATCAGCTGCAGACTTCATTGAATACAGATAAAACCAATGAAGGAGTTCGTTTTTGGTTTAATTTTAAATAAAATTACCTCACCTTACTTTTCATTACTACACGGTGTAATAGTTTAGGGAAAAAGCGTTTTAAGTAAATACCAAATTTTTCTTTACCACCAATATAGGTTTCAAAGCGTTTCTTTTTAATAGCGCTAATGATTTCCTTAGCACATTTTTCTACGGGCATGCCGTTAAGAGTTGCATTGTCCTCTTTTTGTAGTGAAGTACCATTAGCGGTCAAAGCATTTTTGGCAACGTTGGTCTGTATAAAGCCAGGGCAGATGATAGATACATCAATATTGTCTTTCTCATGCTCCATTCGCAAGGCATCAAAGAAGCCGTGTAATGCATGTTTTGCACCACAATATCCAGAACGGTAAGGCGATGAAAATTTACCCATTAAGCTGGTGATGGTTACGTAATGACCTCCTTTTTGTTTTATGAAATAGGGTAAGGCGTGTTTGGTTAATTTTATGGTACCCAAATAATTGACGTCTATCATTTGTTGATAAACTTCAAATTTGGTTTCAACAATCAAAGAACGTTGGCTTAATCCGCCATTGTTGATTAAAACATCAATTTTTCCAAATAGCGAAAATGCAGTATCGGTAATTTCTTCAAGTGATAAAAAATTGGTTAGATCTAAAGGGAGTATTTTAACATTGTCCGGATTCTTGCAATTATTTTTAACTTGAGTTAATACACTCTCCCTTCTAGCCGAAGCTATTATTTTTGCACCCAGCGCGTTCAATTGATATGTCAGCGCTTCGCCAATTCCTGATGATGCTCCCGTTATCCAAATCACTTTTTCTTCCATTCTAATAAATCCGTCGGTATTAAAGTGAAAATATAGCTAAATTTGAAGGATTATATGAAAGCAATTTTTAAAAAGTATATCCTAAATTTTAAAAATCCAAGCGGGACCTCCAGAGGAATTCTAAAAACAAAGGAAACATGGTTTCTATTCTTGGAGCAAGATGGTAAAAAGGGAGTAGGTGAGTGCGGATTGTTTAGGGGACTTAGCTTTGATGATGTTCCTGGTTATGAAGATAAATGTAATTGGGTTGTAAATAATATCAATTTAGGGGAAGCGGAATTGCTTAAGCGATTATCTAATTTTCCTAGTATTCAATTTGGGGTTGAACAGGCATTTCTGTCACTGCGATCAAACGATCCTTTTCATCTTTTTGATTCCACTTTTTTAGGGGGCCAAGAACCAATTTCCATTAATGGTCTAGTTTGGATGGGCGATAAAGAGTTTATGCATCAGCAAATAGAGAATAAGCTAAAAGATGGTTTTTCATGCATTAAAATGAAGATTGGTGCCATTGATTTTGATACGGAAATTGCATTGCTTAAATCTATTAGAGAGCGTTACTCTAAAGATGAAATTGAATTGCGTGTAGATGCCAACGGTGCATTTTCTGCAGAAGAGGCGTTGGCGAAATTAGAAGTATTGTCAAAACTTGATTTACATTCCATTGAGCAACCTATTAGACAGGGACAATGGAATGAAATGAAAAATCTTTGTGCTAAAACACCATTGCCTATAGCTCTTGACGAAGAATTAATTGGGGTTGTTGATGTAACAAAAAAGGTAACGTTGCTACAAACTATACAACCACAATATATTATTTTGAAACCAAGTTTAGTTGGAGGTTTTGCAGGTAGTAATGAATGGATTACAATTGCTGAAAGAAACAATATTGGTTGGTGGGTAACTAGTGCGTTAGAAAGTAATATAGGTTTAAACGCAATTGCTCAATGGACTGCAACTTTAGGTAATAATATGCCACAAGGTTTAGGCACCGGAGCTTTGTTTACTAATAATGTTAATAGTCCTTTAGAAGTAAGGAATGGTGGTTTGTTTTATAATAAATCTAAAAACTGGAATACGAATTTAATTGATGAAATATGTATATAGAACAGGCGTATAAAGGTTTAATTGATAATTGGAGATATTTAGTAGGAATATTGATAATTATTGTGGTGTGGCAGTTTTTAGGCTCCTTTCCGTTATTGGCTGCTTTGGCACTGGAAGAAGGTGGTATGTCTGCAATGATGAGTAATAGTATAGGAAAGATGTCCCAGGTATTGGGCTCCAATACATTTTTGTTCTACATGCTCTTAACCTTTGTTTTCGGACTTATTGCGGTTTTTCTAGTGGTTAAATTTTTGCATCAACAATCGCTTACCGCATTGACCACTTCAAGAACTAAAGTTGACTGGAAAAGAATAGCTTTTTCTTTCTTTTTATGGGCTTCAATATCTGTGCTTTTTATCGGTATAGATATTTATTTTGCGCCTGAAGATTATGAATATAACTTTCAATTAGAACCTTTTTTGATCTTAGCCGTTATAGCTATTGCAATGATTCCGTTACAGACAAGTATGGAAGAGTATTTAATGAGAGGGTATATGATGCAAGGTCTGGGCGTACTTACTAAGAATAGATGGTTTCCGCTTCTCTTTACCTCTTTGCTGTTTGGATTATTGCACATATTGAACCCGGAAGTGGATAAATTGGGTTACGGTATCTTGATTTTTTATATAGGAACCGGACTCTTTTTAGGTATAATTACACTTATGGATGAAGGTTTGGAACTTGCTCTTGGTTTTCATGCCGCAAACAATTTAACTGCAGCACTTTTAGTAACTGCAGATTGGACCGCATTTAGCGTAGATTCTGTCTATAGGGATATTTCAGAACCTGTGCTTGGTTGGGATATGCTGGTTCCTGTATTTGTAGTTTTTCCTATTCTTTTATTGGTTTTTTCAAAAAAGTACGGATGGACTAATTGGAAAGAAAAATTAACAGGTAAGGTGTTAACTGAAGAAGAATTTTTAAAGCTCGATAATTAAGTAATGTATAAAGCATTTATACACCCTAATTTTTCAATTCATGGTAGGGCAATTTCTTTTGATGATTTAACAGAGGTTGGTTATAGTCTAATAAAGGAAGGAGAGGACTATGAAAAACAAATCGGGGCATTTCTTTTGGATTGGATTGATGACTCCGAAATAATATTGGTAAAAACCTCTGGTTCTACGGGAAAACCAAAGACAATTGCACTTCAAAAAGAATATATGGTAAATAGCGCCTTGGCAACAGGTAGCTATTTTAACCTGAAGCCTAGATCCACAGCTTTACTCTGTTTGCCCGCTTCATACATTGCAGGTAAAATGATGTTGGTCAGGGCTATGGTTTTGGGCTTGAATATTCATTTTTTGCCTCCAAGTTCGTACCCATTGGAAGGTGTTATGGATTCTTTTGATTTTGGGGCCATGGTACCTTTGCAGGTGGGTAACTCTTTATCTAAACTACATCAAGTACATAAATTAATAATTGGTGGCGCACCCATTTCTAATTCAATAAGAGAAGAATTAAAGGGTGTTGATAATAGCAGTTATGAAACCTATGGTATGACGGAAACCGTTACTCATATCGCTATAAAACCATTGAACAATAAAGAAGTTAAAGATGCTCCATTTACGGTTTTACCAAATGTAGAACTTACCATAGATGATAGAGGTTGTTTGGTAATTAACGCACCAAAAATTACAGACGAAACCGTGGTGACCAATGATATGGTTGAGTTACTTTCAAAAACTCAATTTAAATGGTTGGGTAGGTTGGATAATGTCATTAATTCTGGAGGAGTAAAGTTACATCCAGAACACATTGAAAAAGTAATATCAAACTATATAGATACTTCGTTTTTTGTTGCCGGTGTTGCAGATGATGAATTGGGACAAAAAGTGGTTTTAGTGGTTGAAGATGCAGAAGTAAATGACATTCGGAAAATTATTGATGGTATAGGGGAATTCAAAAAATTTGAGAAACCTAAATCGATTTTGATTATAAAACAGTTTCAGCGTACTGAAAGTGGAAAAATTCGCCGACAGGAAACATTAAACTTACTGAAAATATAAGTTACCTAGTTTAAAGTCGTACTTCACTCATTTTTCATTTTTATGGCACTTCTTTCTTAATAGGTTTATTGCTCAAACTTTAAACCAATTATTATGAAAAATGTAATTTTCTTATTCTTCCTACTCAACAGTGTTTTAATGTTATCGCAACAAATTAAAATTAGTGGTACCGTTTCAGATAATAAAGGCAACCCTTTACCTGGAGCTAATGTAATCGAAAAAGGTACGACCAATAGTACGCAAACAGATTTTGAGGGGCACTATTCGTTAATAGTTTCAAAGGGAGCAAAACTAGTATTTTCTTATATAGGATGTAAAAGCTTAATTGTCGGGGTAAAAGATGAAACGGTTATAGATGTGTCACTTGAGAAAGACTTTCAGGCGCTTGAAGAGGTTGTAGTGGTTGGTTATGGTATTCAAAAGCGTAGTTATGCTACGGGTTCTGTATCTATGATTAACAAACAAAGTTCTAAAAATAGTATTAGTAGAGCGTTGCAAGGAAAAGTTAGTGGTGTTCAAATTAGAGGTATTGGTTCAATAGAAAATAAAAAGGAAGGGGTTAAAGTTAAAAGTCCTTTGTATATAGTTGACGGTGTGCCAATTCAAAAAGAATATAATGCAATTATTGAAAGCCTAAAAAATGTAGACATTAATAGCCGAAAAGAACTTAATGCTGCTGAAGCAAAGAGTTTGTATGGAAGGGATGCTAGATATGGATGTGTTGTAATACGTACTTTGCATGGAAATTACAATATTGAGAACGATGAAAATTACGCCAAAATCACAGAAAATCAGTTTCAAAATGTTACCGTAAATCCATTGTCTACTTTTTCTATAGATGTGGATAAAGCAGCTTATAGCAATATTAGAAGATTTATTAATAAAGGACAGGATGTTCCTGTAAGTGCCGTGAAGATTGAGGAAATGATTAATTATTTTGATTATGATTATGCACAACCGAAAAATGAACATCCATTTTCTGTGCATACCGAAGTTGCTAAAACACCTTGGAATGTAGATACCAAATTGGTGCGTATTGGCTTACAAGGAAAGGAGTATTTAAATGAAGATTTACCAGCATCTAACCTTACTTTTCTTATTGATGTTTCTGGGTCAATGTCGGCAGACAATAAATTACCGCTGTTAAAATCAGCATTTAAATTATTGGTAAATCAATTAAGAGACAAGGATAGAATTTCTATTGTCGTTTATGCTGGTGCGGCTGGTGTAGTATTAGAGCCAACATCGGGTAGTGATAAAACAAAAATTATAAATGCCTTAAATAACTTGGAAGCCGGAGGGTCAACAGCAGGAGGTGAGGGTATTGAATTAGCATATCAATTAGCAGAAAAGCATTTTAAGAAAAATGGAAATAATAGAGTAATACTGGCAACTGATGGCGATTTTAATATTGGTTTGTCCAGTGATTATGACATGGAAAATTTAATTGTGAAAAAGAGAGAGTCTGGTGTTTTTCTTTCCGTTTTGGGTTTTGGTATAGGTAATTACAAAGATTCTAAATTGGAAACATTGGCAGATAAAGGAAATGGAAATCATGCTTACATCGATACCATGCAAGAAGCTCAGAAAGTATTTGGTAAGGAATTTGGCGGTACGCTGTTTACTATTGCAAAAGATGTGAAACTTCAAGTAGAGTTTAATCCTAATAAAGTTAAATCGTATCGATTACTAGGATATGAAAATAGATTATTAGCTGATGAAGATTTTATTGACGATACTAAGGATGCAGGTGAATTGGGAAGCGGGCATAAAGTAACTGCTTTATATGAAATAGTTGAAGCTGGGGTAAAAACTATATATGATAAAGATATACCTAAATTAAAATATGCTAGCAATACTAATGAGAATACGTTTTTAGATGAGTTGTTTACAGTGAGAATTAGATACAAAAAACCTGATGGTAAAAAGAGCTTAGAATTGGTTCATGTTCAGAATGTAGATTCTCAAGAAATGTCTGAAGATTTTCAGTTTTCTGCGGCCGTTGCATTATTTGGTCAACAATTGCGAAAGTCTAAATTTACTAATAAAACAACCTATAAGGATGTAATTGTATTGGCGGAGAAGGGAAGGGGAAAAGATGTAAATGGATATAGAGCAGAGTTTATTAGGTTGGTTAAAAGTGCTAATGAT
The DNA here is from genome assembly GCF_001447995.1 of Maribacter dokdonensis DSW-8. Classification (NCBI taxonomy): domain Bacteria; kingdom Pseudomonadati; phylum Bacteroidota; class Flavobacteriia; order Flavobacteriales; family Flavobacteriaceae; genus Maribacter; species Maribacter dokdonensis. The sequence continues at coordinate 904,087 of NZ_LDPE01000001.1, read as the reverse complement.
AAATTGGTAGCGAACGGCTATTAATTATACTTAAATAATAAAACAAATTGATATTCAAGGGATAGTTTATTTCTAACAAGTGAAATTTTGTATTTTCAAGGCTTATACCAAACAACACTTATGAAAAAACTATTCCTTTTTACATTTCTAATTTTTATTAGTAAAAGTAACGCCCAACAAATCCTCAATGAAAAAGAAAGAGCCATTGTTATAGATGAAATTCTAGACGACCGTTTTAACAACTTACTTCCAAAACTTATGGATGCTGCTGACTTAGACATGTGGGTGGTAATTTCAAGGGAATACAATGAGGATCCGGTTATTAAGACCATGCTGCCTGCTACGTGGTTAAATGCCCGTAGAAGAACTATTCTTTTGTTTTATAGAGATAAAGCAAAGAACACTATTGAAAAATTAGCCGTTGCTCGTTATAATGTTGGTAAGAATATTGTTTCCGCTTGGGATAAGGAAAAGGAGCCTAATCAATGGAAGAGGTTAATGCAGTTAATATCAGAAAGAAATCCAAAAAAAATCGGACTTAATTATTCTACAGACCATAATATTGCCGATGGTTTGGTAAAGACGGATTATGAGGAATTCATGGCAAATCTGCCTAAAAAGTATACTTCAAAAGTAACATCTGCAGAGCAACTAGCCGTACGCTGGATCGAAACTAGAACGGAGCGTGAAATGGTTATATATGATCAATTGGTAGATATTACACATGATATCATAGCCGAAGCATTCTCAGAGAAAGTAATAACTCCGGGAATTACCACGACTTCTGAGGTTGAATGGTGGATGCGCCAAAAAGTGACAGATTTAGGTTTAGAAACCTGGTTTCACCCAACCATAGATGTACAGCGAAGTAAAGAGGAATTGGTAAGTCACCTGTACTCTTTCTCTGGTAGACCAGAAGATACAGTGATATTACCAGGGGACTTGGTCCACTGCGATTTCGGTATTACGTATTTGCGTTTAAATACTGATTGTCAAGAATTAGCGTATGTACTAAAGCCAGAAGAAACTGCTGCCCCAGAATTTTTAGTAAACGGACTAAAGGAAGGGAATAAATTGCAAGACTTTCTAACCAGTAATATGATTAAAGGAAGATCTGGAAATGAAATTCTTAAAAAATCGCTGGACGAGGCTAAAGCTGTAGGGTTAAGACCTTCTATTTACACGCACCCGTTAGGTACTTATGGTCATTCTGCCGGAACAACTATTGGAATGTGGGATGCTCAAGGTGGTGTTATGCGTGACGATGGAGAAAATTATGGACTTAATCCAAATACTGTTTATGCTATTGAATTAAACACGACCATCAACATACCGGAATGGAATAGAGATATCAGAATTATGCTTGAAGAAGCCGGCTTCTATGGTGAAGATGGATTTAGATATGTAAATGGAAGACAGACGGAATTATTGTTGATACCACGAGTGAAAAATCATCAGGGAAATTAATCTTAATTTGTAAGACAAAATATTGTTGATGTATTAAAAATCTTATTTTCTATTTATTATGTTAGGTTTAAAAGCTTGTTATTCATATATTTAAGAGTAACCTGACGGTTATTGAATAACTCGCTTAATGAAATGGATTACTAAACTTCATATAAAGTATTATCTTTTATTGCTTTTGTGTACGCTAAGTATAGGACTTTTTGGGCAACATCAATTTAAAGGAACAGTAGTGGATGCTGATACGAAAGAGACGCTTCCTTTTGTAAATATTGGAGTTGTAAATAAAGGTGTAGGTACCGTAAGTAATTTTGATGGTAAATTTTATCTAGAGATTAATAAGGCTGATTTTTCTAATACAGATGTGCTACAATTTTCTTCTGTAGGTTATAAAACCATTCGGCTTAAAATTTCAGAGGTAAATTTTAATAATTTGTTGTTTCAAAAAGTTGTTATGAAGCCCCAGGCAATGCAATTACATGAGGCAATCGTATCCGCTAAATATCTGAAAGGTAAAAAAGATGATGTTGTAGGCTTTTCCTATCCTAGTAAAAATAAGTTTGGGTATTGGAAAGGCGATGGTTCTTTGGGGGCTGAATTGGTGACAAGGATAAGTGTTGATAAAAAGAAGCACTTCTTAAAAGATTTTCACTTTTATCTAAACGAAAATTATTCTGATAGTGTATTGGTGCGCATTAATGTATATAAAGGCGGCACCATTTATCCTGAAGATAAATTATTGAAAAAGAACGTTACCAAAATGATAGGCAAATCTCCTGGAATGGTAACCGTAGATTTAAAGCCGTACAACCTTATTGTAGATGAAGATTTTAGTATTGGTCTAGAATTATTGAAAGTATATGGTAAACGTGTGGGCTTGGTTTTGGCAGCAGATTATAGACCAAGTACATCGTACAGAAGATATGTTAGCCAGGGACAATGGAAAACGTTCAGGGGAGATGCAATGACTTTTTATGTAAATACTTCTACTTTGAGTGAGGATGACATTTCTCAAATATCAAATTATTCCAGAAACAAAACTCTTCAAAATTCTTTTAAAACTCCAATAATAAATACCAACCCTATTAAAACGCATAGATCAATTACAGGTTTTGTTTTTAATAATGGTAAGCCTGTTGAAAATGCTACTGTTCAAATAGCGGAGTCATTAAAGCATACACAAACAGATGCGTATGGTAGATATACCATTATGGCACAAATAGGAGATGTCATTAGTTTTGATTATTTGGGTTTCGAAAAAATGGAACGTACCGTATTGGAGACCATACATAATATCAACGTCACCATGAATTTGATGGTTGAAGAACTAGAAGGTGTTACCGTTACTGAAAGAGCGCGTTTAAAGAAAACCGAGGCAGAAATGTTCTCTGAATATTTAACGAATGATGAATTTGCTAAGAGTGCTTATGGAACTCTTGATAAAAAAACAATTGGTCATGCAATAACTATTGTAGATGGTAAGAGTTTGAACTTATCGGCGCCAAATATTCTAGCAGCTTTAGATGGTAAAATAGCTGGGGTTCGCATTGATAATGTAACCAATGGAAATACTTGTTTTGGATGTTCTTTTACCAAAGTTGCTGTGTTTATAAGAGGAGGTAAAGGGTCAATTAATAATATTAGACCTGCAATATTCGAAATTGACGGAGTAATTTATGAAGATGTTCCGTATTTTTTAGATTTAAATGTTATTGAGCGCATAGCGGTAATACCTGGTCTTGCTGGCGTTGGAAGATATGGGCAGGTTGCCGCGGGCGGTGTAATTGCAATAAGTACAAAACATGCTAATTATGCTACTAAGAATAATAGAGCTAGTGACCTAGCTAAAATTCGAAATAATATTTATGAATTTGATGCAATAGATAAACAACAAGCAAATAGAAACTTGCCAAGTTATCTTCAAGATCTTTTAGCTAGCAGTAGTTTTGAAGCGGCTAAGAAAGTGTATCACGAAAATGAAAAACGCTATAGTAGTTCTGCTTCATTTTTTCTTGATGCTTATATTTATTTTACTGCCAATTGGGAGCAAGAAGAATTCAATAATGTGATTATTTCTAATCATCAATCTCTATTTGTTGATAACATCAATGAAATGAAAGCTTTGGCATATGCTTATCAGCGAGAAGGTAAATTTGAAAAAGCAAACGAACTATATACCAGCGTTTTTGTAAAGAGACCAAATTATGCGCAATCATATAGAGACTTGGCAAATAGTTATATTGAAGTAAATGAAGTGCAGAAGGCAGCCAATCTATATAGTAGGTATACCAAATTATTGAACGAATCTTTTCTTGTGGCAGATACTATAGGATTACATCCTATTATTACGACTGAGTTCAATCATTTTTTACAGCATAAAACCGACTATGCTATTAGTTCAGAAGATTTAAAAGAAGTGGCTGAAATGCGGAAGGGCGCGGATACCCGTCTTCTTTTTGAATGGAACGATGATGAGGCTGAGTTTGACCTTCAGTTCGTAAATCCTGAAAATCGCTATTTTGTTTCTAGTACATCGCTATATAGTCAGAATGAATATTTTGGTAAGCAAGAAAATTCATCAAGTAAAGAGTTCTTTCTTGAAAGCGATATTCAAGGAGAATGGATTATAAATATAAATTATAAGGGGAATAAAAGCGGTTTGCCCACTTATTTAAAAGTGACTGCTTTCTCTGGCTACGGTACAGATAATGAAGAAAGTACTATTAGGATTTATAGGTTGTCGTTAAAAAATGTGAATCAAAATCTATTTTACTTACCAACTTTAGGAGCAGATAATTTAAATTAAAGTTTATTAAAGATGTAATGTTTTGAAGGACAAGTGATTAAAATTTGATTTAATTTTTAATAAATTCGGTAATATTGTTAAACTCATACATAATTAGTAATTATATTCCTACATATTTTAGTATGGTTTAATTTTTGATATAAAATTATGGTATAACCATATAAAACTTTATTCTATGAAAAATGTTTTACTCCTTTTAGTATTAATATCTTTTGCTTGCAATGTGCAAGCACAAAGCAAAACAATTAAAGGTAAGGTTACCCAAATGGATGCTCCTTTGGCAAATGTTCAGATTTCTATAATAGATTCTGATATTTCTACTACAACAGACGCCAATGGATTATATCAAATATCTGCGGAACCTAGGGATGTAGTTAAATATACATATCCCGGTTTAAGTGATGTTCAGATAATGGTTGAAGATGTTACACGAATCTTAAATATTGAAATGACTCAGAAAATTGAGCAATTAGATGAGGTTACCGTGCGTAATAGTAATAGAAAATCACAGAGCGAATTAGAAGAGGAGTATAAGTATAAACCAAATTTAATTAAAACAGCATTTGGTATTTTGGATAGTGAGACCGCCCCTGGGAAAATCAGGTTTTTGCAAGAGGACGAAATCAATGATGTAGGGATTTGTATTCTAGATGTTGTGCGTAATAAGTTTGCTAGCGTAAGGGTTTTTGGTGATTGTCAGCGTGGAGGGGGAATATATATTAGAGGTTTCAATTCTATAAGTCAGGCATCTCCAGCTGTATATGATGTTGATGGTCAGATTTTAACTAATGCTCCTACATGGATTGCACCAGCTTCAATTGCTAGATTGGCTGTTTTAAATAATTTGGCAATGACTACTAGATACGGGTCAATAGGTGCTGGCGGTGTCATAGTAATTAACACAAAAACATTATTATATGCTGGCAATATTGATGGAAAGCCTTATGATCAAGCTAAGCTTAGAAATAATAAATATGATAATTCAGCATTAAGTACAGTTAATTTTAAAGAAGATAAGCCTTCGTACATGAATGAACTTTTAAATGCGAAAACCGAAGAAGATGCAAAGGTTATTTACGAAAATCAAATAAAAAAATACAGTAGTTCATTCTACTATGTACTTGATGCTTATGATTATTTTTCGAACAAATGGAAAAATAAAGAATTTGCTAATAAGATAATCGAAGAGAATGACAATATTTTAAGTGGTAACCCTATCGCATTAAAATCGTTGGCATATATCTATCAAGCGGAAGGAAAGTTTAAAGAGGCAAACAAACTTTATGAAGATGTGTATACACTTAGAGCAGATTATGCACAATCATATTTAGACTTGGCAAATAGTTATAGAGAATTAGGTTTAAATCAAAAAGCTGCCGCTATGTACTTGCGTTATGATTACTTGTTAGCAGAAGAGCTATTGGAAAACGAAGAGCCAGTGAAAGTTATTATGGATCGTGATTTAAATAATTTGATTTCTCTAAAAGGGGCTGATTTAGTTTCAACAAATAAGGTAAAAGAAATTAAACTTGATGATGATTTTAAAGGAACACGTTTGGTTTTTGAATGGAGCGATAGTGAGGCTGAATTTGTGTTACAATTTGTAAACCCAGAAAAGCGATACTATAATAGTGAGCATTCTTTAGCTGCAGATGCTGAACGTATTCAAATTGAAAAGCGCTCAGGTTTCTCCAGTGAAGAATATTTAATAGATGATACGCTTCGTGGTAATTGGTTGGTTAACGCTACCTATTTAGGTAACAAAAGTTTGACGCCTACATATTTGAAAGCTACTATATATTATAACTATGGTAGTGCATCGCAACGAAAAGAAACAAAGGTCTTTAAACTGGGTCTACGTAATGTAAATCAGCAATTGTTTTCAGTATCAAATGCGGTAAGTATCGTTGCTAATTAAGTCCGTTAATTTTTCAAAACATAAAAGAGAAAAAGACATAGTTATTATAAGAAGCCCACAATACAGTATAAATGTATTGTGGTTTTTGAATGTAAATAGTTTTATACGTTGATACTAACAATTTTTCAGGAAATTACACCTGCAACACTCCCATATTAAAAGGTTTCTCAATAGGTGCATGATCAGCGGCTTCTATACCCATTGAAATCCATTTACGCGTGTCCTTTGGGTCTATAATAGCATCGGTCCATAGTCTAGAGGCTGCATAGTATGGAGAAACTTGATTGTCATATCTTTTCTTGATATTATCGTATAGTTCCGTTTCTTTTTCCTCAGTGATGGTTTCACCCTTCTTTTTTAATGAAGCCTTCTCAATTTGTAATAATACTTTTGCTGCCGAGTTTCCGCTCATTACGGCTAATTCTGCGCTTGGCCAAGCAACCATTAACCTAGGGTCATAAGCTTTACCGCACATGGCATAGTTTCCGGCTCCGTAGCTGTTGCCTATTACGATAGTGAATTTTGGAACCACCGAGTTGCTTACCGCATTTACCATTTTGGCGCCATCTTTAATAATACCACCATGCTCACTTTTGCTACCAACCATAAAACCGGTAACATCCTGTAAAAACACCAGCGGAATTTTCTTTTGATTGCAATTGGCTATAAATCTGGTTGCTTTATCTGCAGAATCGGAATAAATGACTCCGCCAAACTGCATTTCTCCCTTTTTGGTCTTTACAACTTTTCTTTGGTTGGCAACAATACCAACTGCCCATCCGTCTATTCGTGCATATCCAGTAAGTATGGTTTGTCCGTATCCGGCTTTGTATTCTTCAAATTCCGAGTCGTCCACCAATCGCTTAATAATTTCCATCATGTCATACTGTTCCGCTCTTGAGCTAGGTAGTATACCATAGATGTCATCAGGATTTTCTTTTGGTTTTATACTTTTCTTTCGGTTGTATCCCGCTTTTGGGAAATCACCGATCTTATCCATAATATTCTTTATGGTGTCCAAAGCAGCTGCATCATCTTTCGCTTTATAATCGGTTACCCCGCTAATCTCGCAATGAGTGGTTGCTCCACCCAATGTTTCATTATCTATGCTTTCACCTATAGCAGCTTTTACCAAATAGCTTCCTGCCAAGAAAATACTGGCGGTCTTATCTACTATTAAGGCTTCATCGCTCATTATAGGTAAGTAAGCGCCACCGGCAACACAACTGCCCATAACCGCAGAAATTTGGGTTATGCCCATACTGCTCATAACCGCATTGTTTCTAAATATGCGCCCAAAGTGCTCTTTATCCGGGAAAATTTCATCTTGTAATGGTAAATACACGCCGGCACTGTCTACTAAATAAATAATAGGCAGTCTGTTTTCAATAGCAATTTCCTGTGCTCTTAAATTCTTTTTGGCGGTAATAGGAAACCATGCACCAGCCTTTACCGTTGCATCATTGGCAACTACTATACATTGCTTTCCTTTTACATATCCAATTTTTATGACAACACCGCCAGAAGGGCAGCCACCATGTTCTTTATACATGCCTTCGCCAACAAAGGCTCCAACTTCAATCTGTTCGGTTTTTGGATCAAATAGATAATCAATACGTTCTCTAGCGGTCATTTTACCTTGATCGTGCTGCTTGGCAATTTTTGCTTTTCCTCCACCTAAATAAACCTCGTTCAGCTTTCGTCTAAGGTCAGATAATAACAACTTATTCCTATCTTCGTTTTGATTGAATTTTAAATCCATTCTGTATATTTATTTTCTTCGCATAAAGATAAGAAGTTAATTTTGGTGTACATGCAACAAAAATAAAAAGTATGATAAAGTGGGGTATTGTAGGGGCAGGTAACATAGCACATAGTTTTTCTAAAGATTTAGCTTTGGTAGATGGCGGTCAATTGGTTTCGGTAGCATCTAGGAGCTTGGAGAAGGCACGGACATTTGCCAAAGAGTATGGAGCTCCAAATGCTTTTGGTAGTTATGAAGAATTGTTTCATAGTAATACGGTAGATATTATTTATTTGGCAACACCGCACACTTCACATGCAGATTTGAGCATTGCCGCCATGAAAGCCGGTAACGCCGTACTTTGTGAAAAACCATTGGGCGTCAATGCTTCGGAAGTTCAGGCAATGGTAGCTGCAGCTAAAGAGAATAATGTTTTTCTTATGGAAGCATTATGGTCACGTTTTAATCCGACCATTAAAAAAGTAAAGGAACTTGTAGATAATGGGACTATAGGAGATATAGGTTATTTACATTCAGATTTTGCGTTTTATGCTCTGGATAGGGATGAAAACGGTAGGCTATTAAATCCTGATCTTGCAGGAGGTTCTCTATTAGATATAGGGATCTATCCTATATTTTTAGCTTATTTACTGTTGGGGATGCCAAAGGATATTAAGGCAACCGCCAATTTTTATAAAACTGGGGTAGAGATGCAATGTAGTATGATTCTTAATTATGACAACGCACAAGCCATTTTGTATAGCGGACTCAACTCTAACTCTGAAAAGAAATCTGAAATAGCAGGAAGTAAAGGAACAATTTTTATTCATCCAAGATGGCATGAAACTACTGGATTTACGTTGGAAAAAGATGGGGAAGTAGTAAGTAATGAAGTAGGTAAGAGGGGTAAAGGCTATGTTCATGAGATAGAAGAAGTGCATGATTGTTTAAATTCTGGTAAGAAAGAAAGTGCACTTTGGAGTCATCAAAACAGTTTGGATCTTATAACAATTATGGATACGGTTCGTGAAAAAACAGGAATTGTGTTTCCGTTTGAATAATAGCAGGGGTAATAGTGGATAAATGTCTTAAAATTTACGATATTTGATGTTCGCTTAAATTTTAATTGATTCAAAAATGAACAAGAATACTGTGCTCACTTGGGCTACTTTTATTATGATCTTCGTAGGGCTTGCGCTAATTGCATTAGGAGCCTTTCGATACGATGATGTCGCTGGTTGGGGTTTTGCATCTGTGGGTATAGGGTTTTTTGCCATTGCTTGGGTGTTCAATGCCCTTAAAGGTAGAGTATAATCAATGTTTTTAACTAGTAGGGATTTCTTCTACTGGATGATAATTTTTTCACTAAACACTATAATTTTATGTCAGACGATAAGAAGGTAATCTTCTCCATGTCGGGAGTTACGAAAACCTATAAGAATGCTAACACCCCAGTTTTAAAGAACATATACTTAAGTTTTTTCTACGGTGCCAAAATCGGTATTTTAGGTCTAAACGGTTCTGGTAAATCTACTTTATTAAAAATAATAGCAGGTGTAGATAAAAATTTTCAAGGTGATGTGGTTTTTTCTCCAGGATATAAAGTTGGTTACTTGGAACAAGAGCCAGAACTGGATGAAAATAAAACTGTTTTGGAAATTGTAAAAGAGGGCGTTGCCGAAACGGTAGCCATTCTTGATGAATACAATAAGATAAACGATATGTTTGGTCTGCCGGAAGTGTATGAAAATGCGGACAAAATGCAGAAGTTGATGGATCAGCAAGCTGTATTGCAAGATAAGATAGATGCAGCCAATGCTTGGGAACTAGATACCAAATTGGAAATTGCTATGGATGCCTTGCGTACTCCAGATCCTGAAAAGAAAATTTCTGTGCTTTCGGGTGGTGAGAGAAGAAGGGTTGCCTTATGTAGATTGTTATTACAAGAGCCGGAAATCTTATTATTAGATGAGCCTACCAACCACTTAGATGCAGAGTCTGTACATTGGTTAGAGCATCACCTGGCATCTTATAAGGGAACTGTAATTGCCGTAACGCACGATAGATATTTTTTGGATAATGTTGCCGGTTGGATTCTTGAATTGGATAGAGGTGAAGGTATACCTTGGAAAGGGAACTACTCTTCTTGGTTAGATCAAAAGTCTAAACGTATGGCACAAGAAAGTAAAACAGCTTCTAAAAGACAGAAAACATTGGAGCGAGAGCTGGAATGGGTTCGTCAAGGAGCAAAGGGTAGACAGACCAAACAGAAAGCACGTCTTAAGAACTACGATAAGTTGATGAGTCAAGATCAAAAACAACTTGATGAAAAACTGGAAATCTATATTCCTAACGGACCCCGTTTGGGTACCAATGTTATTGAAGCTAAAGGCGTAAGTAAGGCATACGATGATAAGTTGCTTTACGAAGACCTTAATTTTAAATTGCCACAAGCGGGTATTGTTGGTATTATTGGACCAAACGGTGCTGGTAAGACCACTATTTTTAGAATGATCATGGGTGAGGAGACACCGGATAAAGGTGAATTTGAAACTGGTGAAACCGCTAAAGTAGCCTATGTAGATCAGAGTCATTCCAATATAGATCCTGAAAAAACCATTTGGCAAAACTTCAGTGATGAGCAAGAGTTGGTGATGATGGGTGGTAAGCAGGTCAATTCTAGAGCTTACTTAAGTAGATTCAACTTCTCGGGTAGTGAACAGAATAAAAAAGTGAGTATGTTGTCCGGCGGTGAGCGTAACCGTTTACATTTGGCAATGACCTTGAAAGAGGAAGGTAACGTGCTTTTATTGGATGAGCCTACCAATGACTTGGATGTAAATACATTACGTGCTTTAGAAGAAGGTTTGGAGAATTTTGCAGGTTGTGCCGTAGTCATCTCGCACGATAGATGGTTCTTAGATCGTATCTGTACACACATATTGGCATTTGAAGGCGATTCTCAAGTGTATTTCTATGAAGGTTCGTTCTCCGATTATGAAGAAAACAAGAAGAAAAGGTTAGGCGGAGATCTTATGCCGAAACGAATTAAGTATAAAAAACTAATCAGATAAAATTTTGGTTATAAAGAAAAAGCCCGCTATTGCGGGCTTTTTAATTTTATACTAACAACTAAAGTATTAATATTCGTCATTAGGGTACCAGTCTAATTGTACCACTTCAATATCTTGGTTGCCTGCATCTACCAATTGTTTGAACTTGGCAACATCGCTAACATCTGGATTGCCCCTGTAGTGATAAGGATAAACTTGTTTTGGTTTAAAATCTAACACTGCTTCGGCGGCACTCTCAACGGTCATGGTATAAGGTAAATTCATACAAACAAAAGCTTTGTCTATATTCTTTAAAGAACGCATTTCTGGGATATCCTCTGTATCTCCGGAAAAATAAATACGTTGATCGCCAATAGTTATAACATAGCCGTTGCCACGACCTTTATTGTGAAATTTAAGCGCTTCACTTCTTAAATTATACATGGCTATGGCTTCAATGGTAATACCGTTTAATTCTTTACTGCTCCCGTTGTCCAAAATTACAAGCTGTTCTGCATATTCGGGCAATTCTTCTGCAACGGCTTGTGGTACAACAAAGGTAGCATTGGTTATTTCTAATTCTTTTAAGGTCTCTATGTTTAAATGATCACCATGTATATCGGTAATTAAAATTAATGTAGCGTTCTTTTGCCCTTCAAAAGTTGCGGCACCACCTGTTGGGTCAATATAGATTACTTCATTGTTCCATTCTAAAACTGCCGTTGCGTGTTCTATGGGTGTTATGGTGATTTCGGTGTCTTTAGCCTCATTTTTCATTGAAGTCGACATTTCCGCTTCCGCTTCTGTGACTTCGGAATCTGATTTCTTTACTTCTTTACATGAGAAAGAAATGGCTCCTATACATAATAATAAAAAGAGTTTATTGATGTTCATTGTTATATTGTTTTAGTTTTAATTCCATTTTAATGTCAGACCTAAGGTAGTCTAAATTATCTTCCAACGGCGTTTCTATAAATCCGTATTTTTTATAAATATGCAAGGCGGCGTCAAGCTTGGTGCTTGAATATAGTTCAAGTGTATTCCAGTTTTTATTCTTTGCAAAATCAATGGCATGTAATAATAATTTTTGACCAATTTGTAAGCCGTGATAAGATTTGCTAACTGCCATTTTTCCTAATTCATATCTTTCCTTGTTTTTTCTTATTAATGCAAAACACCCCACAGGTTCATTATTCCAGAGCCCAATAAAAATAAAGCCACCTTTGTCAATGATAGAGGCTTGGCTGTTTTCTAATAGTTCTCTGTCCTTTTCTTCAACCTTAAAATATTCGGTAATCCACTCTATATTCAAGTCTTTAAAGATTTGAGTATATTTAGTCTCAAATGGCACAATGGTAAGCATGGTCTATGTATTGGTCTAAAGGTTACTTCTAAATTATACTATATTTTATGGTATTTACCACGTAATATAATTTAATTTTATGCTAAAGAATCTAAAATTTGAATTAACACGTATATAAACTGAACAAACAGACACTTTATTAAATTTAAAATTATGACTGAAACAAAAAACAACAATGGTTTAAAAGTTTTGACCGCTCTTTTAGGTGTTGTGCTTTTAGCAACTATCATTTATACAGTAAGTCTTTATCAAGATAAAAAGAAGACAGAGGTTGTTCTTTCTAAAGAGAAAGAATTGGTGGTTGAAGATTTAAATAGCTTAAAATCAGAATATGATAAAGCTATTTTGGAAAGTAATGCTACTAACGAAGAATTGGTTAGCGCAAGAGATAATATTGCTAAATATATTGACTCTGTGAAAACTATGAAAGCGGATATTAGTTCTTTGTCTAGATACAGAAGACAAGTTAGTGTTCTTAAAGCGGAGAGAGAGCAGTTGTTAAAGCAAGTTGATTCTTTAACTCGTTCTAATAGTATGATCGCTATGCAGCGTGATAGTACTTATGTTGAGTTGGAAAAACAAACAGTTTTCAACGATTCTTTAGTAGTACAAAACACAAATTTGGCTCAAGTAGTTGAAAAAGGGTCTGCATTAAATTTATCTAAATTTAATGTTGATGCAGTTAAGGAGCGTAACAGCGGAAAATTAGTTTCTACTCAACGTGCCAGAGCTACTGACAAGTTTAAAATTTGTTTTACCGTAGCGGATAACGTAATTGCTCAAGCTGGTGATAGAGAGTTCTTCTTAGAAGTTTTAGATCCACAAGGGAATGTTCTTGGAGGTGGTAACTCAATGACCAACGATAACGGAGCATCAATTACTTACAGTAAGCAAACAGGATTTTACTATGAAAACAAATCTTTAGATGTATGTGATTACATTAGTAAGCCAGCTGGTGATTTTAAAGATGGAAATTACATGGTAAATGTATATGACGATCAGTTGAAATTATTAGGAACTTCTAAGTTCATGTTGAAGTAAGTTTTCCTATAATTATATAATACAAAAGGCGACCAATTTGGTCGCCTTTTTTTGTTTATTGGTTTAGTTTTTAGTCTTTTAAACTACCCACCATATTTTCAGGTTTTACCCACTCGTCATAATCTTCAGCGGAAACGTAACCTAAATTAACAGCTTCTTCTTTTAATGTAGTGCCGTTCTTATGTGCGGTGTTTGCAATCTCTGCAGCTTTGTAATACCCAATTTTGGTATTTAAGGCAGTGACCAACATTAAAGAGTTATTTAACAATTCTTTGATTACACCGTGATTTGGCTCAATACCGGCAGCACAATGCTCTTCAAAACTTACACAGGCGTCGCCAATTAGTTGTGCAGACTGAAGAATGTTTGCTGCCATCATTGGTTTAAAGACATTCAATTCATAATGTCCCTGTGTACCACCAACGCTTACAGCAACGTCATTACCCATAACTTGAGCGCAAACCATTGTCATTGCTTCACATTGAGTAGGGTTCACTTTACCTGGCATTATTGAACTACCTGGTTCGTTGGCAGGAATAATGATTTCACCTATTCCTGAACGAGGTCCAGATGCCATCATTCTAATATCATTTGCTATTTTGTTCAATGACACTGCCAACTGTTTTAAAGCTCCGTGGCTTTCAACAATGGCATCATGTGCCGCTAGTGCTTCAAATTTATTTTCAGCGGTTATAAAAGGCAACCCTGTGAAGTCTGCAATATATTTTGCTACAAGCACATCATAGCCTTCCGGTGTGTTTAATCCAGTTCCAACAGCAGTGCCACCAAGTGCCAATTCACTTAAATGTGCTAAGGTGTTGTTCAATGCTTTTAAACCATGGTCCAATTGAGAAACATAACCGGAAAATTCTTGACCTAAGGTTAGGGGAGTGGCATCCATTAAATGGGTGCGACCTATTTTAACCACATCTTTAAATTCTTTTGATTTTTTATGTAATGTATCTCTTAACTGAGTTACACCAGGAATGGTCACTTCTACAATCTTTTTGTAAGCGGCAATATGCATACCGGTAGGGAAAGTATCGTTAGAAGATTGAGATTTGTTGACATCGTCATTCGGTTGAATGGTTTTTTCTCCCTCACCAATTACTTTACCGGCAATTTCATGGGCTCTATTGGCAACTACTTCATTAACGTTCATATTACTTTGCGTACCAGAACCAGTTTGCCAAATAACCAATGGAAATTGGTCATCGTGCTTTCCTTCTAAAATTTCATCGCATACCTGGGCGATCAAATCTCTTTTTTCGGCAGCTAAGACACCAAGCTCACAATTGGCATATGCGGCGGATTTTTTTAAATAAGCGAATCCGTAAACTATGTCCAACGGCATAGATGCCGATGGTCCTATTTTAAAATTATTACGCGAGCGTTCTGTTTGTGCACCCCAGTATTTGTCTTTGGGTACTTCAACATTGCCCATGGTATCTTTTTCGATTCTGAACTCCATAATCTTATATTTTATATGAATCTTAAATAAACTTTTATATACAGCATCAAAAATAAGGTTTACATTTATTTTTCTTACGACAAGATTAAAGGGAAATGTGAAATTAATTTTGCAGAACGTTTGCAAAAAATAATTGGTTTATGGTATCTTTGTCATATATAAGCAAGAAGATATGTTTGATTTTGACCAATATTTAGGATTTTTAGCTTTTTTGACCATCTTGACAATAGGTTTTTGGCTAATGATGTTTTTGTTATTATTTGTTGTGCCTTACTGGTTAGGTGGTAACATTATAGAGTTATTGAAAGAAAGACGCGACAAGAAAAAAGCTGCGCGAGAAGCATAAAAGATATTATTATATAAAAAAGGAAGCCAATTGGCTTCCTTTTTTTATACCATTTATGGGTAACTGCTTACCCTTCGATTTCTTCGTCACCTTCATCATTATTATTTCCTCTGCCATTTTTATTTCTTTCTTTTGGTTGATTAAAGCGGTATACAAAGCCCATGGTTATCTGGCGTTGTCTCCATTGAAACTCACTGTCAGACGTAAAGAATTCCGTTTCTGTATAAGAAGTTCTTTTTCTGGAATTTAATAGATCGCTAACGTTCAGGGAAATTGTTCCATTGTCTTTTAAAATATCTTTACTGAACGCTAAATTTAAAGAGAATATACCTCCATTTTCCGTTTGGGCGGTTGATGATGGGCCTCTATAAAACGCATTGGTCTGCCAGTCAATTTTTGCAGGTAAAGATACTTTAGAGCTAAATCTGGCAAACCAGCTGGTATTTGTGGTACCATAATCTATACCGTTGAACGCGCCATCTGTCTTAAATTGAAAGAAGTTGAAACTGGAATTTAAACGTAACCATTTTGCAGGACTATATAGCATACCGGCTTCAACGCCTATTCTGTCATTTGTAGATAGGTTAATAGGAATTGATCTAATTATTTCAATTCCATCTGTGGTGGTTTCACCAGTTTCTTCTTGTATACGTTCAAATGAATCGGTTTCTCGTTGGAAATACACAGAAGAGGTAAGGGTTAGCTTATCCCATCTCTTTAAGTAACCAACATCAAAAGCATTGGAGAACGCAGGATCAAGATCCGGGTTTCCTTGAAAAATATTTGTCCTACTAGATCTTGAAGGAAAAGGGTTTACGTACCTTCCTCTTGGTCTATTTATCCTTCTATTATAACCTAATGAAATGTTTTCATTTTCACCCAGTTCGTAAATGACGTTCACAGTTGGAAAAAGCCCTAAATAGTTCTTATCGAAATTTGCATCAACATCTACCCCTAATTGTTCCTCTAACTCAGAAGAATCATATAAAGATGTCAATTCTCCTTTTAACTGGGTGTTCTCTAAACGTAATCCTAAAAGAAAAGAAAATTTACCGTATTTGTTACCATATTGGGTATATACGGCATTTACATTTTCAGTATAGGCAAATAAGTTGGTCAGGTCTTGGTTAATATCGAACAGACCGGTGGTTTGGTTCAAAGAGTCTAATCTATAATCCGTTTCTGTTTTTTCAAAAGTTCCTCTATACCCAGCTTCAAATTGTGCATCGCCCATCGGCAATACATAATCTGCTTGTACTAAATATTCATTTTGGGTTTCTTTTTCAAAGACATTTTCCAAGACTATTAAATCATCATTAGGCAACGTATTGTTTTCTTGTATGATGTTGGTCTTATCTTCTACGCCGTTAGAGTATTGAGCGTCTACCGTTAGTTTTTGTCCATCATCATCAAGATTATTAATATAATTCAAAGAAAATTGATAGTTCTCATCATCTTCACCTTCATCTTCAGTTCTAAAGGTTTCACTATCTAGTGTTCTGTTAATAAACCTTTGGTTGGTATTTTCAGTTTCATCTTCACTTTTAGAGGTTCTGTAAAATACACTTCCTGTAATTGAAGATTCCTCTGTAATAAAATACTCAAGTCCCAAATTAGTGTTAAATCCTTTTCTAAGTCTAAAATAGTCCCTGTCCTCTATAATCCTATCATAAGATCCAGAAGTATAGGTGTTATCATAAAATGCATTTCCTGGGGCATCTCTATAGTTATACCCTGTTGTGTTGAACAAATTAAATTTGTCCGTACGTAAATTGGCATTAACGGATATACCACTATTTACTGGGTAACCGATCGTAGTGTTTACAGAACCGTTAAAGCCCAGTGTTTTTTCCTTTTTAAGAACAATGTTCAAAATACCTGCGGTACCTTCTGCGTCATATCTTGCAGATGGACTAGTAATCACCTCAACCTTTTCAATGGCATCTGCAGGAAGTTGTGTAAGAGCATCTGTAGATCCAAAGCCCGCTAATGCTGACGGTTTGCCATTAATAAGAATTCTAACATTCTCATTACCCCTTAAACTTATGGCACCTTCAACATCTACATCAACAGAGGGTACATTATTCAAGGCGTCGGTAATAGTTGCGCCACTATTGGTTAAATCCTTACCAATATTATAGATCTTTTTGTCTAAACGTACCTCTACGGTAGTTTTTTCACCAACGACTTCAACGGCTTCTAGTTGAGCTACATCTAAAGCAAGTTTAACCGTACCCAAATCTGTGGATTCAGTCAATGTTTGATTTGGTAATTTGTAAGTTTTGTATGAAATGTATTCTATGGAAATATTGTACTTGCCTGGTGTGGTTTCAACCTGAAAGTTACCATCAATATCTGTAATGCCACCTGTAATTTTATCAGGGTTGTTTACACTTTGTAGTACCAGTGTAGCATATTCTAAAGGAAGGTTATCGTCTTTGTCTACGACTTTACCGCTAATGATAATTGGACCTCTTTCCCGTTCTCCTCCGGGTCTTTGACTGTATATATAATTAAATGATAGTGTTAAGAGTAGGAGTAAAGGGTAAAGTTGTCTCATTAAGTCAGTTTTTGGATTTCTTTCGTTTTTCTTTTTTCTTCTTTTTATTCTTCTTTAAAGTTTTTGAAACACCATCTTTTTGTAATGCAACAAAAGCTTCATACTTTTCTAATGGCAGACCGGCTTTTAATTCCTCATCTTGCCTTTTAGTTATGTTTTCATATACTTCTGCCATTTTTTCTGGCGGAAGTTTTAATATTTGAGCCTCTATACGCTCTTGTACATATTTTTTAAGTACAGAGCTTAATACGGCCTGTTCAAATTCATTTAGTTCCAATGCCTCTGTAATTCTGGGCATTTCACCATCTACCAGTTCTTCGGCAGTTTTTGGTTTGGGTTCTTCGGCCGGAGTTTGTGCTTGGGGAATAGAACTCCTTTGACTTCCATAACCATAACCTCCTCTAGATCCATAACCATATTGCGACCCATAACCATATTGTGCGTAAATTGCTGTAGTGCCAAATAAGGCAACCAACAATGTCAATACATTTAGTCCACTATGCTTTAATACTTTTTTCATGTCTTTAGATTATAAAGTTATACTATGGTTTAACCGAAAATGGTTAATTGTTTGTTAAGATAATATACTTAACAATTATAATAAATTCTATTTCAACAAAGAGTTAATGTTTGAAGCCGGTCTACCAATAACCGCGCTATTTCCATTAATTACAATTGGTCTTTCTATTAATTTTGGATGCGTGATCATGGCATCGATCAACTCTTCATCGTTTAATGATAAATGTTTGAATTTCTCTTTCCAAACGGCTTCTGACTTACGTATTAAGTTAATTGGTTTAATGTCCAAACAACTAATAATATTTCTAAGTTCATCTTTTGTTGGTATATCTTCTAGATATTTTACCACTTCAAATTTCTTGCCAGACTCTTCTACAACTTTTAAACCTTCTCTAGATTTGCTGCATCTAGAATTGTGATATATTTTAATCATATTACTTTTAGCTTTATGTTAAAACCCTATCTATTAAATATAATAAATAGGGATTAATAATTTATTCTTCTTCTTTTTGTCCCATCATCATTAGAAAGGCTTTCAAAAACTGGTCAATGTCACCATCCATGACATTGTCTACATTACCGGTTTCTTCTCCGGATCTTACATCCTTAACCAATTTGTACGGATGCATAACGTAGTTTCTAATTTGAGAGCCCCATTCAATTTTCATTTTAGAGGATTCAATCTCTTGGCGAGCCTCCATTTTTTTACGTAGCTCAATTTCATATAGTTGAGATTTCAGCATTTTCATCGCCGTAGCCCTATTATCATGCTGGCTTCTACTGTCTGAACAAGATATTTGAATTCCTGTAGGGTGGTGGGTCAATTGGACTTTAGTTTCAACCTTGTTTACATTTTGCCCACCAGCACCACTTGATCTTGCAGTGGTTATGGTAATATCTGCAGGATTGACATCTACTTCTATACTGTCATCTACTAACGGATATACATATACGGAAACAAATGAGGTATGTCTTTTGGCATTACTGTCAAAAGGTGATATACGTACAAGACGATGAACTCCATTTTCTCCTTTTAACCAACCAAAAGCAAATTCACCGTCAATTTCTAAGGTTACGGTTTTAATGCCGGCAACATCACCATCTTGATAATTGAGTTCTTTGATTTTGTAACCGTTCTTTTCGGCCCACATCATATACATACGCATGAGCATTGCAGCCCAGTCGCAACTTTCGGTACCACCTGCGCCTGCTGTAATCTGCAGTACCGCTGGTAATTCATCACCCTCTTCTGAGAGCATATTCTTGAACTCCATTTTTTCAATGGTGTTCACTGCTTTCTCATATTGCTTTTCAACTTCGGCTTCAGAGACTTCGCCTTCTTGCTGAAACTCAATCAATACTTCTAAATCAGCAACCAATAGCTGGGCGGCATCATAATCATCTACCCATTGTTTTTTAGATTGAATGAATTTCATATGTGCCTGTGCCTCTTGCGGATTGTCCCAAAAGTCAGGAGCCAAGGTTTTTTCTTGCTCGTTTTCTATTTCAATTAATTTGGCATCAATGTCAAAGATACCTCCTTAACGCACCAAGGCGATCTATAAGACCTTTGTAGTGGTCTGTACTTATGTTCATACAATTCTAATTTTGAGTAAAAATAATACTCTTTTAAGTAATGTTTAAAGATATTTTTAGATTAACTATTGCTGGCTTTGCAATGTGACCGAGTGTGTGGTCTTATTTGTGCCCAAAGAATAAATAATACCTTTTAATGGAGCACAATCATTATAATCTTTACCGTGGCAGACTTTTATGTGGTTCATATCCGCTAAAATATTATTGGTAGGGTCAAAACCTTTCCAGCCTATTCCTGGTATATAGCATTCTACCCAGGCATGCATTTGTGAATCTCCTTTAAAACCATGGGTTTGGTCTAGGTACCCGGAGACGTACCTTGTTGGTATGCCATTAATTCTTGCCAAGGCACAGAAAAGATGTGCAAAATCTTGGCAAACGCCTTTTTTATTAGTTACAACGTCATTTAACATTGTACTTACATCTGTAGCTCCTGTTGAAAATTCAATGAAATTATATACCCAATGGTTTAGGTTTTCTAGATTTTTGAATATGGAAATAGTTGAATCAAAGGCGTATAGTTGCTCTTGTGCAAAACTTAGGTTTGTAAATGTAGTCGCTTTTAAAAAGCGTTCGTAATTAATTCTAAAATCAAGTTTTTGTAACTCGGCATGTGCTGCTGAAACGTTAGGGTTGATGTTAAAATCAAAAGGGTCAATATCTTCTTTGGTCAGTTTGAATTTTGCTTCAAAAGTTACCTTCTTGAATTTTTTCTTCGGATGTATTCTTAGGGTTTTAAAGCCATAACCGTTAATGGAATTTTCGGTAATGGCAAATAATGAATTGTTGAATTCTATCTCTACATTATGTTGGCTATCGTTCTCTACCGGTATAATAAGAAACTGCCAATATGCATTATGTACCCAATCGTCATAAATATTTTTAGCCCTATATGTAATCTCAATATCTCTTGGCATAAGAGCGCAAAGATACCTTATTTATATGGGCTAATAATTAAAAAATTCCTCATCTACCTTGTCGCTGATATCAACAAGACTTTCTAGAATATTTTCAATGAAAGATTTTATGTCTTGATCTATTTCCTCAATATATTTAAATTCATATTCTGATCTTACCCTGCCGATTAAAAAAGCCGTAGAATTTTTGTTATACCGTTTTTCGGGGTTTAAAATTTTTACATGTTGATTTACCTGGTTCAAAGAATTCATAACCGATCTTGGGCAATTAGGGTTAAGAATTAAGAACTCTAATGTAGTTATGCTTGTAGGAGTTTTTTTGTAGAACCTACGCATCATATCATAAGATTCGGCACATTTTAGTAATGTAGTCCATTCAAAACTTTTACTGAACTTTTCATTTTCACCACCTTGAGAAAGTAATGCATCATTGTATTTAGAATTGATCATTCTAGTAATTTGTGTAGCCCTTTCAATGTTTATGCCCATTGATATTATGGCATAAGTGGCATCATGTAAGAGTGTACCGCGTATTTTTCCACGAAGTATATCTGTCATTTCAGCTACCTGGGTAGTGAAATCATGTAGACCATTTTTAACAAAAACTTCTTTAGGGTAGTTGACGACAAAATGATAGAATTTATTGATCGCTTCATAAAGCTCAGTTGAAATTAAATCCCGTGCGCTATTTGCGTTCTCCCTTGCAAACTTAATATTGTTTATGATCGATGAGCTATAAGTGGGGTCTAGACCAATTTTATAGAGTACATCTTCTTCTTTCAAAAATTTTTCTGAATCCTCTTCGGGATCTCCGACCATAAATAACATAGAACGTAAAACAAATTGACGATCTTGAGATTTTAGATTTGGAGCATCTAAAGAAGAGAAATAATTTACATTTAAATATCTTGCTACGTGTTCAGAACGTTCTATATAACGTCCCATCCAAAATAGATTATTGGCAACTCTTGCTAACATATAGATTTTTTATTTTTTTAATACCCAGGTGTCTTTTGATCCGCCTCCTTGAGAAGAGTTTACAATTAGATTTCCCCTCTTAAGTGCTACGCGTGTTAACCCGCCTTTGAGAACAAATTCTTTGTCTTTTCCGAGAACGGTAAACGTTCTTAAATCAACATGGCGTTGTTCAAAAGATTCGGTATCGTCTATATAGGTAGGGTGAACGGACAATGACATAATAGGTTGGGCTACATATTTTCTTGGGCTGGCCTTTACCTCGGCCTTTACCTTTTCAATTTCTTCTTTACTTAGCTTGTTTCCTATTGAAATACCGTAGCCACCGGCTTCATCAACAGGTTTAATAACTAGTTCATGAATATGTTCCAATACATATTTTAATTCATCGGGTCTGCTGCAATGATAGGTATGTACATTGTTTAAGATAGGTTCTTCGTCTAAGTAATATTTTATAATTTCTGGCATATAGGTGTATACGGCTTTATCATCAGCTACACCAGTGCCAGGGGCATTGGCCAACGTGACATTTCCTTTTTTATATGCGGCAAATAAACCGGGTACGCCAAGAACGGAATCTGGATTAAACTCCAGAGGATCTATGAACTGGTCATCTATTCGTCTGTAAATAACATCAACCTTTTCTGGACCCTTTATTGTCTTCATGTAAACAAAATCATTTTCTACAAATAGATCACGACCTTCTACCAATTCAACACCCATGGTTTTGGCTAGGTAAGAATGCTCATAAAATGCAGAGTTGTACATGCCAGGTGTAATGACTACTACATTTGGAATGTCCACGCCCTTAGGTTTTACGGATTCTAGCAGTTCTAAAAGGTTTTCTGCATAATTGGTCACCGTATGTGTCTGGTAATGATTGAACACACCAAACAATGCCTTTTTAAGTGCTGTTCTGTTGCAGATTACATAACTTACACCAGACGGACATCTAATATTATCTTCAAGCACATAATATTTACCGTCCTTATGTTTAATGACATCTGTACCCGAAATGTGATTATAGATTCCTCCTGGCGGATTTACACCGTTCATTTGATCTAAGTAATTGGCTGAAGATGTAATGAGTTCTATGGGTACAACCTTATCTTTTAATATTTTTTTATCATGATAAATATCCCACAGGAATAAGTTCAAAGCTTTACTTCTTTGTATGGAGCCACGCTCTATAATATCCCAGTCTACGGGGTCAATAATTCGTGGAAATAAATCAAAGGGAAAAATCTTCTCTTGCACGTTATTTTCCCCGTATACTTGAAAAGTAATGCCTTGATTAAAAAATGAAGACTTCGCTTTATTGTTTAGCGTAACGTAATCTTTAATAGAATGTTCACCATAGAGGTTAAATAACTTTTGATAAACCTCTTTTACCTTTCCTTTCTTATCATGAATTTCATCATATAAATCTGGGTTTCTTTGATAAGAAGAAAAAATTTGATTTTCAATGTTCTCCATAGAATTAGTTTTGTTAAAAGGTACATGATAAAAAGCGATTATTAGGTGTAATATTTACAATAATTGGTAGTATTTTTCCTTTTTCTGTAATTATTAGGTAGCTTTTTTAACAAGTATGATATTTATAATATAGTTGGGCTTTCCTGTTTTTCATTCGTTGGTTTTTCTCTACTTTTAGTGAAAACTATTAGAGAATGAGAAAGCACTATGTACTTTTGGTTGGATTACTTTTGTTATCCATTACTACAATAACCGCACAGTTTAGCGATCAAAAGAAGAATTTTGATAAATATGAGGGGTTCTATAATTTCTACTATGATGAGGCCAATGATAAAATCTTTTTGGAAGTAGATCAATTGGATAAGGAATTTCTTTATGTATACTCTTTAAGTAGTGGAATAGGAAGTAATGACATTGGCTTGGACAGAGGTCAACTGGGAGACGAACAAGTAGTATATTTTAAAAAGGCAGGTAATAAATTACTGCTGGTTCAACCAAATTTAAAGTATAGGGCCATAACGGATAATGAATTGGAGCGAAAATCCGTTGAACAAGCGTTTGCCAAATCTGTTCTGTTCGGCTTTCCTATTGTTGAAGATAAAAACGGTACCTATATAATAGATATCACCGATTTTTTAATGCAAGATGCACATGGTGTTTCTTCAAGACTAAAAAGAACCGAGCAGGGTTCTTATAGTCTGGATAAATCTAAAAGTGCCTTTGCCTTGGAAAGAACTAAGGCTTTTCCCAAGAATATAGAGTTTGATGTTTTAATGACTTTTAAGGGCGAGGCGAAAGGTGGTTATATCAGAAGTGTAGCTCCCAATGCGAATTTAGTAACCGTTGCCGAGCATCATTCTTTTATTGAATTGCCAGATGATAAGTATAAAAAACGAGCTTTTGATCCAAGATCAGGTTCTTCTCCATTTAACTATTATGATTATGCGACACCAGTGGAGCAAAATATTCTAAAGCAGTTTATAAGAAGGCATCGTTTAGAGAAAAAAGATCCTACTGCAGAGGTTAGTGAGGCCGTAGAACCTATTATTTATTATTTGGATAATGGAACACCGGAACCTGTAAGATCCGCTTTATTGGAAGGTGGCCGTTGGTGGAACCAAGCTTTTGAAGCTATAGGTTATAAAGATGCCTTTCAAATAAAAATGTTGCCAGATGATGCGGATCCTTTAGATGTTCGTTACAACGTTATCCAATGGGTTCATCGTTCTACCAGAGGTTGGAGCTATGGTAGTAGTATAACAGACCCAAGAACTGGTGAAATTATGAAAGGGCATGTTAGTTTAGGAAGTTTAAGAATAAGACAAGATTATTTGATCGCCCAGGCTTTAATGAACAAACCATTTGCCGAAAGAGATGATAATTATGAACCAATGTTAGAAATGGCCATAGCAAGAATAAGACAATTATCTGCACATGAAATTGGGCATACTTTAGGTTTTGCCCATAATTATGCCGCCAGTACTACAGGCAAGGCTTCCGTGATGGACTATCCTCATCCGCAGTTTACTTTGAACAATGGAAAGGTTGATTTTTCAAGTGCTTATGAAACTGGTATTGGAGCATGGGATAAAGTTACCGTAGCATACTCCTATCAGAACTTTGTTGAAGGGGAAGAAAAAATAGGCTTGAACAATATTTTGGATAAGGCCAAAGCAGATGGGCTACGTTATATAACGGATCAAGATGCCAGACCACAAGGTAGTGCCCATGTCTTGGCTCATTTGTGGGATAACGGCACCAGTATCAGCAAAGAATTGGACGAAATGCTGAGTATTCGTAAAGTAGCCATTAATAACTTTTCTGTAGATAATATTCAAGAAGGTACACCTTACTCTGTATTGGAAGATGTTTTTGTACCGCTATATTTCTTTCATAGGTACCAAACAGAAGGTGTGGCAAAAGTCATTGGTGGTTTAGAATATAATTATGCGGTAAAAGGTGATGGCCAAGAGGTAGTTGCCGTTGCGGATAAGTCTTTGCAACAAGAGGCATTAAAGAGTGTGTTACGGACTTTGGATGCTGCAGAAATAGCTATACCAAAAGAAAAATTGAGCTTGTTTCCTCCTAGGTCATTTGGAACCCCTAGAACAAGGGAGTCTATAAAAGGTAAAACCGGTGTTTCTTTTGATGCCTTGTCGGCAGTGGAAACAGCTTCGGATATGACTTTAAAATTTTTATTGCATCCGGAGAAAGCATCAAGACTTATTCAGCAAAAAGCAATAGATACGGATAATGTTGGTTTGGCTGATGTTTTAGATGAATTGATAGCATTAACCATTAACAAAAAGCAGAAAGATACATATTTGAACGAAGCGCAAACGATAATCAATTTTAGGGTATTGTATCATATCATGAATTTGGCAGGGCACACCAATGTGCATCCACAGGTAAATGCCATAGCGTCCCAAAAAATAAATGAACTGAATATGCAGTTAATGAAAGATTCTGGGGCTAATGCAATTAGTGCGGAAATGGTTAAGAGAATAAAATCATACAGAGAGCACCCGGAACAATTCAAAATGATACCTTCGCCAAAGATTCCTGATGGTTCGCCAATTGGAATGAGCTGTTTTCACTAATTAAAATGTTAGAACTTTATTATGCTTATTAATCTTATCAGTGATACGGTAACCAAGCCTACACCCGGAATGTTAGATGCTATGATGATCGCTGAGGTGGGTGATGATGTTTTTAAAGAGGACCCTACCGTAAATGCCTTGGAGGAAAAGGTGGCAAAACTTTTTGGAATGGAGTCAGCACTGTTTTTTCCTAGTGGTACCATGACCAACCAGACCGCTATAAAATTACATACGCAGCCTGGGGAGCAATTGATCTGTGACAAATATGCCCATATTTATAATTATGAAGGTGGTGGTGTTAGTTTTAATAGTGGGGTATCTTGCAGACTGGTAGATGGTGATAGAGGTACAATGACAGCGGAACAAGTGGCAGCGGCAATAAATCCACCGGATTTCTACCATAGCCCGTTAACCACATTGGTATCCATAGAAAATACAGCGAATAAAGGCGGGGGTACTTGTTGGAATTTTAGTGAACTGCAGGCAATTAAAAAGGTTTGTGCTAATAATGGTTTAAAGTATCATTTAGATGGAGCAAGATTATGGAACGCTATGGTTGAAATGAAAGAGACTCCGTTGCAGTATGGAGAGCTTTTTGATACCATAAGCGTCTGCCTGAGTAAAGGGTTAGGTTGCCCTGTAGGGTCTTTGCTATTGGGTACTCAAGAACAAATGAACAAGGCGATCCGTATTCGTAAAATATTTGGTGGTGGCATGAGACAATCGGGGTTTTTGGCGGCAGCGGCTATTTATGCTTTGGACAATCATATAGAGAGATTGGCAGAAGATCATAAAAAGGCAAAGGAAATAGGAGCGGCATTAGCGGCAAAATCTTTTATAAAAAAGGTAGAGCCTATTGAAACCAATATTGTCATTTTTGAAATTGATGAATCATTTATGACAAGCGATCAATTTGTTCATAAATTAAAAGAAAAGAATATTTTAATAATTGGTATGGGGCAGGGGAAATTGAGAATGGTTACCCATTTGGACTACACTAATGATATGCATGAAGAATTGCTTAAGCAGCTAGCGTCTTTTTAATATGTTACTCTAAACTGTTTGTAATATTCAATATACCATTTTCCATACCGGCTTCTGAAGTGTAAAGTCCGCTACTACCAACAATTTTGCCTGTAGAATTTTTTAATTCAACTAAAAATTTACCATCCGTATTAGTTCTTCTTTCAAAGAATTTTCCGTTAGTTTTTTTCAGTGCCTTAATGTCTTTTATGGTGCTATCTGTTTCATTTTCACTATTAAAGGGTATGCTCTTTAATAATACTTGCCCGTTGCCAGACTTCAAAACAAATTGATATAGGCCGTCTTTATCTTTAACAATTTTAATCATATCCTTAAAGATAAATAATATTTTCTCTGCTTTTCAGTGACTTTTTAAATAATAGTGTGTCTTAATTATTGAGGCGTTAAACTCACAGGTTTTAAAATAGCATTCGACACTAGGTTAAAACCAGTTTACGGGAAACCTCAAATAAATAATTATAAATAACCAATTATTAATTTTAAACACTATCAAAATGAAAAAAGTATTATTTCTAGCAGTGGCATTTTCTGCTTCGTTTGCAATTGCACAAGACTTGCCGTCAAATCCAGAACCAGGTAAATGCTATGTACGTTGTACCACACCAGATGTGTATGTAAATGAAACGACTACGGTTACAACCAACCCTTCGTACAAAATTTTAAAAACGATTCCTGCTACATTTAAAACAATAACAGAACGTGTATTGGTGAGAGAAGAAGAAAAAGTGCTTACTGTTGTTCCTGCTAAGTGGGGAACAGAAACAGTAACCTATGTATCTAAAGGAGGTGGAAATTCTTTACAGGTGATCCCTGCTTCTTTTTCTCCCAGTACACAAACTATAGAGATCAAGCCTGCATATGCACAGTGGGAGTTGGGCGTAGCGGCACCTGATTGTGAATCTGGTAATCCAGATGATTGTAGATACTGGTGTTACAAAGGATACCCTGCACAATTTGAAACAGTTTCTACGCAGGTATTGGCTAATGATGCTTCTACAACGAGTTCTCCATTAGGTTCTAAAAATGGATCTTACACAAAAGAAGTTTTGATCTCACCTGCTACCGTGGTTGAAAAAATTATTCCTGCAGTTTATAAGGAAATTACAAAAACGGTATTGGATAAAGATGCGTACACGGTAGAAGAGATTATTCCGGCTAAAACTACAACGATTACCAAAGAGGTATTAAAGGAAAAAGGTGGTTTAACAACTTGGAAAGAAGTGGAGTGTGCTTTAGTTGAGTACCAAGCATTACCTATTAACTGGAACTCTGGTAGTGCTACATTGACTTCAGAGGCTAAGAGTATTATCGATAATAGATTATTACCAGTATTAGCTCAAAACCCAGGTGTTAAGGTTGAATTAGCTTCTCATACAGATTCACAAGGTAGTTCAGTGTCTAACCAAGACTTATCTGAAAGAAGAGCGAAAGCAGTAGCTGATTACTTAATTACGAAAGGTGTTAATTCAAGTCTTTTAGTAGCTAACGGTTACGGTGAAACAAGATTGTTGAACAGATGTAGTGATGGCGTTTCTTGTACGGCTAGAGAGCATGCAGTGAACAGAAGAACTCAATTTAGATTGATTAATAATTAATGAATAGGTTGTTTTTTTGATTGAAAAGGGCTTACACTAGTAAGCCCTTTTTTATGCTTTTAACTTAGGTTATAATAGTAACCTAATTGTTTCAAAAGGTGCTAAGCTGTTTGTAAGCTAGATGTAAGAAATTATTGTAGTTGAGGTTTGGTAGTCTCTATATACTTGCCAATCGCATGGTAATTATGAAGTTTAATGGTATATATCTATTTAGGGTATACATCTTTCATATTGAAATAGGTTAATTGTTTTAAATGTTATTGCTTGGAATTGATGTATAACAAAAATGGCTCATGTATTTACATGAGCCATTTTTTATGAAATAAAATTTATCTTACTTATTCTTTTCTAAAAGTTTAAGATGAGAATCAACTACGCCGTTCATGCTATAACCAGAAAGAGCGTCTAATTCTTTTCCTTTGTAATCTATTACTTTAAATAATGGAAATACCTTCTTTTTGTTGAGTTTTGTAAGTAGCTCTTTGTTGTGCGCCAATTGTTTTTCAGTTAACAAATCCTTATTTCTTGGAACATCAATATAGAGCAGAATATAGTTGCTTGACAGTTCTTGAAACTCAACGGTGTCGAACAAATCGGTTTTCAACATTTTGCATGGAGGGCACCAATCGCTACCCGTGAAATAAACGAGTACATTTTTTTTCTGCTTTTTGGCTTTTGAAATAGCGGTATCATAATTAGTAAGCCATTTAGAATCATTTGCATTTTTAATATCCATTTGGGCGGTGGCCAAAAACGGAATCATTAATAATAAAAAAAGATACTTCATGAATTTATATTTTATAATGTCAATTGCAAAAAACCTGCCAATCTTACTTAAATAACGAATCCATACCAGGAATATTGGGCATACCGTCTTTAGCAACAGCAGCTAATTCAGTTTCATTTACGTTAGTAGCGTTTTGTATGGCCTTGTTCAATGTTAGTATCAAATAATCTTCTAATTGCTCTTTGTCCTGTAAAAGACTGTCATCTATTACTATGGACTTAACTTCTCTATTTGCGGTTATGGTAACCGAAACCAAGCTATCACTTGACTTTTCTTCAAGGGTAACCGTATTCAATCTTTTTTTGGTCTCTTCAACTTTTTTTTGGGTTTCTTTGAGTTTTCCCATCATACCCATCATATCTCCGAACATAGTTTGTGTTTTTAATTTTAGATGTCAAAAATACTAAAAATAGGTGCATTTCAGTTTTTGCGTATAATAAAACGGGGGTCTACGAATTAGTCTTATTTTTGCCGTCTTATTTTATAATGTAGTAGGTATGAATATTAAACATCCGCCGCAGGCGCAAAAAGTTCCTAAAGAATTAATTATTCATGATGATGTAAGGGTAGATAATTATTATTGGTTAAATGATAAGGAAAACAAAGAAGTTATTACTTATCTAGAAGCAGAGAATGCATATTATGATGCGGTAACTGCGCATACCAAAGATTTTCAAGAACATTTGTTTCAAGAAATGAAAGGTAGAATTAAGGAAGATGATTCTTCTGTTCCCTATAAATTAAATGATTATTGGTACAGTACTCGCTACATAATAGGTGGTGAATATCCATTGTACTCAAGATTTAAGAACGATTTAAGTGCCAATGAAGAAATTATGTTCAACGGTAATGAAATGGCCAGGGGACATGATTACTTTAATCTTGGAGGTATTGCTGTCAGCCCAAATAATAAATTGG
Source organism: Maribacter dokdonensis DSW-8 (assembly GCF_001447995.1). Taxonomy (NCBI): domain Bacteria; kingdom Pseudomonadati; phylum Bacteroidota; class Flavobacteriia; order Flavobacteriales; family Flavobacteriaceae; genus Maribacter; species Maribacter dokdonensis. The sequence goes on along the minus strand of NZ_LDPE01000001.1, from coordinate 873,894 downwards.
CTGCGTTTGGTGTAGATACTGTGTCTAGAAGACAATATACCTTACAGGTCAAAAACTTGGAAACTGGTGAGGTTTTAGAAGATAAAATTGAAAATACAACAGGTGGTGGTGTATGGGCAAATGACAATGAAACTTTGTTTTATACCCGAAAAGACCCGGTAACACTTCGGTCGGATAAGATTTATAAGCATAAGCTAGGAACGCCTACCTCCGAAGATGTTTTGGTTTTTCATGAGCAAGATGATACGTTCAGTACATTCATATACCGAACCAAATCGAAGAAATATTTGGTTATAGGTTCTTTTAGTACTTTAACGTCTGAATTTCAAATTCTCTCTACAGATACTCCTGATGGTGATTTTAAAGTGTTTTCACCAAGGGAAAGAGGTTTGGAGTATACTATTTTTCATTATGAGGATAGCTTTTACATTCTTACCAATAAAGATAAGGCGGAGAATTTTAAATTAATGCGTACTTCTGAAAACCAAACGTCTTCAGGACATTGGCAAGAGTTTATTCCTCATCGAGCAGAGGTTCTTTTAGAAGACGTAGATATTTTTAAAGAATACTATGTACTCTCTGAGCGTGAAAACGGACTGAACAAAATTAGAATTGTTAGGTGGGATGGTACAAATGAGTATTATTTACCATTTGAAAGTGAAACATACACGGCATATGTAGGTAACAATCCTGATTTTGATACCGAAATACTCAGGTATTCTTATAATTCCATGTCTACACCTAGTTCTGTGATAGATTTTAACATGCGAACTAAGGAAAAGGAGGTGAAAAAGGAACAATCCGTTTTAGGAGGAACTTTTGAAAAAGAAAATTATAGAGAAGTTCGTTTATGGGCAACGGCTAGAGATGGGGAGAAAATACCTATGTCCGTTGTTCATAGAAAGGATACTGTTTTAAATGAGGATACACCTATTTTGCAATACGCATATGGTTCTTATGGTTCTACAATTGATCCTTACTTTTCTACGGTAAGATTAAGTTTGTTAGACCGTGGTTTTGTATTTGTAATAGCTCATATTAGGGGCGGGGAGTACCTTGGTAGAAGATGGTATGAGACCGGTAAATTATTGCAGAAGAAAAACACTTTTACTGATTTTATTGATTGTTCAAAATTTTTAATCGAACAAAAAATGACCAGTGCAAAGCATTTATATGCAATGGGCGGTTCTGCCGGTGGTTTATTAATGGGGGCAATTATAAATATGCAACCTGACATTTATAATGGTGTTATTGCTGCTGTACCGTTTGTAGATGTGGTAACAACAATGTTAGATGATTCTATTCCGCTAACCACAGGTGAGTATGATGAATGGGGTAATCCAAATGAAAAGGTATTTTATGATTATATGAAATCCTATTCCCCTTATGATAACGTGGTGGCTCAAAAGTATCCTAACATGTTGGTCACTACTGGTCTGCACGATTCTCAAGTGCAGTATTTTGAGCCGGCCAAATGGGTTGCCAAGTTAAGGGAGTTGAAGAAAGATGATAATCAACTACTATTAAATACTAACATGGATGCTGGTCATGGTGGTGCTTCTGGTAGATTTGAGTCGTTAAGAGAAGTTGCCAAAGAATATGCATTTCTTCTTGATTTGGAAGGGAAAATCACATAGTGGAAAAAAAATGGTAGCTTTGCGTCAGAAATTTCAAGAAATTTCTTTTTTATAAAATAACTAAACATTGATATCCCCCTTATGAAAAATGAGATCAGGGCTTACAACAATATTTTAGAACTAGTAGGTAATACACCTTTAGTTAAGTTAAATAGAATTGCAGAAAATCTTACCGGTAACTTTTACGCAAAGGTAGAAGCTTTTAATCCGGGTCACTCTTCTAAGGATAGAATTGCGATTCATATTATAGAGCAGGCTGAAAAGGCAGGTATTCTAACCGAAGGTAGTACTGTAATAGAAACAACTTCAGGAAACACTGGCTTTAGTATTGCAATGGCAAGTATCATTAAAGGATATGACTGTATACTAGCGGTTAGTTCCAAGTCATCACCGGACAAGATAGATATGTTGCGCTCTATGGGTGCCAAGGTATATGTTTGTCCCGCACATGTAAGTGCAGATGATCCAAGGTCATATTATGAAGTTGCTAAAAGGTTGCATAAAGAAACAAAAGGTTCTATATACATCAATCAGTATTTCAATCAACTGAATATGGAAGCCCATTATAAATCTACAGGTCCAGAGATCTGGGAGCAAACAGGTGGGCAAATTACGCACTTGATCGCATGTAGTGGTACAGGTGGTACAATATCAGGAACGGCTCGTTTTTTAAAGGAGCAAAACCCCAATATTAAAGTTATTGGTGTTGATGCTTATGGATCGGTATTAAAAAAGTATCATGAAACAGGAGAATTGGATACCAATGAAATCTATCCTTATAGAATAGAAGGTCTAGGTAAAAATTTAATTCCTGGTGCTACTGATTTTAGTACTATTGATGAATTTGTAAAGGTTACGGATGCAGAAAGTGCGCACACTGCTAGAGAAATATCAAGAACAGAAGGTATTTTTGTTGGGTATACCAGTGGGGCGGTAATGCAGGCCATTAAGCAATTGGACGAATTAAATACATTTGACAAGAATAGTAATGTTGTTTGTATATTTCCTGATCATGGTTCTAGATACATGAGCAAAATTTATAGTGATCAGTGGATGGAAGATCAAGGTTTCTTGAATACGAATACCGTAGAGGAGACGCAAGAAATACAATACGTTAAGTAAAAAAATAAATAGATATAATTTTATAAAAAAGTGGGTCTATAGCCCACTTTTTTGCGTAGTAAATAATTTATGAATCTTTATCAAAATTTTTTACTTTTGCAGACAGATCCAAATTAAACAATGAAAGACTTATTTGATAGAATTTTAGCTAATAAAGGCCCTTTAGGTAAATGGGCTTCACAAGCAGAGGGATACTTTGTTTTCCCTAAATTGGAAGGTCCTATTTCTAATAGAATGAAATTTCAAGGTAAAGATGTTATTACCTGGAGTATCAATGATTATTTAGGCTTAGCGAATCTTCCGGAGATTAAGAAGGTTGATGGTCAGGCTGCAGCTGAATATGGTTCTGCATACCCAATGGGTGCAAGAATGATGAGTGGTCATACAGAGTTTCATGAGCAATTGGAGCAAGAATGTGCTGCTTTCGTTCAAAAGGAAGCTTCTTACTTGCTGAATTTCGGGTATCAAGGTTTTATGTCTGTAATAGACGCCCTTGTTACAAAAGATGATATTATAGTTTATGACGTTGATTGTCATGCTTGTATAATTGACGGTGTACGTTTACACATGGGTAAGCGTTTTACCTTTGTTCACAATAATGCGGAGAGCCTTGAAAAGAATTTAGAACGTGCAACCAAATTGGCCGAACAAACCGGTGGAGGTATCTTGGTTATATCTGAAGGCGTTTTTGGTATGCGTGGTGAGCAAGGTATCTTAAAGGAAATCGTAGCCTTAAAAGAAAAATTCAAGTTTAGGTTATTGGTAGATGATGCACATGGCTTTGGTACTTTAGGTGAAACCGGTGCAGGTGCAGGTCAAGAGCAAGGTGTGCAAGACGGTATTGATGTTTATCTTGCCACTTTTGCCAAGTCAATGGCAAGTATTGGTGCATTTGTTGCTGCCGATCAAGAAATTATCGATTATTTAAAATATAACCTACGTTCGCAAATGTTCGCTAAATCATTACCAATGGTTTATGTGAAAGGAGCACTAAAACGTTTAGAAATGTTGCGTACCCAACCAGAGCTGAAAGCTAAACTTTGGGAAAACGTGAATGCGTTACAAAACGGGTTAAAAGAAAAAGGGTTTGATATTGGTACAACTACTAGTTGTGTTACTCCTGTTTATCTAAATGGTAGTATTCCAGAGGCAATGGCTTTAGTGAAGGATTTACGTGAAAATCATGGTATTTTCTGTTCTATTGTTGTGTATCCGGTAATACCTAAAGGTCTTATACTTTTACGTTTAATACCTACCGCTACCCACACCTTACAAGATGTTGAAGAAACATTGGAAGCTTTCTCTTCTATTAGAGAGCGCTTGCAGAATGGTACATATAAAAGATTATCTGCTGCAGTTGCCGCTGCAATGGGAGAATAATCTACAACAGTCGTATATAAAAAGGTCCGAAATCAAATTTGATTTCGGACCTTTTTCTTGTTTTAAGAAAGTGATTTTCTATATGTTCTTCTTCGTTTATAGATTACCGGGTCAAAATGTTTCCACATTTGCTTTATAGCAATGTTCTCCTCTAATTCTGGAGTGCGGTAGCACATGTCTATGCCTTTTTCTTTGAATGTTTTGTAGTACTCGTTGAAAATTACTGCAGTAACTCCTTTGTTTTGGTATTCTGGTCGTATTCCTATTAAATAGAATATAACATCCTTACTGTTTTTCTTGGCCTTCAATAAGTGGTATAATCCAAACGGAAACAACTTACCTTTAGCTTTCTGCAGTGCTTCTGAAAATGATGGCATTACAATGGCAAAGGCGATGAGTTTATCCTCTTTATCTTTAATGAATTTTATGTACTCTGGGTTAATAAAGCTTATATATTTCTTTTTGAAATAAGCCTTTTGTATTTCTGTTATGGGAACAAAAGAAGAAAGGTTGGCATAGGTTTCATTAAATAGATCAAACATTTCATCTGCTAAGGGCATAACCTCTTTAGTCTTTGTGAAATTAACCTCTTTAAGACCGTACCTTCTTTTAACTAGGTCGTTCAATTTAGTAAAGAGTGCTGGATCTGCATTACCTGCAGGAAATTTATTTTCCATGTATTCCTTTTCCTTTACAAAGCCAAGACTCTCATAATGGTCTTTGTAATAAGGATGGTTATACCAAGTTATCATGGTGCCAATATGATCAAACCCTTCTATAAGTACTCCAACTTTATCTAAGTTTGAAAAACCTACAGGACCTTCCATAAATTCCAATTGGTGCTGATTACCAATTTCTGCTACTTTGTCTAAAAGTGCTTTAGATACATTTTGATCATCTATAAAATCGAACCAACCAAAACGCATTTTTTTTACATTTTGTTGGTCAACTTCTAGGTGATTGACAATAGCGGCTACACGACCAACTATTTTATCACCGTCCATGGCAAGGAAGAACCATGCCTCTGCATCTTTAAAAACAGGATTTTTTTCTTTATCAAAACTTTCAAGTTCGTCATTTATAATGGGGGGTACCCAATATTTGTTGTTTTTGTATAACGAAAAAGGAAAGGTTACAAAACGTTTTAAATCTTGCTTTGATTTGGCTTCATGTATCGTAATCATTGGACTTCTTTAGAAGTGCCAATATTAGTGATATTAATCTACATTATAAAGGGGTGCGTAATGAAATATTGAAGAGTAGAATGTAGTGTTAAAAGTCGATCTCGCTACTTTCTTTCTTTTTCTTCTTTTCCGCTTTCTTAAGTTTTTTGAGCTGTTTTTTAGAAGGCCCAAGGTTTACGTCTTCTGCATCGCTACCTTTATTTTTCTTATCCTTCTTTTTCTTTTTCATGGCTTTTTTGTCAATGGCACCACCATTTTGATCCGCTTCTTGATCTTCAATTGGTTTTAAACTGTCTTTATGGAAATCCATTCTGTAAGAACCGCCAATTCCAAAAAATATACGTGTAGGTGTATTTTTTAGACTAGCTCCCATATTAAAATCGAACTGCAGGTTTTCTTTTAATAAATGGGCAATACCTCCACGTATCAATACATCTGAGTACCGATCGCTATCAATGCCTTGGTGTTCTACAAAAACACTCCATTTTGGGTTTCTAAATGCATGGGATAATGATATGGTATAGCTGAGCTCAGGGTCATCTGTGCTTATACGGTCATATGCGGTGTTGGTAATTAATACGAACCTTGGAGTCAAACGACTTTGGGTAGCTATCATACCACGATAAGAAATGGTTGGTTCACCTATGTAAAAAGGATTATCGCCTAAAACAAAATTTGCTCCACCGTATAAAGAAACCGCGGGGAGTAAATTCTTGAATTGAAATTTATGATTGGCTCTCCAGCTATAAAGGTTGGGTTTGTTGGCTTCAGGATTTTTAAATGGGTCATAGATCAAGTATTTTAAACCTAATCTATTTCTAGAAAAATCTCTTCGCTTGCCCTCTAGGTCAAAATTCAAAAATGTTATCTTTTGATCTTGAAAAGTACCTTCGTAATTAAGTTCTAATCTTTCTAATAACAAACCATATCGTAATGAAACATCGGTTCCCCAAATATTCGATTCTGTATTTAGAATGGTGTGGTCTCTTTGTTCATAGAATAATCCCATTTCTGCCTGTACCACATTTTTGCCAACCGCGTAAGCGCTCACAGAAACTCCAGGTCTATTAGAATTTATTACATCTGTATATTGAGAAATACCTATTAACGGTATTAGAAATAATAAAGCGAATACGTATTGATATGATTTAGAGTAGGCAAAAAGACTATTCATGAACACGATTTTATATATATTTTAATAATATGATTCTACATATACAACGTGATAATTGTATTTTTGATATATATAAGCAGTAATAAATGGCTTTTTTAAAAACTATATTAATTATTCTTTTGGTCTATTACCTTCTAAAAATATTAGCAAGGTTATTTGCGCCAAAAATTTTGAATTACGCAGCAAAGAAAACTGAATCTCATTTCAGACAAGCTTTTGATAATCAACGTCCATTTAATGAACAAGAAGATGAGAGTGTAATTATCAATAAAAAAACCACTAGAAAAAAGAAGGATTCAGAAAAAGTAGGTGAATACATTGATTTTGAAGAGCTAGACTAGTTATCTTTGCTTAAACACTACTTTTAGCAAATGAAGCAAGGCTTAAAATTCTTTTTCATCAATTTTTTTGTTGTCGTATTTTTCATCATCGCCGCCTTGGCTTATTTTAGTCCGGTTGTGCAGGGTAAGGTTATGTATCAGCATGATATTGCTCAATATACCGGTATGGCCAAAGAGCAGAACGATTTTAGAAAAGCTACGAATCAAGAACCGTATTGGACCAATAGCGCTTTTGGGGGCATGCCAACGTACCAATTAGGAGCAAATTACCCACATAATTACATTAAAAAATTAGACCGTTTAATTCGGTTTTTACCAAGACCGGCAGATTATCTATTTCTATATTTCATAGGTTTTTATATTCTACTTTGTTGTTTAAAAGTGGATTTTAAGTTAGCTGTAATTGGTGCACTTGCCTTTGGTTTCTCTACCTATTTAATAATAATTTTAGGTGCCGGACATAATGCTAAGGCTCATGCCATGGCATATCTACCTATGCTTTTAGGTGGTATTGTATTGGTTTTTAGAAAAAAATATCTGTGGGGCTTTGTTTTAACCGCTTTGGCCATGGCTTTGGAAATTACGGCCAACCACTACCAAATGACCTATTACTTTATGTTACTTGTATTGGTTTTGGGTGTGGTCTATTTGATATATGCCATTAAGGATAAAAAATTGAAGCATTTTTTCACTTCGGTCGGTATATTGTTGATAGCCGTAACTTTAGGTATTGCTGCCAATGCTACAGGGTTAATGGCTACTAAAGAATATGCTGATTGGAGTACGCGAGGTAAAAGTGAATTAACGATCAACCCCGATGGTTCGCCTAAAGAGGACACTGGCGGATTAAGCAAAGCTTATATTACTAACTGGAGTTACGGTATTGCTGAATCGTTGAATTTATTTGTTCCTAGACTTTTTGGTGGCGCAAGTCAAGAAAACTTAGGTGAGAATTCAAAATCGTACAATTACCTAATTGATAAAGGTTTGGCTAGATCCAGTGCCTTGGATTTTGTTAGTGGTCTACCACTGTATTGGGGAGAACAACCAGGTACTTCAGGACCGGCTTATTTAGGTGCGGTGATATTCTTTCTATTTGTTTTAGGGTTGTTTTTGGTAAAAGGCAAGCATAAATGGTGGCTACTGTTTGGCTCATTGTTGTCATTAATACTTTCATGGGGAAAGAATTTTAGTGTATTGACAGATTTTATGATAGATTACTTTCCTCTATACGATAAGTTTAGGGCGGTGTCTTCCATTCAAGTTATATTAGAGCTATGCGTACCTGTTTTGGCAATATTGGCATTGAAAAAGCTATTTAAGGATAAGGTGCCACATGCCGATAAGATCAAATCTTTGACCTTAGCTACAGCTACAATCCTAGGGCTTGGGGTTGTGTTATTTTTATTTAAAGGAGCTTTTCATTTTGTGGGTGCTGCCGATGATAATTTAAGAATGACCGGGTTAGAGGAGCTTCCGGAAATGCTTCGTTTAGATCGTAAAAGTGTTTATACAAGTGATCTATTGCGTTCTTTAGGGTTTGCTTTGGCAACCGCTTTATTGATCTGGTTGTATTTGAAAGAGAAATTGAAAATGAATTTTTTGATTATCGCTGTTGGTGTTTTAGTGGTGGTAGATTTGGTTGGGGTTGATTTACGTTATGTGAACAATGACAATTTTGTGTCTAAGCGTAAAATGCTTGAGCCATTTCAAGAAACTACTGCCGATAAAATTATTGCTAAAGATGATGGTGTTTTTCGTGTATTTGATCAAACCGACGGATTTGACTCTGCTAAAACGGCTTATTTTCATCAAAGTATAACGGGGTATCATGCCGCAAAACCTGCCGGTATGCAAGATTTGTTTAATTTCCACGTCTATAACGGTAATCTGTCTGTCTTGAATATGATGAACATTAAGTATGTTGTAAGGCAAGATCAAGAAGGAAACACCTTTCCTATTGAAAACCCTAATGCCAATGGTAATGCTTGGTTTATTTCTAAACTGAATGCGGTCAATAATGCCAATGAGGAAATAATGGCACTTGACAGTTTAGATACTAAAAATATTGCCGTATATAACGCTACTTCATTTACAGATGTTAAGCCAATGGAATATCAAGTGGATTCTACAGCATCTATTGAGTTAATAGATTATGAACCCAATCACCTAGTATATAATTCTAAGAACAGCAATGAAGGTGTAGCTGTTTTTTCTGAAATGTATTACAAAAATGGTTGGAATGTCTATATAGACGGAAAACAAAGTGATTATTTTAAAGTTGATTATGTATTAAGAGCACTTTCGGTACCTTCAGGGGAGCATAAAATAGAGTTCAAATTTGAACCAGAGGTTGTAGCTACGGGTAGTAAAATTACTTTAGCAAGTACTATTTTATTGGGACTGGTAATTGTAGGTGGTTTAGGTTTTTCTTTTTGGAGGTCTAAAAAAGAAGAAGAAGCATAATGAGAAAAGTGCTGGTCATTACGTACTATTGGCCACCTGCTGGCGGACCAGGAGTGCAACGTTGGCTAAAGTTTGTGAAATACCTTAGAGATTTTGGTATTGAGCCGGTACTATATATTCCTGAGAATCCTCATTACCCCATGTTAGATGATACTTTTTCACAAGATGTACCCACTGATATAAAAATCTATAAGCATAAAATTAAAGAACCTTATCGCATTGCTTCACTCTTTTCAAGTAAAAAAACGAAGCGTATTAGCTCTGGAATCATACAGACGAAAAACCAATCTTTTATAGAGAAAGTTCTTTTGTGGGTTCGCGGAAACCTTTTTATACCCGATGCAAGAAAGTTATGGGTAAAACCATCTGTAAACTTCCTAAAAGATGTGTTGGCTAAGGAAGGTATTGATACTATAATAACTACCGGTCCTCCACACAGTGTGCATTTAATTGGCTATTATTTAAAACAAGGAAGACCTGTACATTGGGTTGCAGACTTTCGCGATCCTTGGACAACTATTGGCTATCATAAGAAATTGAAATTAACCAAATCGGCAGAAAAGAAACATAAACTATTAGAAGCTAAAGTTCTTCACACGGCAGACAAAATTATAGTTACTAGCAGTACTACAAAAAAGGAATTTGAAAACATTACAGGTAAACCAATAAAGGTTATTACCAATGGATTTGATGGGGAGTTGCTGACTGATGAAGGGTTAGATTCAAAATATACCATTTCACATATAGGGTCATTATTAAGCGGTAGAAATCCCGTGAAATTATGGTCGGTTTTGGCACAAATGGTAGATGAATTTCCTGAATTTAAAGAGGCATTAAGACTACAGTTTATAGGTGTTGTCAGCGATGAAATACTATCAACTATAAAAGAAGTTGGATTACAGGACTTTATTGAAGTTATAGGATATGTGTCTCATCAAGAAGCTTTGGTATATCAACGAAAATCTCAAGTATTATTACTGGTAGAAATAGATTCTCAGGAAACCATTGGAATTATACCTGGTAAACTGTTTGAATATATGGCGGCCAAGCGACCAATTTTAGGAATTGGACCTAAGAATTGGGACGTAGAAAGTATTGTTGAAGAAACAAAAACTGGCTATATATTTGAACATTCTGATGATATTGAACTGAAAAACGTAATTTTAAGATGGTTTGAAAATTATCAGAAAGGGCAATTACATATTATTGCGGACAATATTGAGCAATTTAGCAGAAGAGAGCTCACCAGAAAATTGGCTGAATACATCTAATGGGTATCGTACTAAAACAATCTCTAAATAATACAATTGTTACCTATATAGGTTTTGCGATAGGAGCTGCCAATACTTTGTTTTTGTACACCAATTTTATGCAACCAAGTAATTACGGTTTAATACAGGTTATTTTGTCCGTGTCTTCAGTTTTAATGCCCATTTTAGCATTTGGTGTTCCCAATAGTTTAGTCAAATTTTATTCAAGTTTTAAGGATCAAAAGGATCAAGATTCATTTTTGACTTTAATGTTGATCTTGCCTTTGTTCTTGATCATACCGGTGGCAGTAGTTAGCTATGCCGCTAATGATATGATAGGAAATTTGCTTTCTAGACAAAATGATGTGGTAAGGGAGTATGTGTGGCATATTTTTTTGGTAGGTATGGCAATGTCATACTTTGAAGTCTTTTATGCATGGGCGCGAATTCAAATGAAATCGATGTTCGGCAATTTCATGAAAGAGATTTTTTGTAGGGTAGGGCAAACCGTATTACTACTGCTATTGTATTTTAAGTTGATAGATATATCATTTTTTATTAATGCTTTGGTAGGCTTCTATATTGCGAGAACATTAATAATGAAATTATATTCTTACAGCTTACGTTCTCCTAAATTAGATTTTCATTTTCCGAACAATTGGAGAAATATTGTAAAGTATAGTGCTTTAATAATTTTAGGAGGTTCTACTGCTATTGTATTGATGGAGGTAGATAAGGTTATGTTGAATGATTTTTTGGAGCTTGAAAATGTGGCTTTTTATGCTGTAGCTGGTTTTATTGCATCAACCATTGCCGTACCCTCAAAAGCAATGCATCAAATTACATATCCGTTAACGGCAAATTATTTAAATAGTAGGGATATACCGGCTCTTACGCAATTATACCAAAAAAGCTCGTTAACACTGTTTATAGTCTCCGGCATACTTTTTTTATTGATTTTATTGAATCTTAATGAGCTTTATGAATTATTGCCGAATAAATATGCAGGCGGTTTTATGATCGTATTTTGGGTTGGTTTGGCAAAGGTGTATGATGCGCTTTTAGGGAACAACAATGCTATACTTTTTAATTCAGATTTCTACCGGTCTATTTTGTTTTTTGGCGTATTGTTAGCGGTTTTGGCTATTATTTTTAATCTCTGGTTGATTCCGAACTACGGTATTAACGGTGCGGCAATAGCTAGTTTCAGTGCCTTTTTTATTTATAATTCATTGAAATTGGGCTACGTAAAAGCAAAGTTTCAAATGCAGCCTTTTACACACGAGACAATTAAAGTATTTCTTTTGCTGATAATTATAGCAGTGATGTTTTCAACATTTTCATTTTCTTTTCATCCGCTAGTCAATATTGCGTTGAAAAGTATTTTGATGATTGCGCTTTATGTAGGTGTTCTATATCGATTTAAAATATCGGAGGATGTGTATGCATTCTTGAATAAATATTTAAAATTTTAATTACATCTTATTTTCACTTTGCTTGGTCGATTTTTGAATGCCGTATTGTTGTTTGTATATTTTTACAATAATCAAGAATAAGTTTATAATCAATGGACCAAAAATAAGTCCTACAAAACCAAAAAGAGGTATACCAATTAATACACCAATTAAGGTAATTAACGGGTGAGTGCTATCTAATTGTTTTAAAACGAATAGTCGAATGACATTATCGGTCATACCCACCACCAAAATACCATAAAGCAAAATTCCCCAGGCCTGAAAGTCTTCGCCGCTGGCAAGGCTCAGTACAAAAACTGGAAATATTCCTATAAATGTTCCTATAAAAGGAATCATGGATCCAATAGTTACTATAACAAACCAAAATAAGGGGTTGTCTACACCAAAAATATAGAACCCGATAAGAGCGATAATTCCTTGAGCTAATGCAACCAGCGGTATGGCAATAGCATTGGAGCGTACCACACTATCAATCTCCTTTCCTAAAGTCATTAAATTTTTATTACTGAGCGGAATATATTCTAGAAGAGACTCCTTTAATTGTTTTGGGCTCTTTAACATGTAGTACAATAGAAATAATAATATGCCCAATGAAATAAACACATTGAAAGTTCCACTGGCAAAACCTTGCATATTATCCGTTAACCAGCCTGATGCTTGTTTGGGGTCAATAGTAGATGAAATGTCATACTCTATATATTTCTCTACTTGAAAAAGTTGGTCTTTAAATGCCTTGGTAACTTGTTCAGATTTGTCTGCCAAATTACTTAGTTCAGAGCTTAACATAAAACCTGCAGCGGTCAGCGGAACGAAGATTCCAATAAAGGATACTAAAATGAGTAGCATAGCTGCCCACATTCTCTTTATCCCTTTATTGATTAATTTGAGCATCCATTTTCTAAGAACTACATAAAGCGTAAGGGCTCCTAAAACTCCAGAAATATACGGAAGCATATATTTGATAATCAATCCGCCTAAAAAAATAATCAGCGACAATATAATAAGTTGTCTAAGAATCTTATGTTTGATTTTTTTCATTTCGGTTTTTGATGATGGATTGTTAACTGGGTGAAAATTAAACTTATATAGGTAGCATGGTTAACTCACTTAAGTATTTTAGTAGTTCTAAAGTATTTAAATGGATAACTGATCAAACAGAGTTAACTTTGGGCTTAAGATGATTTTGAAGCAGACGCATATTGTTCAAGAACTAACTGATCCAATTAGGTTGCAGGAATACGGAGTAGGGATATTTCAACAGGTTTCCACAAAATCCGCTTTAAAGAAAGCACTTAAAAAAAATCTGATTACGGTAGATGGGGTAGTGGGCAGTACAGCAACTTTTATCAAAGGTGGTGAAATTATAATATATCACGCCACAGAGAAAGACACCAACACTAGATTGGTTCTTACCTTAAATGTTATTTACGAGGATGAGTATATGGCGGTAATTAATAAACCAGCAGGAATTTTAGTAAGCGGTAACGGATTTAAAACCGTGGCTAATGCACTAGCTCAAAACCTTTCTCCTAGTACATTGTTTGATGCCGTAAGTCCAAAACCGGTACATCGTTTAGATTATGCAACTACTGGATTGCTTCTTGTAGGGAAAACCAGTAGTGCAATTACCACACTCAACAAATTATTTGAACATAAAGAAATTACTAAAACGTACTATGCAGTAACCATTGGTTCACAAATACCAGCTGGGGTTATTGATGATGCTATAGATGATAAACCTGCTAGTTCTAGTTTTAAGGTAGTAAAATCTCTAAAGTCTGAACGTTTTTCATTTTTAAATCTGGTAAAGCTAAATCCAAGATCGGGGCGAAGGCATCAACTTAGAAAACATTTACTATCTATTGGAAATCCCATTTTGGGCGATGCTATTTATTTTCTTGAAGGGTTGCAATTAAAGGGTAAAGGTCTGTACTTACATGCCGGCACCTTAGAGTTTATTCATCCTTTTACCCAAGAGAAAATGAAGATAGTTACTAGTTTACCTAAAAAGTTTAGAAAATTATTTCCCGAGGAGGGATTATTGCATTAAAAAAGCGCCATAATGAATGAATTCATTACGGCGCTTTACAACTAACCAACCTAAAAACTTATTTTAATTTCTTCTACTACTTCTAGTTGCAGAACTTGTTCTAGAGCTTGAGCTTCTAGAAGGAGCTTTACTTACAGATCTTGAATTAGAACTTCTACTTACCGTACTTCTAGAAGGACTCTTGGTCGCTTTTCTTGTAAAAGTGCTACGCTGTGTTCTGGTATTTGTAGCTGTTCTAGTATTTGCACTTCTGCTAACGGGTCTCTTGTACGTTGTAGTACTTCTTTTTACCGTAGTACTTTTTGGTGTACGTGTTACCTCTCTTTTTGTAACCGTTCTATTTGGCGTACTACGATTTACTGTAGTACTTCTTTTAACTGTTCCGTTATTAGAACTTCTAGTAACCGTTCTGCTTTGTGTAGTTCTACCACTATTGGTATTACTACGTCTAACAGTAGTAGATCTATTGACCGTTGAGTTTCTATTGTTTCTTGAAGTATTGTTAGCGGCAACCGATCTACCGGTTCTTAATCCATTGTCTCTTTTAGCCACTGATCTGTTACTTCTGTATGTATTATTTCTTACGGCTACACGCTTATCGTTTCTATAAATTTTAGTTCTGTTATTTCTTACTTTATTATATCTATACTGCTTACCAACATTTACATAAGCCCTTCTGAAATTATTTCTATAAGGTCTGTAGTAAGAATATCTTACTGGTGTGTAATATCTTCTGTACGGACTATTAAATACCAAACTAAATCCTACTGCTGGTCTAACGAACCATCTATGGAAAGGACGGTACACATAGTTTCTGTTGTAAATATTGATATAACCGGTATGGTAATCATAAAAACCACGGTTGTTATAGTATACGTACATACCACCTATACTACGTACTCTGTTGTTTCTGTAATTGATATTAACATCACCAATTTGATTAACACGACCATAATAGTCATAATAAATAGGCACATTTTCTACTTGAATTACAGCACCATAATCATCATATTGAGCAAATGGACTATAATCGTAACCTGAATTGAACGTTACTCCGTTTCTACTTCCTGTTACCTGGTTTTCAATATAAAAATCAAATTCACCATCTGGGTAAACAGAAAAAGTAATTCCGTTTTCTATAAAAATAAATGAGTTGTCATATCTATAAGTATTGCTGTTTGCAACCTTATCTTCGCTAATACCTGAAGCGAAAACACCTGTGGTGCTAAAAATCATCGCTGTAAAAAGGAGTACTAAGTTCTTCATAATATAAGGTTTAAATCTGCCCCTTGGAGCAGTTGTTCTAAATGTAATTATTTACATTCCCTTAGTACATTACAAACAGCGTGCCAAAAATCAAAACCATTGATTATAATATTGATAATCAATGGTTTGTAATATATTTAAATACTTTGTTTTTGGAGTAAATTTAATTTATTTTCTCTTTTAGGTAGTTCGCCGTGTACGATTTTTTGCTTTTTACAACCTCTTCTGGAGTACCTTCGGCTAATAATTGTCCACCATTTTCACCGCCACCTGGACCAAGATCTATAATGTAGTCTGCACATTTAATTAAATCAATATTATGTTCTATGACTACTATAGAATGTCCTTTCTTAATAAGTGCGTTAAATGATTTCAATAGTTTTTGAATATCATGAAAATGTAATCCCGTAGTTGGCTCATCAAAAATGAAGAGCGCTTTTTCTTTGGTACTACCTTTAATCAAAAAAGATGCTAATTTAATACGTTGTGCCTCTCCACCAGAAAGGGTAGATGAAGATTGCCCCAATGTTACATACCCCAAACCAACATCTTGTAAAGGTTTTAGTTTAGTGACTATTTTGGTCTGCTCTCCGGTTTCAAAAAACTGAATAGCATCGTCAATGGTCATATTAAGTACATCGTCTATATTGGCATTATTGAAAGTGACCTCAAGTACTTCTTTTTTAAATCGTTTACCACCACAAGTTTCACATTCCAAATGAACATCTGCCATAAACTGCATTTCTACGGTGATTTCACCTTCACCTTTACATTTTTCACATCTACCGCCATCGACATTGAATGAAAAATGCTTTGCTTGGTAATTTCTAATCTTGCTCAGTTTTTGGCCAGCGAACAAACTTCTAATATCATCATATGCCTTTATGTAAGTTACAGGATTAGAGCGTGAAGATCTCCCGATAGGATTTTGATCTACAAATTCTACGTGTTTAATATGTTTGTACTTGCCCTCCACAGAAGTATGCTGACCTGCTTTTTCTCCATACCCCCCAGTTTCTTTAAGTACTATAGGATATAACAGTTTTTTGACCAAAGTACTTTTTCCACTACCAGATACACCTGTTACTACGGTTAACATATCTAAAGGAAAAGTAACATTGATGTTTTTAAGGTTGTTTTCACGAACACCGTTTATAGTAATATGGTTTTTTGAAGTTCTACGTTCTTTAGGAACTTTAATCTCCATTTTACCATTTAGATACTGGGCCGTGAGCGATTTTGACTTAAGTATTTCCTTAAGTGTACCTTGAGCCACTACTTCGCCGCCATGTGTACCGGCTTCTGGACCTATATCTATAACCACATCTGCGGCCTTCATGATATCTTCGTCATGTTCAACCACTATAACGGTATTGCCCAGATTACGTAAGGATAGTAAAACCTCTATCAAATTTTCAGTATCTCTTGGGTGTAGTCCAATACTTGGCTCATCTAAAATATACATGGAACCTACCAAACTACTACCTAAAGAGGTTGCTAGATTTATACGCTGACTTTCTCCACCAGATAATGTATTGGATTTTCTGTTAATGGTTAGGTAATTTAAACCCACCTTATCCAAAAATCCTAACCGTGTGTTTATTT
Organism: Maribacter dokdonensis DSW-8; assembly: GCF_001447995.1. NCBI lineage: Bacteria > Pseudomonadati > Bacteroidota > Flavobacteriia > Flavobacteriales > Flavobacteriaceae > Maribacter > Maribacter dokdonensis. The sequence goes on along the minus strand of NZ_LDPE01000001.1, from coordinate 856,944 downwards.
CAACTAAAAGTCTTGCTGCAATGGTTGCGTCACTTTCATTTAATTTAAGGTCGTTAAAAAACAGAATCAGTTTTTCTATGGATAACCCTACCAATGAAGAAATGGAAGCTCCGCCAACTTTCACATAATCCGTCTCTGGACGTAACCTTTTGCCATTACAAACATTACATTTGGTTTTACCTCTATATCTTGAGAGCATTACCCTGTTTTGTATTTTATAGCTTTTCTCTTCTAACATTCCAAAGAACTTATGTAGTCCTATAAAATGTGCATTACCATCCCAAACCAATTGTTTTTGCTCTTCAGTAAGTTCAAACCAAGGTTTATGAATTGGAAAATCAAATTTATATGCTGAGTTGACCAACTGATCTCTATAAAAACTCATGCTATCTCCTCTCCATGGGAAAATGGCATTTTCGTAAACCGATAATGCCGTATTTGGTACAACCAGATCTTCATCTATACCGATAACATCTCCGTACCCTTCGCACTTTGGACAAGCACCGTAGGGATTATTAAAGCTAAAGAGATGAACATTCGGTTCAAGAAATGTAATACCATCTAATTCAAACTTATTACTGAAAAGTGTTTGTTTGCCATCTGCCAGTTCCTCGATCATACATTCGCCCTTACCTTCAAAAAAGGCAGTATCTACGGCATTTGCCAATCTATTGTAAAAATCTTCGTCGTCTTTGGTAATGATTCTGTCAATTACAAGATCAAACTTTTTGCCAATATCCTTGGGAGCTTGATCTATTCGCATTACACTGTCATTATATTTAATACGTGCGTAACCTTGTTTTGAAAATAATTCCAATGATTTTATGGCATCTCTATCTTCACGAATGGTAATAGGTGCTAAAAGTAAGAGCTTGGTACCTTCGGTGTAAGCTTTTACATGGTTAACAACATCTGTAACAGTATGTTTTTTTACTTCGTTACCAGAAACAGGGGAGTAGGTCTTACCAATACGCGCAAACAAAAGTTTTATGTAGTCATAAATTTCAGTGGTTGTACCAACGGTTGATCTAGGGTTGGTAGAATTCACTTTTTGCTCAATTGCAATAGCTGGGGCTATACCTTTAATGTAATCTACCTTAGGTTTATCCAATTTGCCCAAAAACTGTCGGGCATAGGATGATAAGCTTTCTACATAGCGTCTTTGACCTTCTGCGTACAAGGTGTCAAAAGCTAAACTAGACTTTCCAGAACCTGAAAGTCCTGTAATGACCACAAGTTTATTTCTAGGTATAACAACATCAATATCTTTTAGGTTGTGCAATTTAGCACCCTTGATTATAATGTTTTCTTTCGGATTTATTTCGGTAAGTGTAGGCATACAAATTTCTAAGAATACAAAGATACGCTTTGCCTTTTTTCTGAACTAAAAAATGCCGTTTATCTAAAAATGCAGTAAGAAATTTTCACATTTTTATAAGAGTATTTATTTTTTTATATCTTTGGGATCTCATTTTAATTCAATACGCCTATAACGCAACATTACTTTTTAAGTTAGAATTTAACCATTAGACCCTTATTCTTTTTGAATTTGGGACTGCATTTTAACCCTACAAGTAACGTTATGGTAGTACAAGTTGAAGATTCCCAATTAGTAAAGCAATATATTCAAGGAGACGAAAAAGCTATTGAAGCTTTAATCAATCGTCATAATTCTAGGTTAACAGGATTTATCTATTCTAAAGTAGGTGACCGTGAACTTACCGAAGATATTTTCCAAGATACATTTATGAAGGTTATACGAACCTTAAAAAGAGGTGCCTATAACGAAGAGGGTAAATTTTTACCATGGGTAATGCGTATAGCTCATAACCTTGTTATTGATCATTTTAGAAAGCATAACAGAATGCCAATGTATAATAGCAAGGAAAGCTATAATATCTTTTCATTGTTAGGGGACGATAAATTGAATGCGGAAAAGCAATTGATAAAAGAGCAAATAGATACTGATCTATTGAGAATGATAAAAGAGCTACCGGAGGATCAACAAGAAGTTTTAGAGATGCGTATATATAAAGATATGAGCTTTAAAGAAATTTCCGATAATACGGGTGTGAGTATTAACACTGCGTTAGGAAGAATGCGCTACGCTTTAATAAACCTTAGAAAGCTTGTTGAGGCCAATAATATAGTTTTAACGAATTAATTGGTCTTAGGTCGAGTGGATCTACTATCTTCATCCATGTGTCGTTCTTTAGATGAACCTAAACAACAAATAGCATGGAAAAATTATACACTAAGAACCAGAATAACACTAAAGTAGTAAAAGCTAAACCAGAAACTATTCAGTTTTTACTGTCTTATTCTAAATCTTTAAATGTAACTGAGGCAAAAGGATTGCAGTTCGAAACTAATTTGAACTAAGAACAATCTTACATCATATATAAACCCTTAAGCTAAGCTTAAGGGTTTTTTCATTTCTACTACTTATTTATTATCAAGTTTTGTTTGTTGTAGTATTTATTCTTGTAGGACAAATAATATATTACCTCTTCTTATATATATGTATTCTATTGTATTAGCAATACTTAAGGGCTTTCAGTGAGATTTTTGATTTCTTACAATTTGCCCGCCGAACTATACTAAATACTATTTATTGTATGGAAATATACTTTTTCGATGTTTCACATCAAAAAAACGCGGTTTGACAACATACTTTTTCCTACAGCCCCCCTTTTCTCTAGTTTTATATCAGAAATAAAAAACAAACCAATTAACTAAAAAGATTTTCCCAATCTTAACCAATTAAAGAAAGTAACTCGTATGAAACTACAAATTGAAGACTCAGAATTAGTTAAGGATTATATCAACGGAAACGAAGGTGCCCTTGAAATTTTAATTAACAGACACAATCAGCGTATTACTAGTTTTATCTATTCTAAGGTTTTAGATAGGGATATTACAGAAGATATTTTTCAAGATACTTTTATTAAAGTGATCAAAACTTTAAAAAGAGGTAAGTATAGTGAAGAAGGTAAATTTTTACCTTGGGTAATGAGAATTTCACATAACTTGATCATTGACCACTTTAGAAGAAACAAAAGAATGCCAATGTTTGAAGGCAGCGATGACTTTAATATTTTCTCTGTAATTGGAGATGATAAGTTAAATGCCGAAAAACAACTAATTAAAAATCAAATAGATACTGATCTTAGACAATTGGTAGAAGAATTGCCAGATGATCAAAAAGAGGTTTTGTTAATGCGTATCTATAAGGATATGAGCTTTAAAGAAATCTCAGAAAATACAGGTGTAAGTATCAATACAGCTTTAGGTAGAATGCGTTATGCTCTTATTAACCTTAGAAAAATCATTGAAAAAAACAATATAGTTCTTACGAATTAATAGAGGGTAAAAATTAAATAAACAATATTTCCAAATTTGCTGCGTTATTTTATTGTAACAACGTAGGAAGTATGGAAAAAATTTACTCAGATTACCAAGAACAGACAGGATTTAATAAAGTATGTCCTAAAACAATCAATTTCTTGTTGAGCTATTCACAAGCGCTCTTTGAATTTGAATACGAAGATTTAGAATTCGAAACATTTTTGAATTAATAAAAAACCCGCAGTTAGCGGGTTTTTTTATTTTTATAGTAATCATTTAAAACCGTTTTTCTACCAATGGTCTTGGTGATTATGTCTTTTTCAAGATCCCAGCCTCTAGCGGGTGAATATTCTCTACCATACCAAATAATCTGTAAGTGAAGATCGTTCCAAATTTCTTTTGGAAATAGCCTCTTGGCATCTTTTTCGGTTTGTACTACATTTTTACCATTGGTGAACCCCCACCTATATAGTAGCCTGTGAATATGTGTGTCTACCGGGAAAGCAGGAATTCCAAATGCTTGTGAGATCACTACACTCGCTGTTTTATGGCCAACAGCAGGTAATTCTTCTAAATCTTCAAGATTTTGGGGAACCTCACCATTATGTTTTTCTATTAAAATTTTTGATAATCCGTAAATACCTTTTGCTTTCATTGGCGATAAACCAACGGGTTTAATAATTTCCCTAATTTCATCTATGCTCAGTTTAATCATGTCATAAGGGTTGTCCGCTTTTGCAAAAAGTAAGGGGGTTATTTTATTTACCCTAACGTCTGTACTTTGGGCAGACATTAATACTGCAATTAATAAGGTATAAGGATCTTTATGATCTAAGGGAACAGGAATTTCTGGATATAACTCTTGTAAAGTATCAATTGTAAAAGCTATTTTTTCGGCTTTCGTCATTAAATGTTTAATTTTGATTGAGAATATTTAAACACAAATTTAAAAAATATCATAGATGAATACGTTAAAAGTTGGTGATAAAGTACCATCATTTTCTGCTAAAGATCAAGATGGCAATACTGTTAATTTATCAGATTATAAAGGAAAAAAACTAATAGTATTTTTCTATCCAAAAGCAAGTACACCTGGTTGTACCGCAGAGGCTTGCAATTTACGCGATAATTATGCGGAATTACAATCACAAGGTTATGAACTTTTAGGAGTAAGTGCCGATTCTGAAAAAAGACAAACAAATTTTAGAAACAAATATGAATTTCCTTTTCCGTTATTGGCAGATGAGGACCATACGGTAATCAATGCTTTTGGCGTGTGGGGTTTAAAGAAATTTATGGGTCGCGAATATGATGGTATTCATAGAAAAACCTTTATAATTGATGAAGAGGGGATAGTCACTAAAGTAATAGATAAGGTAAAGACCAAGGACCACGCAGCTCAGTTATTAGATTAATTTTGTAGACTTTTAAAATACTAAAAATGCCCACTATTGTGGGCATTTTTTATTTTTTGGAATCGAAGGTAGAAAACTTATTCAGCTTCTTGATCTTCGGTTTTTCTAGTAAATAATTGTTTTTGTTTTATAATTTCGGCAATACCTTCTGGTAACATTTCTTCCCAGCCATCTTCATTGTTCATCAACTTTTTAAGCACATCTCTAGAGAAAATATGCATAACGTCTGGTTCGTAATCAATGATATCCATAACCTTACCATTGTATTTAAAGAATTTGTACAATTCTTTCATACGAGGGTGAACCTTAACGTTGTTGCTTGTCATGATCTGCCCGGTATCTGGGTTTTTCATTGGATAAAGGTATACCTGTAAATCTTTAAAGAATAGTTTACCAAAAGCCTCAAGTATGCCACCACTTAAGTGACGATAGTACTTTTCATCGAATATGTCTACAAGGTTATTTACACCCATTGTAAGACCAATTCTGTTTTTGGTATAATTGTTAAAGTATTCTACCAATTTATAATACTCCTGGAATTTGGAAATCATTACCGAATGACCAAGTGAACACAGTAATTCTGCCCTGTCCATGAAATCTTGTTCATCAATTTCACCAGAAGCTTTTAAGTTGGAAAGTGTTATTTCAAAAATGACAATAGTGTTATTTTGGTCTACACCTTTATCTCGTATAAAAATATCATAAGACTTCTCGAACATATCTAAATTAACCTTGGTTACGGGTCTAAAACTACCACGTAAAGCCAATATGTTCTTTTTGTAAAGTACGGCCGCAGGTAAAAGGTTGTTACCGTCAGGACCGAACATTACAGCATCTGTCATGTCATTTTTAATAAGTTGTAAACTCATTAAACGGTTATCCACTTCTTTGAAATTTGGACCGGAGAAATTGATCATGTCTATTTCCAATGTATCCTTATCTATATGGTCATATAAATATTTCAACATTTTCTTTGGTTTATGATACTTGTAAAAAGCACCATATATTAAGTTTACACCAAGAATTCCTAGGGTTTCTTGTTGTAGTCTTGCTTCGTTCTGCTTAAAACGAATATGTAATATAATTTCGTCAAATTCTTTTTGCTTAGGGTCTAATTGGTACCTGATCCCAACCCAGCCATGACCTTTATATCGCTTAGAAAAATCAATGGTCGCTACTGTATTCGCATAAGAGAAAAATAATCGGTCAGGGTGATTTTCCCTACTAATTCGCTCTTCCATTAACTGCATTTCGTAATCTAGCATGGTCTTTAACCTCGCTTGGGTTACATAGCGTCCGTCAGATTCTACACCGTAAATAGCATCACTAAAATCTTTGTCATAGGCACTCATTGCCTTTGCAATGGTACCAGATGCACCACCGGATCTAAAGAAATGACGGGCGGTTTCTTGCCCGGCGCCAATTTCTGCAAAAGTTCCGTAGATATCCGGATTTAAATTTATTCTTAAGGTTTTTGCCTTTATAGAAGGAATATTTTCAAAGACACTATCTCTTTTTAATACCGATGCCATTTTGTTAGCTGTTTAACTTTTAACAAAGTTATAAAGAATGGTTGTTACAAAGGGCAATAGCTCCAAAAAAATGGAAGAAGTTTTGGTAATTGTTTTTATTGCCTCTCAATTATGTTAATCTCTTTAATTTCCATCATTAATTTTATTAAAAAGGAATTAAATTTGTAGCACATGACCAATAAATTAAGTGTTACTTTTTTAGGAACGGGGACTTCTCAGGGTATTCCAATTATTGGTAGTACACATCCTGTTTGTTTAAGTAGTAATGAGAAGGATAAAAGACTAAGGGTTTCTGTCTTACTTTCGTGGAAAGAGTTTAACTATGTAATTGATTGCGGTCCAGATTTTAGACAACAAATGCTAAGGCAGCATGTTAATCGTCTAGATGGTATTTTGTACACCCATGAGCACTCTGATCATACGGCTGGTTTAGATGATATTCGCCCATATTTCTTTAGGCAAGGTAATATTCCTTTGTTTGCTCATAGCAGGGTAGTGACCTCATTAAAAAAGCGTTTTGATTATATTTTTGAAGAGAAAAACAAATATCCTGGTGCGCCAACGGTAGATATTAATTTGGTTAAAAATAATGAGCCATTCTCAATTGGGGATACATTAGTAACTCCTATTAATGTTATGCATAACAAGGTGCAGGTATTTGGCTATAGAGTGGGCGACTTTACCTATTTGACCGATGTTAAGACCATAGCCCCAGAAGAATTGGAAAAGATTAAAGGTTCTAAGGTGGTGGTGGTAAACGCACTACGTATTGAACCGCATATTTCTCATTTTAACCTAGAAGAAGCACTTGCCTTTATTGATTTGATTCAACCGGAAAAAGCATATTTAACACACATAAGCCACTTACTTGGTTTTCATGATGAAATAGAAAAATCATTACCGAGTAACGTACATTTGGCTTACGATAATTTAACAATCACCATTTAATTATGAAGAATAAAATATTTCTTTACCTGTTTTTATTTGTATCACTAATATGTCTGTACTTATTTGTCAGTAGTAATAACATAGTGAAAGCAGGGTCTGAGAAAATCTCTAAGTTGGAAAAACAAGTTGAAGTTTTAAAAGATTCAGTACAAACATCATCTTTAAAGGTTTTGGATATGCAGTATTTTTCATTGGAAAACAATGATGATGCCTTGGCTTATTTTGATCACTTGGATTTAGAAAACCCTGCAGGTTATATTGCTGATAAACTATTGGAAACCAATGCGCAAAAAGGTGATAATCCATTAGTTCCGTATGAAGGTATGCAGAACGATTTTAAGATCAATAAAATAAAAGTTCTTAACCATAAATGGATTTTAACCGATTTTTCCGATGGAAAATACTGGGGAGAACTTTTAATTAGATATGAGTTAAAAGATGATCTTGGTGTAGACTTTACACTAGTTGATCACTTGCTTTATACCCGTAGTAATTAAATCTTAGTTGAAATCCATTTTTTTAAAGAATAGAAGTTCTGTGGAGCTACGCCATGCCCGGCAGGGAATTCTTCAAAAACATGTTTTATGTTCAGTTTTTCCAATATTACCGGTGCTTTTCTAGCCCAATCAATAGGGATTACCTGATCCATATCACCATGTGAAGAATAGAAATTTAAATGGTCGAAATTGTTTTCTTTATAAGTTTCAACCAATATATTTTCATTAATGTACCCACTAAGAGCAATAATATTCTTTACTTTTTCAGGGTATGATAGGGCAACGGCATAACTTAGAATGGTGCCTTGACTAAAGCCTAGTAAGTTTACATTTTTTTCATCCAAGCCATAAGTGGAGCAAGCTTCGTCAATGAAATTTTTTATTTTGTCACGAGATGCTATGGCTTGGTCATCATCGCTCCATTTTCCTTTTTCGTTATCAAAATTTATGGCATACCATGCATATCCATAAGGTTGTAAAATATATGGGGCACGTACCGAGATAATACATAATTCCTGTGGCAGTTCCGAGGCAAATGAAAAAAGGTCATCTTCATTACTACCATAGCCATGCAGCATAAATAGTACCGGTGGTTTTTTGTCGGTCAATGAAGAAGGTTTTATAATATGTTCTAAGGATAGGGGAGCTGTTGTCATTTTATTATTGGATAAAGGTGAACCACTTTTGAAAATAAGGACCTACAATAGGCACAATTTGTTCTTTGTTGCTAAGGGCGCCAATAAAGCCGTATACCCATAACACAATGTAACAAAGGTATAAACCATATAATGCATATTGGTTAAACCAAACGCTTGAGAAAATAGCAAATCCGTGGAACATTAAGTGTAGCCCAAAAGCTTGGCGTGTATGTACTCTGGCAAACGTATGTTTTGGTTCATTGTTCATAAATAAAGCGATTATTGCTCCAATTATGGTTAAGTATGCTATTACTGCTATATTTTTTCCAGGTACATCGGTAGATTTCTCCATTACTTATTTAAAATGATTTGATTATTAGAAATGCTTCCAATGACTTTTCCTTTCAAGGTCTTACCTAAAGCTATAGCATTTTTACTAGAGCTGTAAATATGCTCATCAGAGAATTCAAAAGTATCTTCGGTTGTGAATAAGGTTAAATTGGCAGCTTTACCGGTTTCAATTTCAGGTTCATCCAACCCAAATATAGAACGCCCTTTGGTAAGTATTGCTATGGTTTCTTCTACACCAAATATATCATTGAGCGTACCAAATGCACTTTCTAAACCAATGGTTCCAAAATCGGCATTGTCAAATTCTACATGTTTAAGTTCAATGTTCAGGGGTGTATGGTCTGTTGTTACCAAATCAATAGTTCCGTTTTTAACTGCTTTTTGTAATGCTTTAATGTCAGCAGAAGTGCGTAGAGGTGGCATGACCTTAAACTGTGTGTCAAAATTTTCAAGTTCACTGTCTGTAATCGTTAGATTATGCACAGCAACACTGCAGAACACTTGAAGCCCTTTCTTTTTTGCGTCGGCAATTAATTTTACAGAGTTTGCAGAGGATACAGTTGGAATAAACAATTTGCCTCCAGTATATTCAAGAACAAAAAGATCTCTTGCAATTTGTAATTCTTCGGCTAATGTAGGTATGCCTTTTAAGCCTAATTTGGTGCTGGTAATGCCTTCATTGACAATTCCTTTTCCAGAGATGCTTTTATCCAAAGGAAAAGAGAATACCATACCTTCAAAATTTTGAGCATATTGCAGGGCTATCTTTAAAAGGTTGGCATTGCCCATTGGTGCTTTGTAATCATAAAAGCCAAGCGCCCCGGCATTTTTCATGTCATAAATTTCGGCAAGAACTTCTCCTTCTCCTTTTACGGTTAGATTCCCTAGCGGATATAGATTGGTTAGCTGATTTTTGGACGCATTTTTAAGATATACGATATCCGATGCCGAATCTGGAGTCGGATGGCTGCTGGTATTTAAAACTACATCTGTAAATCCACTTTTTGCAGCTGTCAATAATCCGTTTTCTATGGTCTCCCTTTCCTCGTAACCTGGCTCGCCAAAATTTACACCACTATCAAACCAGCCGATGGAAACATGTAGGTTCTTTATATCAATAACCTTTGTTTTGCCACTAGGCTCTATCTTGCTTTCAATGGCGTCTATTATACCATTTTTAATCAGGATATCGCGTTTTTTTAAATGAAGATGATTTGTACTCCCATTTACTATCGTTACTGATTTTAAAAGTATGTTCATAGGGCTACAGAGGGTTCGTTATTAGCTTATTTTAAAAATCTTTGAAGTAAGGTTTCTATTATAACAAATACCAATGCTAAAATAGCAAACCATTTCCAAAACTCGTTTATGGCATTGTTTTTTTGACTTTCTAAAAAGAAATTGGAAATGGATGTACTGCTGTTGTTTTCCGGTAATGGTGAATACAACAACTCACTTTCTTTTCTATTTTCATTAAAACTGATATGTCTAAGAATACTATCTTTATGAACAACTTTATAAATACCGGCATTTTTTGGATTTTTGGCAAAATTGATCTGTACTTTATTAGGTAGTATACGTTGTTGAGGAATAAACTCATTTACGGAACTACTAATTTTAATAATATCGTCTTGTTGCAAGTTTAGTGGTATTTCTACAGAAATATCAGTACCAAGATTGGCATACAACGGTGGAATTTTTAAACTGTTTACTCCCATATTGTAAAAAGACGGAACTATTAACGGGGAATTTATGAAGTTTGAGTTGTTGGCATTTAATGCTGCAGAGAAGAAATAAGCATTAGAATCTCCTACCAAATAAGGGTCTTTGTTTTGAAGCGCTATGGCAACAGGACCTTTGGTACTTATTTTAAAGTGTTCATTAACTTTTGGATATTGAAAATTGGACACCTTTTTATCAAAGACGTTTTGAAATAAGGGATGTCCCGTTTTTATTTCCGATATGGATAATTCCTGGGCTGATGAATTGCCGTATTGTGTGGCATAATGTGCCGATGATAGGTCGTTGTATGAATTGTTGTTGACTTTTACAGCGGGTATAAGTGTAAAGCTACCACCGTTTTTAGTTAAGGTTCTCAATGCTGTTACAAGTGAGCTAGGTAGGTTCTCTATTTCATTTAGAACTACTAAATCTTGGTTTTCAATACTGCTGTAATTTAATTGATCTAGTGTACTATTGGTAAATACAAACTCATCATCTGTATAAATACGTTCTAAGAACCCTGAAGGAGAATTGCCAATAGCCAGTACTTTGATCTTTGGGTTTTTATCAATATTAAAGTAAAATTCATTATCATAGGATAATCCATTATCTGAAATGGTGATCTTACCTAGAATAGCCTCTTTCGCATTCAAAGTAAAACTAACTTCGGTCTTTTTAGAGTCATTGAACTTTGCTGCTGTTTTAGCAACAAGTTTGTCATTGTCAAATAATGACACTGGTATTGATTCTTCTTCTGTATTTGTTGATAAATAGGCTGTTAGCTCAATGTTCTCATTGGTTCTGATACTTATGAAAATAGAATCTAAAGAGGTATTTGCTATGAAGCTACTATATGGTTTTATATATTTAATATGAAGATTATCAATAGAGTCGGTCTTAGAGATGGTACCTAATCTTTGTTGAAAATCAGATATAAGAACTAGGTTTTTTTGAGTTCCGGTGTTCTTACTAAAAAAGGTATTTCCCCTTAATATGATTTCATCGATTTTTAATTGTTCTGAAGAAACATTAATATTCAATAGCTCATTCTGCATTTCACTTATCTCTACATCTTTGAACACCTCTTTGTTAGTAAACAAGGTAAAGCGTGTGTCCGTTGGTACATATTTAATGAAATCTTGAATGGTATTTTGAAAAAGATTTCCGTTTTCAATTTGGGCGTTCATACTAAAAGAATCATCCAAGTAGAACACGGTTTCTTTTTCTTGTAATGCCGTATCGTTTGCAAAGAATGGTTGAGCAAAAGCCAATACCAAGACAGCAATAATCATCATTCTGGTTATAAGCAACAACCATTTTTTTAGAGTGCTGCTTTTTCTAGATTCAGAGACAACTTGTTTTAAGAACTTTACATTTGTAAAGGGTGTTATCTTAAATCTGCGTAATTGAAAAAGGTGAATTAATATAGGAATGAGTAGTAGTAAAAGACCCCAAAGAAGTTCTGGATATTTAAATTGCATTCCTGTTTTTGATTAATGCAAAGATAATTATTTTGAATTTAGAAGTTTGTTAGTTTGCCACTATTATTTTTATGAAGGTCGCTTAACAGAAAAAGAAATAATCTACTGCTGTTTTTTTGTTCAATTCATTATAAAAAGAGGTAATGTTCAGTTGGTCTTCCTCATTGGCTACGGTAATTATGGTTTTACTGTGAGATATTTTGCGTAAAGCAGAGAAATGAACAAGGCGTACACCATAAATGTCCTTACCTATTTTCTTTTCGTTATCACAAACCCAATGAAAAGGTATATTTTTTTTAACCAGTAAATTGGCTATTGTTTTTCCTTTTTTTCCCGCTCCCCAAACTACTAAATTGTTGTTTGTTTTTAATTCCAGCTTTAAGAAGTAATGTAGTTTTATATCTAAAAAGTAGTTTTGCGCATAATGTTCGCTTGTGCGTGATGTTCTAATGTCATAATCTCGCCAATAGTGTAGGGTAGTGGTGCAGGGTAAACATTTTAAGCCCTTTTCATAAAAACGAAATGCCAAGTCATAATCTTCCGGGTATCTATTAGGCTTAAATGCACCGCATGCGTCAAAGTCAGACCTATGTACCATCCAACAAGGGGAGGGAATTACACATTCCTTGTATATTTCCTTAAAATTATCGCCCGTTGCGGTTAGCTTGTTCAACCACTTTTCATAACGGTCATAACCGTTTTTTACTCCTTTTTTTGAAAAATATTTCACTTTTCCTATGGCAAGAGTTTCTTTTCCATGAGTAGCCAGTGATTCCGCCATAATCTTAATACGGTCTTTATCCATGTAGTCATCGGCATCCATCCTAGAAATATAATCACCCTTACTGTGTAGATAAGCTTTTCTTAGGGCCGTTATAATTCCGGCTTCATCATTGTCCAGTATTTTAAACCTAGCGTCTTTAGCTGCAAATGATTTGGCTATTGTTACACTTAAGTCATTAGAGTTGTCATTAACGGCAATTACTTCCCAATTGGTATACGTCTGTTTTTGAATAGAATCTAGACATTCTTCAAAATATTCGGCTACATTTTTAAAGGGAATTAAAATACTTACTAGTGGTTCATGCATTGTGGGAAGGTAATAAATAACTGAAATTCAACCTTTTCATTTTTTTAAAAAGAGCTAATAGTATTTAGATGAAAAATAAATTAGAAAAGGCTTTATTAGAAAAGAAAACCTTTATATATTTGCACCCGCATTCAGGGAATACCTGATGAGGCACTCAGGAGAAATGGCAGAGTGGTCGAATGCGGCAGTCTTGAAAACTGTTGAGGGTCACACCTCCGGGGGTTCGAATCCCTCTTTCTCCGCAGAAAAGCCCCGTAAGCTAATGTTTACGGGGCTTTGTTTTTTTAGGTGTCAATTTAGGTGACAGTGCGATATTTATAAATTGTTTAAATCATTTCGATTTATTGGTTTGAAAAGCTCATCTTCTTTTTCTATTAATGGGTCGTACCAGTCAACTTTGTTCATTGCCCATTTTGCCCAAGATGCTATTTTTTCATTTTTTTCCTGGTCATTTGCTGATGCTTTTAAAGAGGCTTTGATGTAATTTCTCATTCTAATAGAATCTTCCCATCGTTTTGAAGCCATAATAAGTGATTTGAATTGATTAAGTTCCTTACTTCGTTTCTTTTTTAAATCATTTTCATTTTTTTTCTTTAATTCATATTCCTTATGCCAAGCTTCTATTATAATTTTTTCTTGAATTTCTTTTTTTGCCCTTATCTCAAAATAAGCTAAAATGGATGCTAACTTATCTTCAAGTTTGATAACTTTTCCATCGCTCCATTGGTATTTATCTAATTCTTCAATTCTAAGGGATAAAATTCCTGTAGGTTCATAAACTGAATAATACCAGTCGGCGGTAGACTTGACTTTTACCCTTTTTCTAGTTTCTCTAATACAGACGTTGAAAATTCTACCTTCAACGATAATTTTAGTGCCATTATAATTACTATATTTTTCATTAGTTCTTACTTCGACTTTGTGACCACGTTGTCTAAATAGTTTTATTAAGGTATCAGTAAAAATTAAAGATCTAGTTATTAATTCTTTAGTTACATAGATATTGAATATACCTTCAGAGGTGTAAATTAAATTACCATCAAATTCAGAGCTTTTCTTTTTAGGGTTTAAAAGGTCTTTTTTTGCAGCGATTATTAAGTTATCTGCGTTTACTAATCTTTTTGGTACTCTTAAAAATTTTAAAAGGTTTTTTTCTATCTCGTTAGTTAACTCTTTTATTTCTGACATATAGATATTAGGTTATATATACCAAGATGATAAAAAAGTATGACTAGATTGTAACAGACGTCAGTAAATTTAGGTGCTATAAATCCATTCCTGCACCATTAATTCTTAACCAATTTACTTGTTCATCATATTTTGGAAGAACCTTGTCGACTTCGTTCCAAAATGCTTTGGTATGGTTATTATGTATTAAATGAGCTAGTTCATGAACTACAATATAGTTTAGAACATCAATAGGAGCCATTGCGCATTTCCAATGAAAATTAACATTGCCATTTGGTGTACATGATGCCCATCTATTTTGTAACTCCATCACTTTAATTTCATTAGGGGTAACATCTAATTGATTCTTGTAGCGTTCAATTATGGGATAAATTTTATCGTTCAATTTTTTTTTATAAAACTTTACAAATAGTTGTTTTGCTTTGGGCTTTTCGTTTTTGTTTAGGAAGAAGGTATTTCTATAGAATTTGATACCATCTAATTTCTCGTCTACTAATTTCAAACGATAATTTCGACCTAAATATAGAAACGATTGTCCGTTAACGTATTCTCGTTCTACAGCATTTTCATTGAGTTGCTCCCACTCAGCTAGGTTTTTAAAAATCTGGTATTCTTTGGCTTTTAGGATATCTCTTATTTCTTCTTCGCTTAGGGTATTGGGAACACGAGCGGAAACACTACCATCTCTTTCAATAAAGATACTAACCGTTTTTCGTTCACTTTTTTGAAGCGTTATGTCTATTTCAGATACTATCATTTTATTTAATCAACTCTTTATGTCTTCTTTTAGCTAAATTCATGATTTCTACGCTTAATTTAGAATGTAATTTAGAAACTTTTTCAATGCCACTAAAGTCAAGCATATCGTCGAGTTCACCTTGAAGTTTTCTTATTTCAGCAGCTCTTCCTTTCCAGAAATTAGGTTTGTCTATTTCATTTTTTAGAACATTTACTAATTCAATTGTCAAAAGTTTTAGGGCTTCTTTATCACTTGTGGATAGAGATTCATCTTGGAAAGCACTAAAAACTATAAAGTCAAAAAATGGTAATTCTTGCTCATTCAAACCCTCTTCTTCAAACTCACCTTTCCTGCCTTTTTCTAAATCTTCTCGAACCTTTTCAAATTCCTCAACTATTGCATCCCAATTGCCTTGATATCGCTCAATTATCTCTTCTATTCGCTTTAAGAAGCGTTTATACATCGCAGGGTCTTTATTAATATTTACTTTAATATGTCTACGAATTGCATGTTCCATTTCTGATGCTTTCGACTTAGTGTTTTTATCCAACTTATTTACTTCTTTAGCAAAATCTTTGGATAGTAAACTCACTGGGGCAACACGGCTATCTATTCCTAGGGTTTCTAAATGAGCATCTATCATTTTGCGAACTTTAGGTTTTGCCCACTTTAAATCCATACTCGGGTCTTTATATCGATTTTTAATTCGCACAAGTAGGTAGCCAAATCGTTTTGCAGGAATGTAATATTTTCTTGCAGCTTCTGAATTAAATAATAAATCTAAACTATCGAAAAATGATTTTATGTACGTGTCAAATTGAGCTCTAAAGGGAATAGATTCTGCCAATGCAATACAGTTTTCGGCTAGTTGAAATTCTTCATCTTTATTTGTCATTCGTTGTTCTGCGAACATTCTGAAATTTTCAATTCCTTTATCTGTAAATAGCTGTAACATTCTATTATATCGAGCCTCCAATACAGGTATTTCTTTGTTGATATCTCTAAAATACTCTAGTAGTTCTTTGATATCTTCCTCATCTTCTGCTCCCCATATATTAAGCGCGTCCTTTAAATGGTTGGATACTCCAAAATAATCAACTATAATACCGTGTTTTTTATCTTTTTTGGTTCTATTTACTCTAGCTATAGCTTGAAGTAAATCATGTTCGCGAATACTTTTATCCAGATACATAACTTGTGCAACCGGAGCATCAAATCCGGTAAGTAATTTATCGCATACACATAAAAAAGCAACTCCAGTTTCTGGTTTTAGATAATTTCCATTTTCATCTGTACTATAATCAAAGTCTTTTTTAAAGTTATCAACGGCTTTAATTTCCTTTGCATTTTTTCTAGCTGCACTTATAAATGCTTGTTCATTGTTGTCTTGTTTGGTAACTATAGTACCAATTTTTAAAAATTCTATTTTTTTGATTAAATCGATATCTGGTTCTAATTTTGCTTTTTCTAGTTTAATACGTTCTTTTAATGCTTCGTCAATTAAAAATTGATAGCGCGCTGCAGCCATAATAGAACTGCCAACAACCATTGCCTTAAAACCATTAGGCAAAATATCATTTATATAGTGCTTAACTAAATCTTTAGCAATTTTACGTAGTCTATCCATGTTTTCTAAATAGGCTTGCATGGTGCCGTATCTTTTTTGAATTTCTTCTTTTTCTTCTTTTGATTGTTTTTTAAATACATCTTCAAATTCAGAGTCAAAAGCTTCCTTAGATTTAATATTGTCTTTAGTAGTTTTACCTATATAAATGATATCTAGGGTAGCTCTGTCATCAACAGCCTCTCTAATTTTATAAGTGTCTATGAATTCACCAGTACCACCAAAACGTTCGTGTGTTTTTTGCTTATGTCTATCAGTTAATAGTGGAGTGCCGGTAAATGCAATTTTTGCTGCTTGTGGAAAAGCGGTAAAAAGATTGTCACCCATGTCTCCGCCTTGTGTTCGGTGAGCTTCATCAATGAGTATTACAATTCTGTCAGATGTATTTACCACATCAAAAGGTTTAAATTCTGGCACCTTACCTTCTTCAACAAAGGCTTTCATTAATGCTTTAGAATGTTTTAATTCCTCTTGTACAAATTTGTGAACCATTACCATGTTCAAGTTTGAAGCATTTCCACTTAATTTGGGTGCCAAATCTTTACGTGAACTTACAATATTTGCTTCTTTAAACTCATTTGTAAGGCGTGCCGTTGCTGAAAGTTGCTTCTCTAAATCTTTACGATCAACCATCATTATAACCTTGTAATCTTTTAGGTCATCTTGTGAGCGTAACTTACGGACAAAAAACACCATTGTTAAAGATTTTCCCGAGCCTTGAGTATGCCAAACAACACCAGACCGTGTTCTTCCGGTAGTCTCTTTTCGGAGTCTACCTAATATTCTACCTACAGCTCTATACTGTTGATACCTACTAACTATTTTAACTTCTACACCTTCCTTTATCTCCATAAAGAGGGTAAAATGCTGAAGAATATCTAGTAGAATTTCTTTGTTTAAAATTCCTTTTATTAAAACTTCTTGCCGTACTCTAGGGTCGTTTTGTAAACCGTTATTTTGATATCTAGAACTTTCTTCTTCTACATAGTTGGAAATATCTAAATCTTTGTAAACTTCAGGAAATATGTCTTTCCAATTTAAGTAATATTCAAAATCTCCAGTAATTGAACCCACACGTGCTTCTTCGCCATGTGTTGCTATGCTAAACAGATTATAGTGGAACAAACGTTCTTCACCATCAGTAAATCCAAAATCATCGCCACGTGTATTGGCATAGCGCATTATTTGCTCAACAGCACTTGAAATAGGGTCGGCAACATCTACATCTTTACATTCTATCACACAAAATGGCAGACCATTAACAAATAAAACAATATCTGGAATAATCCCTTCTCTAGGACCACCTGGAGTAACTATTCTAAATTGGTTAATAGCAACAAACCTATTGTTGTCCCAATTTTTAAAATCTATGAGTTTTACTAATGGGTTTTCTTCTCCGTTAACTTCATTTTTTGCAACCGTTGTTTTGGTAACACCAATAAGTTTTTCAAAAACTTGTTTGTTGGCTTCTAATAAAGATAGATTGGCTTTTTCGGTAGCAATGGTTTCGTTGTATAGGTCTTCTAATTGCTTATCTGTTAACCATGCAACGCCATCCACTACATTTATTTTTTTAACTGCTTTTTTAAATTCTTGTTTAAGAGTTACCTCTTTGAAACTTGTGCGCAAACTTTTGGAAGGTTCTTGTGGAATTCCATAATTTCCTTGGTCTATAATGTGCCAATTAAGTTCTTTTAGTTTTTCTAAAAATGGTTTTTCTACATTGGAATATTCTGCCATGTTATGCTGTTTTTATTTTGAAATAAAGTTGATAGTCTTTAACCTCGGCAGTGAAAGTTTCATTTACCTCAAAAGTTTCACTTAAATTAAATTTAAAAGGACTTTTAACTCTATAAATACCTTTGTCACTTACTAATGCAAATTCATAAAGTGAATTATTTTCAATCCCGAATTTTTTTTCGGCTCGTGTTAAAACAAATGAATCATCATAAGAAAGTGATTTTACTTCTACATATTTCCAAACACCTTTTTCATCTTCGTAACTTAAATCATATTGCAGGTTATCATTATTATCTGGGGTTGACGAATATTTAGACACCCATTTAACTTTGTCTTCACCGTATTTGTTTTTATAAGATTGGTATGCTTTTAGTTCTGCATTTTTTCCACTTATATTTTTTAGCTCATTAACCTTATTTGAAAATGTCTTTCTTTTTTTTCTTTTTCCTTTATGATTAGAGTTTGCTTTTGGGATAGTTATATCTTTTTTACCTAATTTGCTGTCAATTATAGATAAAGGTTCTTCTTCATTCTCATTATTTTCCTCATCATTTAAGTTGTTACTAGAGGATATACTTTTATTGGAATAGTTTTCTTCTAAATAGGCTTTTATTGACAACTCATTGCCCTTAAAATAAAATAAACTTTTAACTTCATCTTTAATATCATCTAAATCAAATAGATAAGTGTCAAATAAATAATTATATTGATTTTCTATTTTAATAGTTTTTTTATCAAAAGTGCTATCTAATTTAGCAGGTGTGTGTGTTTCTATAAAGTTTGCAAAACGTTTATCGTAATCCACAACTATTCTATATGCGTCAGAATCTTTAAAAAAAGAATGTAAAGGAGTTAGTTTAAATTCATCTAAATATTCTAAAAATTTATATTGTTCTGTAGGTTTTTCGTTTAAAAAACTCCAAATAATATTTTTAATTTCTAATTCTTTAGACTCTCTCAAGTTTCTCATTTTTTCATAATGATAACTTGTTATTCCCTCAGGATAAATTTCTTCTAAAGTAAGGTTTAAACTAGTACACAAATACACCAAAACCTTATAGGTTTCAGAATTGGAGCAATTATTAAAATCGAACTTTAAATACTCATCATTGATTACTATATGTAAATCTCTGTTAATTTGAGTTACCAATTCTTTTTGTTTAATAATCTGAATTGGATAAGTAATATTTTTTAATTTATAGATATTTTTCCAGAACTTTTCTTCTATGGCAGATATGCCAAAATAATTCTTCACTTTTTCTAATTTTTCTGAATCAAAATCTTTGGTGATTAAGTGTAAAGTATCTTTAAGGTCATTCCTTATTAAAAATCTAAAGTCATTTTTTAGCTCTGTTACATTGAATTGAATACTCATTATTTCTGCAAAGGCATCTGAAAACTTAGATTCTTTAATTATGTCGGAAAGCTCCAGATATACGGGTACTTTGATGTGAAAAATGTTGTTAAAAATGATAAATTCAAAATCATCAAGCGTAACTTCTTTTTCATTAGAATAACTATACGTACAGCTTTTAATTAATTTTATGGTGCAGTTTTTTATATGGGATATATTTTGATTAATGGCTTCTTTTGTTGTAATCTCTTTTGGAAGACTTTTACTGTATAATCTATACAATAAAATAGGTGCTTTTAGTTGCTCAAATAAGTTTTGAAAAGTATTATTCAATTTAGAAACTTCTTCTACATCATGTAATTCTATTTTAGAAGCATCAATAATTTGTACGCCCAAAAAACGGTTTACCTTTTCTTGACCACCACGCTTCGGAAAGTCAAAAACTGGTATTGTTTTTTCAATTTTTTCTGGTAGGACACTATTGTTGGAATAAAAAACTTGATTAGCTGGCAATAATACCGAAATACCATTTTTTTTAGCAAAAAGCTTCAAATTATTAGGAATATCTTTTGGTTTAATTGCTTCTATTGAGTTTTGATATTCTAATGCATCTACAATTCTTTTATAAATACCCTGTACACCTCTGTTTTTTATTGTGCTAAATAATGAAGATGTTTTTACTAATGCGTTGTATAACACCAAGGGTTTTAAAAAATCTATATTTTGTTTTGCGCCTAACTTTATTAAAATATTGGTAATTTCAGAAGAATGAAAATTAAGTTCTTTTAATACTTTTAAATCTATACTTACTTCCTCATTAATAAGTGTTTGTAGTTGCTCATTACCATCTTCTAAAACATATACTCCAAATTTGCTAGACTTTAAAAATTGATATTTGATGTATGAAATACTTGTTATCAAAGTATAACTGCTCTGTACATATTTCCAGATATATTTTATTTCTTGTTGCGCTATTTGTGTTTTAATAAGGTCGTCTTTTAGCGTTAGTACTAATTGACGTGTCTCATCCATTAATAAAATATCTTTTATGTTTTCTATATGAGGTACAATGGTGTCTTTCCCTAACCTGTCTATTTTAAAATTTGCTGGCTCTACTGGA
Source organism: Maribacter dokdonensis DSW-8 (assembly GCF_001447995.1). Lineage (NCBI taxonomy): Bacteria > Pseudomonadati > Bacteroidota > Flavobacteriia > Flavobacteriales > Flavobacteriaceae > Maribacter > Maribacter dokdonensis. The sequence continues at coordinate 836,157 of NZ_LDPE01000001.1, read as the reverse complement.
CTCTGATGTTTAAAAATGAAATTAAAATATTCAGTTTCATTCCAATTTTTGTCTAACTTTTTTGCTCCTATTTTTGCATATTTATTTACGCCTAGCCATAAAAAGAAACGCTCTATTTCATCTTTATTTTCTTCCTGTAAGTTCCAATAAGGTATGGTTTTAAGATAGTTGCCGTTTGTATAGAGGTCTTTATATAACCACTCTACCAACTCGCCATCTGGATAGGACTCTCCCAAAAATAGAGTGTTAGCTGGTACTACTTGTCCACTTTTTGAAATTAAAGAAACCTCTAATTTTAAAGTATCTAATTGGTTGTTTAAATGCTTAAAATTTTGAAAAAGAGCACCAACCATTTCTTTAATTAATTGGTGTTTTTCTAAAATATTATGCTCATTATCTAAAGCTCTATTTATACCGTTTACAATTCTAATTATAATACTATTACTATCATACGGCTGAACATTAACTACTTCTTTAACCGCATTTTGAAATTCTCTAGATGCTTGGTTTTTAGAGTCGAACCGGTCTTCTAACTTTCTAAATAATAATTGATATAATGCCGTGTTGATAAAATCAATTTTCACAGATTTTGGTATAACAAACTTATCGTTAGATTGTACCATTGGTGTAAAAGCAACTGTATCTTTATGTATTACATCAGTAGTGTATTCATTATTTATTAATATCGAGAAGCGTTCTTGTTTATAGGTCCTTCTTCCGCAGGTAATTAATTGATAAATAAGTTCTGCTCTTTGTGCCAAAGTAATATTAGCATTTGATAGGCTATCAATTTTTTGAACTAAATAATCATTTTCATAATGCTTAGGCAAGAAGTAATTGAATTCTGATTTATCACTAGGTAGAATTAAATTAGGTAAAACATTAGGGAAATTCTTTTTAAAAAATAAATTAAAATCATTGTTGTAAAACTTATAGTCTTTGTAAACAATATAAGCTTCATTTATTGTAGGAATGATTTTCTCTTTTTTTCTAATTTCTTCTAAATCTGTATATAATTGTTTTACTAAGCTAGAATCTGAAGCTTCATTAAGTGGTTTTAATAACTGAAAGGGTTTCCAGCTTATATTTTCTTTTGATAACATAAGTGCACACTTACCTAAGAAAACTGCTATTTCTTTAAATATTTGTTTATTGTTATCTGATGGATTTAAGTAATCTCTAGATGCATTTAAATCAAAAGTTCCGTGTATAATGCAAGGTAGGGAAACAGAAATCTTGGTTGGAAAAAAGTTGAATAACTTATAATAGGAGTCTGATAGGTCATTCTGAAAGGCAACTTTTACCTTATACTTTTTAAAAATATTCTCTTCACCATTAGTAACTTTCTGAGGTATAAGACCATCTTTAGTAAAAACACGCCAGGTTTTATTGTTTATTTTTATTTCTGTCCAATGTTCATGGGTGACTTTGGTACTTTTAAAGCTTGAGAATACTCCGTTGACAATTAATTCTATTTCTTCAATATTGTTTAAGAACAGTAAAAGCTCTTCACTAATTTGGTCTATAACAGTCTTAATTTTTTCTTCTACATCTGCTTCATTGGTGTATAGAATTTCTATAACCGTTTGCCAATCGTCTTCTCTTTTATGTGATAGTAATTTTGGAACAGCTAATACAGGAAATGGAATAGTACCATTTAAAACTTTAGCTTGAGTTTTAATTACTTGTTTTTGGTCTTCTGTTAATTTTAATTTAGAATCAAAAATTGACGTGGCTATACTATCTGAAAAACTAATTTTACAATCATTGGCATAAATATTAATACGTTCTGCCCAAGTTAGCAACGACCTAAAGCCTAATCCTTTATTACCTATGTAATCTTCTTTAGTTTTAGGGCTACTATGGCTACGCATTAAAGATTCTATGCCTTCAAAAGAAAAAGCTTCTCCATAATTAGAGATTGCTAACTTTTTTTCGTTTTTATCCCATTCAATTCTTACCTTTTTAGACTTGGTATCATCTACGTTTTGAAGCATTTCTAAAAGTTGCCTACCATCGTATTCTTCTTTAATACTATTTTCTATGGTATAATCGCGTGCAATAGATTTAGGGTTGTTGCTATAATAATGCAATCGTTCGTTAATTAACCCTTGTATATTTTCTAAATAACTCATTATCTTTTTAATCTACACTCACGGCAACCTTACCCGTTAACAAATCTTGCAACAAACCTGCTTTTAATTGTTGGTATTTGGCTAAGACTTGTTGCTCGGTTTGGATTTTTGTATTAACTGATTCTAACTTTTCTGCTATCAAGTTTTGCTCTTTACGTTCTGGAAAAGCTAATTTTAAAGACCTCAAATTCGGGTTATTTAATAATTTTGTTGCTGAACTTGTAGATACAGCTGCTATTTGTCTTTGGAATGTGTCTGTATTCATAAAATAGTTGATAAAAAAACTATTATATTTTTTATCAAATCGAATTAAAAACATATTTGGTGCAATTATCGCAGGATAATTAACCCTAGGCATCCTACATACATATCCTGTATATTCACCTACACAAGCTATTAATATATCACCTTCAATTAGTTTTGATTTCTTTAGAAAATTAAACCCTTTTTTATCAAGATATACTCCATCTTTAGATAAATTATGTCTTAAATCTGTAAGTCTAATTAACCTAGCATACTTAAACTCATAGTAATATTTAACATTAGCAGTTAGAGTTTCAAAACTTCCACTTGCTTTAAAATCTAAAACATCACTAACCATTTCATTTAATTGTTCAACCTCCCACTCCCTAGGAATCAATCCCAAAGCACTTTCTTTATACAATTCTGGTTCGTCTTGTGATTTTGGGCGTAGTTTACCTGTGTTTACATCTATACCACGGGTAAACAAATCGTGCATTAAACCTTGTTTTATGGCTTGGTATTTGGCAATAGCGCTTTCGGTTTTTTCTATAACCGTATCTACTGTAGATAGGATTTTGGCTATTTTTTTTTGTTGTGGTAGATTATCGGGAAATGATATAACTAAGTTTGATATTGTTTTTACAGTTAATTGAGGCTGAGCACTTCCTGAAGAAATTATTTCTATTTGTTTACAAATACTTTGAGACCTAAAAGCGTAATATAAAAACTCATTAGATATTCTTTTGTTATTGTTTCTTAAAATAACCATTCCTGAATTAATTCTAATATGCTCAAAATTCACCGAATCATTAAAAAAACCAAAATTACCAATGGTTCCTCTTGTAGTTAAAATAAAATCATTCTTAACTAATTTACCATTTCTTAGTAGTTTATCTCTTTTTTTATCTATGAATTGAGTTGTTTCAAACTTCAAACCATTCTTTGTAACATTTTTAGCATTAAGAAATAGACAAAATCCTTTTGAAAATAGGTTTCCTTCTGAAGGGTAATTACTACCCCTATCTCCGTCAATTATAACAATATTTAAATTTTCAATAGTTTCATTAATCATAACCCAATTCCATTAAAAAGTTGTTTAATTGGTTAGCCGCTTGCTCTCTACTATCTAAAATACTAACCAATGTATTTTGGTATTTGGTGTAGCGTGTTTCTAGCTCGGTAATTAAAGCACGTTCGTAACGGTTGACGTAATCCATTACGGTGTTGTGTAATACGTCTTTAAAACGTGTAAGTATTAAGGCTTTGGCTTCTTCTGGTGTTATTTTTTCGCGTGCTTTGGCAACCAAGTCTTCTTTTTTGGCTTTTATTTCGGCAATGGTGGCTTTGCAGGTTTTTAGCTCGTTTGTAAGCGCTGTGTGGCGAGATAGTTTAGCCATAATTACGCCTGTCTGAAATGATAGTGGATTATTTCTAGGTTCTAAATCGACGATTTTTGAAACTAATTTATCTAACTCACCGGAATATCCTAATCCATAATTATTTAAATCGTTAATCTTACTTTCTATATCTGCAATTAATTCATTTTGTTGCTTTTCTAATTCTCTGTTTTTTTCTTTTTTGGCTATTTTTAACTGATTTTTAGCGGTTTTTAAGTCACTTTTAAATGCTTTTTCAAATTCTTTCGCATTTGCTTTATAACGTTTTTCCAACGCTTTCAGATTCTTATTATTTTCCCTTATTTCAGCTTTTAATTCTTTTAATTCTTTTTTGTAATCATTTAAAATTTCCTTTGGAAATACTTCATAATTATCTTCGTCAAACTCGTCGTCGCCTAGTTCATCAACTTCGTTAAATAAGGCTTCTAACTCGTCGCGTCTGGCTTCGTTTGTGGCTAATTCTTCTAATACTTCTGGAAATTGGGATTGTAATATTTCGTCTGCAGGAATTAATTCGGCATTCCAACCACTAGCTGCAATGGATTTTAAATCGGTTTCTAAAACATCCCAATAGGCAGCAAATGCGCCTCTACTTTTATGTAAGTCTAAAATCCCTAAGGCACTAAAATCGTTAGCAATACTCACAGAGAAGTCACGGTATAAGTCATACACATTTTTCTGTTCTGGTAAGGCTTCTAGCTTGGGTATATTGTTGGTCCACCATTGGTTAATACCGTTAGTATATTGTTCTCTTTTTTGGGCAATATCATCATGCGCTAAAACAATGGTTTTTATTTGTTCTTTAGCTTCAATACCATCTACCAATATATCATAACCTATTTTTGGTGACTTATGATAAATGGCAGTTCGTAAGTGTATGTAATTATCCCAAAAATTCTGTAAGGCATCTACTTCTACTGTTGGTATGCCACCATGTAAATGCGCATTTACATCTTGCGGTTCGGCAGGTGGGCTGTTATCTACATATCTTCTAATATTAAAGTTGTAGTCTTCTTTATCTAAATCTTCTTTGGATATATTTCTAGCATAGCCTTCTAAATTCTCCTTATTTTTATAGATGTAGCTTATTTTGGCAATATCTTCTGGACGCAGTTTGTTTTGGTTTTTGCCTTCTTTGTATTCTCTATCGGCATTAATAAACAAGACGTTGTTACGTTGTGCAGCTCCCTTTTTATTAATGATTAATACAGAAGCGGGAATGCCTGTACCATAAAACAAACCAGATGGCAAACCAACCACAGCTTCTAATAAACCACGGTCTACCAACCATTGACGCATGCTTTTTTCTTCGCTACCTCTAAACAACACCCCATGTGGCATTACTACAGCCATACGACCATTGTCTTTTAACACAGATACCATATGTTGCACAAACATAAAGTCGGCTTTTTTCTTTTTTGGCATCCAGTAATGGAAGCGATCACGGAACTTTTTAATGTCGCTATAATTAGCTGAAAACGGCGGATTGGCAATTACAATATCAAAACGTTTTAACTCTCCGTTTTCTACGTGTAAAGGATTTGCAATGGTATCGCCTTGAAGAATTTCGGCATCAAAAATATCATGAAACAGCATATTCATTTTACACAAAGACCAAGTGGTTCCGCTTAACTCTTGACCTGCAAAACTTAAACGAGAAGCATCTCCATAACGTGCTTCTACATAGTTTTTGTTTTCAATAAGCATACCACCAGAACCACAGGTTGGGTCGTAAATTGACGATTCTTCTTCAGGTTCTAGAAGCGTTACTAAAAGTTTTACAACTTCATTTGGCGTGTAGAATTCGCCACCTTTTTTACCAGCGCTATCGGCAAAATATTTTATTAAATACTCGTAGGCAGTACCTAAAAGGTCTGGGAACTCAAAACGGTCGTCTGTAAGTGTTACTTTATCAAAATGTGTAATAAACTCTATTAATTTTTCATCACTTAAAGCATTTTTATTTTTACCAATGGTTCTGTTAAAGTTTACATTGGTTAATACACCAGATAATTTATCAGGATTTTCTTCTTCTAAAGCTTCTAAAGCTTTGTTTAAATGATCGCCAACATCTTTTTTAAGGTGTAAAATACCATCGTTAACCTCTTGTTCTGCTTCGTTAGTGGTTTTGTAATTCCAGCGTGCACGAGTTGGTACATAGTATTGGTAAGCATTGGCGCGCTCTAGAGCTTCGGTTATTTTTTCTTCAGAAAGTCCTTTGGCTTGTAATTCCTTTAAACGAGCCGCACGATCTTGCTCGTACTTATCGCTTAATCGTTTTAAGAATAGCATTCCGAAAATGTATTCTTTAAACTCTGAGGCATCCATGTTACCTCTTAAAATATCGCAGGCATCCATAAGGAAGCCTTCTAGCCATGACAGCGTTAGTTTTTTGTTCATTTTCTAATAAAAGTTTACATAGCAAAATACAGTAATATCATACAAAAACACCAATTTGTAGGAAGTAATTATAAGCTATTTATCAAACAATAGAATTAATATATTTTTCTAGGAGATTGTTTTAATAAATACAAAGTACTAAGCTGAAACTATTTATTTTAAAATCTTTACGGCTTTCCGTAATTACATTTAATTTTTATTTTTTTTCGAAAAGTAGGGTGACCTTTTTAAATGTTTGGTATTAACAATAAAACAATATATCATGAAACATTTAGAAAGTAGAGTAGAAGAGGAAAATTTAGTAATAACATGGAACGTAGAGGAGAAGCAATTAGAAAAATCTGCGACACTATGTTTTAAACATTCAAAACATTCTTTAAAAAGAGCCAACCAAAGAAATATTGATAGCAGAATTATATCTACTGTTATAGAATACGGAACAGAATTCTTTAAGCAAGGAATGATTTTTTATGTCCTAGGTAAAAACAGCCTGCCTAAAAACTCAATTCTTTATGGACTTAAAGAGTATCAGAATCTTATAGTAGTTGTAGCGGGAGATTCTAATACTATAATTACTTGTTACAGGTCTAAAAACCCATTTAAACATATAAAAAAGAAGCAAAAAAACATGGGGCGTATTCATTTTAATGCTGCTTAATTGAAAATAGGTCTAAATGTTATTCTATAAGTATAAATGGAGCCCAATAAAATGGTTCTGGATAATCTTTCTTTAATTCAATTTTTGAAGTTTTAAAGGCTTCGTATTTAGTCATGCCCTTTTCAATCCAATTGATATAAAAAAGCTCCATTAATTTTTGTGTAGTAGTGTCGTCTACTTTCCATAAACTCATGATAACACCTTTAGCACCTGCAATCATAAATGCTCTTTGAAGTCCATAAACTCCTTCTCCTATTTGATTATCGCCCAAACCTGTTTCACATGCACTTAAAACAACTAATTCTGTATTTCTAAGGTTTAGATTTTTAGCTTCTTCTGCTGTAAAGATTCCATTTTCCGAATCCAAATTAAATTTTTCACCATCAAGAGTATTTTGAGCGCCAGTAAATAGTAATCCTGATTTTAAGTACACATTGGATTCTATATAACTGGTTTTGATACCCATAAAGGAATCTTTTAAGTTAGTTTCCTTTTTAGAGTTGAGAAAATAACCATGCGTTGCAAGATGAAGTATTTTTGGAGAGTTAATATTTTTTAGGTTCTCCTCGGTAGCATTTTTTGAAGAGAATGTGTTAACATTATAATTCGACTTTTTTAAAATTTGTTGTATAGTGCTAATTTCTTTTTCTGTACCTGGTAAATAGCCAATATTTTCTTCGCCGGAGCTTTCTCTTAACAGATTAACTTCAGTATTTGAAATAAGAGTTTGGTAAGTTGAGAAATCTTTTTTTTCTAGTTCAAACTCTGGATTGCCAATTAATACGGCAGTTAAGACATCAATTTTATTGATGGATTTTTTTTCTATTAAACTTCTCGCACTAATTATTCTATTGATTTTTAAATAATCAATTACGTACTCATCCTTTTCGGTGTTAAAAAGAGACTCAGGGTTAATAGAGTTATAAATTCCATCCGTAACTAAATAAATACTTTCAACATCGCTTAATTCATCATCAATTGGTTTAAAAAATTTTGAGTAATTATCGGTGTCTATTTTGTATTTATTATTCCCATTTAAATATGTATTTAAGTCTTTTAGGTAGTTCTTTTCTAAATCATTAGAATCACTGATTAAAACAAACTTAGGAGCTTTATTTTTTTTAATAATAATAGCTCCATAATTAATAGAGTCTGTAAATTGATTGATAATATTTAATTTATCTTTTGTAGCACTTTTGGACTGCTTATTGATTCTAATAATTTCAACATAAGCATTTGTTAGTGTTAAATTATCTTTTATTTCGTCAATAAAGATTCTCTCATTTGTATGATCTGATTTTGATAAAAATTTCTCTATTTCTCTGTTTTTTTGTTCGAGTTGGTTTATTTCACTTAAAAAGTTCCCATTTTTTTGATTTTCATAGTATTTATTAATCAGCGTATTATTCTTCTTAAGTAAATTTAAATACTCAACGGATTGTTCATTTTGGATTAAATTTTTTGAGCTATTGTCGAATAGTAAATTCTTTAGATATAATCTGTGATTAATATATTTTATTAAAAACTCTTCCGTTTTATTAAGTAATAGATGAGAGTTTAAAAATTCAAATTCGTCAGTAAATTTGGAGTAAAGATTTTCACGTTCAATATCACTCAAAAGATGAAAGTAATCATTGTTGTCGTTGATGATTTTATCGAGACTTTTAAAAAGTAATCTTTTAGCTTCTTCTGTATTGCCCGTATTGAATTTTAATAAATAAATTAATTTTGAAATTTTTGTAATATCACCATTTTTTTCATAGTATTCTTCAAGTCTATTTATAGTAATTTCCACATTCATATTAATGAAATAATCACATAGAATTAAATTTAAGTCTCTTCCTTTTGACAGAGTTGGACCATAAATTCGTTGAGATGTAATGTAATTTTCTTTTGCTTTAAGGAATTTATCTTGCCAAAAGTAAAAATCACCTAAATAATGATGATAGTCAGCATATGCTACATCCATCATATTTGATTGTCCATCAATATATAACTTTGCTTTATCTAAACTCTCTTTTGCTTCTTCAATATTACCACTTAGCAAATGGGCATTACTATTAGTTAAAAGGCTGGCATAATAATTCATCGGATTCGCTGCCTTTCCTAATTTTTCACAAATAGTAATGGATTGTTGAGAGTATTTAATAGCATCCAACAAATTGTTTTTTAAGCCAGCTTCATTGGCCATTCCTTGCCAAAATTGAGCAGCTACCATTGTGTGCTCTAAATTATTATTATATATAATCTCTAAGGCTTTAACTGCAATTTCTACAGTTTGATTATCATTATTTAACGTGTTAGTTAGTAAAGGTAATATTACATATTCCAGTGTCTGAGGGTTATATTCTCCAAATGCCTTTTCAGCTATAGAAATAGTTTCGTAAATAGATTGTCTGGAGGTAGGTAAACCTAAAAAGGCTTCAGATAAGCTTTTGATTCTATAGAACATTAATTTCATATCAATATCCTCCGAGTATAGATTTTCGTTACAAATTTTTAGTGCCTTTAAAAAATCCTTAATAAAGAAAGAGAACTCTGCCGATAACATTTTGAGGTAAACTCTATGCTCATTATCTAACGAATTTTGGTTTTCATTTAATTCTTTAATTAATATGGTAATTTCACTTTCATCAAAAATTATACTTTTTTCAAATAGAGTTAGGGCAATGGAATATATGGTTAATAGTTCATTGTAATTTTGTTGTAATTTTAGAATCGCAGTATATTCAGTAAATTTTGTTTCAAATTGGCTAAATTCTTCAGCAATCACTAAATTTTTTAGTTCATCATAATAATCAATAGGGCTATTTTTAGATAAATTTAATTTTTCAAGTTCTTCATATTTATGTTCGTTTATATTGTCACCAATTTGATGATATGAAGAGCTTAATATACCATAAATCAAATTCAAATTATCGTCAGCTAATTCATTCGCATTAATTATTTCTAATGCTTTTTCCCCATATTTAATAGCCTCTAAATAATTGTCATTATATAGATAGTAAGAATTCATTAATTTGATATGAATTAATGAAAGTGTACTGGGAGAATCTATTTTATTTTTAATGTATAAGTCTAAATATTTTTCAAGAATGTCAATTTCTTTTTCTGGCATATTTGCATACTGATGTGCAGATACGTATGAAAAGTTAAACTCATTAAACGCAGTGCTTTTTTTGAGTTCAATATATTCTAATGCCCACTTTTCGGCATTTTCATAGTTTTCATTTTCCCAGTAATCAATAAGGCATAAGTTGTATAGTGAACCTTCGAAATTGCCAGTAAATTCTAAGTTATGGGATTTGCCAATTTCATAACAAGTTTTATAGTATTTGTAGGACTCGAGGTATTTTTCGTTTAATCGTAAATGCTCTCCATAGAAATAATATATTCTAATTAATTTTAAGTAGTTTATATTATTAGAACTTTTCCAAATACTTAAGGATTCGTCAAAAGATTTTATTGGACTTTCATTATGTAAATATTGTATTAGACCTTTTCTATACAGGAAATCTGCATATATAGTATCCGTGTTATGTCCGGTAATTTTTATATCTGTTTCAGCTAAAGAAAGAAATTCTTTAGCTCTAGAATAATTATTAATTCTAAAATTACTAATTATAGAATCTGAATACTTGTGCCAGTCCTGGGCGTAGCCAAGTTTTACAATACAGAAAAAAGCAGTAACGGTAAGAATTAATTTTAGCTTCATTCAATTACAGGTTATTATTTAAATTCATTCTAATAATATGAATTTTTGGAAAATCATAATTTTAGTTGTTTCCAAATGGCATCGGCTTTATCTTTCTGATCTAAAGAGTAGTATGATATAGCAGATATTCTTAATGCTTCTTTGCTTTTGCGCTCTTTTGCAGGGAGCTCTCTTATTTTACCAAGAGATGCCATTGGGTTGTCTAATAGTTCAAATACGCAGGCTAAATTGATATAACCTTTGGTGTAACTTTCATCTAAACTTATTGCTTTTTCAAAATCTCTTTGAGCAAGTTTCAACAACGCAATTATATCAGCATTAGATATTTCATATAGATTTCTTGAGCTACTAGGTTGGTTTAATCTACTAATTTTATCTAAAGCTAATGGGTAGCTAAAACGATTAGGATATTTTGCTGATAATCTATTTATGGGTATAAAAGATAGTGCCTTTAATGTTCGGCTTACACCAAGATTATTGTAATTTTCACGTGAGGGAAAATAATTGTTTAAAGTTTTAAAATTATCAATAGCTCCATCGTAATCTCCTTTTTTAATAGAAGCTAAACCTTTTAAGAAAAGAGTATTAAGTTTACTAGCTTTTATCTCAGCTACTAAACTTATATCTTTTCTTTCCTGTTTAGTTGGGTAACCTTCTATATTTTCACTTAGCTGATATTCGCTATAGATTACATCTAATAATTTTGGGTAGATGTTAAAGGGCTTATAACCTGCAATACAAGAATAGAATAAACCTTTGTGGTCAGCTTCAGTTTCTAAGGCTAGTTTTTCATTTTTACTCAATGATTTTAATTTGCCACTTAAATAAGTGTTGTTTTTTCTAATCGCAAACGCAAAATCAGTACAAAATGTATGGTCGTCATAATAATGAGCAAGTTCATGGGATAGAATAATAGAAAGAGCACTTGAGCTATCTTTTCCAAACTGGCTACAGATTTGAATTAAATTATTATCTACTCTAATGGTCGGTGTAGGAGACGCAAAATATATTGCTGGAGTTTTTTGCTTTCCTGTTGATATAATCTTAAGTTTTGGTGAAGTTTTAGAGTTTCCATAAGCAGAAACAAGTTGGTGGAAAACTTCCGTAATTTGGTCAGTGCTAGATAAATCTTCTTGGGCAATAGTAAAATTGCAATAGAAAAAAGTAAATATTAAAATGATTAATTTATTCATTTATAAAAATTATTTTTTCTAATTGCTCAGTAATATTATTATCATTAATTACTTTCATGTTTACTGGATCTGTATGTAATTTAAGTTCATAAAAATTATCGTTGAATTTTAAATATTTATTCTCCTCATCTAGTTGAATGATTTTTATTTCTGGCGAATCTATTTCAGTGTAGATTATTAATGTTTTTCCATCAAATAGATAATCATTATCTAATATATCCTTTTTAGGTTTGTTTTGTTTTGAGGGGTTTTCGAAAATAAGTCTTATTTTATGATCATTTGATGAATTCGAATAGCCTAAACCTTTATCTGAAATAACTTGAATTGATTGAAAAGATAATTGTTCATATTTTTTTATTGGAGGGTCACTAAATTTGTTGTTATTTTTATTGAAGTAAAATATACCTATTGCTAAAATTACGCATGCTGCTACAGCATATTTAATAATTGATAAGTTGATTACTTTACCCTTTGGATTTATTTTTTTATACTCGCTTTTGTAATCAATTGCAGGTTCATTTACTAATGTTTCATTTTCTAAATTTCCTACATTATAATCAGTATAATTTTTATCTTTATTAAGTTCTATATCCCATTTATTAAACTTAACCTTTAAATCTTCACGACCTTTTTTTTTAATAGCATTTTCAATATCATTATCAGATAATAGAAAATCTACATGCTCCGCAAGATTGGGTAGTTTATTTATAATTCTATTACGCTCTACTTTAGTTATTACATTTTTAAAAACATTGTAAAATTCTACTTTCTCTTTAAATATAGAATTAGTTTCATTGTTTAATATTTCATAATCGGAATTAGAACTATCTAAAACAAATTGTTCAGCCATTTGATTGGCAAATTCATCATATAATTCTGATAACTGTGTAATTAATATCTCTGGGTCTTTTGGTTCTAGTTTATAAATTTCAGTGTATACTAGTTTCGCGTCTTTTTCATAAAATAAAAAAGCATTTGTTATGGATGACCAATCTATATTCTGTGGAAATGTTTCAAAATAATCCTTTAATATGGGCGAGAAAATTTCTTTAACTATCTCTTTTGTTTTACTATCCATTTTGATAATTTATTGCTAGTTTCTGCAATCTTTTTTGACATTTATACTTCTGGTTTTTAGTATTCGAACTGTTACTATAACCAAAATGTGTAGTTAATTCTTCAACTGATTTCTTATGGTACCAAAATAAAGTGAGCAGTTCGTAACAATTACCTCCGGCTTTTTCAATAGCCTTTAAAGCTCTTTCTATTGCGTTAAATTGTGTTTCTTCGGACTGCTCTATGGGTTGTAAACTATCTTGAATAGAGTTGTCATAATTCAACTTGTCAACAATAATCTCAAAGTTATTATCGTGATTTACCTTTTTTTTATCAGATCTGAATTTATTTAATATTTGAAATCGACAAACAGAATTTAAATAAGTTTGAATAGTAGATGTTAACTGAAAATCATCATTTACTATATTTTCATATAAAATGATGATGGCTTCTTGAAAAATATCGTTCAAATCATCAGAGCTTGTCTTAGGAAACATATTTCTCAAAAATGAAATACAATAATCTTTATTGTTTTTATAAATGTAGCCAAGGTAGTCGTGGTCTTCCTTAATTAATTCTATTAACTCTTTATCAGACATTATAGATTTATTTTATTTGTAATCGTAATTGTTCAATATTTTGAACGTGATAGCAAATTAAATAAATCATTCTACTTATGACTGAAGAATTTTATTTTATTAGAGTTCTTTCATAATTAACCTCTAAATAATTAAAAATTGATACTCTCATTTTCAAAGATTCTATAAATCAATATCTGGGTCTAGTAGTTTCTAATAGCATATTAGCTTTTGCAATTTGAGGTAAATTAACAATAGCATGGTCACTACTACTCAACAGTTTTTTGTACTGATTCATTTTTAATAGAGTAGAATAATCTTTAAAAGATTCTATTTCTTCATCTACAGATTTTTTACTCGTTGTTTTTACTATAACAACGATAAATTCTAGCATAAAAATGAAGCAAGTAAACAAAATATAAACTTTTTTTAGATTTGAATCTTCATCAATTAACTCATTGAGCGCTTTGATTTTTATCAAAAGCCCATCAGCATTAAAATTAATACTAGCTTGATTTAATTTATCACTTAGGTTTAGTTCTTTTGATGCTTTAATATTTTGCAACTCTCTTTCTTGTTGTAAATATTTTTTAAGCGATGTCTCAGCTATTAGTCCAAGTTTTGTGGCAACTGCTCCATTTCCACTTAAGCCACTACTATTACCTTTTTTACCTTGTAGCTCGTCAACGTATTTTTTTTGTGCTTTCTGTGAGTCATGATACGCTCTTTCTACAAGTAGTGCTTTATTATCTAAATCAGTTGAGTGCAATATTTGAAAATCTTGTTCTATGGAATCTAAATATTCAAGTTTATAATTATTTATTTTATTGTCAATGTCATTCTTGAAAATTGCAATATCTAAAGTAACTGCACCTAGGCTAGCAATTATAAAACCAAGAAGTATTCTGAATATTAATATAATCCATCCACCACCAGATAGTATTATCGTTCTTTCTATTAGATATACTAAGAAAGCAGATATTATACCTATAGTAATGGCTAAAGGTAAATTATGGTTCATCGTTATTTTGCTAGTCAAAAAACCTGTTATAAACCATAGAATTACTGGTATCATTAAACAAGTAGCTAAAAGCTTAACCTTACGTTTACTTGATGGTTGAAAATTCGAAACGTTGCTGTAATTTTCGCCAATAATGGCTGAGGATAGTTTTAACATCTTTTAATTATTTTTTATTAATAGGTTTTCCATGTCTAAATGACTTTTTAATCCAGAAGTAAAGCCTTGGCGATAGTTATGTATAGCAGACATTACAAGACCTTCACCTTCTGCAGAATAAATCTTTTCTTGATTAAAATTTAAATTTTCTTCGGTTAAGAATTCTATTTGGTTTTCAATTTTCTCTTTTAACTCTTTAGAAATATCCGCTACTTCTATGGCAGTATTTTTAAGCTTAAGAATATTTTCGCTGTTTTTATTCATTAATTGATTTAGAATATTTCGAAAATCTGATTTAATAATTTTTATTCTTGACTGGGCAGCTTCATTTGAGTGCATAGTGAAACCTTCAGTAACACCTAACTGATAAAAGTCCTTATCTAAATATTGTGTAATTAAATTTACTGATTCTTTCTGTTGTTCTTTTTCATCAAGATACTGTTCCTCTATAAATAAGTCCTTAGACGGGAACGTGTTGGAATTTGATGGTTGTGTTGTTTTAGTTAAGTTCATTTCTAATTCTGGTTTTTGATCTGTTTTAAATCTGAAGATGTTTTTTAAAATGCTCATTTTATTTATTTTTTATATTGATTACAGGAACTTTAAATATAGTATGTCCATTGTGATGACATTTTTCACAGAGAGTTATTAAGTATTTATTATTATACTCCCAAGGATTAATAAATTTCTTTAGATTTTGATTGAAATGATATTGTCTATGATGTACTTGTAGGTTTTTGTTGCTAGTGCAATTTTGACATTGATTTTTGTCGCGGCTCAAAATCAAATTTCTCTTTTTCTTCCATTGAGGGGTTTTTAAAAGGTTCTGATATGTGTTAAATTGAATAATACTTTTGTTCTCTGCTGTATTCATTTTTTTTTAGAATTATGGTTTGTTTTATAGTTAATAGCAGATTTATTAAAAGGTAACCCTTGATATTATTTTATTTTTTTTTAAACATGAAAAAGAAGAATTATAATCAAGTAATGCGCTGTTAATTTTTTTAGAAAAATGACTAGTAATAAATAAGGTTAAGTGATGGTTTTAAAATGGCAGTACCTAGGGTTGTTAGGATGGGTAATGGTTGATGTATGGTGTGGCGAAGGGTAGCACTTAGGGTAAGCTAGGGTAGGTGATGGTTGTTTCACGGTAGAACTTAGGGTAGGCTAGGGTAATTGATGGATATATCAGGGTAGAATTTATAGTAGGCTATGGTGGGTGATGGTTATTTAAGTATAATACATTGGGTAGGCTTGGGTTGGTGATGGTTGTTTTAGGATGGAACTTAGGGTAGGCAATAGTTTTCGAACGTGAAAACTAGGTAGGCTCTGTTCGCTAGAAAGAAATTGTAAAAAATTGTGTAACGCACATAGTTATAAAATTATGAATTTAAAGTTTTATATCTTTTTGTCGAATTGTTGAATAATACCTTGAGGGTAATGAGATAAGGAGTTTTAAAATAAACTTTAAGTCAACAACTTGTCAACATGCAAAATATTGATATGTTATTGATTGTCGATTCATTGTTGACTAAAAGTTGTGTTCTAAGTATTTGGCGTACATAGTTTTAAAATTTAATTCAACATTGCAACAGCTATTATTGTATCGATTCTTCTAAATCTTTCTTCAAGAAGGTGAAATATCTACCTTTTGACTTATCTGCTACAACAATATATTCATTTTTGTTATTCAATATTAGACTGTACTTGCTGTATGAGCCATTAGTGCTGGTTAGCCCGAATTTTGTCCTTAATGCATCTGAAATTTTAAAAGTAGATGTTCTTATATTATTTTTTGAGAGTTTGTCTACTAAATCACCAAGTGAATAACTTATCTCATCAACTTCATACTTTATAAAATCATCTAAAATGATCTCTTGTATTTCTTTATCTAAATACGTTCTATTTCCATTAACTAGTTTTTCTAAAGCCGTGGTATGTATTTGCTGTTTTGTAAACCACATTCTAGTTTTATTTGGCGAGGAAATTTTACGTTTGTTTAAATGGTCGATAAAATGTGGCAACTCTAAACGGAGTTTGTCTAAATATTTTGGGTCTCCGTTAACCTGTGGTAGGGTGTGTACTTTAATCACCCAATATCTAATTTCCTTTTCATCAACCTGTATAAAATTTGTCTCATTATTAGAACATAATATGAATTTACCGATGAAGAAAGATTCTACTTTGTCTACACCTTTGGATTCTGTCTTGTAGCTAACTGCAGTAGAAAGGTTTTTAATACGTTCACTATCCTCTTTTTTGTCCAGGAGTACTTCATCAACTGCAACTATTGATTTAGACGCCCAATCGGCATTGAACCGACTTCTAAAGTCTTCATTTTTATTAATGGTCATATTGCCTTGGAAAATGAGTTTTAGCCAGTTTAGAAATGTTGTCTTGCCGGTATGTCGCTCATCGCTGACAAGACATAGAATGGGGAGTATCTGTGTGGGATAACGCCATATAATGGTTAAATAATCCAAACCTATTTCTAATTGCTCTCCAAAAATATGTGTTAGGAAATTTATGGTCTCAGTGAAATCTCCCGGTTTAGGTTTTATATCTATTTCCTCATACTGATTGTAAAAATTCTTAATTTCTTGCTGATAGTTTGTATGTGAAGGAATAAAACAAAAGCCGTCATACTTTTTAATACTACTCAATGCATCTCTGCCTTCGTCAGTAATGATTTCTGATTTCTTCCATTTTTTAATGGTTTTTAAACTATCACCACTAAATAATGGGATTTCAACAATTTTATAATATTCAGTGCCAATGCGTATGTATGTTGGCTTTTCTTTAAGTTGTATATTCATAATTTTGAAAAATTTCTTTTTATTAATGCTCTGTTAGGTGTATCGGTTATTGCAAAGTCTAAATTCAATTGAAATCCTGTCAAGCTATTGTCTAATCGAAACAACCTGTCCATTTCTTTTTGAATTTCCGACCATCCAAATCTTGGATTAAATTTTACTAGACCGATAATTATATCGAATCTTTTAAGACACCAGTCAAAGAATAGGTTAGCTTCAACATCCAAGGGGTATTTAGTTTTATTAAATTCGATTTGAGATGTAATTTGTCTTAATTGAATTTCAATGTTTTCAATTGAAAAGCCGTGTTGCTGAAAAAATGAATTCATAATCTCTTGTATTTAAGTGATTTGATTTCGGTAAGGGATTTTTCAAGCTCAGAAGCATCAATAAGCACTCTTCTGCCAATTTTATCGCCTTTTAAGTAACCTTTTTTGATCCAGTTTCTAATAGTTAAATCAGTAACATTAAATTTCGTCGCTGCTTCTTTAACAGTGTATTTCCTCTTAGGAGGGTTTAACTGTTCGCTCATAAATTTTTTCAGCTGTGTAAATTGGGCATCAACAGATTTATTAATCATAAATGCCAATTCTTCGGTTGTAGTAACTACAATTTTTTTCATTCTTTTTATTTTAAAATGCTTGCAGCAAAGATTTTAAAGAATGAGAAGAGGGAAAAAGGAGGAAAAGTTAATTATTGAAAAATATTAAATATCTGTAAATGAATACGTTGTGTTGTTTTTGGAATGCTTTTTTTAAAATATAATGAGGGGGAACTCAGGATGTTAAAATAAAATTGAGTAAAAACATTATTTATTTATACTTGCTGGCAATATTTAGTACTAATTCTTCTATTTCTTTTACTCTTAAAGTTTTCGGTACAGAACCAGTTTTATAAGACCTTATATAGTTTTCTTTGAAATAAGTGTTTATTTGAACGTTGTCAATTGTAAATTTTCGAGCAATGCTGTTGTGATACTTACTTTTTTTTCCTTTAAATTCTTCTAAGAAAAAAGGCTCGATTTTGGCTAGTATAAATCCTAAATCATTTTTGGTGAGAACAATAGATTGAAGGTTAATTTTATTTAAACTATAGTAATCCATATAATCAGCGAAACAACTCCAATTAATATTAATGCAATTCATTTTTTGTAAATAGTCGAAAAGTGCCTTTAGAGAAGGATAATTATCTCCCCACATTAATTTTTTAAACTGATTAACCGGAACGTAATCTATTTCACGTACCAAAGTTTCATATTGCTTTTTATGAAAATTACTATCCTTTAAAGTGTCTTTAAGTTTGCGAATAATAGATAAAACTTCATCTACGTTTTTCGCTTTTAGTTCGTCTTTTATAAATTCAATTTGTAATCTTAGTTTGCCATTTTCGATAAAAATTTCATTGTACTTATTTTGGTTTAGTTCAATTTTTTCTAGTAATGCCTCATTCATTTTACTTTGTCCTTCTATATCAATTTTAAGTATCGTATTTTCAAGGACTATTTTAGCGATGTCCTTTAAGTTATTTACTTTTTTTTGTTCGTTGTCCATTATTTGTTTTTAGTTATTCCAAACAGAAGACATAAAATCATTTTTATCTTCCTCGTTAGGTTTGTAGTATTTATTAAAAATCTCTAGGCTCTTATGCCCTGTAAATTCCATGATAATTTTATCAGGAATTTTTTTGTTTTTCATAATAGTAATGAAACTTCTACGGGCTGTGTGGCTAGATATTCTGTCGCAAAACCTTATGTCTTCCTCAATTATTTTATTACCAATTTTTGTGGTTTTCTTTATTTTCTCTTTATATGAGTCATCTACATCCCCAATTGCTTCTTTGATGTAAACATTAAATTTTTGACTTGAAATTACAGGTAGTTGATAGTTATATTTTTCAAGTATAGCTTTTGATATTTTGTTTAGGGGGATTTTTAGTTGTTTATTTTGGTCCTTGTTGTCTATAACTGATATACAATTATCAATTATATCTTTTGCTCTCACTTTTGAATAATTACCGTATCTCATTCCGGTAGAACACCCAAACACAAATAAATCTCTTACTTTTTCTAATTTTTTATTTTTAGAAAAGTCTTTCTCATAAATCTGATTAACCTGGTCCATCGTTAATGCTACTTCATCCGTGACAAAAGCAGTAGGTGTTTTGAAACTTTTGAATGCTATATTATGGGTGTATGCATTCTCAAAAGCCCAGTTTAAAAAAGTTTTTAATAAACCCACATTTCTTCTAAGCGTATTTGAGGAATGATTTTTAATGGTGATACAATAGTCTAGAAATAGATTATAAACATTTTTGTCAAACTTATTTAAGTTTAAATTTTTCTTTAAATGATTTTGAAAACTTATAAATAAATCTTTATTATATTCATACCTTTTAATTGTGCTTGAAGTATTTGCATCTCCCGATTTATCATTCCTTTTAGATTCTAAGAAAATTTCATAGACTTCGAAGAATCTATTTGATTTGGGCTTAGTTTTTTTGAAGTGATTGTCAAAATGATTTCTGGTAGTTTCTATATCTAAAGGCTCGTTAATATTCTTGTACCTGCCAACAAGGTCTAAAAAGTAACTAGAGTATCTGTCTAATTGTTGCTTTATAGTTCTATGTCTTTCAGCTTCGCTTGACCTACCTGTGGTGTTATTAGGAATTCTCAACTTGAAGTCCCATTCTTTTGGGTTAATTTTTTCGCCAGTAGAATAAACAAATTTTCTTCCCTCATCTTTAAAATAAGTGGAAAAGAAAATGGGGGTGTCACTTGTTGATTTCGAATTTTTAAGATTAAATGTATATCTCATATTACGTTATTAGGTGACAGTTTAGGTGACAGTAAAGATATATTTAATTATGTTTTTAGCTTATAATTAAGATATAAAAATTTTGAATAATCATTGGTATGCCCTGTATTTATTAATATTAAGCATGTTTTAGTGTAAAAAGGTTCAATAACCTCTTTCTCCGCAGAAAAGCCCCGTAAGCTAATGTTTACGGGGCTTTGTTTTTTTGCTATAACTATATCATTGTTACTTGCCAATATAACTATTCTTAAAGTTATAATTTTATTGATGTCAATAGTATAGTGTTTCTTTTTTCAACTACTACTTTTCATATAATATATAGGGCTACATAGGTGTTTTTTGTTCTTTAGAAAATACCTGCTAGCGTTTGTAAAGGTTAAATAATGTTGTTGTTATCTATTATTTAATGATTCTCTTTCTTTTAATTCTTACAAATAAATACTTAAGAAAAAATAGAAAAATCTTACAAGTTAATTTTCTGTAGATGGTTTTGACAACAAATATGCAAAAATTGGGTTTAAGGGTGTATAGCTGAAATGCGTTGAAATACATTGCTTTATCGATGAACAGACACACGTAAAATTAGATTACACCACAAAAAAAACAAAGTTGACAACAATTAGTATAATAATAACAATTATAAAATTCATTTTTGACAATCATTAAATGTTATATTTTCTTACAAAGTGATTAGTAATTAATTACATACTGTAAAAAAATGTCTTAAAAAATAATTATTGTCATGAAATCAACCAATGTAATCGTAATCAATCTTTTGGGGTCTTTAAGGAATCTTCTTGCAGCCTTATTCATCATTTTTCTTATTAACCTGAGTAATGCTCAATCAGTTGGTATTAATACGTTAACCCCAGACCCATCTGCCGCATTGGACATCCAATCAACAACAGGAGGTTTGCTTATTCCTAGGATGACTACTGCCCAAATTGATGCCTTGGTTAATCCTGCTGATGGATTAATGGTGTACAATTCTGATATAGATAATAGTGTGATGTTTGTACAAGGTACGGCATTTGAATTATACAATAGAACAACCACATCGGCGGTAACTATTTTATCAGGTATAACACCTACAGGTTGGGTAGATCTCAGCGGAATTGTGCCAACCGACTTGCTAGGTAGGGATATTTACAGATTTCAAATGGACTTTACGGATGTTAGGGAAGTTAGGGTTATTGCTAATGTTACCGGACTAACGCTTTCTACTGGCACATTGGATATTGCCATGCAGTATTCTACTGATAATGGAGCAAATTGGGAATACTTGGACAGTGTAGGTTTTGGACCTGGATTTTCGATATCTACTGATGGATTGATTTCTACTGCATGGACAGAAATAGACTCAGGAGCAAGACAAGATGTGCAACTAAGGCTAGTAGGAACTACCACGGGGCTACTTACTTTACAAGTAGGTTTTGGTTTGGTAATGGTTGAAATGAGATAACAACCAAATTTATTTCAACTTCTTTTAACCCTCCATTCTTTTAGATATGAAAACTTATCAATTTTTTATTTTAATATTTATTTTCAGTATTTCCGCGGTTTCCGCGCAGAATGGACTGAATGTTATTGGTGCTTCCGTTTCAATAACAGATGGGGCATCTATAAGGGTGGATCAAGGGGATTTCTATATAGCTGATGAGGGTTCTGTATCCAACGCCTCAGAAATAAGCGTTGATGGAAATTGGCTAAATAACAATACTGGAAATCAGGTTTTTACAACAGATTCGGAAGGTGTAGTTACGCTAACAAAAACAACGGATATAACCACTATTGGTGGTAGTAATACAACCCTGTTTTACAATTTAATTTTAGAAGTTGACCAAGCTACATTAGAAGTTAACACTATAGTGGGTGGGTCCATATCCGGTACTAATTTGGGTATATTGGACCTGAAAGATGTAAGTCTTGATTTAAATTCAAACACATTACAAATAACCAATTCTCTAATAGGTGCTTTAATTACCAATGAAGGCTATATTATTAGTGAAGATATACTGAACCAAAGCAAAGTGCTTTGGCAAACTTCTGCTACTGGAGGTGCTTATACTATTCCTTTTGGATCTTTAAGTGGAGACTTAATCCCATTAAGTATAGAAAGAGCTAGTGGAGACTTAGGGCAAATAACAGTGTCTACCTATCCTACCGGTCTAAATATGACTCCCTTGCCTACAATACCGGATGCGGTAGGAAATATGACTACAACAACTGGCGAAAATATTAGTTCCTCTTCTTTAAATAGATTTTGGCAAATAGATAAATCTGGTTCTGGAACGGCAAACCTAACTTTTACCTATGCGGATAGTGATACACCAGCAAATGGAGAAAACAATCTTACTTCTTATAGGTATAATTCTACGGCTAGTGCATGGGAGAAAAAAGGAGCAAATAGTACCAGTAGAACAAATAATACGGTAACTGTATTAGGTATAAATGAGTTTTCTCCATGGACCATGTCTGGTAGTGCAGAAAATATTGATGGTGATGGTTTATCAAATGATGCCGATGCCGATGATGATAACGATGGAATTCCAGATGATGTAGAAAATATTTCTTGTGCCGTTTTTTATGAAGATTTTGGAACTGGGTCATATCCTGGTGGAGCTTTACCTGCAGGCTATACGACATATAATTATAGAGGGGATATTGCAGCATATGCAAATTTCCCCAATGCTTTAAATGACGGTGATTACGCCATCGCAACTCGTGTAAATGAACCGGAAGGTAGTTGGCAAGCAAACTTAGGCGACCATACAGATGGCTCTGGTTATATGATGGTGGTAAATGCTAGTTTTGATCCTGGGGATTTCTATAATAGAACCGTAACCGTTTCCCAAAATACAACCTATAAATTTTCTGCTTGGTTAGTAAATGCCAACAGTGCTGCTAACCAAACCTTTTGTGAATCAGAACCTAACGGGTTTATTTTACCTAACGTAAGATATGAAATTAGAGATTTAGATAATGCAAGTGCAGTAATTGCTAATTATGATACCGGAGATATTGCTAGAACAGGTAGTTGGCAAAATTATAATTTTGAGTTTAATACCGGTACTTCCACTAATATTGAAGTTGTATTAATAAATAACAATACAGGCGGATGTGGAAATGATTTAGCCTTGGACGATATTTCATTAATACCTACCATACTTGCTGGTGGAGCGGTTGCCTGTGATTTTGACGGTGATGGCATTCCAAATTCACAAGATTTAGATTCAGATAATGATGGTATTTATGATATTGTTGAAGCTGGTGGTACAGATGCTAATAACGACGGATTTGTAGACAATGCTGACGATTTGGATAACGATGGTTTGGCCGATATTTATGATAATAGTTGTACTAGTACAAATTCAGGCACTATAAATGCCGTAGGTGCATCTGTTCCTCAAGGTTCGTTTTCCAATACTAGTAATGCTTTTGGGGCTACAGGTATATCCGATACTAATGCCGCAGTTTCTACCGCTAACGGTACATCCAGAATAGTGTTAGATTTAGGTACTGTAATTCCTTCTGGTTCTAGCATAACCATTTACATGGCACATGCTACAGGCAGTAACCAAAGTGGGCAAATACATCAAACAGATGCCGGTGGTAACCAAATTGGGAGCAAAATTGCAGACTATTCAGTTAACGGTAGCGCCGTAACTGCCTATACAGAAACCACAAATGCCGATACACGATACATTCAAATAACTGCCTATTGGAATAGTGTAGAAGTATATGGTATTGAGGTTGGAGGCTCAAGTACAACCGACTGTTCTGGCACTGCATTAAACCCTATTGAAACAACTCCAGGAACACCGGATTTCTTAAATCAAGATTCAGATGGTGATGCTTGTACAGATGCTACAGAAGCTGGTTTTACAGATGCAACCGAGGATGGTGAAGTAGATGGTACAGGCTATTCATCTTATGGTGTAGTAGAAGGTAGTGATGGGTACACTGGTACAAATTCAGCGGTAACAGATGCTTCCAACTCCAGCGCTTGTGGCGGTCCGGCAGGTCCAGATAATGACGGGGATTTAGTACTTGATGTAGATGATTTAGATGATGATAATGATGGTATTTTAGATGCTGAAGAACTATCCTTATGTGCACAAACACAAGTAGAATGGTTCCATAATGATAGCGAAACGCCAAATGCAGGTACTGTAGGAACAACCGATCCAGGAGAATCTGATTATGCTACTTTTGAAAATAGAACTTTAATCAGTAGCCCTAATTTTACTGCGGCACCAAATATTTCTTTTGGTTCTTTAAATGAAACAGGCAGCTTATATACTTATATTTTTAATGATGCAGACCAAAACACTTTTGCCACAGCAAAATCAGCCGGTCATTATGTGCAAGTTTCGTACACACCTGCGGTAGATTTATGGGCTACAAGTATCAATATTGGTTTTTACACTAGCCCTAGCGGTCCGGAGGTTGATTATGGTAATTTTGATATGGCCATTGAAATGGATACTAATGCAAGCTTTAGTAATCCTACGGTAAAAGCACAAGATTTTCATATTGATAATATGCTGGCAGGTAATTATCTGTCTTATACTATAAGTTCCAGTGATTTCTTATCAGCAGGAACAACATATTACTTCAGATTCTATATCTATAATAACCAGAACGGTACAAGTTTTACAAGGTTCGATGATGTATCCTTTTCTCATGCATTAGCTTGCGATACCGATGAGGATGGAATTCCAAATTATTTTGATCTAGACTCGGATAACGATGGTATTTATGATGCCGTTGAAGCAGGTCATAATGCAACACACTCAAATGGCGAAGTTACTGGTAATGTAGGTCTTGATGGTGTTCCAGACGCTGTTCAGGGTGGTGGTAATGAAGATGCAGGAACCGTAAACTATACCATTTTAGATTCTGAAACTACCCCAGACGGAATTTCAGATTATTTAGACCTAGATAGTGATGGTGACGGTATCCCAGATAATATTGAAGCACAGACTACAGCAGGTTATGTTCCTCAAAATGCAGATGATGCAGCCACTTACGAAACTAACAAAGGGGTAAATAGCGCCTATTTAGGTGGCATAACTCCGGAAAACACAGATGGTACAGATACTCCAGATTATATAGATGTAGATAGTGATAATGAAGGAGATGATGATACCACGGAAGCAGGATTGACATTAGCCAATGCTGATGCGGATAACGACGGTCTAGACGATAGTACCGATGCTACTACGGGATACTCAGATCCTAACGGAACTATTGATGACCCTACAACGCTACCGAACACACAAAATACTGATAATCCTGAGGTAGACTATAGAGACGAAGGGGCGGTTAATCCATGTGGTTATGTTGATACTGATGGCGATGGTGTTTTTGATAACTGCGATGAAGATGCGGATAATGATGGTATTTTAGATAGCGTAGAGTGTAGCGCTCCTAATTATAACGATTCTTTTGAAATTCCAGATTTAGTAAGTGATACTCCAAGTCCACCAAGTAAAACAGATGGTGATGCGGATGGGGAAATTGACTTATTTATCAATCAAACAACTATTGAAGGTTGGTCTGTAACTAATGGTGGGTCTTTTGATCTTGTGTATGATTTATTTAACTCTTCTGCTGGTAATCAGCATATAGATTTATATGGATCGCCAACAGCTGCAAATATTCAAAAAACATATACCGGTTTTACACCCGGTAAAACAGTTAGTTTTTCGTTGGATTTTAGTTCTGCGGAAGCATCGTTCGAGGCATCGGTTTATGTTGATTATGGAGGTGGAAGAACATTGCTAACTACTTTACAACCCAATAATATAGCTGCTGTTGGAACAGGTGGAGCTGGTAATAGAACATCTACAGTAGTGTGGGATACCTATGCCGTAGAATTAACACCAACAGGTACTACCATAACTATTGATATTGAGTCTTCAGGCTTATTGGGTACAGGTAGTACTGGTGTGCTTTTAGATAATATTAAATTGGTTGAAGAATGTGAAGATACCGATAATGATACTATACCAAATAATTTAGATCTAGATAGTGATGGTGATGGTATTCCAGATAATATTGAAGCACAGACTACAGCAGGTTATGTGCCTCAAAACACAGATGATGTAGCTACTTATGAAACTAATAATGGTGTTAACAGTGCCTATTTGGGAGGCATAACTCCTGAGAATACAGATGGTACGGACAATCCTGATTTTCTTGATTTAAATAGTGATGATGAAGGAGATGATGATACTGTAGAAGCAGGAATATCACTATCAAATACAGATGCTGATAATGACGGTCTAGACGATAGTACCGATGCTACTACAGGGTATTTAGACCCTAACGGAACTATTAATGATCCTACTGCTTTACCAAATATACAGAACAGCACTACGCCCGAAGTAGATTATAGGGACGATACTGAAGATGCTGGCTGTGGAACTGTCGATTCTGATAATGATGGGGTTTTTGATGGTTGTGACGAAGATGATGATAATGATGGTATTTTAGATGTAGATGAATGCCCAGCAATACCGACTCCTGCAATTGATGTTCAAGATACTTCTGTAAGTTGGATAGATTTTACTTTCAACACCTTGATTGGCTCAGCTTATTGGTCTGGTAGAAGTAGCGGAGATAATGAATGGGGATTAATTGGCACGTACGATTTAGCTGCCCTAAGCCCTAATTTGGCAGGAATAACGGTGACCATAACTTCATTTTCAGATGAACCTGATGATGCTAGATTATATATGGGTGCTGCTTCAGGTAGTGTGTTGGGCGGACATGCCGGATTCTTACTAGAGTTCTCAGAACCTGTAGATATTAGAAGAGAAGCCACCGCTGGCGTTGCGTTTAGTACAGGTGAAATTGAAACTTATGTTTCGGACAGTCAAATGCACTACGTTACATCTGGCACACCAGCCAATGCCGTGGCAACAACCGATGATGGATCTGGTACGGCTCAAATAGAAGCAACGGCAACTGGAGGGTCTAGTGCTGTACTAGCAGAAAGCTATGGAACTACTTCGTACAGTTTTGCTTGGGATGATGATATTACTCCAAGTACACAACAGTATAGAATGGAAATTGGAGAATTTCCTAGAGTAACAACTACAGATACGGATGGTGATGGTATCGCCGATTGTCTTGATATAGATAGTGATAATGATGGTTGCCCAGATGCCTTGGAAGGTGACGGTAGTTATACATATTCTGATATTGATTCCGAATCAAGATTAATTGCAACTGTTGATGCAGTTGGTGTTCCAGGAGGTACTTCTCAAGGTGCTGGTTCATCTACAGATGATGCTGTTCAGGCAGCAGCCTGTGACCCATGTGATTCATCACACCCATCCTACGTTGATAGTGATGGGGATAACATTGGAGATTTCTGTGATTTAGATGATGATAACGATGGTATTTTAGATACCGATGAAGATACATGCTCAGGCTATACAGTAGTTAGACCTAGTGATTTAGGGTATTCAGGAAATGAAGTAATTTCTAGTGCAGTACATGATGTAAGTAGCTTGTTTAATTTAAGTAACGGTTCTGTAATTTTAACACTTACAGATGCATATGTAAATAGTACAGGTTCCTCTTGGAATACATCGGGGACTAACCCAGCTTCTTCTATAGCAATTTCAGGTACAATACCAAGCAGAATACGTATTGATCATGGATCCGGACTTACCTCAGTAGGTAGCTCGGAAGGAATACGTTCTAACGGTGAAAAATTCAACTTTACAGGAACCTTAAATACAGGGTTTAAGGCGTATAACCAGGGTAATGAATACTATGTAGAAAGAGACGCCTCTTCCGCTGATAATAATGCAGGAACAGAAACTTGGGAATCGGAAGGGTACGCATCTTTCGTAGAATTTTTCACTAGAGATAATAGTAGTGTTGTAATTTTTAGACTTTGCCCTGCTACCGATACAGATAAAGATGGTGTCGCTGATCATTTAGACACAGATTCTGATAATGACACCTGTACAGATGCTACTGAAGCAGGACATACCGATGATGATAATGACGGCGAAGTAGATGGTACAGGATATGATGCAAATGGTCAGGTAACTGGTGCATCAACGGCATATACAGGTACTACAAACGGAGTGACAACGGCATCAGAAACAACTGTTGATACAGCACCAACAGACCAAGAAGAACGGGTTGGTGACGATGCTACATTTACAGTAGCAGCTTCAGTTTTAGATGCTTCGGCATATATTTCTGGAACACCAACCTATGATGTAAATGCTAGTCCAACGTACCAATGGCAGGTAAGCACCAATTCTGGATCTACGTTTTCTAACATTTCAGGAGCCACCGGTTCTAGTTTAACTATTTCAGATGTTACCCTCATCATGGATGGGAATATCTATAAAGTTTTGGTCAGAAGTGCAAACAATTCTTGTCCAGAAGAGGCACAAGCTACATTAACAGTTATAAATAATGTAGATGCTATTGACGATTCGGCAGGTATAACTGCTGTTGAAGGATTTACAGGAATAGACGATGTCATAAATGTATTTGATAATGATGAATTCAATGGAGCAATTCTTAACCCTTCAAGTGTTACTATAACTCCAACTTCAAACGGACCATTAACGGTAAATGGTGATGGTTCCGTAGATGTAGCTAGTAACACTGGTTCTGGTTCATACACGGTTAACTATCAAATTTGTGATGCCACTAATCCTACAAACTGTGACATTGCTACGGTAACCGTAAACGTTGGTGTTAATAGTTTGCCAACAGCACAGGATGATGATATTTCAATAGCACAAGATTCAAGCAATAATGCTATAGATGTACTGGCTAATAATGGAAATGGTCCAGATGATTTTGGTGGTGATGGACCAAATGCTGGTGCAATTACACTTCCGAGTACTTCAACAACAAATGGAGGAACGGTTTCTGTAGATGATAATAGTACGCCATTAGACCCAACAGATGATACGGTATTGTATACACCCGCTGCGGGGTATAGCGGATCGGATTCCTTTACCTATACAATTACGGATGCCAACAATGATTCGGATACGGCAACAGTAAATGTTACAGTAGTGCCAACACCAACAATCGCAATTAATGTAGTGGCTGGAGATGATATCATCAATGCCATGGAAGACGATAGTCCAGTGACTATTTCTGGTACAACAACCAATGTAGAAAATGGACAAACAGTAACGGTTACTTTAAACGGACAAACATATACCACAACTGTTTCTGCTAATACATGGACTTTAGATATTTCTGCAACTAATGCACAGGCTTTAGATGCTACAGAAACTATTACTGCAGATGTTGATAATAGTTTAGGTACTTCGGCCGTACAGGCAACACGTGATATTCAACATGATGCTACTCCCCCAAGCATCACACTAAATATAGACGATATCACAGCTGACAACATCCTGAACGCAACGGAAGCTGCCGCCGATGTTGCGGTAACGGGTAACGTTACGGGTGACTTTAACAATGGTGACACCGTTACCTTGACTGTAGACGGTACAGATTACACAGGAACTGTCGATGCATCCGGGAATTATAGTATTGATGTGCCAGGTAGTAAATTAGCTGTAGATCCAGATACAACAGTTGATGGTAGTGTAACTACGACCGATACTGCTGGAAACTCTGCAACAGCTACCGATACACAAGTGTATAGTGTGGATACTGTTGCACCTGCAATAACCTTGAACATAGACGATATCACAGCTGACAACATCTTGAACGCTACGGAAGCTGCCGCCGATGTTGCGGTAACGGGTAAC
Organism: Maribacter dokdonensis DSW-8; assembly: GCF_001447995.1. Classification (NCBI taxonomy): domain Bacteria; kingdom Pseudomonadati; phylum Bacteroidota; class Flavobacteriia; order Flavobacteriales; family Flavobacteriaceae; genus Maribacter; species Maribacter dokdonensis. The sequence goes on along the minus strand of NZ_LDPE01000001.1, from coordinate 806,203 downwards.
GTTACGGGTGATTTCAATACAGGAGACACCGTAACTTTAACTGTGGACGGAACTGATTACACAGGAACTGTCGATGCATTGGGTGCATATAGCATCGATGTACCTGGCAGTAAATTAGCTGCGGACCCAGATACAACAGTGGACGGTAGTGTAACCACAACCGATACTGCTGGAAACTCTGCAACAGCTACCGATACACAAGTGTATAGTGTGGATACCGTAGCACCTGCGATAACCTTGAACATAGACGATATCACTGCGGACAACATCTTGAACGCTACGGAAGCTGCCGCCGATGTTGCGGTAACGGGTAACGTTACGGGTGATTTCAATACAGGAGACACCGTAACTTTAACCGTGGACGGAACTGATTATACAGGAACCGTTGATGCAGCCGGTGATTATAGCATCGATGTACCTGGCAGTAAATTATCAGCAGACCCAGATACAACAGTGGACGGTAGTGTAACCACTACGGATACTGCTGGCAATTCTGCCACAGCAACGGATACACATGTGTATAGTGTGGATACTGTTGCACCTGCAATGACCTTGAACATAGACGATATCACTGCGGACAATATCTTGAACGCTACGGAAGCTGCCGCAGATGTTGCGGTAACGGGTAACGTTACGGGTGACTTTAACGATGGTGACACGGTAACCTTGACGGTTGACGGAACGGATTATACAGGAACTGTCGATTCGGCCGGTGACTATAGTATCGATGTACCTGGCAGTAAATTAGCTGCGGATGGTGATACAACAGTGGACGGTAGTGTAACTACTACGGATACTGCTGGCAATTCTGCAACAGCAACGGATACACATATGTATAGTGTAGATGCAACTGCACCAACTATCGCTATCAATGTAGTAGCGGTGGATGATATTATCAACGCTACCGAAGATGATAGTCCAGTGACTATATCCGGTACAACTACAAATGTAGAAGATAACCAAGTGGCAACTGTGGTCTTAAATGGAACAACTTATTCTCCTGTGGTTACAGGAAATACGTGGACTTTTGATATCACTGCTCTTGAAGCGCAAGCTTTAGATGCCAATGAAACAATAACTGCAGATGTAAGTGATGTTGCCGGAAACTCGGCAACACAAGCAACTCGTGATATTCAGCATATCACTACACCACCAGTCCCAGTATTGACAATAGACGATATCACAGCGGACAATATCTTGAACGCAACGGAAGCTGCTGCAGATGTTGCGGTAACTGGTAACGTTACGGGTGATTTCAATACTGGAGACACTGTTAATTTAACTGTGGACGGAACCGATTATACGGGAACTGTCAACGCAGCTGGTGATTATAGTATCGATGTACCTGGCAGTAAATTAGCTGCAGACCCGGATACCACAGTGGACGGTAGTGTAACCACTACGGATACTGCTGGCAATTCTGCAACAGCTACCGATACGCAAGCGTATAGTGTGGATACTGTTGCACCTGTAATAACCTTGAACATAGACGATATCACTGCGGACAATATCTTGAACGCTACGGAAGCTGCTGCAGATGTAACAGTTACTGGTAACGTTACGGGTGATTTCAATACTGGAGACACTGTTACTTTAACTGTGGACGGAACAGATTATACGGGGACTGTGGATGCAGCTGGTGATTATAGCATCGATGTACCTGGCAGTAAATTAGCTGCAGACCCGGATACCACAGTGGACGGTAGTGTAACTACAACCGATACTGCTGGAAATTCTGCAACAGCTACCGATACACAAGCGTACAGTGTGGATACTGTTGCACCTGCGATAACCTTGAACATAGACGATATCACAGCGGACAACATCCTGAACGCCACGGAAGCTGCTGCCGATGTTACGGTAACGGGTAACGTTACGGGTGATTTCAACACTGGAGACACCGTTACCTTGACTGTGGACGGTACAGATTATACAGGAACCGTCGATGCGGCCGGTGATTATAGTATTCTTGTTCCTGGCAGTAAATTAGCTGCGGACCCGGATACAATAGTGGACGGTAGTGTAACTACGACCGATACTGCAGGAAATTCTGCAACGGCAACGGATACACAAGTCTATTCGGTAGATGCAACTTCACCAACTATCGCAATAAATGTAGTAGCGGTGGATGATATCATCAACGCCACGGAAGACGATAGTCCGGTAACGATTAACGGAACAACTACCAATGTAGAAGATGGTCAGACCGTTACTGTGGTCTTAAATGGAACAACTTATTCTCCTGTGGTTACAGGAAATACGTGGACTTTTGATATCACTGCTCTTGAAGCGCAAGCTTTAGATGCCAATGAAACAATAACTGCAGATGTAAGTGATGTTGCCGGAAACTCGGCAACACAAGCAACTCGTGATATTCAGCATATCACTACACCACCAGTCCCAGTATTGACAATAGACGATATCACAGCGGACAATATCTTGAACGCTACAGAAGCTGCTGCAGATGTTGCGGTAACTGGTAACGTTACGGGTGATTTCAATACTGGAGACACTGTTACTTTAACTGTGGACGGAACCGATTATACGGGAACTGTCAACGCAGCTGGTGATTATAGTATCGATGTACCTGGCAGTAAATTAGCTGCAGACCCGGATACCACAGTGGACGGTAGTGTAACCACTACGGATACTGCTGGCAATTCTGCAACAGCTACCGATACGCAAGCGTATAGTGTGGATACTGTTGCACCTGTAATAACCTTGAACATAGACGATATCACTGCGGACAATATCTTGAACGCTACGGAAGCTGCCGCCGATGTAACAGTTACTGGAACCGTATCTGGTGATTTCAATACTGGAGACACTGTTACTTTAACTGTGGACGGAACAGATTATACGGGGACTGTGGATGCAGCTGGTGATTATAGCATCGATGTACCTGGCAGTAAATTAGCTGCAGACCCGGATACCACAGTGGACGGTAGTGTAACTACGACCGATACTGCTGGAAATTCTGCAACAGCTACCGATACACAAGTGTATAGTGTGGATACTACTGCTCCTACTATTACAATTAATGTTGTAGCTGGAGATGACATTATCAATGCCACGGAAGACGATAGTCCAGTGACTATCTCCGGTACAACTACCAATGTAGAAGATAACCAAGTAGCAACTGTGGTCCTAAACGGAACAACCTATTCCCCTGTAGTTACAGGAAATACTTGGACTTTTGATATTACTGCTCTTGAAGCGCAAGCTTTGGATGCCAATGAAACAATCACTGCGGATGTAAGTGATGTTGCTGGAAACTCTGCAACACAAGCAACTAGAGATATTCAGCATGATGTTACGACACCTACTATCACCATAAATGTTGTAGCGGTGGATGATATTATCAATGCAACAGAAGATGACAGTCCAGTGACTATTTCCGGTACAACAACCAATGTAGAAGATGGTCAGACCGTTACGGTTACCTTGAACGGGGAAACTTATACTACAACCGTTTCCGGTAATACATGGACCTTGGATATTCCCGCTCTGGAAGCACAGGCACTTCCTGACAATGCAACCATCACCGCGGATGTAAGCGACCTTGGTGGTAATCCTGCAACACAGGCAACTAGGGATATTCAGCATGATGATGTTCTTCCTGCGATAAACTTGAACATAGACGATATCACTGCGGACAATATCTTGAACGCTACGGAAGCTGCTGCCGATGTTGCAGTAACGGGTAACGTTACGGGTGACTTTAACAATGGTGACACCGTTACCTTGACTGTAGACGGTACAGATTACACAGGAACTGTCGATGCGGCCGGTGATTATAGTATCGATGTTCCTGGCAGTAAATTAGCTGCAGACCCGGATACCACAGTGGATGGTAGTGTAACTACGACCGATACTGCTGGAAACTCTGCAACAGCTACCGATACACAAGTGTATAGTGTGGATACTACTGCTCCTACTATTACAATTAATGTTGTAGCTGGAGATGACATTATCAATGCCACGGAAGACGATAGTCCAGTGACTATCTCCGGTACAACTACCAATGTAGAAGATAACCAAGTAGCAACTGTGGTCCTAAACGGAACAACCTATTCCCCTGTAGTTACAGGAAATACTTGGACATTCGATATTTCTGCTCTGGAAGCACAGGCTTTAGATGCCAATGAAACTATCACTGCAGATGTAGATGATGTTGCCGGAAACTCCGCAACACGGGCAACTAGAGATATTCAACATATCACAACACTACCAGTCCCAGTATTGGCAATAGACGATATCACAGCTGACAACATCCTGAACGCTACGGAAGCTGCCGCCGATGTTACGGTAACGGGTAACGTTACGGGTGATTTCAATACAGGTGATACGGTAACTTTAACAGTGGACGGAACAGATTACACAGGAACTGTCGATGCAGCTGGTGATTATAGCATCGATGTACCTGGCAGTAAATTAACTGCAGACCCGGATACAACAGTGGACGGTAGTGTAACCACAACCGATACTGCTGGAAACTCTGCAACAGCTACCGATACGCAAGTGTACAGTGTGGATACCACATCACCAGCTATCGCAATAAATGTAGTAGCCGGGGATGATATCATCAATGCAACTGAAGATGACAGTCCGGTAACCATTAACGGAACAACGACCAATGTAGAAGATGGTCAGACCGTTACGGTTACCTTGAACGGGGAAACTTATTCTACCATCGTTTCCGGTAATACATGGACCTTGGATATTCCTGTTCTGGATGCACAGGCACTTCCTGCCAATGCAACCATCACCGCGGATGTAAGTGATCTTGGTGGTAATCCTGCAACACAGGCTAGCCGTGCCATTCAGCATGATGCTACACCTCCAAGCATCGCACTAAATATAGACGATATCACTGCGGACAATATCCTGAACGCTACGGAGGCTGCCGCCGATGTTGCGGTAACGGGCAACGTTACAGGTGATTTCAATACTGGAGACACCGTTATTTTGACTGTGGACGGAACCGATTATACTGGAACCGTTGATGCAGCCGGTGATTATAGTATCGATGTTCCTGGCAGTAAATTAGCTGCAGACCCAGATACCACAGTTGATGGTAGTGTAACTACGACCGATACTGCAGGAAACTCTGCAACAGCTACCGATACACAAGTGTATAGTGTGGATACCACATCACCAGCTATCGCAATCAATGTAGTAGCCGGGGATGATATCATCAACGCAACGGAAGATGACAGTCCGGTAACGATTAACGGAACAACTACCAATGTAGAAGATGGTCAGACCATTACGGTTACCTTGAACGGGGAAACTTATACTACCACCGTTTCCGGTAATACATGGACTTTGGATATTCCTGCTCTGGATGCACAGGCACTTCCTGACAATGCAACCATCACCGCGGATGTAAGCGACCTTGGCGGTAATCCTGCAACACAGGTAACGCGTGATATTCAGCATGATGCTACGCTTCCAAACATCACACTAAATATAGACGATATCACTGCGGATAATATCTTGAACGCTACGGAAGCTGCCGCCGATGTTGCGGTATCGGGTAATGTTACGGGTGATTTCAATACAGGTGATACGGTAACCTTGACCGTTGATGGAACCGATTATTCGGGAATCGTTAATGCAGCCGGTGATTATAGCATCGATGTACCTGGCAGTAAATTAGTTGCAGACCCAGATACAACAGTGGACGGTAGTTTAACTACAACCGATACTGCTGGAAATTCTGCAACAGCTACCGATAGGCAAGTGTATAGTGTGGATACCACATCACCTGCTATTACAGTAAATATTGTAGCCGGGGATGATATCATCAATGCCAAGGAAGATGACAGTCCGGTAACGATTAACGGAACAACTACCAATGTAGAAGATGGTCAGACCGTTACGGTTACCTTGAACGGGGAAACCTATAACGCTACTGTTTCCGGTGATACATGGACCTTGGATATTCCCGCTCTGGATGCACAAGCACTTCCTGCCAATGCAACCATCACCGCGGATGTAAACGACTTTGCCGGAAACTCTGCAACGCAAGAAACTAGAGATATTCAGCATGATGCTGTTCTTCCTATTCCTGTTATTGTTATTGATGAGATAACTGCGGACAACATCCTAAACGCTACGGAAGCTGCTGCCGATGTTGCGGTAACGGGTAACGTTACGGGTGACTTTAACAATGGTGATACCGTTACTTTAACTGTGGACGGAACTGATTACACAGGAACTGTCGATGCAGCTGGTGATTATAGTATCGATGTTCCTGGCAGTAAATTAGCTGTAGATCCAGATACAACCGTGGACGGTAGTGTAACCACAACCGATACTGCAGGAAACTCTGCAACAGCTACCGATACGCAAGTGTACAGTATTGATACCACATCACCTGCTATTACTGTAAATATTGTAGCCGGGGATGATATCATCAATGCCAAGGAAGATGACAGTCCGGTAACGATTAACGGAACAACTACCAATGTGGAAGATGGACAAACGGTTACGGTTACCTTGAACGGGGAAACCTATAACGCTACCGTTTCCGGTAATACGTGGACCTTGGATATTCCCGCTCTGGATGCACAGGCACTTCCTGCCAATGCAGCCATCACCGCGGATGTAAACGACTTTGCCGGAAACTCCGCAACACAGGCAACGCGTGATATTCAGCATGATGCTACGCTTCCAAACATCACACTAAATATAGACGATATCACTGCGGACAACATCCTGAACGCTACGGAAGCTGCTGCAGATGTAACAGTTACTGGAACCGTATCTGGTGATTTCAATACTGGAGACACCGTAACTTTAACTGTGGACGGAACGGATTACACAGGAACTGTCGATGCAGCTGGTGATTATAGTATCGATGTTCCTGGTTCGGCACTTGCCGCGGATGGCGATTCTACCGTGGACGGTAGTGTAACCACAACTGATGGAGCGGGTAATAGTTCTACCGTTACTGAAACAAAAACATATACTGTAGATTTGGTAAACCCAGCTCCGGTATTAGTGATTGACAATATTACGGCGGACAATATCCTGAACGCTACGGAAGCAGGAGCGGACGTAGCGGTAACAGGAACCGTTTCAGGTGACTTCAACGCTGGGGATACGGTTACCTTGATTGTTGACGGAACAAATTATACGGGAACTGTTGATGCATTGGGTGCATACAGCATCGATGTACCTGGCAGTAAATTAGCTGCGGACCCAGATACAACAGTGGACGGTAGTGTAACTACGACCGATACTGCAGGAAATTCTGCAACGGCAACGGATACACAAGTGTATAGTGTGGATACTGTTGCACCTGCAATAACCTTGAACATAGACGATATCACAGCTGACAACATCCTGAACGCAACGGAAGCTGCTGCAGATGTTGCGGTAACGGGTAACGTTACGGGTGACTTTAACGATGGTGACACGGTAACCTTGACGGTTGACGGAACCGATTATACTGGAACCGTTGATGCGGCCGGTGATTATAGTATAGATGTTCCTGGCAGTAAATTAGCTGCAGACCCTGACACAACAGTGGATGGTAGTGTAACTACAACGGACACTGCAGGTAATTCTGCAACAGCTATCGATACGCAAGTGTATAGTGTGGATACCACATCGCCTGCTATTACAGTAAATGTCGTAGCCGGGGATGATATCATCAATGCTACGGAAGATGACAGTCCGGTAACCATTAACGGAACAACGACTAACGTCGAAGATGGTCAGACCGTTACAGTTACCTTGAACGGGGAAACTTATACTACCATCGTTTCCGGTAATATATGGACCTTGGATATTCCTGCTCTGGATGCACAGGCACTTCCTGCCAATGCAACCATCACTGCGGATGTAAGTGATGTTGCTGGAAACTCGGCAACACAAGCAACTAGGGATATCCAACATGATGTTACTTCGCCTACTATCGCTATCAATGTAGTAGCCGGGGATGACATTATCAACGCTACGGAAGATGACAGTCCGGTAACCATTAACGGAACAACTACCAATGTAGAAGATGGTCAGACCGTTACTGTGGTCTTAAATGGAACAACCTATTCTCCTGTGGTTACGGGAAATACGTGGACATTCGATATCACTGCTCTAGAAGCGCAAGCTTTAGATGCCAATGAAACTATTACTGCGGATGTAGATGATGTTGCCGGAAACTCGGCAACACAAGCAACTAGGGATATTCAACATGATGTTACGACACCAACTATTGCTATTAATGTTGTTGCTCTTGATGATATTATCAATGCTACCGAAGACGATAGTCCTGTGACTATCTCTGGTACAACAACCAATGTGGAAGATAATCAAGCAGCTACTGTAGTATTAAATGGTACAACCTATTCTCCTTTAGTTACAGGAAATACATGGACATTCGATATCACTGCTCTTGAAGCGCAAGCTTTGGATGCTACGGAAACAATCACTGCAGATGTAAGTGATGTTGCTGGGAATTCTGCAACACAAGCAACTCGTGATATTCAACATATCACTACACTACCAGTCCCAGTATTGGCAATAGACGACATCACCGCTGACAACATCCTGAACGCTACGGAGGCTGCTGCCGATGTAGCGGTAACGGGAACGGTTTCGGGTGATTTCAATACCGGGGACACCGTTACCTTGACTGTGGATGGTACCGATTATACAGGAACTGTGGATGCGCTTGGCGCATACAGTATCGATATACCTGGAAGTAAGTTGGCTGCGGATGCGGATACTACTGTGGATGGTAGTGTTACCACAACCGATACCGCTGGAAATTCCGCAAGTGCTACCGACACGCAAGTGTATAGCGTAGATACTGCTGCTCCTGTTATTACAATCAATACAGTTGCCGTTGATGATATCATCAACGCAACGGAAGATGACAGTCCGGTAACTATCTCTGGAACCACCACTAATGTCGAAGATGGACAAGTAGTAACGGTGACCTTAAATGGAGAAAACTATACGGCAACTGTTTCAGGAAATACTTGGACATTAGATGTACCTGTAGTAGATATACAAGCCTTGGACCCTACGGAAACAATAACTGCAGATGTAAGCGACCTCGGAGGTAATGCTGCTTCGCAAGCAACTCGTGATATTCAATATGACGCTACAGTACCTGTTCCAGTTTTAGCAATAGACGATATTACCGCGGATAACATCCTGAACGCTGCGGAAGCTAGTGCGGATGTTGCGGTAACAGGAACGGTTTCTGGGGATTTCAATACCGGGGACACCGTTACCTTGACTGTGGACGGTACAGATTATACCGGAACTGTCGATGCAGCTGGTGATTATAGCATTGATGTTCCTGGAAGTAAGTTGGCTGCGGATGCGGATACTACTGTGGATGGTAGTGTTACCACAACCGATACCGCTGGAAATTCCGCAAGTGCTACCGACACGCAAGTGTATAGCGTAGATACTGCTGCTCCTGTTATTACAATCAATACAGTTGCCGTTGATGATATCATCAACGCAACGGAAGATGACAGTCCGGTAACTATCTCTGGAACCACCACTAATGTCGAAGATGGACAAGTAGTAACGGTGACCTTAAATGGAGAAAACTATACGGCAACTGTTTCAGGAAATACTTGGACATTAGATGTACCTGTAGTAGATATACAAGCCTTGGACCCTACGGAAACAATAACTGCAGATGTAAGCGACCTCGGAGGTAATGCTGCTTCGCAAGCAACTCGTGATATTCAATATGACGCTACACTACCAGTCCCAGTATTGGCAATAGACGATATTACCGCGGATAACATCCTGAACGCTTCGGAAGCTAGTGCGGATGTTGCGGTAACAGGAACGGTTTCTGGGGATTTCAATACCGGGGACACCGTTACTTTAACTGTGGACGGTACAGATTATACCGGAACTGTCGATGCAGCTGGTGATTATAGCATTGATGTTCCTGGTAGTAAATTAGCTGCGGACCCGGATACAACAGTGGACGGTAGTGTAACTACGACCGATACTGCAGGAAACTCTGCAACAGCTACCGATACGCAAGTGTACAGTGTGGATACCACATCACCAGCTATCGCAATAAATGTAGTAGCTCTTGATGATATCATCAACGCAACGGAAGATGATAGTCCTGTGACTATCTCTGGTACAACGACCAATGTAGAAGATAATCAAGTAGCTACTGTGGTCTTAAATGGTACAACCTATTCTCCTGTAGTTACAGGAAATACGTGGACTTTTGATATTACGGCTCTTGAAGCACAAGCTTTGGATGCTAATGAAACAATCACTGCGGATGTAAACGATGTTGCCGGAAACTCCGCAACGCAAGCAAAAAGGGATATTCAGCATATCACTACACTACCAGTCCCAGTATTGGCAATAGACGATATCACTGCAGATAACATCCTGAACGCTACGGAAGCTGCCGCCGATGTTGCGGTAACGGGTAATGTTACAGGTGATTTCAATACTGGTGACTCCGTTACCTTGACTGTGGACGGAACGGATTATACAGGAATTGTCGATGCAGCTGGTGATTATAGTATTGATGTACCTGGCAGTAAATTAGCTGCGGACCCAGATACAACATTGGACGGTAGTATAACCACAACTGATGGAGCGGGAAATAGTTCTACCGTTACTGAAACAAAAACATATACTGTAGATTTGGTAAACCCAGCTCCGGTATTAGTGATTGACAATATTACGGCGGACAACATCCTGAACGCTACGGAAGCAGGAGCTAACGTAGCGGTGACAGGAACCGTTTCAGGTGACTTCAATGCTGGGGATACGGTAACCTTAACTGTTAACGGAACAAATTATACGGGAACTGTTGATGCAGCCGGTGACTATAGTATCAACATTCCTGGAAGTGCCTTGGCAGCAGATGTGGATGCCGCTGTAGATGGAAGTATTTCTACGACAGACATCAACGGAAATACAGGCACATCCACAGAAATAAAAGCATATAACGTAGATGTAACAGTACCTGGGGTAACGGTAACTGTTGATGATATTACAAGTGATAATAGCATCAATGCAACTGAAGCTGGTTCTACAATTTCAATTACAGGAACGGTAAATGGAGATTTTAATGAGAATGATCCAGTAACCATAGTCGTAAATGGTAACATTTATTCAGGCACGGTAGATGCTCTAGGTAACTTTAGTATTGATGTTCCTGGAAGTGATTTGGTAGCGGATAATGACACTTCAATTGAAGTAAGCCTTACAGTTTTAGATAACGCAGGTAATAGCACTACAGTAAGCGAAACCAAATCTTATATGGTTGATGTAGTGGATAATGATCCAGATAATGACGGATTAACCAATGATGAGGAAAATAATTTAGGAACAGATCCTAATAACCCTGATTCGGATGGAGATGGCATTAATGATGGTCAAGAAGTATTAAATTCAACTAATCCTTTAGACGATTGTGATTCTATTGCAGGCACTCCGTTAGGTACCAGTGATTGCGACTTAGATAATCTTACCACAGATGAGGAAGCTTCATTAGGTACTGACCCGAACAATGCTGATACTGATAATGATGGATTAACAGATGGTGAAGAGGTTGATCTGGGCACAAATCCAATTGATCCAGACACAGACGGTGATGGTATTAATGATGGTGAAGAAGTAATAGATGCTACAAGCCCATTGGATGACTGTGACTCAGTTAATGGAACACCTTTAACTACTAGCGACTGTGATAATGATGGTTTATCTACAGAAGAAGAAAACACATTAGGCACAGATCCAGAAAATGCAGATACAGACGGTGATGGTATTTCTGATGGTCAAGAAATTAGTGACAATACAGATCCATTAGATGGTTGTAGTTCTAATGGAGGAACACCACCTATTGGTGCTATTTGCGACATTAGTATAGAAAGCGATTTACTAAATCCAAATGTAAACGAAGGAGTATTTACAATTACAAATATTGAATCTTTCCCTAACAATACCGTCAAAATTTATAACAGATGGGGAGTTCTAGTATTTGAAACGAGCGGATACGACAATAATGGTAATGCTTTTAAAGGGTTGTCAAACGGTAGGGTGACCATAAAAAAGAATGATGAGTTACCAGTAGGTGTTTACTTCTACATAATTGATTATGCAAATGATCAACAGAACAAATCAATGAACGGTTACCTGTATATTAATAGATAAAAAAGAACTATTGAAACAGTAAAATTAATTATGAAGAATCAACTTATAATTTTCTTAATTTTTCTCGCTTCTTTTTGTACTATTAATGCTCAACAAGATGCGCAGTATACCCAGTATATGTATAATACGGTAGCGGTGAACCCTGGCTATGCTGGTTCAAGAGGTGTTCTTAGTATTGCTGCTTTGCACCGTTCACAATGGGTGGGTTTAGATGGAGCCCCAACAACCCAAACACTCAATGTACATAGTCCTATTTCTGAAAGGGTAGGGCTGGGTCTTTCCATCGTAAACGATGAAATAGGTAATGGTACCAACCAAGATACTTATTTTGATGCCGTTTTTTCCTATACCATACCTACTTCTGAAAATGGAAAATTGTCTTTTGGATTAAAAGCTGGTGGGCATTTTTTAAATATTGATTTTAATAAGTTAAGAAATTATGACCCGTCTACCGCAGCGTTAGGTCAAACGAACATAGACAAGAAGTTTTCACCAAATTTTGGTGCGGGGGTGTATTACCATACGGAACAATTTTATGCTGGTCTTTCAATACCTAATTTTCTGGAAACAGAACACTTTGATTCTTCTGGGAACAGTAATTCCTATATAGCACAAGAACGTATGAACTGGTACCTAATTACAGGTTACGTTTTTGAGGTAAACCCAGATTTAAAATTAAAACCAGCATTACTTTTTAAAGCTGTAGAAGGCGCACCTCTACAAGCAGATCTCTCTGCTACAGTATTGTTGAACGATACATTTTCGTTAGGGGCAGCTTACAGATGGAATGCCGCACTAAGTGCACTAGTTGGTTTTCAATTAAATGAAAAACTAATGCTCGGACTTGCCTATGACCGTGAAATTACAGAACTAGGGAGTACTTCATTCAACGACGGATCTTTTGAGATTTTTTTAAGGTTTGAATTTTTGACTAATTACAAAAATATTCTCACTCCAAGATTCTTTTAAAATAATTCTATTTGTAAAGCAATAGATTATTTGTAGGACTGCTTTATAGGTCTTGGAGATTACTTTTCTCATTACCATTATGATACATCAAAATCAAAAAGATATATTTTTAACCCTCATTAAACATGCCATTTATTTGCCATAAAATTTCAGTAAACTAAAAGGGGACATTCATCTCTTTGATGGATTTTTACCTAGTGGATTTTCGTAAGATTATATTATATTTAGGTTTTTAAGGTAATGGGCTCCTTATATTTGTTGCCTTAAAAACTACCGCTCTTATAAAAACAATGACGAAAGCCAAGATCCATCCTAAGGAAAAAGAAAGATTAGCTCTTCTTGATTCATATTCAATTTTAGACACCTTGCCTGAAAAAGATTATGATAACCTAACCCAACTTGCAGCAGAAATTTGTCAGACCCCAATATCTTTGATCACTTTACTTGATGATAAGCGGCAATGGTTTAAATCTCACTATGGTTTAGAAACCTCTGAAACACCAATTGAAGATGCATTTTGTGCTCATGCTATAACTAGTGATGAACCAATATTTACTACGGAAGATGCAAGAGAAGATAGCCGTTTTCAAAATAATCCTTTGGTTACAGGTGATCCTAATATTGTTTTCTATGCAGGTATTCCATTAAAGAATGCTAACGGATTACCTCTAGGTACTTTATGTGTTATTGATAATAAACCTAGAAATCTTACGCAAAGCCAAAAAGAATCTCTCAACATTTTATCTGAGCAGGTTATTAATTTGTTGGAGCTTAGAAAGAATAAGTTAGAATTGGAACGTGCTCATAAAAAGCTGAAAAAATTCTCTAAAAAACTAGAGCGTAAGGTGTTTCAACGAACCAATCAACTTGAAATAAAAACGATTAAGCTTGAGTTGATGATCAATGATCTAGAGTCGTTTAATCATATTTGTAGCCATGACCTTCAAGAACCGTTGCGCAAAATTCAAATGTTCATTTCTCAGATCAGTGATACCGAATTCAACAATTTATCGGAAGCGGGAAAGCATAAATTAGAAAGAATAGACTTGTCCGCCGGTCGTATGCGTAATCTAATTCAAGATTTAATGGCATATGGAGCAACGGAATCTATTGATAATAGCTTGACCACTGTTTCATTAAAAAACTTGGTCTTAGATGTAAAGGATATTTTGAGTGAAGAATTAAAAGAACATAAAACTTTGCTCAGAGTTCAAAAAGACTGTCCAATTACAGTGAGACCTGTACAGTTTAAACAATTGCTTTTTAATTTGTTTACCAATGCCATAAAGTTTTCAAAAAATGAAATCAAGCCAACTATAAAAGTACATGGCTCGGTGGTTAACGGAACGGATTACCCGGAACTTAATTTAAACGAAGACCGACAATATTCTCGTATTTTAATATCTGATAATGGTATTGGGTTCGATCAAAAATATGAAAACAAGGTCTTTGAAATCTTTCAACGCTTACATAGTGATGAAGAATATCAAGGTACCGGTATTGGGCTGGCAATTGTAAAGAGAATTGTGACTACCCATAGCGGACAGATAAGGGTAGAGAGCTCTCTTGGTAACGGTGCTGTTTTTGATATATTTATTCCCCTTGCGGATTAAAGAGATTTAAAATACTCTTTTACCTCAGTAATATGTCTTTCCTTAGATGCCTTACTTAGCCAACTGGCTTCAAATGCATTAATGGCCAATTGTTCTATTTGTTCCAAACTCAAATTCAGCGCTTTTGCGGTCTGGTAGTAGTTCTCGTTCATATATCCACCAAAATACGCAGGATCATCTGAGTGGATGGTCGCAAGAATCCCCTTGTCCAACATTTTGGCAACTGGATGCTCATCCATCTTCTGAATTACTTTTAAGGCAACGTTACTGGTAGGACAAAGGGTCAATGCAATTTTCTCATTCACCAGTCTTTTTATCAAAGCTTCGTCCGTTAGACAACGATTACCATGGTCAATGCGCTCAACATTTAAAATATCCAAAGCTTCCCAAATGTATTCTGCAGGACCTTCTTCACCTGCATGTGCCACGAGTTTGTATCCATGTTCTGCAGATGCTTTAAACACTTTTTTAAACTTACTTGGCGGATTTCCCATTTCCGAAGAATCTAAACCAACACCATCTATAATTTCTTTAAAAGGAATAGAAGATTCTAGCGTGTTAAAGGCAGCATCTTCAGTTAAATGACGCAAATAGCTCATTATGAGTTTGTAAGAAATATTTAGTTCGTTTTTTCCCTTTTCTAAGGCTCGATGAATTCCATTGATGACCACATCAAAGGCTACTCCACGTTCTGTATGGGTCTGGGGGTCAAAAAATACTTCTGCATGTTTTACATTTTCACTGTGAACTTTGGTTAAATATGCCCATGTAAGATCAAAGAAATCTTGCTCGTGCAACAATACTTGTGCGCCTGCATAGTAGATGTCTAAAAACTCTTGTAAGTTGTTAAATTTATAAGCTTCCTTTACGGACTCAATGGAATCGTAAGGTAAGTTGATGTTGTTTCTCTTTGCAATCTCGAACATCAATTCTGGCTCAAAACTACCTTCTAAATGTAGATGGAGTTCCGCTTTTGGAATTCCTTGAATAATAGTTTTAAGTTTAGATGATTCCATAGCGTAGTAGTTTTGATTTCCTTTTTTAAGATATGTAAGTCCATTTAATGTAATAAACTTACTTTTAAAACTTGATATTTATTTTTGTTGGTTGCTATAGCTATTGTTTTCAAATAGATCAGGCATTAATTTAGGTTGGCACTTTGATGTAATAAGATAAACAGATTGCTTAAAGAACATAGGTATTAAAAATATCTTCAAGTTCTTTTTCAGGATCTATACTTAGTCCTGATCGCGTGGTAGAGCTTTGTATAACGGTGCTTCTGCAAGCTGTTAACCATCCAAATCGATCTGGTAGGTTTAATTTACCTATGGGTCCGCCTGCTTCTTTACCCTCACATATCAGCTTCCATGCCTTTAAATATTCGTTTAATATCTCGTATTCTATTTCTGGAGAAAAAGCTTTTAATTTTTTCTCGTCGATATGATATTTAATATCTAAAAATTTTGTTCGTTTACAGAATAAAATCACACCTACATTAAAGAACTCTTCTCGTTCTACCTTGGGCACTATTCTAACTATGGCAAACTTAAATGTATGTCTATCTTGCATCTTCGGCTTCTTTTACTAATACATCTATCATTGATAGTTTAGTGTTTATAAATTGTATATAGGCAGCTCTTTTTTCATCCGCATTCAAAACGTCAGACTCGCTTGATAGCCAATCTTCTGGTATATTTAAAACTATTTCAGTTACTTTTTCTAAGGTAATGTACTTTTTAATTTCTGCTGCTGCTTCAGAGAGGGCAGTGGCCTGTTGTAATAGTACATGATCTTTTATGAACGGGAAGGTTCTTGATAAATGGTTTTCCCAGGTTTCCCAATTATGATGAAAATAGAAACTGGCACCATTGTCTATGACCCATAACTCATTGTGCCAAAATAAGAGATTTGCATTTTTTGCCGTTCGATCTATATTGCTGATCAAGCTATCCAATACTACTACCTTAGATGCTGTTAATGTATCTGCCTTAGAAATTAATGGATCAAAAGTAATGGCGCCGGATAAAAAATGCAACCCAAGATTTAACCCAACACTAAACTTTAATAAATCTTGAATTTCTTCATCCGGCTCTGTTTGTCTAAAGGAGTCCTCTAAATTCATAAATACCAGTTCAGGTACTTTTAAACCTATGGCACGTGCCAATTCTCCGCCAATAAATTCTGCAATGAGCGATTTTTTTCCTTGGCCTGACCCTCTAAATTTCAGTACATATAAAAAATCATCATTTGCTTTTACAATGGCCGGCATAGAGCCTCCTTCCCGTAAGGGTTGCAAATATTGAACAACATCTACTGTCCTAATATCAATTGTATTCATATTGCTAAGATATAGTTTGTAGTAATATCTATACCTCTGCTTATCTAAATAACATTGAAAACTTCTTCTAAGACATAATGGGTAACCCCAACAATAACAGCAATTATAGAAATAATCAGAAATTTAAAAAGTACTGAATTACTATTAGCTTTAAGTTTGTTGTTTAGAAATACAACATCGAGCAAAATAAATATAACGGCAATAATACAGCCAATGATTGTGCCAACCTGTACCAATGCCCATTCATATACCATACTTGACAACGAGAATTTAGTATGGTCTGATTCTGGTGCCGGTCCTAAAACTATGCGCATATGGAATAACCCTAAAAGTATAGCAACAATAAGCCAACCAAGGTAACTTAGTATTCGTTTGGTCATATCACTTAAACGCTACTAGACGTGCAATGGTATCATTCTACTTTATTTTCTAACGGAGAAATCATAATATGTGCCCTGTGAGTGCCAGGGTCCATGATCCAAGGGTGATTGGGAGCTGAGGGTGTCTCCGGTAAACCGATCGATTTAGATGTGGCAAAAG
Source organism: Maribacter dokdonensis DSW-8 (assembly GCF_001447995.1). Lineage (NCBI taxonomy): Bacteria > Pseudomonadati > Bacteroidota > Flavobacteriia > Flavobacteriales > Flavobacteriaceae > Maribacter > Maribacter dokdonensis. The sequence goes on along the minus strand of NZ_LDPE01000001.1, from coordinate 788,572 downwards.
GAGTATAAATAACGTAACGTAGTTTAGCACCTTCAACTTGTGATGTTTCAGGGTCAAAGGTTGTATTTGGACCATAATAAATGTGCAAAGTAGAACCGGGAGTTATTTTTATTTTACCAGATTTTACTTCTGCTTCGCGTATGGCAAAAATTTCGTCTGAAGATTTGCCTTCGTTACGTAAGGTTCTTCCCCGTGCCATAAAAGGTTCTAGGTCTTTATGATAACATGCGGCATTGAAACCGTTTTTCTTTGGGTCGTCTGCAAGTACAATATACTCGCTGTCACCTTCCTTTAGCGTAACAAATTCACCTGCCATATTGTAACCGATAACTTTAGTATTTTCCCTACTATCTTTTGGTGCTGCCATTAATGCCGTAGCAATTAAATCTTGATCGCTTTCAATAGATTTTAAATTTGATTTTTTATCCGCAATTTCTTCGGTAGTCTCGGTTGAATTGTCATTAGAAGTCTCTTTGTTTTTATTTGAAGTATTACAAGATATTACAAGACCGCCAAGTAGTAATGTAGCTAGAAGTTTGTTCATGATTTAAAGGTTTTTGTTCTTTTTGATACTTAAGAAAGTTCTTTTCTAAAGTTAGTTATTTTATTAACCTTCTGAACGTCAAAAGCTTTTAAATTATGTACCAAATTTTTCTAACTGCATATGTAAAATAGGGTAGGGTTTACCGGTAGCATCTAACTCTGACCTGCTTTGTGTTTTAAATTGATAATATTCGTAAAAACCTACAGCTTGTTCATTCTGTTCATTTACATCTACTTTGTCTATTTTCAAGTTTTTAATGGCATATTGTAATAACAATGCCCCAATACCTTGGCCTCTATAATCTGGATGTACGAACAACATTTCAAGATTACTTTGGTCAACACCTAGAAAAGCAATGATTTCCTTTTCATGGTTTCTATAGGCACGAAGGTTTACGGCATCTAAATAGGTGTTTAAGATCAAAGGTTTAAAATACTGGATATCCTCTTCATTTAAAAAATGATGTGTAGCTCTGACGGAAGCTTCCCAAACCTCTACAACTTGTGGGTATTCCCACTTTTGGATAAAATCAATTTTATTCTTCACAATTAAAAATAGAAAAACAGTTGATAATTTGTTTTAAGAAGTCATTATTAATCATACAAACGTATAACTTCTCCGTTTCCTCTTCCTTTTACACTACGTACATAACCATTTACTACTTTAGGCATAGGAATGGGGTTGTGCCCCGGAAAATAGTCTTTATACTTCTCATAGGCATTTTCTACCATACCAGACGATACCACATTTACTCTAATCTCATTTTCCAATTCCAGGGCAACCGCTTGTACAAAGCTATGAATACCACCGTTTACCATAGCTGCACTAGTGGTTTTTACTACGGGATCATCGGCTAAAATACCGGTAGTTAACGTGATGGAGCCTTTTTTGTTTAAATAATGTTGTCCTATGCGAACCAAATTTACTTGCCCCATTAGTTTGCTTCTTAAACCTATATAATAATCTTCTTCCGTTAGGTTGTTGAAATTGTCCCATTTTGCCTCTCCAGCAATACAGATGATGGCATCTAATTTTCCTGTTTTTTCAAACATGGATGAAATAGACCTGCTGTCTGCAATATCTACTGTGACATCACCGGTTGTACGGCCAGCAATAATAACTTCATTATCATTTTTAAAGTGAGAAACTACGGTTTTACCAATGGTTCCGTTGCCTCCTATTATTAAAATTTTCATGTTGTTTTATTTAAAGGTTACTACTGATCTAAGAAAGATGCAAGCTAAATGCAAATGACTTTTGTAAGGTTAAGTTAATAACTTAAGGGGATGTTTTCTTTCTTGTCCCATAATATTGTAGGTTAATTTAATGGCTTAATTTTTAAAGAAAAAATACATTTCGTTAAGATATACTAAAAACAAAGCGACTAGGGTATAACCCATAGCCGCTTTGTTTTGTAAACCGATATTATTTATCGTACGTTTTTATTTAAGAATGACCTCATTTTCTCTATGATGTCATTGCCGTCTTCTTCCAGTGCAAAGTGTCCGGTATCATAAATGTTGTAGTCTATATTTTTTACATCTTTTTTAAAGGCTTGGGCACCACTTTCAGGAAAGAAAGCATCATTTTTACCCCATACGATCAATAGTGGAGGTTGGTTATCGCGTAAATACTGTTGCCATTTAGGGTATAGTTTTACATTATTTTGATAATCATAAAACAGATCTAGGTTTACGGCATGTGCATTTGGTCTAGACAGTCTTAAGAAATCTAAATGCCAGGTGTCCGGATTCACGTTTTCTGGGTTTCTAGTGCCGTGCGTGTACTGCCATTCTAACCCTTCCAAAGAAAAAGATGGTAATAAGGCCTTTTCGGTTTCCTTATTTCTATTGGACCAAAATTCCTTAGTAGTTTTCCAGGCTTGTCCTAGACCTTCTTCGTAGGCATTTCCGTTTTGATTGACTATTGCAGTTATTCTATCCGGATGTGCGGTTGCTATTCTAAATCCAATTGGGGCACCATAGTCTTGAATCATAATAGCATATTTATCTATAGCTTTAGATTCTAAAAAAGAATTGATTGTTTCAGCTATATGGTCAAATGTATATTGATAATCATTCTGAGAAGGAAAATCACTGTTTCCAAAACCAGGATAATCCGGTGCTATTAAATGAAACTCATTAGAAAGTTGATTTAAGACTTTTCTGTATTGGTGCGATGAAGAAGGAAAACCATGTAATAATACAATAGTGGGGTTACTTGGATCACCAGCCTCTCTATAGGCAATGTTTACTCCCTTTACATTTTCTTTTTTATACTGTATTGTGTTCATTGTTTTTGTGTTTTTTATTATTAAGGATTCTTTGTTTTTTTGTGTGGTGTTTTGTTGTTGACATGATGTTGTTAGTGTCAATGCCAAGATGCATATAAGGTTAATTGTTCTCATTTATAATGTTCTTTCGTTTTCTTTAATTGTTAAATCATTAATACTTGCATATCTTTTTTGCATTAATCCATTTTCGTCAAATTCCCAGTTTTCATTACCGTAAGCACGATACCATTGTCCTTCTTGATTTTGATATTCATATTCAAATCTTACGGCTATTCGGTTACCATGATAGCTCCATAGCTCTTTTTTTAGCTTGTAGTTTTGTTCATTGGTCCATTTGTGTTCTAAAAATTGTTGCACTTCATTTCTACCATTAATGAACTGGCTTCTATTGCGCCACTCGGTGTCAACGGTATAAGCCATGGAAACCTTTATAGGGTCTTTGCTGTTCCAGGCATCCTCTGCCAATTGTACTTTTTGTTTTGCTGTTTCTTCTGTAAAAGGGGGTAATGGGTACTTTTTCATAGTTCAAAAATTAATTACCGAACATTCGGTAAAATATTGTGTTAAATTTTTTTATGGGTTTAAATACTTGTGTTCAATGTTCTGTAGGGTTTTGTCAAAAATGCTGATATCTCCTAAGCCCTTGGTTACAATTAAGCTTCCTTGTATTTCTATCAATACTTGCAAGGCCTTTTCTTCTGCTGCTTCTGGAGTTAATTTTAAGGCAATGCCTATTTCTTTAAAGGCAGAAAGGTATGCGGTCATTCCTTGGTTGATCTGCTCTTCAAATAGTTCAATGCCGGCTTGCATAGAAAGTGCACGAAAAATGCAGATGTTTTTACCACCATCATATAAAGTTCTAATTGCGGATAAGCCTTCTTTTAATCTAGTAGATGGTTCAAGGTTGGTGTCCAATAGTGTATTAAAAACATTGTTGGTAACCCAATCTTCTAAGTGTTGCAATACAGCATCTGCCATTTCTTGCTTGCCGTTAGGAAACCTATGATATAAACTAGCTTTTTTAAGACCGGTAGCTTCTGATAATTCTTTTAAGCTAGCACCTTCATAGCCTCTTGATCTAAAGACTTTTGTTAACCCTGTTAATATTTCTATGTCCAATACCTTTTGTGGTCTCATGGTACAAATGTAATATTATTTTTTAATTACCGAACGATTGGTAAAATATTTAATATAAAATTAAGATTTTTGATTTTCTGTTGAAAACATAGGATGCAAAAAGGAAAGGTGGTATTGTAAATTGGTATGATGGGGTAGTAGTGTTCTGGTGTAATAGCCTTATCTTTAGTTTTATAGCCTATATTTTATAATATGTATAATACGGTGTACATACATTTTTCTATGAGTCTTAATCTGAAATAATATTAGGTTTATGTTTAATTTCAAAGTTGCAAGAATTGGCAATAAAACACATTTTATTAGCTTCTTCATGTAATTCTTTAGCTTCTTGAATTCTGTTTTTATCCGAAATTCTAACGGTAGGGTTAAGGGTAACTTCTGTAAACCTTCCGCTACCGTTATTATCTTCCGCCATTATACCCGTAGCATTATCCTCATATGCAGTTACTATAATTTTATGTACGGAACATAAATGTAAATACCATAGCATATGACATGCTGTTATTGAAGACAGAAAAAGATCTTCTGGGTTATATTTTGATTTGTCGCCCAAAAATGATGGATCAGAAGACCCATGAATTGCATCATATTTACCAACGGATTTAATTTCGTGATTACGGTTGTAAGAGGTATAGTTTAAAGTTCCGTTTCCCTCGTTACCTGTCCACTCAACTTTTATTTCGTATTTGTGACTTTTCATTTGAAGTACTTGTCGTTTACTTATCTATAGATAACGTGTTCCATTTTTGGTTCAGGATGTTGCTCAAAAGATCAATATAATTCCATCCTATTTTTCTTGCAGATAGTAGTAATAAACTATCTTGGTTATTTCTGTGGGACCTTGAGGGGTTGATACTATTTTTTACTATTCGTCTTTAAAAATGTTTAAATAATATAAATTAAATTCATCTGAATTTGCAATGGCAATATCTACCCAACCGTCAGAATTTATATCACCTACCGTAATATCATACGTTCTGGCCGCCATGTCTGTTAGCTTAATTTCTTCAAAGGTTTTTCCATCTATATTCATGTAAACAATATTAGGGGCAAGGTAGTTGGCTGTTGCAATATCAACAAAGCCATCTTTATTAAAGTCTGCTACGGCTACGGCATATGTGTCTATTTTGTTAGCACCATAAGAAGTGGTGTTTTTGTAACTGAAATTTTTATCACCAAAATATATGGTATTGGAACTATTAATATTTCCGGTTATTAAATCTGGGTAGCCATCGTTATTTATATCTGCTACCGAAACAGAACGCGTTTCAAAACTTCCTGTGCCAAAATCTAGCTGCTTTTTAAACTTTCTATTGCCCATGTTTATAAATATTTCATTGGCAATATTGTCTCTATTGGCAAGTACTAAATCTACTAATCCATCATTGTTTAAATCGTTTATAGCAATATCAATTGTAGAGTTTTGCTCGGTTTCTAATGTGGTACACGTAAATTGCAATTCCCCTTGGTTATAGCATATTGTATTTTTTTGTCCTCTATTGGTAATGATAAAATCTGTAAAGCCATTATTGTCTAGGTCACCGATTGAGATGTTTCTGGCATTTGAAATATGAGCAACTTCTGAATAAAATTCAAAATCTCCTTTTCCATTATTTAGATAAATTTTATGTGGTGCGTTATCATTGATTTCTACAATATCTAAGTCATTATCATTATCTAAATCGACCAATTCAGCAGTATAGCTGGTTGAACCTTTTGTTCCTAATGTCCCTACGGTGTTAAACCCTTTGCCGTAATTATAGAATATGTAATTATTTTCGGGCCAGTGACGCCCATTGGCGATAACAGCATCTAATTTTTGGTCATTGTTAATATCACCTAGACTAATTGAGGCACTTCTTTTTTTTTCTGTGCCAAAGCTTAATCTTGGTTCTTGTTCATTCATATCATTTCTAGAAAAAAATCCTCTTTCTTGAGCTGTGGTAATTTGAAATGCTGCAAGTAGTATTAATAATATAAGTTTATTCATAATAGATGATAAAGGGTGTTGGTTGATGAAAAGAATTAGTATCCCTTTCATTAGCATGATAACTTCAACTAAAATTTAGCTGTAGGTTTTAATTGACACATTAAATTTTACTTGTGAATTCTTCTTTTCCTAGTATGTACTAATTATTAAGGCAATGCTTTTTGCCATCCATCTTCAAGCTGTTTGGATAATTCTGGTATAATAGTATTCATATTATCCATATCAGCTAAATTCAGAGTTTCAAAAGGGTCTTTTTCTTTGTCGTACAATTCTGCATTTTTGTATTCTCCTCTAGTTCCTGTATTTGGGTCCCAACCATACCATTCTATATAATGGTATTTTTTTGTGTTTAGCGAATAACCCATATATCGATTACCATCGGCGGAAACCTTAGGTCTACGATGAAATTGACTAAATGCAGCAGTTTTCCATGGTAATTGGGGGTTCTCCGTTAAGGGGGCAAAGCTTTTTCCCTGCGAATAATTAGGTATATCTATTCCTGCTAGTTCACATAATGAAGGAAAAATATCTACCAATTCTACCATGGCATCTGTTTTTGCACCTGGGTTTTTTCGACCCGGATAGCTCACAATTAATGGAACTTTTAAATCGATATTGTAGTTGGTCATTTTTCCCCAACTATTATGATCGCCCAATTTCCAACCGTGATCTCCAAACAGTACGATAATAGTATTATCGTATATGTTCAATTCTTTTAAATGAGAAAATAAATCTCCAAGCAATGCATCTACATAAGTTACACTTGCATAATACCCTTGCTTTAAAGTACGTACGGTATCAATACTAATATTGTTTTCGGTAGTTGGGTGGCCTATATGTGAAAAGCCATCATAATGTCTTAATTCATACATGGAATTCATGCTGTGTAGCGGAGCCCCATTGGGTATATTAGGATTATTTGCCAATGGTATTTTTTCGGGGTCATACATGTCCCAATATTTCTTGGGAGCTGTAAAGGGTAGGTGAGGGCGAAAATAACCTAGTCCAAGATAAAACGGTTTGTCCATTTTTGAAAGACGAGATAATGTTTGCTTCGCCAATTTTGTTTGGGCACCGTCGTAATACATGGTGTCGTGAACATCTGCTGCCTCCCATGCAGGACCGGTATTCCACCCATCAGCATATCTAACAGATTTTAATTTTAATAACGAATCTCTTTTTAATGCTTGAGATTCGTTTACTTCTTTACTGATGTAAAAAGTTTCACCATCTCTACCTATCCAATCTTTTTGTAAATAACGTTTGGGTCTAAGGTCTGGCTCGTCCCAAGAGATAGAATCGGGCATGTAATTATGAAATATTTTACCAATATTAACGGTATGATAGCCAAATTTGGAAAAATATTGGGGCATTGTAACAGCATCTGGGTTTATATCGCGAAACTTATCTCCAAGATGCCATACTCTAGTGGAATCCGGTCTAATGCCAGTCATTAAGCTAGCTCTAGATGGCGCACAAACAGCGGCTTGGCAATAAGCGTCCATAAATGTTGTTCCTAACATTGCTAATTTATCTATGTTAGGGGTTATGGCAATACTGTCACCGTATACGCCTAAATTTGGTCTAAGGTCATCTATAGAAATAAATAGTACATTAGGTTTTTTAACTTTCTTTTCAGGCTCACTGCAGCTTGAAAGAATGAATAAGGAACTTATAACCGTAAGAAGGTTTTTAATGTAATTGTACTTCATTAAATGGTGATTTTGTACAGGTGGATAATTGATTGTCTATATTAATAATGGAAATATAGTAAAAACCTGTTTTGATATTCGTCTTAAACTATAATAAAATAAGCAGTTCAGATTAATATGCTAATCTCAAAAAAAAAGATACAAATCATATATTAAAGCTTAGAAATTTCTACAATGCTTTAACTGAGGGATTATTGTTTTACTTTTTTTGTCCAAAGCTAAATTCATTCCCGATAGCTATAGGGACAATAAATACTAAGACCTTTTTGTTTTAATGAAAAAAATACGCACAGCGTTTTTGGTTTTGTTATACACTGTTTTATTCTCAAAGTCCATTCCCGGAAGTTTTAAAAATCCAAACACCTAAGACAATGGTTATGGAATAAATTAATACCTACAAAGTTTGTTCCGTCGGCTCTATTATAAATTCTTAATCTATTAAAAGGAATGTAATTCAAACCTATAAAATGGAATAAAAGCATAATATTATTTTCTCTTTCAAGTCCGAAACTTTGTTATTTAAGCCTCGTTTGATTAACTCGAAAATACCATGACTGGTATTGATGAAGCATTACTAAAAATCTATTTAATTGATTGGAGTTTAAATGTACTCTGGTTCATTTAGAAATATGCTTGTTCACTTATTCTAGCTTTAAGTAAAATTAAATAAGCAAATAATTACGATGCTTTCAGGTCACTATTTCCATTCTTATATAAATTTACAATTGCTAATACAGAAGAGTATAACATTGTAAACACCATGACAGTTACAGCTGTTTCATAAAGGTTTGCTACCGTCCATGTATTTCCTGCCAAATCCTGTATTTCTGTTTTGTTGTCTATGTGATAAATGTATTGGGTAACATAAGAAAAAGCAATGGTTAAATATAGAACTATTGGTTGCACCCAATAAGATTTCTTATCAACCAAGCCTGAAGTTTTAATCATTTTTTGATTTTTGGCAAGAACTAGTGTAAATAGTTGCATAAAAAGGTAGCATGTGAAATACCAGCCAAGAAAATTGACCAAAGGGACACCTACAAAACCACCACCATTTTCCCAAACCCATAATCCTTGATAGGTAGATGTTGATGGGTCTTGAACCAAATCAAATTGAACCATTATAAATGCGCTTACCATTGGTAATAAGAAAATATTATTTTTTTTATCTAAATGGCGATCGGCATGGTTCAGTATAATAGAGCCAATTGTCCAAGACAAATAGCCAACAGAAATATAAATTGGACCTACAACTACAGGCACTTGGTCTATAAAAGGAACTGCAAAAGGAGCACTAGATAAATCATAATGATAATTTCCAAAAGGGAAGCCCGTATGTATGCTTAAATCTTCTAAAAATGTACTAACGGTATAAGCTATAATAACGAATAGTCCGGTACCTTTCCAACCATATCTAGCTATGCCGTGAATTACGAGAAATATGCACCCTGCCAGAGCAAGAATTCCTGTTGCTGGCCTTGGGTCATGAACAAAAATAAGGTTGCTAATAAAATATAGTAGTATTAATCCCCAACCTAAATAATAGCTGAATTTTGCAGATGAACTCATTTTTTTCATAATATTTCCTCATTAAATTTTTCCTTTCAGACAAATTAATGAGAAAATTAAATGACATTTATGAAACTAATTTCATCTTTCAAATACCTTTTTTAATCTTACTTAACCATTGTGGAGTTACACCAATAAATTCTGCTATATACTTTGAAGGAACATTTCTTGTAACCGGATTATGTTCGGTTATCAAATAGTGATATAACTTCTTTTTAGAAAGACTTATGAGTTTTGTTTTCATTTGACCTTCAATTATAAGTGCTTGTAAAATTTTGGCATTATAATATCTATTAAAAGCTTTGTACTCATTATTTAAACTATTGATACTGTCACGATGAAAAGCTATTAATTTTGAATTTTTATACGCTGTTAGCTGACAACTGGAAATAGATTTGGTAAAAAAACTTTCGGGCTCTGTCATATAGGGTTGATAATTATCAATATAAAAAGCAATGGTTCTGTACTTTGAACTATCCTCATTATAATATTGACTTATAAACCCACCCTCAATAATAAAATAAATATAATTGTTTCGTTCTCCAATATTTAAAAGTATCTCATTTCTTTTTACGCTTAATAGTTTTCCTTTAGATATGTTTTTCTGAATTAAGTTTTCGGATATGCCATACTTAGCTGCATCTTGTATTAGTCTTTTACTTAATTGATTGTGGTGATATGTTGTCATACTACTATTGCACAACGGTTTAGCTATGAACAATACGGAAGCAAACTATCATTTGCTTTCCGCCATGCATGTAGCGAAATCTTTTTGTTTTGTTTTTTCTTTTTTCGTCTAAAGCAAAATCCAAAAGATTTTGCGGTCCTTATAAAAATACAAAAACCTATAAACATTACGAGCTTCGGGCGTAATGTTTATAGGTTTTATTGGCAATAGTATTTTTGCGTGCAGTTTAGAGTATATTTTTCAAATCCTGTTTTCCGACAATCGCCATTATATCCACCGTATCATTATTGATTTTGAAGTAAATACTATCCGAACCGCAAACACATCTCCGATACCCTTTTTTTATGTATTCCACAGATTCAAATGAATAAGGTCTTTTTGCTATAATGTCAAAGTATTCGAAAAACGTTTCGAAATATATGTCCGCTTGTTGCTCCCCAAATTTTTTGATTCCGTAGCGACGAATGCGTATCAGGTCATCTTTTGCGTCATTACTTAATCTATATTTATTCATTAAGTTTAGACTTGGATTGTGCTAAGATTTGTTCTTTGCTATCATTGGTAAATCCACTTTTTTCAGACTTTTCCAATTTAACTCTAATCCAATCAATTTCAATTTGTTGGTTTCTAGCCTGACGAATTAGGTCATTAACAAGTTCGCTTTTACTTGAGTATTCTTGATTATCAACTTGTGTCTTTAACCATTCATCATTTGGTCCTGTGAAAGATATGCTCTGTCTAGCCATAAGAAATATAATTTGATGCTAATTTACATCAAAAACGAACCAATTCCAAAGTTTTGTAATATTGTTGCCAACGGTTTTGTATATGTTAAGTTGCGTGTTTGCGCGCGAGGAATTTCTGAAGGAAATTCAGACTTAATAAACTTGCAACGACCTTTGTTTTAGCACAACACCAGCGATTTTTTATGTACGGTGTTGTAACCAGTTTTTATGTTTCATTACTAAATTCGTCAAAAAAATTGCTCGGATTTCTTAAAAATCGGTCAGCATCTGAACCTTTTATTAAATGTACTAAATCCGAAATATTCGGTTTGCATAAATTTCCGTTTCTGTCCATTAAAATCCAATCATTTTCTTTACAAATATCAAGCATTGAATTAAGGAAATTCAGAGTAGTATCTGTTAAGTCAGTCCGAAACATAAATTCATCGATTAATTCATTAGTTTTATTTAAACCAAGACTAACATCGTGGTCAAATTCCGCTTTTTCATTTTTCCAAATTGTATCGTCAGTCCAACTTGCACGAGTAATTATTTTGTCAATTTGTTTTTCTAATTCCGCTACATTAACTTCTATCTCCTTCCACCAATTTGTTGTTCTTGCATCTTCAAATTCAGGCTCTAAATCTTCGTTGTCAGTTTCAGTAAATTTTTCCCAAAACTTTTCCCATTCAGAATGTTTAATTTCCAATTGATTTGGTAATTCTCCAAATTTCATTTCAATCGCCTTTTTCGGCAGAATGTATGTCATAAATTGGTTAATTGCCATTCGGTTTCTCAAATTAGTTACAACGGTTTGTGTAAGGATAGTTACGTGATTAAGCAACTAACTTAGCAAAAATTGAACGAACCAGAGGAAAATCCGTAGGATTTTCCCAGTAGGCTAGAACCAAGCAATTATTTTTACACTGTGTTGTACAACGGTTTTTAGGCATATCCGTTTATACTTAATTCATAATATTCTTTTGTTTCCAAGTTGATTTTTAAATTGAAAAAACAATTTCCACCATCATCAACTTGTACTAAATCGGTTTTCCAATATTCTATCCCAAAGTCATCACAAAAGAAATTAATCCACACTTCTTTTTGTCCTTTGTCATTGATTACTGGAACGTATTGTCTTTTGAATCCATCTAATTTTAATTCAAAACCTGTTTTTGTCCGTTGATATTCAGGATAAGTTTTGTTGTGTTGAATTAATTTAGTTTTTTGAATTTCATTATTTTCCTTAACTACAATTTTTAAAATGTTTTCTATTTCAATTAATTCCGATTGAGTAAGTTCAGTCGGTTTAACATTTTTGAAAATATAATACCATTCAGATTGGTAAGTCAGAATTACAAAATCAGATATTGTTAAATTAAATTCCGATTGAGTTTCTTCCTTTATTATAGTTTCATTTGTCTTTTTCCTTTCATTACAAGACGAAATTGAAATTAGAAATATGAAGATTAATTTATTCACTCAATATTCTTTTAATTGTTGTACAACCGTTCGGCTATGGCAAGTAGGGCAGGCAAGGAAACTTTTCGTTTCCTTCTGCGCACGAAGCTAAAGCTTATTGTTTAGTTTTATTTTTTCTTGTCCAAAGCTAAATCCATATGATTTAGCGACTTCATAAATATACACAGACCTTTAGAATTAGCCCTAAGCGCGCATTACGTTTAGCATCTATGTAAAAGCAGTAAGTCGAGTATCTTTAAGATGAACTAAAAATCAAAGATATGAACACTCAAATTACTGCTACACCTAAGTTATTCATTGGTATCGACATACACAAACGCAGTTGGAAGGTACACTGTGCGACGGATCTGTCATCCGGAAAGACTTTTAGCATGCCGCCCGATGCCGAACTGCTCAATGAATATGTAGCCAAGCATTATACAGGTTATGAAGTGTCCACCGCTTATGAGGCGGGCTGTTGCGGATACCGTGCACACCGGTGCTTTGTAGGTTATGGCTGGCGCAGCTTGGTGGTCAATCCGGCCGATATATTCAGGCGGGGCAAGGAGCGCCATACCAAGACGGACAGGATCGATGCCCAACTCATAGCACGGGAGCTCAAGGACGGCAGGTTGAGCGGTATTTGTGTGCCGGACAAGTGCAGGGAACAACTGCGGAGCCTTTTCCGTCGCAGGAACGATCTGGTCAAGGATATGCGCCAGATCAAGAGCTATATCAAGATGCAGTTGCTGTATTACGGTATAAGGATACCCCAAGAATTCGATAACGACCATTGGAGCCATAAGTTCAGGGATTGGCTCGATGAACTGGATTTCGGGTACGATACGGGCAATGAGGTCCTGCGTAGCCGTATGCGCAGTTTTCGGTTCATCGACCGGGAATTCCGGGAAGTTTCTACCTTATTGCGCCGGTATACCAAGAAACACTTTAAGAAAGATTATATGCTTTTACGGAGCATTCCCGGTATAGGTCCCATAGTGGCCAGTGGTATTTTGAGCGAATTGGGCGACCTGCGCCGTTTCGGTAATATCAAACATTTGGCCGGATATGTAGGTCTGGCACCGGGCATTTACCAAAGTGGCGATACCATCCGACATACGGGGGTGAGCATGCGTGCCCACCGGTTGATACGCAGTTATTTCATCGAGGCCTCTTGGCAGGCCATTCGAACGGATCCCGTGATGCAGGGCTATTACCGCAAGCATCACGGAAAAAATGTGAAGAGTGTCATCGTAAAGGTGGCCAGGAAACTACTGAGCAGGACATTGGCGGTGATAAAGACGGAGACCCCTTATGAGATAGGGGTATTGGAATAGAATATAGAGAAAGTAAAACAATAGGATAACCGAGCTCACAATAGAAGTAGAAAAGTCCGGATCACAGAACAATGTAGGTGGTCCCGCCGCTGGCGGGAACCACATCGGTTAGCAAGTGACCGGGCTTATTATAACTTATGATCATACAGATGCCGGTGGCCATGCCCAAAAGCACGGACCACATATAGGATGCGGAGCAAGTTATATATGGTGTTGAAATATTGACAACCAAGCATTATGCTGGAAAGGGTTGCCAACAATCCAACACCCCAAAATCAACATTATGGACCAATAAAAAATAAAATATTAACTTTAGAGAACTGGACTAGGGCTTTTCATAGGATACATTGTTGGGTGGCGTTATTTTTTCATTCCCATTATCATTTCGGTTCCTTGTTCTTTTACAGAAACAATCAGTTTATTTTCGGTCACCGAAATTAGTTTTTGGTCAACTTTTCCATCCAAATCGTCAGTTCGTATAATTTTATTGGATTTATCAAACTCCCATTTCCCAACATATTTTTGTCCTTCTTCCATTCCCTCTTGTTTTCCGTCCGCGTGAAATATTACCCAATTCATTTTCTGCATTTCAGCTGGTATTTCCATTTTTTGTCCAGCCATTTCAACATATTCTAAATGCCATTTTCCAGATGTTATTAATTCAAATTCGCTTTTTTCTTGAGCTATTAGATTTTGTAATGAGGTTAGAGCTAGAAAAGTTAAAAGGATTATTTTTTTCATTTTTGTTTGTTTAAATTTTATTGAGGTATTGTCCTAATGACACCCAACAATTGTATATGTGCACAATTGCACATATATCATATATATCATTGCCTAAATCTAGGAGATTTTAACAATTAAGGAAAGAAAAATCTATCAAAAAATAACTGTTTATAATATTGTATTATAGTTTAATACAAAATGTATAACTGGTTTTCATAACAGTTCAGTACCAAAAATCTACAATTGGATCCTTATTTCTTTTAATTGGGTAGAAAAGGTTTCATGTTTGTACACTATTAGGGTAACTATAGCATGCTAATGACTTCTACATAGAAATTCCTAATTTTAAAGAATTGAAGAAAATTAAAGCGAAGGTGCATGGGCGATTTTTTTAAGGTGCTAAGGGCAAGTATTATTATAACCATGGTAATGGTGCTAATACGGTTGCTTTTTTCAGACTGGCAAAATATAACGGTATATAGAGAGTTGCAGTTTGCCGGTATTAGTTTTTTGTATTCATTTGTGCTTACCTGTGTAAATGCATATTATAATGATTTTATATCAAAAATTTACAGTTGGGAAAAACAGACCAAAAAGCGACTATGGTATGGAGCTATTGGGTCTATTGTATTAACGGTCTTGGCATTTGGGGTTGTTAGGTGTTTCACAGAAATGGTCATTTTTGGGGAAACCTTTGATCAGTTTGTAAGTGGTGAAAAAATAGAATATTACATCTATGCGTTGATCATTACCCTTGTGGTTTCCTTATTCTTACATGCTTTTTACTTCTACAAAGCGCTACAGGATACCAAAGTAAAAGAGCAGAAAATTATTGCAGGCTCGGCATCGGCAAAGTTCGACGCTTTAAAGAATCAACTAGATCCACATTTTCTTTTTAATAGTCTTAACGTACTTACCAGTCTCATAGAAGAAGACCCTATGCAGGCCCAAAAGTTTACTACTTCGTTATCAAAAGTGTACCGTTATGTGCTGGAGCAAAAGAGCAAAAATTTAATTTCTGTAGATGAAGAGCTTAAGTTCGCCAGAACCTATGTACGTCTATTGAAAATGCGTTTTGAAGATAGTATCGTTTTTGAAATTCCAGATGAGGCAACAAACCCAGAGGCTAAAATAGTACCGCTGTCACTTCAGCTGTTGTTAGAAAATGCGGTAAAGCATAATGTGGTTACTTCGGCCAAACCATTGCATATTAAGATTTATGAGGAAGATGGTTATTTGTACGTTACCAATAACCTGCAAGAAAAGCAAGTGGTTAAAAAGAGTAGTGGTGTGGGCTTGCAGAACATTCGCCAACGGTATGCTATTCTTACCAAAAAAGAAATGCAGATCTTTAAGTCGGGCACCGAGTTTAAGGTACGTTTACCTATGTTGACCAATACCATATCTTTTAAAGAGACACAAGATGAGCATATAAGCGCAAAACGATATGAGAAGGCTAAACGTCAGGTAGAAGAAATTAAAGGCTTCTATGGTAATCTTACTTCGTATTGTATTGTAATTCCGATCTTGGCCTTTATAAATTATAGGACCACCAGTTTTACCTGGTTTATTTTTCCTGCCATAGGTTGGGGTATTGGTCTACTGGTACATGGGCTTAAGGCTTATGGTATTAACCCTATACTGGGTAAAGATTGGGAAGAAAGGAAAATTAAACAGTATATGGAAGATGATAGGTTCTAATACAACCAAAAGTAACATATCATGAAGATTACAGATCACATAAAAGATTCTATGAATGAAAGTGTTTTATGTTGGTTGGCAACAACATCTATTGATCTGGTACCCAATGTATCCCCAAAAGAGATTTTTAGTTTTTTTAAAGATGATGTTATCATCGTTGCCAATATAGCATCTCCGCAAACGGTAAAGAATATTAGGCAGAACAAGAATGTTTGTATCAGTTTTATAGATATTTTAAAGCAGAAAGGTTTTCAGCTTAAAGGAACTGCTGAAATTATTCAGAGAGACCACCCAGTTTTTGCTAAAATGGAAGAAGTGCTTTTAGAACTTACCAAAGTAAACTTTCCGTTTGCAACCATTACCAAAATTAATGTTCATAGTGCCAAGCCTATTATAGCCCCAAAATATTTGCTATATCCTGAAACTACGGAGCAAGAGCAAGTAGAAAGTGCCAGGAAATCGTACGGCTTAAAGTCCTAGTCCAATCTTAAATCTTCTTAAACTACAATTCAGTCATCAAAAATTACAACTGGGTATTTCATTTTTTAAAAACCTGGGTTATCTGCCGAAATTTGAAGTATAGAAATTAAAACAGGATTAACCTAAAACCTTTAAAGATGGAATCAAATATAACAAACGACCAAAATTACAAATACCAAAAGGCTAAAGAGAAAGTACAAGCGATCAAGGGCTTTTACGGAAATTTAATGGCATACTGTATTGTCATTCCAATTTTGGTCTATATCAATTATTCAACCACCAGTTTCCCATGGGCAATTTTTCCAGCATTGGGTTGGGGTTTCGGCTTGGTTATGAACGGACTTTATGCCTATGGCTACAACCCACTTTTCAGCAAAGATTGGGAAGAGAGAAAGATCAAAGAGTTTATGCAAAAATCGTAACCTAACAAATTGAAGATCATGGAAAACGCAAAATATAATAGAGCAAAAAATAGGGTAGAGGAAATCAAGGAATTTTACAATAAAGTACTCTCTGCCATAGGAACAATTATCATAGTAGCAAGCATTAATTATTATTTGAACGAATGGGAGTATGCCTGGTTTCTTTGGGTGGTATTAGGTTTAAGCATAAGCTTGTTTTTTAAAGCAAATAAAATCTTTAACTTGAATCCGTTTATGGATCGCGATTGGGAAGAGAGAAAGATGGAAGAATTTCTACGGGAAGAAGAAAACGCAAAAAAATGGAAATAATGGAACTCAACGAATTTGAATACGCGGACAAATTGGCAAGGGCCCGTAAAAAGGTCAATGATATAAAGGCATTTTATAGACATGCTACGGTGTACGTATTGGTCAACATATTTATTATTATAATTACGGTTTCGGCAAGAATGTCCGGTGGAGAGTCTTTTTCAGAAGCGTTCTTTCATTTTGCCACGTTTTCCACGCCATTCTTCTGGGGAATAGGTTTGGCATTCCATGCCGCCAAGGTTTACAACAAAAATATGTTGTTCAGTAGGGATTGGGAAGAAAGACAGATCAAGAAATTGATGGAAAAAGATGAAAAAGAAGCGGATAAATACAGGTAATATGGAAACTACAGGAATTGAAAACAACCATAATCTGGCTTATGCCAAGCAAAGAGTTCTTGAAATCAAGAATTTTTATAAGCACCTAGGTACATTTTTAAAGTTGAATTTTCTAGTGCTATTATTCAAAATTCAAGTGTTCGATAGATTTATAGGTGATATGGATCTAGACGCCAAGTTTGTGTACTGGTTAGAGTGGAACATTTACAGTATACCCATTATTTGGGGTGTTGTTGTAGCCTTTCATGCACTTTATGTTTTTGTATTAAAGTATAAAGATTGGTCTGTGTTCAAACCCAAATTTTTAAAAAATTGGGAGCAAGAAAGAATCAATGAAATTTTAAAGCGCAATGACCATTAACCAAGAATTATAATTTATAATTATCTTACATATACCCACCAAACCAAATTACCTATGAGAACCATTATAATAGAAGATGAAAAGCCTGCAGCGCGTAGATTGGGCAGAATGTTAGAAAGTTTAGATCTTGAGGTTTCTACAATGTTACATTCTGTTGATGAGGCTATACAATGGTTTCAAGAAAATGAACATCCAGATTTGATATTCTTGGACATTCAACTATCTGACGGACTCTCATTTGAGATTTTTGATGTTATTGAGGTGCACAGTGCCATTATATTTACCACTGCTTTTGATGAGTATGCGCTTAAGGCCTTTAAATTGAATAGTATTGACTACTTGCTAAAACCAATAGATGATGAAGATTTGGAGCAGGCGGTCAAGAAATATAGAAAACGCTTTAAGGTAGAAAGTGAGCCTAATAAAATTGCCTTAGATTTTGAGGATATTAAAAAGTTATTGGTAAATCCGCTAGAGCGCGAGTATAAAAAACGTTTTACGGCTAAGGTAGGACAGCATTTAAAGATTATAAATTCAGAAGATGTAGAGTGTTTTTATAGTGAGAACAAAGGCACTTATGCGGCAACAAAAGATGGTCGTAATTATTTATTGGATACCACTTTAGAGCAGTTGGAAGATGAACTTAAACCGCAGGTATTCTTTAGGGTAAGTAGAAAGTTCTTTGTGAATATTGACCATATTAAGGATATAGTATCCTATACGAACTCTAGGTTACAGATCAAGCTAAAGAACAATAACGACCATGAGATTATTGTGAGCAGGGAAAAAGTAAAGGACTTTAAGCTTTGGTTAGAATAGAAATTTCAATTATTTGAAAGTGAACTATTTGCGATAAAGGTCTTCTTCTTCGTCAATTCTGTTTTCATCGAATGCCGATGGTAACAGCTTTGGGATTAACTTAATAAATATAGGAAGCAGAATTGCCCCGCCCGGTAATATAAAAATCGCTAAAGAAGGTATGCTCTTAAAGATATCCAACAGTTGATTTTGAACCTTCCTCTTTTCCTCATCACTTAGATCTCTTACGGTAGATTTAGATAAAAGGGCTACCAATTCTGCACTTTGAGAAAGCTCTTTATGTAATCTTTTGCTATTGCGTAAAATAAGTTTCTTGACAATTTTACCCATGCTGTCGTAAAATTGCTTGGCTAAATTCTTTTCCTTTAAATAAGGAATGGTATCAAAATTAAGTTTAAAAAATTCGGTAACGTCGGTAATGGAGGTTGAGATAATAGTATTGTCAAAACCAAGGTCTTTACCAATGCCAAAAATAAAATCGGACTCCGTATAATCTAAAGAATGGTCTTCCCAAACGGTTAAACAGGCCATATCAAGTAAATACCTGTTTTCCCAATTATCCTTATTGTTCAATAGCCTTTCCCTGTAAGAACCATCAAAATTATTTTCGGCACAGTTAATATAGGTTAATGATGATGCCAATAATTGCGAAAGCTTATTGTCTTTTCTGTCCAGTTCCTTAGA
Organism: Maribacter dokdonensis DSW-8; assembly: GCF_001447995.1. Classification (NCBI taxonomy): domain Bacteria; kingdom Pseudomonadati; phylum Bacteroidota; class Flavobacteriia; order Flavobacteriales; family Flavobacteriaceae; genus Maribacter; species Maribacter dokdonensis. Next base: position 769,279 of record NZ_LDPE01000001.1, on the reverse strand, counting down.
ACTTAAAGCATGGTAGCTAATATTTATGGCCAAATATTCAATTTCTTCCGCCTTTTCCTTTAAAGCGGGGTAGTCGTTTAAAAAATGCTTAAAAAGTAGTACATCTATAAACAGTAATGAATTGGTAATAAGACTATTAAAAGTTTTACTGATAATATTATCCTCAATATATATTCTAGAGGTCATCAACTTTTCTAGTTTGGCAGAAGTTTTATTACCGGTAAACCACTTATCAAAAAAGCTCTCGTTGTTGATTTTTAAAATTTCATAAAATTTGAATACCTGTTCTATAAATATGGAATAATCTTCGCCACCTTCAATACGGTAGGTAAAATACAAGGCATGTAGTAGGTTGATTTTAGCCTTCTCATCTTCAGAAAGGGTATGCTCCAATACAATAAAATCTGGTATGCTGGCATTTAGCCCGTATACAAAACCGCTTTTCTTTAGGGTAGTGTATAGCGCTTCAAAAGTGGGGAATGCATCTTGGTGTTTTTGCACCAACGAACCATATTTCTCGATCCAACCAGAGGAAGACGGGTTCATAATCTTAATAATTTAACACAGCAAAGTTAGCTAATTATTAATTCAAACCTTTTTATAAATAAGTACTTCTACACTATAAATGGTTTTTTTGATGATATGAATTTTAAGGATTTATAATAAAATTAAATTTTTTTTAAGAAAAAATGAACCTTCTCTTTTTTACTGCGTAAGTAAGGGTGATTCTAATCTAAAAAAAGAGATAATGAAAAAATCAAAATTATTTATGGGACTTGGGGCTTTGGCCCTAGTAGGAGGTCTTTTAGTGGCGGCAGATCATATTGATGCGCCTAGCTCTATGGGAACCACGGCAGATATTGCCGATTTTTATGCTTTTGAACCAACAGAAGGTTCAGACAATACCGTTTTTGCGGTAGATCTTCAATCTAATGTACTGCCAGATTTGGCTTATGGTACGTTCGATGAAAATGTATTACTGGAAATAAATATTGATACCGATAATGATTTGGTAGAAGATTTGGTAATACAAGCTATACCAAGAGATGGTAAAATGTACTTTTTTGGTCCGGTTGCACCAAGCGAAACAGGTTTGAACGGTTCAGTAATGGTAGATGCGCCATTAGGTTCAGTTGACATTTCTGCTGAAACTGCTATTGTAGAAACTACGGATAGTGGAGTTTCTTTATTTGCAGGTCCTAGACAAGATGCTTTTTTCTTTGACTTCTTTCAGTTCAATGAAGTAATTGGTGGTACGGCCCCATTAGGTTTTAAACCAGCGGGTGATCCAGATTCTACAGATGATGACGATGAAACTGCAGTCGATACTTTTGATGGCGCCAATACAATGGCCATAGTTGTTGAAATTCCTAATAGTCTTTTAGGAACTACAACGGGTCAAAATGCTTTGGGTCTAGAAGTATATAAGACTTGGGTAACTACAAATGTTAAGCAATAATAACTTTTTAAAAAAATAGTAAGATGAAATTTAAAAATATAAAATATACGTTTTTGTCTCTTTTGGCAGTAGCCGCATTAGCTTCTTGTAGTGATGATGATGACAATACACCAGTAGTGGTTACACCAACATGTGATGATGGTATTATGAACGGTGATGAAACCGGAGTAGATTGTGGTGGTACATGTACCCCATGTGAAGAAGCTATGGAACCAATGGAGCCAATGGAGCCAGACTTTACAGGTACTTATGCCCAAGTAGATTTTATGGGTAGACCAGGTATCAATACGGTATTAAGTGCAGATGGTGATATTAAAGATGCTCATAACATGTCTATTCCTTCAGAAATGGCTGCAACATTTCAAGCAGATTTTGAAGCAAGGTTAGAGGCATATCATGATGTGTATGCTAACATTTTAGGAGCTGATCCTGCAGATGTAAACTATGAAAACAACATATTAGGTTTAGATGCACCTACATTAACAGGTTACTTGGCTGCCGATGTTTTAGAGGTTGCTCCTAACTTGCCTACCACATACTTTTTACCAGGAGAAGATGCTGATATGGATGGTAATGTTTTAAATGACCCTGCAGTAATTGGTCTAACAGGAAGAACTCCTCAAGATGATGTTATTGATGTGTCATTGATATTATTATTTGGTGGATCTGATGGCATTAGATTTAGTGGTCAAGATACCGATGATGATGGTATGGCAGATTTACCAAGATTAACCTCAGATGGCGTTGGGCTAACGGCCACTGTAGGTACTACGTTCCCATATTTGGGAGCACCAGAATAAGAAGTTGCCTTAACCTTACTTATTGTTAACGGTAGGTAAGATTGGCACATCCCTAAATTGTTTATGAAAGAGAAGGGAAGGGAGGGTTGAAAGGCCCTCCCTATTTTAAACGATCCACAAAAAAACAACCTTATGAAATTAATAAAGCTTTTAATAGTAGTGTTACTGGTATCATCTTGTAATACTAAGAATCATGATGCAATTGCAAACAAAAAAGATTACGATAAATATTTAGTAGCTAATGAGGTCAAGACCACATCAAAATATTTTGATCTTTGGAATTCTAAAATTAGATCAGACAGTATGCAGCTAACCAGTTTTGGTGTAGTAGGCGGGGAGTACAGCAGGTATTTTCAACAAACTGGTGATATAGCGTTTTTAAAGAAGGCTGAAAAAAGTTTAAAAAGAGCCGTTGATATTGCCAATATAGGTAAACCCGGTTTTTACAGGTCGCTGGCCAGAAATTACATTTCCCAGCATCGTTTTAAAGAAGCCCTTCAGTTAGCAGATTCTGCAGCGGCAATAGGTGGTGATAAAACAGAAACCCAAAGTTTGTACTTTGATGTTCATATGGAACTAGGAAACTATGATGTAGCAGAAAGCTATTTAGATAGTTTAAAGAACATGTCAGATTTTGGATACATGATCCGTGTGGCAAAATGGAACGATTACAAGGGAGATTTAGATACGACCATAAATTTTATGGAAAAGGCCAGAACGAAGGCCGAATTGTCTAAAAATAATGATTTAATGTTATGGAGCTACACCAATTTGGGCGATTACTACGGGCATGCCGGTAGAATTGAGGATTCATACAATCATTATTTAAAAGCGCTGGAAATTGACAACAACAATGCATACGCTAAAAAAGGTATTGCATGGATCGTATTTTCCAATGATAAGAACTCTAAAGAGGCCATTCGCATTTTGGACTCCGTTACCAAAACCTATGATGCACCAGATTATTTTCTGTTAAAAGCAGAAATTGCCGACTATTCAGGTGATGACTTAATTCGTACAAAGAATTTGGACGAGTACTTTACCCGCGTAAAAGATAAAGCATATGGTGATATGTATAATGCCTATAATCTGGGCTTGTACATTGGTGAAACCAAACAATATGACAGTGCCTTGATTTTGGCACAAAGGGAGGTAGATAATAGGCCTACACCAGAATCTTATAGTTGGCTGGGCTATAGTCACCTTAAAAATGGGGACAAAGAACAGGCTATGAAAATTATGGATACCTACGTATACGGAAAAACATTTGAACCTGCGCTGCTTTACCAAGCTGCCGAGGTATACAAGGCAAACGGAAAAGAAGACAGAGTTAAGAAAATTAAAGGAGAATTAATAGGAGCCATTTATGAACTGGGTCCTGGTATGGAAAAGCAAGTCCATGATCTGTAATTGATAGCCCAATTATTTTCATTTCATGTTTGTTTTAGGTTGGATTGTTTTTTTTTCAACGCCACGATGTAAAGTCGTGGCGTTGTTATTATTATGCATTTCGTCGAATTTTTGGTTTTTTTTAACAGGCGCATAGATGAAATACATATATTTATCGACCAAATACATTTTAATGTGCGCCCCACGACTTTAAAATGTGAACTAAAAGTAACCAAGTAAACCAATTAGTGTTATGGAATACCTACTCTTTACATTATGGATCAGCTTAATGATTTTATTGGTCGGCAAAACTATAGTTGCCTACAGGTCTTTGCAAAAGACATTAAATCGTACCAATAGCTCTATCTAAATCAATTTTCTTAGCAGTACCGGTAATAATAGTAAATCCAATATCAACGCTGTTACCAAGGTTACACTAATGATCAACCCAATGGTAACACTGGGCTGATGAATTGAAAACAGCATTACCATAAATCCGAAGAACAATATAATGGTTGTAATGACCAGGGCTCTACCTGTTTGTGCAAAGGTTTTTTCAATGGCCGCCTCTTTTTCCAGCCCTTGGGTAATACCTAACTTGTATTTTCCTAAAAAGTGAATGGTGTCGTCTACCGCAATTCCAAATACTATGGCGAATACCACAGATAACGATGCTTCTAACGGAATACCCAGAAAACCCAACATGCCACCTGCAAATAAAATAGGTAGGATATTGGGCACCAATGAAATCAAGAATATTTTAATATCCTTGAAAACAAAAGCCATAATGACCCCGATCAATAATAAACCATAGAGTAATCCTTCAAGAAGACTACTTCTTATGTATTCGGAATTTTTATCCAACAAAATACTCTTACCCGTTACTTTTATTTTAACCAGAGAGGTGTCTAATTGGGTATTGGCAAAAGCATCAATGTTTTCATAAACCACTTTTAGGTTGTCTGTTCCAATATCTTGTAATCGGCCATTGATACGTGCAATAGATTCATCTGCATTTACAAATTTTGCAAGCTGTTTACGTGCAAGTTTACGCGTATCTTTTTGATATTTTAAGAACGTTTTTTTGTCTTGTGGAAGCTTAAAGAAAGCCGAGTTGTTTAGGTTATTGGCCTTGTTCAATATTTTATAGGCAAGGTTAGAAGATTGTAAGCTCCCTATACTTTCAATTGTTTTAAGGTACGTAAGCAATTTTTCAATTTCCAAAGCCACTTCATATTCGGTTACCTTATGGTCATTAACACCCATTACAGCAATTTCCAAGGGTCTAAATCCTGCATAATTGTCCTGAAAATATTCAAAATCTAAGGCAATTTTACTTTCAGAAGGTAAGGTCTGTTTAAGTTCTTGGTTGGTCTGCACCATATATATACCTAAAATACAGAGTGCGGTAAAAAGTACAGTACCGGCAATAATGGTTTTAGGAAATTTTTTGGTGAACGTATTGATCTTTAATAAGTAATTGACCCAATTTTCTGAGATGCTTTTACGCCCCACCAACGATTTTTCCGGTAAACTTATTAGCAATGATCCTGTTAGGAATATTACCGTAATATAAGCTACCAAAACACCAATGGCGGCATTGATTCCAAATTCTTGGATGCTCACTAATCTAGATGATAAAAGCGTCACAAAACCAACGGCAGTAGTTACAGAGGTAAGTAAGGTAGTCATACCCACTTCTTTTAAAGATGAGGTTATGGCCGCATATCGTGGAATACTACTTTGTAGTTTTCGTATATAACTATCGGTTAGGTGTATAACATCAGAAGTACCTACAATGAGCATTAATACAGGGTAAAATGCTGCCATAGCGTTCAGTTCTTTGCCTAGCCAGCCCAAAAGCCCCATAAACAATAAGAGTGACATGGCTATCGAGAAAACCGAAATTAAAACTACGGGCATACTTCTGTACACCAATAGAAGAATAATAAACACCAAAATAGAAGCTACTATAGTGGTTGTCAATACTTCGCTCTTTTGCATTTCTACAATAGCTTCATAAAAGAAGGCCCTGCCAAGAATATGGTAATTGGGCAGATTATTCGCTTTTAAAGATGCCCTAATTTGATTTAAAAGTTGTTTAGACTGCTGGTAATTGAGGTTGTCTACGGTTTGTAAGGCCAGTACCATTGATTTTCTGTCCTTAGCAATAAGCGTATTAATAAATAAGGAATCAGATTTTATTTTGTCCCAGTCTTGTTCATATAAACTGGGGTCGTTGATATGGATAATGGGCAACGTGGTATAACCAAAAGATGTCTTTAGAGGGTAGGATAACGAGGTAATAGAGCTGCTTTCCAATACAAATTCAAAATCCTTGCTTTCTTTGGAAATTGCCTGGAACTTTTTTAGAAAGTCTTCTTGAAATACATCTGTAGGGTTCTTTACGGCAATAAGTAAAAAATTGTCATCAGTACCAAATTCTTCAACATACTTATCATAAAAAGCCAAATCAGGATCTTCTTCAGGAAAAAACTGACTAAAATCGAATGAAAATTGGAGCTCATCCAATTTAGAGACCGCCAATACGCCTAGTAGTATGAACAGTACAACAAAAAACTTTTTAAGGAAACCAAAGTCAACCTTCATAGAAAAGTATAAATCTATTTCGGGTGCAAATTTAACACTCTATAAGCTAATCAACGCACTAAGAACCAAATAAGAATATTTCTTATGTTGGGGTAATTAATAACTAAAGAACCCAAAACACCATACTATGGTTACAATTCTATAAAATTGTCCAAATAAAGGGTCCAGTCATAGTTTGTGTATTCAATATCTACATCTTTTGTAGAAGGTATGATATCGTTTTCTTTCAAGATTTTTTTAACACCGTTTTTTCCGCCAAAATCTCCCCTAAACCAATTGAATAATGATGTAACCTTAACTACATTGGTTTCTGTATTGAACTCACTTGTTTTTTCTAGATGTTTTTTTGTGCCTATTTCTAACTGTTCTGGTAGGCGTTCCCATTCATATATGGCTACTGGTGGACAATCTTTGGCGCCACAGTTCAACGCAAAATGTATATTGTACACAGGTTTGTCAACTCTTAGTTTTCGTTCAAATTTGTTAGGGAACCATTTGCGTATATAGCCCAATCCGTATTCCCATTGAGATTTTCTAATAAGACCATGTTCAATTTTTGCAAACGAAACCATTTCACCGGCAATCTTAATTTGCTCCAATTTAAAAAAACTGCCACGGTCATCATACAATTCAGGATTATTCTGCAAAATAACCTGTATATAAGCATTGTAAATATTCAACCAAAACGCCAAACGTTTATCATTGGTGTCAAGAGCGGCATCCAATTCCTTAATGGTGGTATTTGCTAAAATATTTTGTATTTCCTGAGTATCTTCTTCGGCTTTTATTTTATGCAAGAAAGATTCTGATAGCTCATTGAAGTCAACGCTATTGTCACCAGCTTCCGTTTGTGCCTGTAAATTGGTTTTAGCCGTACATGATAATGCTAATAGAGCAGCTAAAAAATATAGTCTTAATTTCATAATGTAGTTTTAGGTCACCTTACTTACGTAAATGTATTTGAAAGGTTTGTTTCACCTTGGTCGAGTATATGTTTAATTGATTACGTTAACTTTTTTATAATTATAAAGCCAGTATTAAAACTATTTTGACCAACTTACGTAAATAAACAAAAGTTGGTGTCAATCAAAACAATAGTAATTAACCAAATTTCTACGAATCAACCAGTTATATGATCAGTATAATTATACCTGCCCATAATGAATATGATAATCTACAGCGACTTTTTGGTATTGCATGTTTTTTAGAGCATAATAAATTAGTAGAAGTAATTGTAGCCTTATCACCCGGTAATTCTGATGATATTGAATTACTGGAATGTAGTAGCAAGGTAAAAATACTGCGTTGCAAGAATAAGGGTAGGGCTTCTCAAATGAATGAAGCGGCTAGTTTGGCATTAGGCCATACACTGGTTTTTTTACATGCAGATGTAGTACCGCCTGCTGAATTTATAGATAACATATTGCAAAGTTTGGAAGACGGCTATGATGCAGGATTTTTCTCTTACCGATTTGATAAGGATAAATGGTATCTACGAATAAATGCAGCCTTTACGGCTAAAGACGGCTTGTTTACGGGTGGCGGTGATCAATGCCTATTCATTAGGAAAGAAGCATTTGAACAGCTAGGCCGTTTTAATGAGCAACAGGTGCTTATGGAAGATTTTGAATTTTTTGCAAGGATGAAGAAAGAGCGGATATCTTACACCATAATAAAGAACGATTTGGTAGTTTCGGCACGTAAATATGAATCTAATTCGTATTTACGGGTCAATTTGTCCAATTTCATCTTAGTGGTACTATTTAAGTTGGGATATCCAGGAAATAAATTAAAATCGCTTCATAATAAATTGATACGCACCCCATATAATGGTTGAAATAATTAACGGTATTCAACAAATAGGCATTGGAGTATCAGATGTCAAAAAAGTATTTAATTGGTATAGAAACCATTTAGGTTTTGATATTTTATTATTTGAAGATGAGGCAGTTGCGTCATTGATGTCTCAATATACCAATAATAAGGTTGAGAAAAGGGAAGCATACCTATCGCTCAATATGACCGGTGGTGGTGGTTTGGAAATTTGGCAATTTAAAGACCGAATTCCCGTAGCATCTGAAAATCCTATAAAATTCGGCGATTTAGGTATATACGCTATGAAGATAAGATGTGGTAATCTTATGAAAATGCACACGTACTTAAAAGAATTAGGGGTGCTTAATTTATCGGAGATAAGCCATACCCATAAGCCAAATTTCTATTTTAACGACCCCTTTGGAAACCGTGTTCAGCTGGTAGAAGATATGTATTCCTTCTCTAAGCAGTCTTCATTAAATGGGGGAGTGCTAGGTGCTGTTATAGGGGTTAGTGATATTACGAAATCTATGGGGTTTTACTCCACTATGCTGGGGTATACTAAAGTAGTGTACGATGCAATAGATTCGGTTTTATCCACCGATAAGAAAAAGTGTAGAAGGGTGGTGTTACAGCAAGAACGTACGTCTGTTGGTGGTTTTGGAGACCTTTTGGGACCTACGCAACTAGAACTTGTTCAGCTGCTAGATGAAAGGCCAAACAAGATATTTAAAAATAGGCTATGGGGCGATTTGGGTTACATTCACCTATGTTTTGATGTATCTGGTATGGCTGTGATAAGGGAAAAGGCGATCAAGAACAACTCTCCTTTTACGGTAGACAGTGCCAACAGTTTTGATATGGGCGATGCCGCCGGTCATTTTAGTTATATGGAAGATCCAGATGGCACGTTGATAGAATTGGTAGAGACCCATAAGGTACCTATCTTAAAAGCGCTAGGTTTGTATCTAAACCTAAAGAAAAGAAATCCAAATAAGACCTTACCTAAATGGCTAGTAAAGAGCCTTGCCCTACACAGGGTTAATACAGACCGATGATTCTATGGGCTAATTTTGGCTGGTATTTCTAATGAGTCCTATACCCGAAAAGAAGAAAATGGCACCTAAGACACCATAGACAATAAGTTGTTTTGTTGTTCCGCTGCTATTAGCGAATAATATTGCAGTATAAACCAGCCCACCGATTCCTAATAAGGTAAGCACCGTTCCAAAAATTTTCTTTAAATCCATGTTGGAAAAATAATAAAAAAAATGGGCAGTTTTTATAAACTGCCCATTAATACATGATTTTTTATTGGCACCGCCAAAGGGTATAACACCCCTAGGCTTGCCTCTAATTTAAAAGTATGTTTCCTTTATATGCCTCATGGGCTTGCCCGGAGGTGTTTTACTTCTTATGAAGCATTGACGACCCCAAGGGTATACAATTGTTCAAGGGTTGGTGATTCGCTACCACCAGCAGGTTCTAAGGTAATACCAAATGCCTCTGACTCATTAGGATTATTTAATGCAAAGACTTTGTTTTCATCTGTTGCAAAATCTTCAAGAAGACCCATACTGGTTGGTGTAAGCGGCGAAAGTTTAAGAGACCAAACCTGGTAAACAAAACCATCTGGCGGTTCTGGCAGCCCTTTGGCATCTATAAATACTTTTTCTTCTTGTTTGTTCCAATACGCCTTGGCGTATGAAGTAGGTGAAACGTCTTGCCCTCCTAAAGGGATAACACTAATATTCTTATCTCTAAGTGTATTCAATAATTCTTGGGTCTGTTGTAAAGAAGAATCGGTATCGGCAATTTGCTGCTCCAAATCTAAATTCTGCTTTTCTACTACTTCAATGTTAGATTTCAAATCTTGATTTTGCTGATACATCCAGAATAGTCCTACTGCCAATAAAATAGATGCAGCCCAACCCATATAAGATAAGAATGGAGTACTACGTTTTTCATTCATATCAACTACCTTGACCTCACCATTAATTCTATTCATCAATGCTTTAAATGAATAATGATATCCTGGTGAAGCTTTTCTGGACAATTCTAATATTGAAGCCTCAATTTCCTCGATCTCCTTTTTTATTTCTGGATACTCCTTGGCATAGTTGGCAATCTCAAGATTTTCTTTCTCTGAGAGTGTACCGGCTACGTAAAGCTCCAAAATTCCCGATGCTATGTATTTTTCTACATCCATACTATCTTACCTCCATATTCTCCCTTAATTGGGAAATGCAACTTCTATTTCTTGTTTTTACAGTGCCTAAGGGAATTTCCAATTCTTCTGCAGCATCTTTTTGTGTATAACCCCTAAAGTATAACAGTTCAATGATCTGAACACATTTTTCCTTTAAATTATTAACAAGTTTTCTTAGACCTTTAGTATCTACAGATGAACTTTCTTCTTCTTCCCTGTGCTGTAAAATACCTACGAAGTAATCTGCGGAAAGATTCTTTTTATCATTTTTATACGACCTACTGCGTATTTCATCGATAGCTGCATTTCTGGCTATGTTAAGGATCCATGTGAAAAATCTACCTTTAGAAGAATTATAACTTTCACAGTTATTCCAAATCTTTATAAATACGTCTTGACAGATTTCTTGGGCCAAGGCATCGTTTTTTACTATGGTATTGATAACACCACAGATATTTTCACTATACATGCCATATAGCTTTTCGAAAGCCAAAGGGTCTTTCTTTTTAAATTGATCAACCAATAGGTCTAATTGCATATTAAATATTTTGTAACGGTTAAAAATAGAAAAAGCTGTTCTAAGAACAGCTTTTATCCGAAATATTATTAACCCTATTCAATAATACCGGCACAACTAACACGTGCACCTGCATCACCACTAGGTTGAGAAGTGTAATCATCAACACCTTGGTGTACAATAACCCCTTTTCCTAAAATGTTCTTATTTTCATCATCACAGCCAATACACCATTCGTCTGTTGAAAACTCAACTTTGGCGTTACCCTCGGCATCTGCGTTAAAGTTACCTATATCACCTTTATGATATCCTTCACTTGCTCCCCATTTACCATGTGGCTCATTTGTTGGGTTCCAGTGTCCTCCAGCAGAAGAACCATCGGCTGCAGTACAGTCTGCCGTTTGGTGAATGTGTATGGCATGTTCGCCTTCGCTCAAGCCAGATAACATGGCCACCATATCAACTTCGCCATCATCTTCGGTAAAAATGACTTCACCTTTAACATTGCTATCACTTTTTGGTTCAAGCATAAACTTTACAACAGTATCTTGTTCTGTCATTTCATTTTCTGCCTCATCCATTAATTCTTCCATTTCCTCTTTAGCCTCTGATGCTTCTTTTTTTACTTCTTTGCAACTGAAGACAGCCAATAGTGCCAACAGTGCTAATTCAACTTTTAATATTTTCATGTTAATCTATTTTAGTGTGAAGCAACAAATTAGCCAATAAATAATGTAATATCAAGTAGTTAAGTGCATAGAGCAATACTTTTAATCTTTAGTGATAAAAAAAGAGGAGCGTTAACGCTCCTCCTTATCTATACATATATAATAGTTATTATTTTTTATCCAAAAGCACTTCGGCTTTAACGGCAACTTCGCTCCAAGTTTTGCTCACACCATCTTTACCGGTATGTAAAATTTCACAAGCTTTGTTTATAGAGGCAACGGCATCTAAAGCGTTCCAGTTTTCCAAATCCATTACACCACTAAAAGTAATTTTGTTGTCGCCATCCATTTCGTAGGTAAGGGGTATATTTTGGGTTTCACCATTTAAGGTAACGTCTATAGAGCTATTTTCACCTTCTACCTTAACCACACCAGAAATAAGCTCGGTATCTTTTAATACTCCAAAAAAGAATTCTAAAAGCTTTGGGTCTCTAGTACCGGTAGGGTCATTGGTAAACAAACTGCTTACGGGAATACTAAATTCAGTTCCGTTTAAAGCTTCCATGGCAGTTGCTCCACTTGTTGTGTTGGTAAAGTTTATCTTTTTGAACATACCGCCAACTGGCACTTTATCAGTTGTTTTGTATGCGGTGAAACTTACCTTGGTAGAGTCTTGAACCAAGCTGTACATATCAGTAGTTTCTGCTGTGGCTTCAACATTTTTAGAATCTTCACTTTTTTTAGCGTCCTTGCAACTTGCGAAAATGATCAATAATGCACTCGCGAAAGTCAATGCTATTTTTTTCATAATAATGTAGTTTGTTTATGGTATAAATTTACTTCTTCTTTTTAAAAATGCCACGCAGATCGGTGTTATAAAAAACACCAATTTGTAGACGATCGTAATTAGCCCCTGTAAAGTGATTTTTTAAGTAGCCAAATTGCATGCTTAAATCTTCGGTAACATTAACCCCAAGTGCGGCATAGGCACGGTTTTGACCGAATGCACTGTCTTGTAGATTTATGAAAATCTCATCATAGAAATTCAAGAAAAAGATATCGGTTAGGGGTAAGGTCATTTGAATTCTATAACGAGCTCTGTGCAATGTGTTGCTTTCACCGGTAAAATTGTTTTGTACAAAGCGCTGCTCTAGGCGGTAACGATGTTCAAAATTAAATTCCCACACTTTATTTTTAAGAATGAACTGCTCAAATATACGATGCTCGGAAATTGAATTGTTTTCAACTAAAGTATTTACACCAAGTTCATCAAACTCCGTAAAAGTAGGGTCGGTTTCAATAAACCCGTAGCCTAAAGTAGCGATAGCATCAGGGTTAATATGATAATTCACCCCAGTTCTTAGAAGCAACTGGTTAAAGTTCGATGCCATTTCATAATATCTAAATTGAGCTTCGGTATGTATACTCCATTTATCGGCAATTTTATTGGTTCCAAAATACATGAACCAACTACCAAAATCGTCTTCTCCTGTACCATCACTTTGAGCATTTATTTGATTAATAGTTGCTAATAATACTAGTAACGTAAAAACTTTCTTCATTCTTTAATTTAATATGAAACTTAAAATTTTGGCTTTACTTATCGCCTTCTTCAATGGGTGTTGCTTTATCCTTCTTCAAATACAAATCTAAAAAATCTAAAACCCTACTATACGCTTCAATCTGATTTTCTTTTTTTACAAAACCATGACCTTCATCTTCAAAGAGCACGTATTCTACGGGAACACCGTTCTTTTTTACACCTGCAACAATTTCGTCAGATTCTACTTGTAATACTCTAGGGTCTTGCGAACCTTGTAAAACAATTAAAGGTTTGGTCACCTTATCGGTATGAAACAAAGGGGAAATCTCTTTTAACCGAACGGAATCTGCACTGTATGGGTCTCCTAATTCTTTATATAAGGCATCTTTAAAAGACTCCCACCATGGCGGTATACTTTTTAATGTTCGTACCCAATTGGTTACGCCAAACAAATTTACCCCAACGGCAAACTCTTCTGGGGTATAGGTCAATGCCGCCATAGTCATATAACCACCGTAAGAGCCGCCAATGATTCCAATTTTATTAGCATCTATTTCTGGCTGTTGGGCAAGCCAATTTTTGCCTTCTACACAGTCTTTTAAATCCTTATCGCCATGGTTTAAATCATCCATTTGATAAAAAGTTTTGCCATAGCCGCTACTACCTCTGTTGTTAACGGCTAGTACGGCATAGCCATGATTGGTCAAATATTGAATAAATGAGCTAAAGTTCTGTCTACTTTGTCCGCCCGGTCCGCCATGAACCCAAACCAATGCAGGTACTTTGGTGTCCGCACTTGCCTGGTGGGGCTTGTAATAAATGGCAGGAATTTCAACCCCATCAAAAGACTTGTAACGTATTACTTCTGCGTTCACCAAGTCTTCACCATTTATTTCGTTATTTAAAACATTGGTTAACTGGGTCTGTTCTTTGGTTTCTAAATTATAAACGAACAAATTAGAAGGGGTGTGTGACCCACCAGCATAAAAACGCATTAGTTTTTCATCATCTGAGAAATCTACACTGGTTACGTCCAAACCATCCAAAGAAGGAAGAGCAACATTTTCACCGGTGCTAACATTATTTATTTCAATGACATTCTTGGCGTCTTCGTTAATATAGGTTACCTGATAGGTACCGTTTTCCGTAAAATAGGTACCCCATATATCCCAATTTTTTTGCATTACCTTTTCTCTGTTGCCAGTGGCAATATCGTACTTCATTAAATAAGAGAATTCCTCTCCATCATCTGTGGTATAATACAAAGAAGAACCATCATTGGAAAATCCAGAGCTACTGTTGGCGCTTTGATTTTCATTGATTTTGGTCAGCTTTTTATCCGATAAAGTGTAAATAAACAAATCGGAATCATTGGTATTGATGGGCTTGCCCAAGGTTATATATTTCTTGTCCTCGGAAATTCCGTCAATGCTATAACCTTCCGTATTTTCATAGATCAGGGTAGGCTCAAGAGTTTCTAAGTCCATTTCATAGATATCATCATTTCTAGGGTTTCTCTCGTTAGAAGTATAGTAAAAACTCATATCATCTTCTGCCCACCCGTAGAACGATGCACGGGCACCTTCTGCCGGTGTAAGGTCGGTCTGCGTACCGTCTAGATCTCTGACGTAAATATGAAATATCTCATCACCATTTCCATCCATTCTAAACAACATACGTTCATCTTTTGGAAAATAGGATATGGCGAATACAGATGCACTGTCAGACATAGTAACGGGAGTCAATTCACCGCCGCTTGTAGGCACTGTGTACATGTTGTAAATACCAGATCTATTACTTGAGATAAGTAATTTAGAATTATCAGGGGAAAAACTACCGCCACCAATGGCTTCGTTATCCATCATTTGTTTGATGGTATAGGTCTTCATCGTTTCTGCAATAGAAGGTTTTTTAGGTTCTTCTTTACAGCTTAACATAAGCGTAAACACAAAGCAAGCCATTAGGTACTTCATAGTATTGGTTTTTAGAATGTTAGACTTTTACATATTAATTCAAATTAAAAACTTCTGTTTCTTTAAAAGGTGATATATCTAAGCTTTTCATATTAGTTTGGTATTCTACCCATTCTTTGGCGAAGAAAGCATTTGTTTTTTGTAGCGCGCTCTGCAGATCATCTTTGGCAAATTGCATTAATTGTTTTTCCGTTGCCGTCATACCGGTTTTTCTAGATCCTACGTAGCGCCTTGCAATTTGAATACGTTGCATTACCGTCATTTCTTTACTACGGGTTATTCCTTGTCTTTTATCGACCTTACCTAAATATATAGCGGTGATAGAATCTATTTGTTTAATGATATCTTTAGAGGCGTCTATTTGTTCTTTGTACTTTTTATCGTCCTCTTTTTTCAGATCTTTTTGAAACTTCTCTGCAACCTCTTTACTTTTTGCCAATTGCAGTACCGCATCTGCTGCTGTCTGCATGTATGATTCCAATTCTTTTCCGTTTGCATAGGCTTCATTGATTCCTGTTTGAGATACTTCTAAACGTGGGTCTGATTTTACCGTAATCGTAGTTTCTTCTTCCAGATCACCGTATAACATTTTTATGGTATAGGTGCCTGGTTTTACGTCTAAACCGCCAGACTCTTTCTTTTTGGTCTGTACTTTTCTAGAAGGTCTATCCGCGCCTTTTTCATCCATTCCCCAGTAAATTCTGTGAAATCCTGCTTTTTCTGGAGTCTTGTATTTTAAAGTTCGAATCAGTCTATCGCCATCGTAAAAATCGAACTGAACGGAATCCTTCTTTTGAACTCCGGTCAACGCAACGCTATCTGTTTCTTCTTCTGTTTTTTCTTCGGATGAATCCTCTTTTCTACCCTTCATGCCCTTGCCTTTTTTGGCAGATTTTTTACCTTCCTTTAAATAAAAGGTAATCATAGCACCGGACTTTCTGTTTTCACCTTGGTAAAGACCATCGGCACCAAAACGACTGCCTGTAGGTTGTTGGTAGGATGCCTGATATGCCGTTGGCGGAGTAAATAATTCTATTTCCTTGTTTAAAATGGTAGCATCTGCGGCTAGAGCTCGTAACGGACGAATATCATCTAATACCCACGCAGCACGACCAAATGTACCGATCACCAAATCTTGCTCTCTTGGGTGAATGGCTAAATCTTTGGTAGAAACCGTTGGGAAACCTTCGGTCCATTTCTGCCATTTTTCTCCGGCATTGAAAGAAACATACAATCCGTCATCGGTACCTAGGAACAATAAATTAGGATTTTCAGGGTCTTCAATAATAGATAGGGTATAGCTTTCTACATCTGTGGCATCAACAATTCTTGTCCAAGTTTTACCATAGTCTTTGGTGCGGTACGCATATGGCGTATAATTGAATCTTCTATAGTCGTTGGCGATCAACAATGCTTCACCCTTATTACGGGTAGATGCCTTTATTTGCGGAATCCAACTTCCTTTAGGTAAGCCTTTGATGTTTGCGGTTACTTCTGTCCAGGTTCCACCTCCGTTTTGGGTATAGTGCACTCGACCGTCATCAGAACCTACCCAAAGCATATCCCTTTCAACTGCAGAGGGTTCAATAACCAAAATTGTGGTATGGTTTTCGGCACCAGTCGCATCCATAGATAAACCGCCGCTTTCACTTTGCTTTTGTTTTTCTGGATCGTTCGTTGTCAAATCAGGTGAAATCACTTTCCAAGTCAATGCTTTATCCGTACTCTTATGTACAAACTGACTACCAAAATAAACGGTACTGGTATCAAAAGGATCTTGACTAATGGCCGAGTTCCAATTGAAACGTAATTCGGTATCCGCATCTGGTGGAGTAGGGCGTACAATGTAGTTATCACCGGTTACATGATCAAAACGTTGTACGTTACCTTGTTGGCTCATGGTATACCCATATCTGGAATCTACAGGATCGGGAACAACATCAAAACCATCACCAAAACTAATTTCTTGCCAGTAGCTATTACGAATTCCCTGTGATTTCCAAACATAGGCAGGTCCTCTCCAAGAACCGTTATCTTGCATACCACCGTAGACATTATATGGATATTCATTATCTACTGCAATGTGGTAGAATTGCGCCACGGGAAGGTTGCCCACAAATCGCCATGTTTTTCCGCCATCTTTAGAAATATTAAGTCCGCCATCATTACCGTCCATCATAAACTGTCCGTTTTCTGGGTGGATCCAAAAGGCGTGATGATCGGGGTGTACCCCATTATCCGCCCGGTATGCAGGCATCAATTGCGTAAAGTTTTTACCGCCATCTTGCGAAACGTTCACATAGGTGAATACGGAGAATACCCTGTTTTCATTTTCAGGATCAACATAAATTTCAGAGTAATAGAAAGGTCTGTTGCCTATATCGCTCTTATCATTTACTTTCTTCCATTTAAAGCCGCCATCTTCAGATTTGTACAACGCGTTCTTTTTAGCTTCAACCAAGGCATAGATAACCTCAGGTTTTCCCGGAGCAATGGCTACACCAATTCTACCCAGGTCACCAGCTGGTAAGCCATCTTCCTCGCTTAATTTTTTCCAATTTTTACCACCATCGTGGGTCATGTAAAGTCCGCTACCTGCACCACCGGAGTTAAAGAACCAAGGTTCGCGCTTGTGTTCCCACATGGCAGCGATCAGCTTATTAGGATTGGTAGGATCCATAATAAGATCTGCAACCCCTGTTTTGTTATTTACGAACAACACCTTTTCCCAAGTCTCGCCACCATCGGTAGTTTTAAAAACGCCGCGTTCTGGGTGTTCTCCCCAAGGAGATCCAATAGCACCTACATAAACGGTGTTAGGGTTCATGGGGTCTATTTTGATTCTATGAATATGTCTGGTTTTTTCAAGACCCATAGATTTCCAGGTCTTTCCACCATCAAGGGATTTGTATACTCCGTAACCACCGTTTAAGCTATTTCTTGGGTTACCTTCACCAGTACCAGCCCAAATTACGGACGGATTACTTTGTTGAATAGCAAGCGCACCAATAGATGCGGTCACTTCTTTATCAAAAATAGGTTCCCATTTTACGCCGCCGGACGTAGATTTCCATAATCCGCCAGAAGCGGTACCTACATACATAATATCCGGATTGTCATTGACAACATCAATGGCGGTTACACGACCGCTCATACCACCGGGACCAATATTACGGGGCTTTAAGTCTTGAACCAGGTCCATTTTAAAATCTTGTGCAGAAACGAAAATAGATGCGAAAAGCATCAACAGGGAGAGTAATCTTCTTGTCATTTGAGTGGTTTGTTAGTTATGTTTCTAAAAATAGCGGAAAAGAAAAGGAAGTATTCTTAAAAGGATGTTAACAGTATGTAGTTTTGAAGAATCCGTAATCCTTTAACAGTTTTGCAGTCCAGTGTTCAGTAGGCAGTATCAGTTTTCAGTCAGTGGTTACAGTGTAGTTTACGTTGCTGAATGGTCAGTTCGAGGGGCTTTTTAGTTGTAGCATAGCGGAAACTGAAAAGTTGCCTGCCTGACGACGGGCAGGTATCTAGAATTTTTGGAACACGTAAAGGTTCTCGATACCCTCCTTCTCGGCGGGCAAGCAAATTTCTCGTTCCTCGAAATTCACTCGAACTGACAAATAGTGATTAAGGTCACTGTGCGTAGCCGAAGTGATAGTTTGTTCAGTAGGCAGTATCAGTTTTCAGTTAACAGTATCAGTTTTCAAAAACCAGTTTCGCTATGAGTTTTTCATTCTTGTTTTATCACATTGTAAATAAGGTCACTGAGCGTAGCCGAAGTGATAGTTTGTTCAGTTGGCAGTATCAGTTTTCAGTCTCCACCAATAGTTGAGCCATGCGTTTCTCCTAAACCAAGGTCACTGAGCGTAGCCGAAGTGACCGAGCAACGAGCAACGAGCAACGAGCAACGAGCAACGAGCAACGAGCACGAGTAACCAACAACCAATCAAAGAACTTGAAAAATCCCGAACAACTCGTTCCCCTGTCTTGGTTTAATGGAGTTATAGCAAGGATCGAAAGTGATCGTTTTAAAATAGGGTGATAAATAATTGATGTACAGATCTTTGTTTCCGCCAAATGGGCGCTTTTCCATATCACCGGTAAGGGGAAAAGTGAACCAGAGTCCCACTAATTTCCCATTAGGTTTCAATAGGCTTGCCATTTGTTTGGCATAGGCATTTCTATTGGCATCGGTAGGTACAAAGGAGCAGAAAAAGGTTTGCTCTAAAATTAGATCGTATTGGCCTTTGAACTCAAAAAAATCAGATTGGTGCATGTTTTTATCCGGGAAATCGGGGTTTCTTTTTTTAAATTCTTTTAATGGGATTTCGGAAATATCTAGAATATGGACATTGGTAAATCCTTGTTTCCAAAGGTATTCGGCTTCGTAAGCATTTCCGGCACCCGGAATTAAAATCTGAATCGATGTATCGGTTAATTGATCGGCATATTCTTTAATGGGCGTAGAAGGGTAGCCAATGTCCCAACCCATATCTTTGTTCATATACCTTTCTGTCCAATAATGCTCTTCTTCTATCAAGATAATATAGTATTTGTCGGTACAGTAAATTTAATCAGAATTAGCCAATTTCTACCATCTATGTAGAATTGAATACCATTGATCATAGTTTCATTGCCGTAGATAAATCAAATACCTATCTTTCGTATCTACTAAATACCAACTACTTAAATACATGAAATACTCTTTTTTATCGGTAATGGCAATTTGCTTAACGTACGTATGTTCAGCACAGACAAATCCACAATGGGCACGTTACCCGGCCATTTCTCCCAACGGTGAAACTATAGCGTTTACGTACAAAGGAAACCTCTTTACAGTGCCTGTAGATGGTGGCGTGGCCAAACAACTAACATACCATGTTGCTAATGATTATGCCCCGGTTTGGAGCAAGAACGGAGAAAAAATTGCTTTCTCCTCGGACAGATACGGCAATTTTGATGTGTATGTCATGGATGCCAAAGGCGGACCGTCAACTAGATTGACCTATCATAGTAACGATGAAAAGGCATTCAGTTTTTCTGCTGACGATACCGCAGTTTTATTTGGCGCCATGCGATTGGATGATGCCGAGCATCGGCAATACCCAACAGCATCGCAACCAGAACTGTACAGTGTTCCCGCAAATGGGGGCAGGGTAGTTCAGGTGTTGACCGTTCCAGCAGAAGATGTACAAGTAAATGCCGATGGCTCTAAAATGGTGTACCATGATAAAAAAGGCTATGAAGATGCCTTTAGAAAGCATCACACATCTGCTATTACCAGAGATATTTGGTCGTATGAACCAGCAACGGGAAAACATACTAAATTAACCAATTTTAAAGGGGAAGACCGTAATCCGGTATTTTCAAAAGACGGTAGTGCCATTTACTATTTAAGCGAGCAAGAAGGCTCTTTTAATGTCTATTCCATGTCGTTGACGGGAGCATCTGAAATTACTGCACATACCGGTTTTAAGACTCACCCGGTACGCTCATTAAGTATTGGGGACAATACCTTGGCATTTGGTTATGATGGCGAAATTTATACGCTAAAAGCCGGAGAAGGTGCTAAGAAGGTAGAAATAATAGTAAGAACGCAAGAAGATAGTAATGCTATCACCTATAAATCGGTCAACGGTGGTGTGCAAGAAATGGATGTAGCCCCTAACGGCAAGGAAATTGCTTTCATAAGCAGGGGAGAAGTATTTGTGACCTCTGTAGATGGTTCTTTGACCAAGCGTATCACCAACACCCCGGAACAGGAACGCTTTGTAAAGTTTATGCCAGATGGCACATCTGTAGCGTACAGCAGTGAACGCAATGGCAAGTGGAGCATTTTTAAATCTTCAAAGGTGCGATCGGAAGAGCCTTATTTCTTTGCGGCTACCCTGATCAAAGAAGATACTTTGGTAACGTCTAAAAATGATATTTACTTGCCTGAGTTTTCTCCGGATAGTACCTATGTGGCATATATAGAAGATAGAAAGACCTTAAAGGTCAAGAATCTAAAAACAAAAGAGGTAAGCACATTATTGACTCCAGATGAAATCATACATATGAGGGACGGAGACCAGTATTATCAGTGGAGTCCGGATAGCAAATGGCTATTGGTAGACTGGAGTGTTTCACTGAACAACACGGAGGTGCTTTTGATATCCAAGGATGGGAAAAAGCGTAAAAACCTGACCCAAAGTGGCTACTATGAGTACTATCCAAAATGGGTGAATGATGGTAGTCAGATCATGTATTTCACTAACCGTAACGGTCTAAAAAGTTATGCCACCAGTGGTTCTTTTGAGACCGATGTATATACCATGTTCTTGACCCAAGAGTCTTGGGACAAATTCAACAATACCAAAGAAGAGTATGATCTGTTGAAAATGATAGAAGAGACTAAAAAAGAAAAAGAAGGCGAGGATAAAGACGATAAAAAGAAGAAGGGTAAGAAGGAAGAGAAACCTAAAATAAATACCTTAAAATTCGATTTGGAGGATGTAGACCGAAGAAAAGCCCGATTAACCATACACTCCTCTAAATTGTCTGATGCCGTACTCTCTAAAGATGGGGAAAAACTGTACTACCTGACCAAATTTGAAAAGGACTATAATCTTTGGGAAACCGAAATACGTACCAAAAGCACCAAAATGTTGGTGGCACTAGGAGCAAAATCGGCAAGTTTACAGTGGGATGCCAAGAAGGAAAACTTATTTCTATTATCAGATGGTAGCATTTCTAAAGTAGATGTTGCGGGCGGTAAAAAAGAACCGGTAAAACTGAAAGCCGAAATGGTATTGGATGCCGATGCCGAACGCAAATTTATGTTCGATCACATTTGGCTAAAGACCAATGGCATATTTTATACATCTACCTTTCATGGAATTGATTGGCAAGCTATGCGCTCCGAATATGAAAAATACCTGCCGCATATTGGCAATGACTTTGAGTTTATGGAAATGGTATCGGAAATGTTGGGAGAGCTGAACGTGAGTCACGCTGGCGGACGCTTCTACGGTGCTATTGAAAATGGTGATGAAACCGCATCGTTGGGTATTTTTATGGATTATGATTATAAAGGCGACGGAATAAAAATTACCGAAGTCATAAAGGGTGGTCCGTTGGATAAGGCTGGTTTTGACATTTTACCCGGCATGATCATACAGAAAATAAACGGTGAAACTATTGATGCAGGCACGGATGTGGCGCGCTATTTAAACCGCATTGCCGGAGATTTTACCCTGCTGGATATTGTGGATGAAAAAGGCAAAAAGAAACAGCTGACCGTAAAGCCTATTTCGCTAAGGGAAGAAGGAGGTCTGTTGTATGATCGTTGGGTGAAAACCAATGAAAAAGAAGTATTGAAAAAAAGCAACGGAACCTTGGGCTATGTGCATATACCGGGCATGGCAGACGGACCTTACCGTACCATTTATGAAGAAATGTTGGGCAAGTTCAATGATAAAAAAGCGGTCATTATAGATACCCGTTTTAATGGTGGTGGCGATTTAGTAGCAGACCTGGCCATGTTTTTTACCGGTATACCATTTTTATCTTACGAAACTGAAGATAGGGTAGTAGGTGGCGAGCCAACCTCTAGGTGGACAAAACCAACCTTGGCCATGTTCAATGAATCTATGTATAGTGATGGTTCTTGCTTTGCGAGCGGTTATGTGGATCTAAAGATCGGTAAGACCGTGGGAATGCCCGTACCGGGTACCTGTAGCTTTGCCGGTTGGGAACGTTTACCCAATGGAGGTGTTTGGGGCGTAGTACCCGTAAGTGCCAAAAACAAAGCAGGCGAGTGGATGGAAAACAACGAGACCGATCCAGAATTCATTGTTAAAAACCAACCCAGTGTTATTGCAAACGGCATTGATCAGCAACTAGAGAAGTCAATTGAGGTGTTACTGAAAGAGGTGGAGTAGCGCTGAATTTAGTACATAAGAGTAAATTACAATTGTACATATATTTTTATATTTAGGGATATGTACAATTGTGTTCATATACAATAGTTGGCGGTAATTTCTAAAAACTTACGGTTGCTTTTAAATGGAAAAAGTGAATTATGAAACTCAAAAGAATTTTAATTATTGTTGTTTCTGTTTTTGCATTAATAGTTGCAGGAGGCTATTTTCTTTTGACCAAATTTCTAAAAGCTGCGGGAGAAGAATGTGACGTCAAAATAATTGCCAAAATTAACGAATATGAAGTACAAGATAAAAGTTGTATTGGTTTTGCTGGACCTAGATATACAACCTATTATATCTATAAAAATGGACTGAATATAGGAACGGGAAAAAAACTTGACTCTTGCTCAATCCGATTTCGACCTAATCATTTGATTCTAGACTTTAATATTTGTTCAAACGAATTAAAGCAATCCAAAATGGGTATCGAAAATCAAGATTTGGAAAAATAAAAAAACTACCGCCAACAGAACCTAAACGTAATACGGACTTTAGGGCTAAATCCAAAAGTCTGCGTATATTTATAAAGTCGCTATCCCGATAGCTATTGGGAATAGATTTAGCTTTAGATAAGAAAAAAAATAAAGCAAAACAATAACATTTAGCATCCATGCATAGACCTGCCGGAAGGCAGGCGGAAACGAAAAGTTTCCTTACTTCCCCACTACGCATAGCACAGGCCACGTGCTTCATACTGAAAAACGAAACGGATAATATAAACGGGAAAGCCGAAAACCGACCAATGTAGGCACTAAACAATCAGAATTATGAAAATACGAACTAACCGATTAGCATTAATGGCAACACTTTTTGCAATGGTTTTTGTATTCCAAAGTTGTGAACAAAAACAAAAGGAGGAAACTAGAGAAGTGGAAGAAGGGGTAATTGTTGAACCCGAGAAACCTGAATATTTTCTATTGCGACCAGAAGTAGAAAAAGCTTATGGATATTCTCACGCTGTGAAAATTGGGAATAGCATTAAAATTTCTGGTGCTGTAAGTATGGATGATGAGGGAAATCCAACTGCTATTGGCGATATGGAACAGCAGATGAAGAATTGTTATGCTGATCTGGAAAAAATATTGAAACACTTTGGTTGCACATTTGACGATGTTGTAAAAGAAGATGTTTTTACTACTGATATGGCGCAAATGTTGGAAAAATCAGCATATCGTGCTGAAATTTATAAAAATGGATTTCCAACTGGCTCTTGGCTAGAAGTAAAAGGATTGGCACTTCCTGAATTTATGGTTGAAATAGAACTCGAAGTGCATAAATCGGAATAAAAAGTACGACAACAGAACAAGGTAATTGAAATTTAGACAGATTCAACTATCTCGAAACAAGATTGGGACAGGCTGTGCTAATCCACTCGGAATTGCTTATGCCCTTGATAAATCGAAAATAATCGCTAATTTAATCCGTAACTAACGGTTATGCGAGACCGTTGTGTGCAACTAAATGACCTAACCTAAAATAAGAATATGAATAACAAAAGACTTAAAAAATCTAATGATAAAATGATAGCTGGAATTTGCTCTGGAATCGCTGAGTATGTTGATTGGAAAACCTACCACGTAAGAACAATTTTCTTAATCGCAACATTATTAGGAGCTTCAGGACTTATAATTTATACTATTTTAAATTTCATAATGCCTAATTCTAATACTGATTATTTAGCTTAAAAAGATATTTCAATTATTCTTTTTAAAATCATGCTATTTTAATCGTTAGTAAGATTGAAATCAACCAAAGACTAAGACTATACAAAATATCACTATAGTTCTATAATCGGAATTTCATTAAAAAACGAATTTTCCTTTATGAAAAAACTGTTTAACAGTGATAAATCGATTAGACTTAGAAGATTGGTTTAGATATTAATTTGAAATTATATAATAAAGCTACCCACAAAAATGTATAACCACAATTACGGCAGATTTGACTTCGTCCTAATCCACTCGGAATTGCTTACGCCCTTGATAAACCGAGAATAATCGCTAATTTAATCCGTAATTATCTGATATATAATGCTAAAATAGCAAGAACAACCATAAAAAGAATTAGGGTCATATGAAAATAATAAAGAAAATAGGAAAGTGGTTTTTGGTTTTACTGGGAGCGCTAGTTGCATTTATTTTAGTTGTTTTATTAGTTATCCGAATCAATAGTTCCGGAGAAGAAGAACCTTTTTTAGATGAACAAGGTAATGTGCTTCCAAATAGTATTGCCATGCACGAGGACATGACGATAAACGGAGTGCCACAACGAATTACGATTAGGGGGAAAGACAAAAATAATCCCGTGCTACTAATAGTTCACGGCGGACCGGGTGCACCAATTTTACCGGTTATTTATAAACTCACTGGGATTGATTTAGAAGATATATTCACGGTTTGTTATTGGGATCAAAGAGGGTCTGGACTAGCTTATAATGATAGCATACCTGATTCAGCAATTACCTTAAACCAAATAGTGGAAGATGGTTTGCAACTATCAGAACATCTAAAAGAGACTTTTAAAAAGGATAGGATTTACATTGAAGGCTTATCATGGGGAACAGCGGTAGCAGCTTATATGGTACAAAAACAGCCTGAATTATATCACGCTTATATTGGTAGTGGTCTAATGGCGAATCTATCACTCTCGGAAGAATTGTCCTATGAATTTGCACTATCGGAATCACAAAAGCACAATGATACTATTTCAGTCAATCTATTAAAACAAATTGGAAGGCCACCGTATATTGAAAACTCAAAAAATTCAGTAACTGAAGCCTTTGAAATAGAAAGACAAATTGTTATGAAGTATGCACCGATAAAATTAGAAACCGATTTCAATTTTATTAAAAGGATGTTTTTGGATAATGGATTAACGTTTAGTGAAAAATTTACGGATAT